>NZ_JBAIZU010000004.1:0-304185 GCF_036765115.1 Bacillus sp. 0909A
ACAGATTAAGTTCGCCACATCCTGTGGCAACATCTGCGTGACCTGCATCGTGCAGGCCTTAGTTTGACTGACTACGCACATCGCTGTGCGATTTATTTGAAACTTGAATTAACAGGTACGTTTTGTCTTGTTTAGTTTTCAAAGATCATCAGCACTTCTTGTAGAAGTGACTTTATCAGTATAACATTTCGACTTTGTTTTGTCAAATGTTTTTTATTTTATTTCTCCGCCGCTGTGAGCTTATTTTTTCAGAAGCGCATCAGCGACGTTTAATAATATACCATGCTCACGAATCAGAGTCAACATCTTTTTTAAAAGAATATCCTCGATGAAAGACAGACTGTCCTTTGGTTTCCATTCGGCACACGCTGATAAGACCTTTTTCCGTCAGGTAATCAAGCATGACGCCAAGGTCTTGAGTGAAATGGATTAAGTCAGGATGCTGAAGAAGCTCGCTAAATTGCCATATGTCCTTTTCTTTCATGACTTCGAAAAGATGTGCTGAACCAATCTCAGCTTTAGAATGAATCAGAAAATCATTTGCTAAGAATAATAATTCAAGCCTTTTTTCCAAGCTTTCGTGACTTTCAATCAGCTCGGAATATAATTTGTACACTTGAGGCTCGATTTGACGCACTTGACTCCACACAGTGGTTTCAGGGTGGAATCCTCTGTCGATTACTTCAATACGTGCTAGATGATGCAGGGCATGAACTACCGCATTGTAGGCATCTAAAAATTGATTGGCTTCAAAGAAAGCTTTTCCTTCAACGTATCTTCTAATTAACTTGCCGTATTCAAGGCCGATCTTCAGTTTGCGTTCTGCAAACGGAAAAGTATTAAGCCTGTCGATAAGCTCAGCAATATACTCATTGCGGTCAAACATGACTCTTCCGTTTACAATCCAATCTATCATTCTTCTATTTGTGCCTAGCAAAATCCATTCTTGAACCTGAGCATCAGTTATCACATGTAAAGAGGCTGTTTTGTGATCAAATTCATAATGCTTTATAAAAACAGGTTTATCAGACTGCTTTACAATGACAAGCAAAGCGGCATCAAAGTTATCTGTCAGGGAAGATGTTTTGTTTCTTCTCTCAATCATAATAACAGCCAATGTATTCGGATGGCTTGCTCTTTCTTGATAAATTGGACGGAGAAGATTTTCCATCACTATTCCTCCAATGCAATTGTTCAATTTTTTCATTCTCTATTTGATTCAATTCTATGGTTAAATCGAAATTCCTTTTTTCTAAACACATTGAACTATTATAAACAATTTCAAAGCAAGTCTCCATATTTAAATTCCATTTCAAACGAAAACATGAAGAAAATCCCATCGGGTTTGTGCTATATTTAATTCAGAGGGGGATGGACATGGCGAAATACTCCAGCAAAATTAATAAGATCAGAACGTTTGCGTTAAGTTTGGTTTTCGTTGGGTTTATCATTATGTACATCGGGATTTTTTTTAAGGAGTCCGTTTTGCTTTCGAGTTTGTTTATGATACTTGGGCTTTTATCCATCGGGCTCAGTACGGTTGTTTATTTTTGGATCGGCATGCTCTCGACCAAAGCGGTTCGTGTCATTTGCCCTGGCTGTGAAAAAGAGACCAAGGTTTTAGGCAGAGTAGATATGTGTATGCATTGCAGGGAGCCGCTGACTTTAGATCAAAGCTTAGAAGGAAAAGAATTTGACGAGTCATATAATAAGAAGAAAATGACGAAATAAATAAGCTGACCGTTTTGCGGTCAGCTTATTTTAATGGTTTTCTTTTTTTGAACACTCTTGGCAGACGCCGTAAATTTCTAAACGGTGGTGGCTTACTTTAAAGCCGGTCACATGTGCAGCGAGCTGCTCCACTTCGTCAAGGCCGGGATAGTGGAAGTCCACAATTTTACCGCAGCTTTCACAAATGGCGTGATAGTGATCGGATGTAACAAAATCAAATCTGCTAGAAGCATCGCCATATGTGAGCTCTTTTACCAGGCCGGATTCCCGGAACACACGCAAGTTGTTATATACCGTCGCTACGCTCATATTAGGAAATTTTCCTTCCAGAGCTTTATATATATCGTCCGCTGTTGGATGAGCCATAGAGTTAACGAGATATTCCAGAATCGCATGACGTTGAGGAGTAATGCGAACTCCGGTTTCCTTCAACGTTTCTAAGGCTTCTTTTAGTTCATGTGCAGCCATCCGTCATGCACCTCTCTTCTAAAAAAGATTCTTACATTATAATGTTTATAATTAGTGTACCTCTTTTTACGATAATTTGTCAATTGATATTAGGGTAAAAGTTGCAGCATCTATTATGAAGCTGACTGACAATTTTACTTTTCCGACATATCTTTCAGCGTCTGGAGCGCTTCGGCTACATGGTCTTTCACTTTTACCTTTCTCCATTCTTTAATGAGCCGGCCATCTTTGTCAATTAAAAAAGTGGAGCGTTCAATTCCCATATATTCTTTTCCGAAGTTTTTCTTCAGTTTCCACACATCAAATGCCTCCGCCAGCTTGTGTTCGTCATCGACAAGCAGCAAAAACGGCAGATTGTGCTTCTCTTTAAATTTCCCGTGTTTTTCCTCGCTGTCCGGGCTAACGCCGATAATCACAGCATCCAGCTCAGCGAAGTTTTCATGGCTGTCACGAAAATCGCAGGCTTCAGTTGTGCATCCCGGTGTCATGTCTTTTGGATAAAAGTAAAGGACGATATACTGCCCTTCATAATCCGATAATTTTACTATCTCCCCATGATCACCTTTCAACTCAATATCAGGCACTTTTTGTCCGATTTCAATAGTCATTTCTTTACCTCCGAATGTTTTTGTATTAAGCGTATCCAATTCTTGTCCAGATTACAACCATGGCCCCTGATCTTGAGTCTGAATCCGTTGTTCTTGTCTCGAAGCATGCTACAATAGAGGGGACGCATGGAGATATAGGAGGTTATTATTTTTGTATACAAAATCAGTTGAACTTCACCGTGAAGCATTAGAGCATATTGTCGGCGGTGTAAACAGCCCTTCAAGATCATATAAAGCAGTTGGCGGGGGTTCTCCTGTTGCAATGGAGAAAGCAAACGGCGCTTATTTTTGGGACGTCGACGGAAACAAATACATTGATTATTTGGCGGCTTACGGCCCAATCATCACCGGACATGCCCACCCGCATATTACAGAGGCGATTAAAAAAGCCGCAGAAAACGGTGTATTATATGGAACACCGACAAAACATGAGGTTACTTTTGCAAAGATGCTGAAGGAAGCCATTCCTGCTATGGATAAAGTAAGATTCGTCAATTCAGGGACAGAAGCTGTGATGACGACCATCCGAGTGGCTCGTGCTTACACAGGCCGAACCAAAATCATTAAATTTGCAGGCTGTTATCACGGCCATTCAGATCTTGTGCTCGTAGCGGCAGGCTCCGGTCCGTCTACTCTGGGCACACCTGACTCAGCCGGTGTACCGAAAAGCATTGCAAACGAGGTCATTACAGTTCCATTTAATGATATTGACAGCTACAAAGCAGCCTTAGATAAATGGGGCAGTGAAATCGCAGCGGTTCTCGTTGAACCGATTGTCGGCAACTTCGGTATCGTTGAGCCAAAAGAAGGTTTCTTAGAACAAGTAAACGAACTGACACACAATGCGGGCGCCCTCGTTATTTATGATGAAGTCATTACTGCTTTCCGCTTTATGTATGGCGGTGCTCAGGATCTTTTACAGGTTAAACCGGATTTAACTGCACTCGGAAAAATTATTGGCGGCGGACTTCCAATTGGAGCCTATGGCGGGAAACAAGAAATTATGGAGCAAGTCGCACCGCTCGGCCCTGCATATCAGGCAGGAACAATGGCCGGAAACCCCGCTTCTATTTTATCTGGCATTGCTTGCCTGGAAGTGCTGAAAGAAGAAGGCGTGTATGAAAAGCTTGACCGTCTTGGCGCTATGCTTGAGGAAGGCATTTTGGCACACGCAGAAACCCATGGCATCACAATAACAGTCAATCGCTTAAAGGGTGCACTGACGGTTTACTTCTCTGATGAGAAAGTAGAGAATTACGATCAGGCAGAACGCAGTGACGGTGAAACATTCGCTACGTTTTTCAAGCTGATGCTGGAGCGCGGCATTAATCTCGCACCTTCTAAATATGAAGCGTGGTTTATTACAACAGCACATACAGAGCAGGACATTAAAGATACGCTTGCTGCTGTTGAGGATGCTTTTAAACATCTTAAAAAGTAATATTGCACATTCGTCGGACAGGAGCTTAAAGCTCCTGTTTTTGTGTACTTTTAAAAAGCGTGTAAGATTTTGGTCTTTTTCTTGAGAAATAGCTTGAATAATTGTATTGATCCCTGTATATTACTTAATTGTTTAGCAAATAAACTCACAGGGAATTTTAATGATTAGCCATTTGCTAGGTCAAACAATTTATTATAGAAAGGAATGCACGCACAAACCAATGAAACTTGGTGCCCGCATTTTCAAAACAGGGATCGCGATTACGCTGGCTCTTTATTTAGCTTCGTGGATCGGACTTCCCGCACCGATTTTTGCTGGGATTGCAGCAATATTTGCGATCCAGCCATCAATTTACCGCTCTTTTCTTATTATTATTGATCAGGTTCAGGCAAATATTATCGGAGCTGTCATTGCCACAGTATTCGGTCTTATTTTCGGACCCAGTCCGATTATGATCGGATTGACAGCAGTGATTGTTATTACCATAATGCTGAAGCTTAAAATTGAACATACGATTTCCATTGCTCTTGTTACAGTTATTGCGATTTTAGAATCTGCCGGTGACGACTTTTTAATGTTTGCGCTGATCAGAACAAGCACAGTCATTTTAGGGGTGCTTTCTTCCTTTATCGTCAACCTGGTGTTCCTGCCGCCTAAGTACGAGACAAAGCTGATTCATAATACGGTCGAAAACACTGAAGAAATTATGAAATGGATCAGGCTGATTATGCGCCAGTCAACAGAGCATTCGATTTTGAAAGAGGATATTGAAAAATTGAAAGAAAAAATGCTCAAGCTTGATCAGACATATCTTCTATATAAAGAAGAAAGAAGCTACTTTAAGAAAACGACTTACGTGAAATCAAGAAAACTTGTCCTGTTCAGACAGGCTATAATAACCGCAAACCGGGCGCTCGACACGCTGAAGAAGCTGCATCGCCTGGAAAACGAGATTTATCATATGCCTGAAGAGTTTCAGGAAACACTGACTGAAGAACTTGATTACCTGCTTTATTGGCACGAGCGGATTTTGATGAGGTTTGTCGGCAAAATTAAACCGCATGATGATACAGATGAAGAAGGCATCCAATACAAACAGCTGCTGACAAAGTCATTTCTTAAAAACCAGCGCAACTCAGATGATGAGCTTCTTGATTATAATATGCTTAATATTATGGCAAGCGCTGTGGAATACCGCGAGCAGCTTGAACATTTAGAAACACTTATTACAAGCTTTCAAACGTACCATCCGAAAGACTGCGAAATGGAAATAGAAGAGTAGCCCGGTTCATATGCCGGGTTTTTTTATACAAAAAAATCTTATATCCTTGATAAAAGGATATAAGATCGAAGTTTACTTCAAGTTTTGGATTGTGAATAAGTGCTTGTATTGACTGTCATAATCCATCAGTTCATCATGAGTTCCGGTTTCAATGATTGTTCCGTTTTCCATGACGACAATTTTATCCGCATGCGTAATTGTTGATAAGCGGTGAGCCACGACAAAAGTTGTTCTGTCCTTCGCCAGTTTAACCATCGCTTCTTGAATGTAGTGTTCACTTTCAAGATCCAAAGCTGAAGTGGCTTCATCCAAGATCAGCAGCGGCGGATTTTTCAGAAATACACGCGCAATGGAAATTCGCTGTTTTTGTCCCCCGGAGAGCTTAACGCCTCTTTCTCCTACACGGGTCTCATACCCTTCCGGAAAACTCATAATAAAATCATGTGCATTAGCTGCTTTTGCGGCTTCCATAATGTCTTCAAGCGTGGCGTTAGGTTTTCCGATCGCAATATTTTCTCTAATCGTTTCACTGAATAAAAAGGTATCCTGAAGCACCATGCCAACCTGATTGCGCAGGCTTCTTGCTTCATAATCCCGAATATCTGTCCCGTCAATCAATAGACTGCCGCTTGATACATCATAAAACCTTGGAATCAGGCTGACGAGCGTGGATTTCCCTCCGCCGCTCATTCCAACGAGAGCTACAGTTTCTCCTCTGATTACTTTTAATGACACGTCATGAAGGATGTTTTCTTTCTCCTTTTCATATTGAAACGATACATTTTGAAATTCGACTTCTCCGCGGATATGGTCAGCTTTGATGGCATTTGGTTTGTCAGTCAGTTCATACGGCTCGTCAATAAATTCAAACACCCTGTCCATTGAAGCGATTGACTGCGTCAAGGTTGTAGATGAATTAATCAGCCTTCTGACAGGGTTATACATTCTGTCGATATATCCGACAAATGCAACCATCGTTCCGACAGTCAGCGGTCCGTTGATGACAAAATAGCCGGCAAATGCAATCACGATGAGCGGTGCCAGATCTGTAATGGTGTTGACAACTGCAAAGGTCTTGGCATTCCAATTCGTATGACTGATTGCTTTATCTAAGAAATGGCTGTTTTTTTCGTTAAAGTTGGCCTGCTCATGGTCTTCTATCGCAAAGCTTCTGATCACCGGCATGCCTTGAATCCGTTCATGCAAATGCCCCTGCACCTGAGCAAGCGCCTGTGACCGCTCTCTTGTCAGCTTTCTTAAACGGCCGTAAAAATACTTCACCGATATACCGTATAACGGAAACAAAACGATGGAAATAAGCGTTAATTTCACGTCTAGCGTCAGCATGATAGAGATCACGATCAAAATCGTCAGCATATCAAGCCATATATTCATCAGACCTGTGATCACAAAGTCCTTTGTCTGTTCCACATCGTTGATCACTCGGGAAATGACTTCCCCTGTTCTAGTATTCGCATAAAAACGAAGACTCAGCTTCTGTATATGATCAAACAGCTTGGCTCTTATATCATAGAGTACCTTACTGGCTGTCCACTGGGCAAAATATTGCCGATAATATTCAACTGGCGGGCGCAAAATTAAAAATAAGGCGAACATGATCGCCATAATGGTGAACAATGACGTTGTTTTGTCACTGGCCGTGCCGCCTCCTTGAATAATGTCGTCAACTACGTACTTCAAAAGCAATGGGAGAGCAAGCGGAATGGAGAATTTTACGATCCCAATTAATACTGTAATAAAAATTTGCTTCTTATAAGGTTTGACGAATTGCATATAGCGTTTCATAACCCCCACGTTGATTCCCCCTCTCTATATCATGATGTGTGTGAGCCCATGTGAAAAACCTGTTGTACCCCGCAACAGGTTTTTACGTAACCATTATTTTGTATAGCGCAAATACCGTTCATACCACATATCGACAAACTCGGGCGCAAACGGTCCCTGCCGCTGATGAATCCAGTGAAGCAGCGTATTTAAGTAGTCTCTTAAAATACTGTCAATTTCTTTTGGATAATTCATGGCTTTCCGATGGTCATCATATTCATCTTCGTCGAGAATATTATAGGTCATGTCAGGAAATACCTTTACATCCAAGTCGTAATCAATATATTTAATTGCTTCGCCATCATAGGCAAACGGAGAACTGATGTTGCAGTAATAGTGAACCCCGTCTTCCCTCAGCATCCCGATGACATTAAACCATTGTCTTGCGTGAAAATAACAGATTGCGGGCTCTCTGGTTATCCATGTCCGGCCGTCTGATTCGGTTACCATCGTCCGGTCATTGGCTCCGATGACACACATTTCTGTACTTTTTAAGATAGTCGTTTCATTCCAAATTCTGTGGATCAGCCCGTTATGCTTATAGCTGTGAATTTGAATGGTTTCTCCTTCCTTGGGATAACCCATATTTCTCCCCTACTTTCTATAAAGCCCTACAGTTAGTATGTCCAAACTTGCTTACCGACAACGTCTTTTACCTATTATAACGTTACAAATTGAAAAATGAAAATAAAAGAGCCATTCCAGCTTGGGAATGGCACATTCCTGCTCTACACAAAGGAAGACGGCTTTTCTGAGCTGCGATATGAACGAATCACCTGCTCTGTCTGCTTTTGAAACATATCCTGTATATCAGCAAGATGTTTTCGTTTTACCGCAATTTCATCCTGAATACCGCGCAGGCTTGCATCCCTTTCCAAGTGCCGGAGTTCTGCTTCGATTTGTTTGCAGCGGTCGAGCTCTGATTGGAGATCGAGAAGCTTGTCCATCGTTTTCATCTGTTCTATTACCAGCTTTTCAAATTCCGTCATCGGTTCCTCCTTCAGCCCTGGTCAAAGTCTAAACGTTTCCACCATTAATCATTTCGATCCTGATCTGGCAAACCCTTTGACTCATTCTGTTGAGCTTTCACAAGTTTTGTCGTTTTTCAAACAGAAAAAAGCACTTCCACCCGAAGATGAAGTGCTTTTTTCTGTTTCAGTGATTAGCTGTTCTGTTGTTTGTTTTGTTCAGCAGATTGGTTTTGCTGTCTTACCTGCTGTGTGTTAGTTTCGCTTGCGAATTCAGTGCCGAATTGACCTTGTTGGCCAGCAGCTGATTGTTGGTTTTGTTTTCTGACTTGCTGAACGTTTGTTTCGCTAGCAAATTCAGTACCGAATTGACCTTGACCAGCAGCTGATTGTTGGTTTTGTTTTCTAACTTGTTGAGCGTTAGTTTTGCTGAAATTATTTGAGTTAGCCATTGTTATCACCTCCACGGTCATTAGAATGTGCAGGTAATCGATTGGCTATTCCTTTTTTCAAAAAAATTTTTTAAACGAGCAGTGAGCGCCCGCCGTCAACGATAATGGTCTGTCCGCGGATCATGTCAGCTTTTGAAGACACTAAAAATTCAACCGTATCGACCATGTCTTTAATCTCTACCATACGTCCCGCCGGGGTATTTTGACGCGCATCCTCCAAAAGATCTTCTCTGTTCGGGAAGTGTTTGAGCGCATCTGTGTCAATCGCTCCGCCTGATACTGCATTTACGATAATCTGTTTTGGTGAAAGCTCTACTGCGAGATAACGGGTTAAAGCCTCTAATGCAGCTTTTGACACACCAACTGTCGTATAGTTTTCAAGGTAGCGGATTGAACCTAATGAGCTGATGCTGACAATATGACCGCCGCCGTTCTTCTCCATCAGCTTTGCCGCTTCCTGAGCGCAGAACAGCAAGGCTTTTGCATTGATGTTCATCGTCCAGTCCCAATGTGTCTCCTCTAATTCCATAACCGGTCTCAGTACACCTGATGCCGCGTTATTAACAAAGACATCCAGCCTTCCAAAGGTTTCATCAATTTGCTGAAACATCTCTTTAATTTTTGCGGGCTGTCCCACGTTTGCTTTTACAATAAGCACTTTAACACCAAGTTTTTCGATTTCTTCCGCTGTTTCCAGAGCGGCTTTTTTGCTGCGTGCATAGTTAATGACAATATTATAGCCATTTTCGGCAAGTCTGATCGCCGCTGCTTTTCCGACGCCGCGGCTGCTTCCTGTTACGAGTGCGCATTTATTTTGTTCCATTTTTTCCTCAGCTCCTTGTAGCGTATAGTTCTCTTCATTCCACAAACAATAATGGCAAGAACTTTAAAGGGGGGTCTTCCGTTATGTATGTCGGACGAGATATGAGCGAATTGACCATGATTTCCAAAAAAGACTGGAAAAACAGTGAACTCGCCTATTTTCATCATGCCTTTCAGCAAATTATGCCTTATTTGAACGAAGAAGGCCAATCAAAATACCGTGAATTAACGCAAGAGATTGAAGCGCGCGGCGGAATGAAGCGCAATGAAGCAGACTACAGCCACGGCACGCGCGTCAGTTATGATTAAGGACTCTACCGAGCAGCCGAATTATATGACTCCGGCTGCTTCCACTGCCATCTTCCAAATTTTTTGATGTGACACTGGAAACGCGAATTCTTCGAGCTCTTCCTTCGTTACTAATTTCAGGTCTGCAGTATCCGACACTTGTTTTACTTTACCGAAAAACACAGAAATATTCCATACCAGGTGGGTGAAAACATGCTCCACTACACCTTGGAGGTCACTGATTTCAGCTTGTATGCCAAAATCACTTTCTAAAAATGCAGTGAGCTGCTCGCGCTCTGTTTTGATTCCTTTTTGTGTTTCAAGATTCGGGAATTCCCACAGATTGGCTAGCAGTCCCTTAGACGGGCGTTTATGAATATAGACTTGT
This sequence comes from Bacillus sp. 0909A, assembly GCF_036765115.1. Classification (NCBI taxonomy): domain Bacteria; kingdom Bacillati; phylum Bacillota; class Bacilli; order Caryophanales; family Bacillaceae; genus Bacillus; species Bacillus sp. 0909A. The sequence goes on from NZ_JBAIZU010000004.1 coordinate 10,294, forward strand.
CCGTCATCATCTGTCAGTACAATTGCAGCCATTGTTTTCATCCCGGGTTTTTTCTTTTTGCTTTTCACCGGGAGTTCTCGTTCAGTCCCTTCTGCAAATGCTGAGCAATGCCGCTGGACAGGACAAAGCAGGCAAGAAGGTGATTTCGGCGTACAGATGATGGCTCCAAGCTCCATTAAACCTTGATTGAATGCCGAGGGTTTATCTTTTGAAATAAACACACGGACCGCTTCTTCAAAAACGGTTCTTGTTTTTGGCTTAGCAATATCATCCCAGATGGACAGAATTCTCGACATAACACGCATTACATTTCCGTCAACCGCGGGAATCGGTTTGTTGTATGCAATGCTTAGCACCGCTCCTTTTGTGTAAGGGCCTACGCCTTTTAAGCCGCCAAACTCTTTTTCTTCTGACGGAACAACTCCTCCGTACTGCTGCTTCACTTCTTTTACAGCGCTTTGCAGGTTTCTGACCCGCGAGTAATAACCGAGACCTTCCCATGCTTTGAGCACTTTTTCTTCATCGGCATCAGCGAGTGCTTCTACTGTCGGGAATTGCTCCACAAACCGTAAAAAGTAAGGAATGACCGTCTCTACTCTCGTTTGCTGGAGCATCACTTCTGACACCCACACTTTATATGGATCTTGGTCCTCTCTCCACGGCAGAATGCGCTGTTCTCTTTCGAACCATGTAATTAAATCATTTTGAAATTGCTGTATATCTTTTTGTCTTACCTTATCTTCAAGTACATTCATATGTGTTTCTCCCCAGTCTCTCGCGCCCCACTTTTCTTTAGACTGTTTTTTGTTGTACACTAAGGGCACAGTACGATAATATGTTACATTAAATAGAAGTAAAGAAAAAGCGGAAACATATGAGAACGATTGAACAGTTTAAAAGATTGGGTATATAAAATGAGGGAATGTCTTACAAAGTGAATGTGCAGGATAAACCTGCAAGGAGGTCACCTATGGATACGGGCACACATGTTGTCATGGGCATCGCACTCGGCGGAATTGCGACACTGGATCCGGTTGTCGGAACAGATCCGGCAATGGCTCACGCAGTCATGATCGCTACGCTTGCGGGCTCACAGGCTCCTGATATCGATACTGTGTTAAAACTTAAAAATAATGCTGTTTATATAAGAAATCACAGAGGTTTTACCCATTCTATTCCCGCCGTTTTGTTTTGGTCTGTCATCATTCCGGCGATTTTGCATTTATTTTATCCTCAGGCTGATTTTCTGCATCTGTGGCTGTGGACATTGCTGGCAGTCGTGCTGCATGTTTTTGTGGACATTTTCAATGCGTACGGAACACAAGCCATCCGGCCGTTTTCGAAAAAATGGGTGGCACTCGGGCTGATTAACACATTTGATCCGTTTATTTTCATCAGCCATCTGGCTGCCATCGCGGTTTGGTATGTCGGCGGAAGCCCCGGTATCACATTTCTCACCTTATACGTCATACTGGCAGGCTATTATATCTTGCGCCTGATGATGCAGCTGCGAATCAAACGGCAGCTCCGTGAGCTAATTGATGAAGAGATCGAAAACATTATCATTTCACCGACGATGAAATTCCGGCAATGGCGAATTGCCGTTACGACCGCGCATGCTTTTTATGTAGGAAGGAGCATGGACGGGCATGTGGTGATACTTGATACGTTTAATCGGGTGCCGGTTCCTGAAACCGATGTTATGCAAGCTGCAAAGCAGGATGACAACATTGCGGCGTTTCTTTCATTCTCTCCGGTATACAGATGGGAAGTGGATACGTATAAAGACCATTATGAGGTCCGGTTTATTGACCTGCGTTATCGGAGTAAAGGGCACTATCCGTTTGTGGCAATCGTTCATATCAGCCATGATCTTGAAATACGCTCATCTTATACTGGCTGGATATTCAGCGAAGAAAAGCTTCAGAAAAAATTAAAGCTCGGCTCTATTTAGAGCCGGGCTTTTTTGCGTCTTGTATAAAAAACAGCTAGGAGCAGACTGATGAAAGAAATCACTGCCGATATTTTAAAATATGGCGGATAGTAGATCAGTTCAATTTGATTGTCTCCCTTTTGCGCCTTAAAACCAATAAAAGTGTAATCGGCTTTTTCAATTTTCTGCTGCTTACCGTTAATTTTCAGCTCCCAGCCTTTCTCATACGGAATCGGGAGCATGATGTACTGAGGTTTGGAATTGTGATATGTGAATGTCAGCTTGTTTTTATTCCATTTCAGGCTGTCTGTTTTCTCCGTTTTGTTTTGCGACGCAGCGTTTTTTAATGTTTGATAATTTTCTTCATAAAGCGCGATATGTGAAAGCTCGTACGTTCCTTTCGGAAGCCTGATTGAGATATGATCTGCTTTAGGCACTCTGATGGTCAAATCGTTTACTCCCGTTTTATAGATCGATTGATTTGATTTTCTTGTTGTGACATAATCATTTACCTTTAGCGTAAATCCTTTGTCTCTTGCTTTGCTTTTCAAATAAAAACTAACATAGTAATCGCCCGGACCGACTGGTGGCTTTTTCGGGGTGATGATCAATTCTCCTCCGTTTTCTCCAGTTACAGTCAGGAGTCCGTTTTGATATTGAGCTTGTTTTGCAGTGATGTCCGATTTGGAAATCAGATTCGTCAGATCAGGGGGCTGCTCTGTTTTTTCAGTTGGATCTGCTAATACAATTCCTTTGAGCATCGCTTGCTCTTTTGCAAGTGCCGGCAACTTTTTCAGGTCACTTTCTGCGTAAACCCTTTCGGCTGATTTGACGAAAGGAAGCATATATTGATTTTCATAAACGGTGTAGTGCTCTGATTCCTTATGTTTTGTGAAGCCGTATGGAACATTCGCTTCGTTTATTTTTTCCGTCATATAGTATCTGCCGTAAAGCAGGCTGTACAAATTCGCTCTGTCCCCCAATGAAGCGTAGCGGCTGACGCTTTCTCTTCCCATATCGATGCGAAGATCATTCCAATAAAAGGAGAGCAGATGGCTGTTTAAAATGCTCGAGTAGGCGCTGAATCCATTAAACCCGTAAATAATCGGAGTGTTATTGCGCACGCCATTCATCCAGTCGATTCTCACGAGCGGGTCATTGTCTTCCTTTTGCACACGTCTGATGAGCTTAGATTGTTCGTCTCCTTTGTATTCCTCGCTTGTAATATAGGATTTTGAAACACTGTCCAGCCCGCCTCCTTCTGAGAGCGCATATTTCTGATAGGTGTTAGCGACAAGCAGCGAAGACAAAATCACCACACCGTATACAGCAAGCTTTGCCCGTTTTTTCACAAAAACTGCGGCAAACAAAGCAGCGATTGTCAGGAACAAAAGCAATAAGATGCTTTCATTCGCTGGCTTCCATATATCAAGCTCATATCTTTGGACATGATACCAGTAAAGAAGCAGAACAACCGCTGCTGCTGGAAGCAGTTCTTTCCGCCTCAGCTCCTGCAGCTGTGATAAACCTGCCGCTGCTGCCCCGGCGATTGTAAAGGCCAAAATATATTCAAACCGGTTTTGCGGTGCGGAAAAGCCGTTAAAGACGCTTGCCGCATACGGACTGAAATGAAAGAGAATAAACAGAAGGCTCATTCCGGCAAAAAGGCGAAACACGCGGTGTTTATAAAAAGAAATGACAAACAAAAACAGTAAAAAGATGGCTGGCACCACGATAATCCTGCTCGAAAATAAAATATTATCATCGAAATTCAGCCACTCTATTTTTTCATTATACGGTGGACGCAGGTTATTTAAGTATCCGTAAACCACCGGCACAAATACCGCCGCACTGATACCAAAAGAAATGAGTCCCGAGACGATAAACATTCTGCATTGGACCCATTTTTTCACTTCATGTTCTTCCAGCTTGATCAGCCATCTGAACAAGATATAAATTCCAATGAAAATCAGATTTATGTATGCAAAGTAAAAATTGTTGATTAAGCTCAAGGAGCAAGAAATGATAAACCATTCCGGACGCCGCTCCCTGATGATTTTTTCTGCTCCGAGCACGAGAAGCGGGAGCCAAATCATAGCATCGGTGAAAAACTCCCAATACGCTTCATGGCGAAAGTAAATAATCGATACTCCGTATAGTACAGCACCCGTAAATGCCGCTGCTCTGCGTTTGAGTAAATAGCTGAAAACAGAGGCTGCTGTAAAAATTATCAGACTCAGCTTAAAAATGCTGATAAAAACGGCTGCCTGCGCCCAAAAAAGCGTGTCCGCCTCACCGATGAGATGAACGGATTGCAGCAGCCATACTGCGGCGGAAGTCGCAAGAAAAAGAAAAGAAGCAGAAAAATAATAGCCAAGCTGACTGAATGTGCCTCCGCCGAGTCCAAATGAATAATGATAGAAAAAGTTTCCTTGCGTGTATTGTTCATATAATAATTTCTTAAATACGATCATTTGCGCCAGTCCGTCACCGGGACCGGTCATATATCTGCCATCCGCCCATTCTTTCACAAAAAAAGCGTGTGCTAGAACCGCTATGAACAGACTGGCCGCATAAATGAAGACATGTTTTCTTTTTTTCATAAGGATTCTCCAGTCTTGCCGTTAACTTGTAAGCATGCAAAAAAGCACTGCCAATGGCAATTCATTCATTTCAGTGCAGTTTAGTCAGGCGCCGCATATTTTTCAATTCGTTCGTTTCAGGCAAATCTTTGCTTGGGATATTTGCTTCTTTGATCAAATAATGCGGACGTTTTTTTGTTTCGTAATAGATTCTGCCAATGTACTCTCCTATGATGCCAAGGCTCAACAGCTGAACCCCGCCAAGAAATAAGACCGCAGATATAATTGTGAAATATCCGGGTACAGAAATACCGTTTGTAAGAATTTTGACGAACGTGGCTATGATATAAATAAGAGAGAGCAGCAATACAAAAATGCCGGTGTAAAAGCATATTCTCAGCGGTTTATGGTTAAAGGAGACAACGCCATCCATTCCGTAATTAAAAAGGCTGCTGAATGACCATTTGGATGTGCCGTTTTTTCTTTCGACATTTTCGTAAAAAACAATTTTCTGTTCGAAACCGATCCAGCAAAACAGGCCTTTTGAAAAGCGGTTGCCTTCGCTCAATTTCAAAAGTGCATCTACAGCTTGGCGGCTTAACAGCCGAAAGTCTCCGACACCGTCACGCAAATCAACTTCCACCGCTTTATTAATGAACTTGTAGTAAAGGGACGAAAGAAGCGAACGCACGGGGTTATCCCCTTTCCTGTTCCTCTGGGCAATGACTTGATCATAGCCTTCCTCGTAGCCTTTGATAAAGTCCTTCAGCAAATAGGTCGGATGCTGCAAATCGGCGTCCATCACGACAACTGCCTCGCCTTGAACATGTTCAAATCCGGCCAAGATCGCGGCTTCTTTTCCAAAGTTTCGCGAAAATGATATGTATTTCACTCGGCTGCATTTGGATGCCAGGTCTTTGATCTGCTGAAGCGTGTCATCAATACTTCCGTCGTTAATGAAGAATATTTCATAATCATAATGAATGTTTTTGAATTCCTTTTTTAAAGATTCATGAATAAGTTTGACATTATAACCTTCATTGTAAGACGGGATAATAATCGAGATTAATCCTTGCTTCATTAAGGCACCTTCTTTTTATTATTCTTTTTAAGTATTGCCTTAGGGGAATTGTACACAAATCTTCAGTAAGGCTATTCCTTTTTTTAAAGTCGTTTAAACCTGTTTTTTGTTACATTTTTGGTATAACATTTGAGTATATGTAATGTTATTTTGTCAGGTTTAAAATAGAGTATGAAAAAAAAGCATAGAAAAAGTCTGCCATTTCGACAGACGGTGCAAAGAAAATCTGACTTATTGTTTTTCAAGATATTCTAAAATAAGCTGATTCACGATGGCCGGCTTTTCGTGGCTGATCCAATGGGACGCTTCATCCACAAATATTAAATGCCCGTTTGGACAGCGGCTTGCTGTTTCTTTTGCAAGCTTTCTGCTTAAAAAGCGGTCTTCCATTCCCCAGATCATCCGGTAAGGGGCTGTATGGTATTCGCGGGGGTTTTCTGCAAGGCTTCCTTTTCTGAGGGCCCTGTACCAGTTCAGCATTGACGTCAGGGCGCCAGGCTGCTTCCACGCTTCTTTGTACTTTTTGATATCCTCAGAAGAAAAAAGCTCCGGCCGATCAGATAGCCCGATGGCTTTATCTAATTTCTCATAATGATTTTCTTTTAACGCGGCCTCCGGTTTGTCCGGCAGCTGGAAGAAGGCAATGTACGAGCTTTTCAGCCATTGCGGAGGGTAGACTGGCGTTACGGTTTTCATGATGTGCGGATGCGGTATGTTAATGGCGATCAGCTTTTCAACATATTCCGGACGTGTTGATGCCAAGTGCCAGGCTACTGCTCCTCCCCAGTCATGCCCGATCACGATTGCTTTTTGATCAGTGAATTGCGAAATAAGCCCAATGATATCATCTCTTAATGTATCAATTCGATAGGCCTCAATTCCTTCGGGTTTATCACTGAGATTGTAACCGCGCTGATCAGGAGCAATCACCCGATACCCCGCATCGGCAAGCGGTTTGATTTGATTTTTCCAGCCATACCAAAATTCAGGGAACCCATGGAGCAGAACAATAAGCGGGCCGTCCTCCGGCCCTGCGGAAGCAACGTGGAGCGTGATCCCATTTGTTTTGATAAACTGACTGTTAACTCCTTCCACTCAACTCTCCTCCTTGACTTTTCGTCATATGTTTCAGCCGTTTCTCCGTCAGCATAAAAGTGATGATACAAGCAGCAATAAGCATGATCAGCTGAAGGATGATAAAGCTTGATCTCAGCAACACCCCGGCTCCCAAAACAATCAAACCTGACAGAATCATGAGTGCCGCACTGTAACGGTTGGCTTCATTCCATAATCTTTGATCTGACATTGAGCGTCTCGTTCTGAATCCATATACACTGTTAATGGATTTTGGAGGGAACAATTTGATGAAAAGACCTGCAATGATCATGAGCCCTCCGCCGACTAAACAAGCCATATGATCATCTCCTTTCTCATTGTTACGTTCAGAAAGAAGAAATGTTTCAATATCAAGGCAAAAAGACAAGCAAGAACCTGTCTTTTTAGCGTATTTGTAAATCCTTTGTCTGAATATAGCCTTTTACCCCTCCATAATCAACGAATGCCCAGTTGAAATCAAATCCTCCGTTTTCACTGAATCCCCAGCCGAGCAAAGTGACTTCTGTCCCGGAGGAAAGCTGTTTGGCTTTTCCATTTTCCGGTGTTGGTGAATAGAAGGCTGTCTGTTTTGCTGTTTTTGCTTGACTTGCGGTTTTCATTAAGAAGTGTGTTGAAATATATGCTTTTTTCCCTTTGAATTCGATTTGAGCCCAATTAGCATTTGCAAATCCCTTTACAGTGACTTTCTGTTCAGATGATACCGTGCCGAGAATCGCGCTTTTTTGATTTGGTTCAGTTCGCACATTCAGTTTTCCTGCTTTAATAACATAAGAATCTGATGATGGCATGGTGACATTCATGGTCTGAGGGGTTGCGGCTTTTGCTTCGGGAGCGGTGCTACATGCTGTGAAACTCAGTCCTGCGGCGGCTGTTAAAGCGAGCAATACTTGTTTCTTTTTCATTTATAGCTCCTCCTCATATGTTGACAAGATATAAGAGGTATTCCCTGAATGCCCGGTGAATGAAACACTATTTGTATATTTTTTCTAACAATTAAGGAAATGTTAAGGTTTGTAAGGTGAACATTACATACTAAATACTTGTATGATACATTATGTAAGGTATACGTTACATAAAGAGAGGATCAAATTAGATGAAGCACGGGGTTCGTAATTGTGTAAAAGAATACAGAAAAGATAAAGGATGGACACAGGATCAGCTGGCAGAAAAAATTCAAGTAACAAGACAGACGGTCATTGCAATTGAAAAACAAAGATATGAACCCTCGATAGGCACTGCAATTAAATTATCATTAGTATTAGAGTGCTCATTAGATCAATTATTCTGGATAGAAGGAAATAAATAATATGAACATGACGTCGTACCGGATTATTATTGCAAACTTTGCTTCCCGTTTTTTATTGTATGTCCTTTATTGGTATTCACCTTCAACTTTAACACTTCTGTTAGCAGTCATCGGAACAGCCCGAGTTCTTTATTCTGCCGCGCATATTCATAGAAATAAACTCTGGGGGAAACGTACACTTTCAGAATGACCAACGCACCCGCTCAAATGCTCATTTCGCGGGCTATATATCACATTGGGTAATGATTGTTCTATTGTTAATAGGTGCTGTTCTTATTCATCAATCCATGCTGCCTCTATCCTATCTGCAGCTGATTGCATATACTGCTTTTCTTGGTTTTATGATTAGAATGGTGATGAGTGATGTACTCAATACAAATGTATAAAAAACAGCCTGCCGTACTTTATGCCGGCAGGCTGTGTTAATGTAAAAGACCTCTGCTTTGGTTTAAGTAATCATTTACGTCTTCACGGCCGCTTTGGAAAAGGTGGAGCTGGCCGCCATAGTTCTCAATCCACTGTGTGACGATTTTTTCAGTCATTTTTTCGCCCTGGTAGGCGTGTCCGGCTTTTGCATAGGTTGCCTCAAAGTCGCTCCATAACAATTCCACCCATGTTTTAGCCTGAATGTAGCTGATCATATCGTTTTTTTCCAGAAGCAGATTTGTCAGTTTTTCAATATACGTATTCATTTGGTGGTCTCCTTTCCTTCAGGAAAAAAATTACGCTTTAAAACTAAATGTTCTCCATATACTAACCTTACGTCTTCATCTGGCAAGACGCAACTTTTTGATCTCGAACCTAGGGGGATATGACATGGTCCGCAATAAAGAAAAAGGATTTCCTTACGAAAACGAAAACAAGTTCCAGGGTGAACCGAGAGCGAAGGACGACTATGCTTCAAAGCGTCCTGACGGGTCAATCAATCAGCATCCTCAGGAAAAAATGAGAGCCTCCGGCAAACGATAAAAGAAGAACAGCTGCACATGTGCAGCTGTTTTTTTACCCTTTATTGACTTGATATTCATAGACGCTTTTCTTTTCAGACAGATGCGCAAAGGTTGACAGCACCAGTCCGCACGCGGTCATCAGCGCTCCTCCCGCAAACAGCCAGGAATAGGAGCCGGTCCCGCTTAAAATGATACCGCCGATCCACGCGCCGAGCGCATTGGCCAGATTAAATGCAGACACGCTCACAGCTGCGGCGATCGTTGTGCCATTCTCAGATGAAGAAAGAACCTTTGTTTGCAAAAGAGGCGGCGTGCCAAATGCGCAAGCGCCAAATAAGAAAGTCCCGACAATGGCTGCGGCCGGATAAACGGCGATGTACGGAAATACGGCAAGTACGCCGATCAAGCCGATCATGACGCCAATCATGGTCCGGGTCAGCAGAGGAAGCGGCACTTTTCCCGCAAAGAAATTTCCTGCAACCCCGCCCAATCCATAAGCGAAGAGGGCGCCTGTAATGCCGACTGTGCTGAAACCCGCTGAGTTTCTTAAAATCGGTTCGATAAACGTGTAAGCGATAAATACGCCTGAATAGCCTAAAATGGTAATCGCAAAGGAATACAGCACCTGTTTGTGTTTAAATACTCCCCACTCATTCATGAGCATCGGGATGACTTTTGGTTTTCTGTTCGGCACTGTAGCCATCAGGCCTAAAAATCCGATCACTCCAAGCACCGTAATGATGGAAAACACGACTCTCCAGTTTAGGACATCACCCAAGTAGGAACCGAATGGAACACCCAGCATTAAAGCCACTGTTAAACCACCGTTCATAGACGCAGCGGCTGCGGCACGTTTTTCCGGCGGCACCATTTCACTAGCAAATACCATCGCAATTGCAAAGAATGCGCCGTGAATGGAAGCAGATAAAATTCTTGAGACGGCCAATACCGCAAAATTCGGTGCCAGCGCACTTAACAGGTTGGAAAGGATGAAAATCCCCATCAATCCAAGAAGCACCGGCTTTCTCGGGAGCTTGACAGAAACAATCGTGACAAGCGGGCCTGTCACACAGACGCTTGCCGCATAAGCAGTAACAAGGAGTCCCGCAGAGGAAACATGTATATGAAAGTCATTGGCAATCGACGTCAAAATACCCATCACCGCATATTCTGTGTATCCAATTGAAAACGTGCAGATCATAAGGACAAAAATAATGAACTTTACAGATGGATTTTTCATACTCAACGTCATCGCCTCCTTTAATTTTTAAAAAACAACGAGTTCCATCTTAAAAGAAATCCAGGATGAATTCAATCATTTTTTCTCTGAAAATCGCCTTGAATGTGCTCAAATAAAAAAGAGGCTGATATTCAGCCTCTCGGTCATCCCTGCTTCTTTTGCTGCAATGCTGAGATTGGAAGCGCTTCTTCTTGATCGGGAGCCGATGCTCTGTATCCCCAAGCGAAAACGCCATTTAAATAGTTAATGTGAAACTCGTCCTCAGAGCCGTCCACAATATACGTTTCTCCCGGTGAGAAGTCCTCCGGGTTCAGCAAGTATGCTTTTGCCATTGCAATTTTCCGTTCGAGCACTGCCAGTTCATTTATGATTCCAAGCTGTTCCGCTTTTCTTGCTTTTTCAGAAAGTCCTGCGATTTCTGTATTGAGCTCGTGTGTTGTCATTTGACTGTATCGTTTCTCCATTTTTCAGCTACTCCTCTTCCCGCAGAAATTGCTCGATTAAATCGAGTGAGAATCCTTTTCTAAATAAAAATTGTTTGACCTTCATGGCACTTTCATAGGAGCCGTCATAACGGTATTTTCTAAACGCTTTTTCCGCATGAAGACGCAGCGCTTCTTTTTCAGTGTCTTCATCATTTTCGTATTCAATCTGCTCCAGCGCCGCAGAGATGACATCAAATGAAAAGCCTTTGCGCTGCAGCTGCATCTGGGCTCGCTGTTTGATCTCTTTTGAAGAGAGTTTCTTGTCTTTCTTCAGAAGCTTTTCGATATGCTTAACTGCTTTTTCCGTCTGTTCCTCAAACGAGAAAGAACCTAGCGTATCTTTAATCGTATCGTCATCGATTCCTTTCGCCTTCAGCTCTCTGAACAAAACGTCAGGCCCTTTTCCGTTTGTTTTTTTGTGAGTGCTTACATAGGCCGCCGCAAACTCTTGGTCATTTAAATAGCTGTAATCGTTCAGCCTATGAATCACTTCCGCAATGACGGGCGCCGAGGTTTCTTTTTTCTTTAAGTAGTCTTCTACCTCTTTTGTTGACCTCATTCGATAGGATAAAAACTCAATCGCACGGTTGAAGCCTTTTTTCACTTCATCGCCGTATTGAATATCAATGATCTCGAGGTCATCAAGCTCTTTTCCCTTTTTAAGCTCAAATTTCACGAGCACATCGGCGTCAACGCTGAAAGCATATTTTTCATCCAGAAAAATATTAAAACGTTCAGTATTCTTCTTTTGCGCTGATATCTTTGTAATAAATGGCATCTTAATCTCCCTTCTCCGGTCTCAAACGCGTTTTCTATGATCAAAATGAGGTAAAGTATAGTTATCAGAACGATGAGGAGAGATGTGTATGAATATTGCAATGACGGGCGGAACGGGTTTTCTCGGTACGCATCTGACTGGCGTCCTCACCCGCCAGGGACATCATGTTTATATCTTATCAAGAAACCCGGGGAAAACTGAACAAAAAAATATCACTTATGTCCAATGGCTGACTGAAGATGCTGCGCCTGAACAAGAACTTCCTCATATTGATGTCTGGGTAAACCTTGCGGGAAAATCGATTTTTGGCCGCTGGAATGAAAAAACGAAACAGCGAATTCTCTCCAGCCGGATCGATGCAACCCAGGAAGTACGGCGGCTTATTCATAGACAGGCGGAAAAACCGAAGGCGCTTATTCAAGCCAGTGCAGTGGGCATTTACGGCACTGACCTTGAAAAGACCTTTACAGAAGACTCTCCCACGTCAGACGAGGATTTTCTCAGCCATACTGCACATCTATGGGAACGGGAAGGGCAAACTATTGAGGCGATGGGCATCCGAACGGTTTACGCAAGATTTGGCGTGATGCTTGGAGAAAAAGGCGCTCTTCCGTTAATGGTTCTGCCATATAAGCTGCTGGCTGGCGGAACGATCGGGACGGGCAATCAGTGGCTGTCCTGGATTCACGTGGAGGACGCCGCCCAGCTGATTGTATATGCAATTGAAAACGACAGTATCTCAGGTCCTGTTAATGTGACCTCCCCTAATCCGGTTGAAATGAAGCAGTTCGGTAATACGATTGCACGGGTGGTACATCGTCCCCATTGGCTCCCCGTTCCAGAATTCTTTTTATCAAAAGCATTGGGTGAGATGAGCCTGCTTATTGTGAAAGGACAGCGCGCTCTGCCTAAAAAAGCAATTACGTCCGGATTCCGTTTTACATATTCAGATCTTGAATTCGCCCTTTCGCAGCTGCTGAAGGACCGAAGGCTGTATAAAAACGGAAGGAAGCGTCAACCTTAAGAATAACATGGTTGAAGGAGGTCCTTTTATGGAAAAGAAAAGGGAGAAGCACCAGCAAGGAGCCAACCTGAAGAAAATGCAGGAAGTTCTTTATTCGAGTGAATTTAAAAAAGCGGAAAAAGCTGCTAAGCGGAAGTAGGGATACATAGCGCCGGAAAGCAGATACTATGTTTGTTTGATATCACTTTTTAGGGGGAATTTGATATGGGCAGAAATCATATCCACAAAAACCGTGATAAAAACAAACAAAAACTTCCTCAGGTTCCCGATGCGTTAAAACGAGAAACTGACGGCGTTTACGAGGAATATTCAAGCGAACTCGCTGATGCGGATGACCGCGAAGCGCAGGAGCGCGCGAAAGCGGCCGATAACAGAGCGAAAAGCAAAAAACGTTAATGAAAAACCCCTTGTCTCTGCTTGAGACAGGGGGTTTTTTACAGCTCGGTGAACCGTTCCTTTATCGGTGTGCGTTTTTTCACTTCCGGCATTTCATCAGGATAGCCTGTTTGTATGATCGCGGCGAAGCGCTCGTTATCCTGTAAACCGAAGGCTTGATGCACGTCTTTATCATAGAGGATCTTTCCGCTTTTCCAAACCATGCCGATTCCTTTTTCCCAGGCAAGAAGCTGGAGATTTTGAATCAATGAGCTAGTTGCCGCAAAATCATCATCTCTTGCTCTTTCGTTCTCATCTTCCTGAAATACAACAAGCAGAAATCCAGGCACACGGCTGAGTGTCTTTTTGAAATTTTGGAGTTTTTCTTCCGTCATGTCCGGCTTTGATTTTTTAGAAAATGAAGCAAAGGTTTTAATCAAGCTTGCTTTTCCTGTTTCACTGGAAACGTAAATAAATCTCCAAGGCTCCGTTACTCTGTGATTCGGCGCATATTTTGCCGTTTCTAGCATGTCAAGGATGACAGCCGGAGGGACGGGATCTTGTTTAAATTTACGGATTGATCTTCTGCTGCGTATGATATCCCGCAGTGCTGAATCTTGATTTATCTGTTCGGCTTGAGGCATACCGCTTCACCCTTTCTATCCAATTGAAAATGATTATCAACCATAATCATAACGGAAAGTGCAGCTTTTTGTAAACAGCCAGCCATATTAGATTTTAAGAATCCGAGTTTCTGAGTAAACGGCAGTCCCTGTCATGTTCACTTTGATATGATCGTTATCTCCGTTTATTTCAATTTCCACTCTTCCGTCTTTCCCTATCTCCTGTCCTTGCTCAATGATGAATGTACGCTGCCCGGACCGGACGTATTGCTGCATGTAAGCTCCCATCACGCCGGATGCTGTGCCAGTCACGGGATCTTCTATCGTTCCTGAATACGGCGACGAAAAGTGGCGTCCGTGCAGGTCGCTGTCAGAGTGAATCGTTTCAAAGGTAAACGGGTGCACTGAGGCTTTTGGCAGATCAACTAGAACTTCCGGAAATTGTTTGTTATTCGGCACCATTTTTTTAGAGGCTTCTAATGATTTGAGCGGAACAATTGCAGTCCATATGCCTGTACTGCCAAAAACAATTGGAAGGTCATCATGAAAGTCCTCCGCCTTAATTCCCAATGCGTCCGCGAGCTTTCCCCGGTCGCCCGTAAATGGCCTGAATTTCGGAGCAGCCTGTTCAAGTGTAATATGAATGCGCCCCTCTTTTTCAGAAATGTTTGCTGGCAGGATACCGGCTTTTGTCTGGATGGTGTACGTTTTACCGCTCTCCAGCCTTCTTTTTTCACATAACGCGTATAGGGAAGCGACCGTCGCATGTCCGCATAAATCCATTTCGTGTCCAGGAGTGAAGTAACGGAGTTCAAGATCAGCCGCCTCGCTGTTCCGAATAAAGGAGGTTTCTGAATATCCTGCGAGCTCAGCTATTTTCTGCATTTCTTCTTCTGTGTAAGCATCCCCGTGCAATACCACTCCCGCGGGGTTGCCTTTGCCGGGATTTTCCGTAAATGCTTCATATTTTAATACCTCTGCTTTCATTCGCCTGCCTTCCTTTCTGCATCAATGTCTCTGTCAGTATAACAAAATATTAGTGGCAATTTTCAGTCATTAGTAAAAAACCCATTTTCTTTCAGAGAAAATGGGTTTTACGATCAGGAATTTCTTGTTTTATAGAGCAAATAAATAAAATAGGGAGCGCCGATCGCCGCTGTAAAGACGCCTGCCGGAACTTCGACCGGGGCAAATAAGGTTCTGCCGATGATGTCTGCTCCTAATACGAGCAAAGCCCCGATCAGTGCAGATGCCGGGAGCAGCGCACCGTAAGACGAGCCGACGAGGCGCCTTGCGATGTGCGGCGCCATCAGACCGACAAAACCAATCGTTCCGGCAACCGAAACCGCACAGCCCGTAAGAGCCGTACTCAGCAGCAGCAGGAAGAACCGGTTTCTTTGCACGGAGCTTCCCGCGCCTGCCGCAATATCTTCACCGAGCATCTGTATATTCATATTTTTTAAACAGATAAAACAAATGAATAAGAGAATGGCTGACAGCAACACGGCTATTTTTACATGCTGCCAGTTCGATCCGTAGACTGAACCTGTTATGTATACATTGGCTTGGGAC
This sequence comes from Bacillus sp. 0909A, assembly GCF_036765115.1. Lineage (NCBI taxonomy): Bacteria > Bacillati > Bacillota > Bacilli > Caryophanales > Bacillaceae > Bacillus > Bacillus sp. 0909A. The sequence goes on from NZ_JBAIZU010000004.1 coordinate 25,359, forward strand.
GCCCTGTAGATCGGGCCTTTGATCATGAGCAATGTGGTCATCGCTTGTGCAGACATTGAAAATCCGATTCCGATCAGCACCAGCCGAAACGTGGAGGCGCCATTTTTGTATGCGAGTAAATAAACGATAAGTCCAACAACTGATGCCCCGATAAATGCGGCTGCCGGAAGCCATGACAGACTGATCGTCAGTGAATCGCTCCGGTCTGAGAAGAACATCATGACAAGCAGCACCACAGCCACAGCCGCTCCGCCCGTTATTCCGATAATATCCGGGGATGCGAGAGGGTTTCTGACCAACCCCTGCAAAATTGCGCCTGCCGCAGCCAAGCAAACGCCGGCGCATACAGCTGTCAAAATTCTTGGCATGCGGAACGACATCACCATCATTTCATCGAGCTTTGTACCTGCACCGAAAAATGTTTTGGCCACATCCCAAGGAGGAATGAACCGCTGCCCGAGTCCGGCACTTATGAGGAACACAGCCGCTGTTAAACCGAGTAAAACAAAAAAGACAATCCATGCTTTTTTTTCAGCCGCGGTAAAGCCAAAACGAAGTTTCATAGATTCGCCCCCCTTCTTGCGATGTAAACAAACACAGGCATGCCGATCATCGCCGTCATGACCCCGACCGGAACCTCCTGAGGCATAATGATATATCGTGCCCCGATGTCCGCGGAAACAAGTAAAATCGCACCCAACACAGCGGAAAACGGCAGAACCCAGCGATAGTCATTGCCGATGATAAAGCGGGCAAAGTGCGGGATGATGATGCCGATAAAGGAAATCGGCCCGGCAATGGCGACAGCCGAACCGGCAAGCAGGACAATGCATAGTGCCATAACAAATTTCAGCAGCCCCGTTTTTTGACCAAGTCCTTTGGCAACATCTTCTCCCATGACAAGAAGATTAATTTTTCGGCCGAGGAAACAGCTGATCATAAGCGCTGCCGCGGCATACGGAAGCATCGTCAGCAGCAAATCAAGACTCCTGCCCTGCACAGAGCCCGTCAGCCAAAATAGCACCTGAGCCAGCTCGAGTTCATTGACGGAAAGCATGCCTTGTGTCAGCGAAGAAAACATTGCCGCCATGGCTGCTCCAGCCAGCGTCAATTTGATCGGCGTGAGCCCTTCTCTTCCAAGCGAACCTGCGGCATAGACAATCGCGGCGGTAAAGGAAGCACCGAGGAACGAGCTCCATACAAGCGCTTGGGGTGATTGAATATGCAGAAAAAATGATCCGGCAACAATAAAAAAGCCGGCCCCTGCGTTGATTCCGAAAATCCCTGGTGATGCTAGCGGATTTTTTGTCAGCGCCTGCATCAGAGCGCCGGCAGCCGCAAGGGAAGCACCGACAACCGTGGCAACCAGTGCTCGCGGGAGCCTGACGTCTTTAATGATGACTTGCTCATTTGATCCGTTAAAAGATGTAAATGCTTGATAGACCTGTCCCCATGACGTACCGGTATAGCCGTAAATGACACTTGCGCAGACAGCCGCCAGCAAAACGAAAAGCAGACATAATAACAAAATCCATTTCGAATAAGCCTCTTTGAAGATCATCATCCAATTCTCCTAGTGATTTACTATGTACCATTCTTCACCATGACTGCAGTAAAGTAATTGTTTTTGAGAATCATCCTCAATTAATGATTGACACTCTCACCACTGCTTATTATGATCTAAATGATAATGAATTTCAATATTGGGAGGAAAAAGATGAAAAAGCATATCAGCATGCTATTTGTATTCCTTATGGCCGTTATGGTGCTTTCTGCCTGTAATAGTTCAGAAAGTTCCGGTAACAGCCATGGGGCAAACAGCAAAACAAGAACGGTTAAACATGCAATGGGGACATCAGACAATATTCCAGCCAATCCAAAACGGATTGTCGTCTTAACTAATGAAGGGACAGAGGCGCTTTTAGCGCTTGGCATTAAACCTGTCGGGGCCGTGAAGTCATGGAAGGGCGACCCGTGGTATGACTACCTGAAAGACGACATGAAAGGTGTGAAAAACGTCGGGCTCGAAACCGAACCGAATGTGGAAGCCATAGCTGAATTAAAGCCTGATTTGATTATTGGAAATAAAGTGCGCCAAGAAAAGATTTATGATCAGTTAAATGCGATTGCGCCGACGGTTTTTGCTGAATCTTTAGCCGGGAACTGGAAGGATAACCTGACTCTTTATGCCGACGCGGTGAACAAGGCCGACAAAGGCAAAGAAGTCATTGCCGATTTTGATAAGCGCGTTGCCGATATGAAAGATAAGCTTGGCGATCAGACAAACAAAACCGTGTCTGTTGTACGCTTTCTGTCCGGCGAGTCGAGAATCTATTATAAAGATTCATTCTCCGGCATTATTTTAGACCAGCTTGGTTTTAAACGTCCTGAAAAGCAAGTGGAGCTATTCAAGAAACAAAAGGACCAGTTCACGTTCTCAACAGACAGCAAAGAATCCATTCCTGATATGGATGGCGATGTGCTTTTTTATTTCACTTATAAAGCCGATAATGCAAAAGATAATGAAAAATGGGCGAATCAGTGGACGAGCAGTTCACTATGGAAAAACCTTAAGGCTGTGAAGTCAGGGAACGCCCATGAGGTCGATGACGTCGTGTGGACAACTGCAGGCGGAATCAAAGCCGCAAACTATCTGCTTGACGATATTGAAACGTATTTCTTAACGTCTAAATAAAAAAAGAACTCCGTCTGTTTAGACGGAGTCTTTTTTGCTTTTGCCGATCAGACGCGTGACGAGGAACATGGTGACAGAAAGAGATCTGTTTTTCCGATACGCCAAGTATTTTCCGCGCCATTCGGGTTTGTATTTTTCTTTAAATGCCCTGAGCCCGCTGAAGCTGTACATATACCGAACATTATTAAAAATGACAGCCGCGAAGCGTTCTGACCAGAAGGATGTAAAGGCTGTGCCGACATTGGCCAAAGGTGCCATACCCATGTTAAATGACGTACATCCCTCCTCCTTCGCCCATAAAAACATGCGGATGAACAATGCATCCATAATACCGTTCGGGGCGTCGCTGCGATAGCGCATCAGATCGACCGAGATTTCGCCTTCCTGATACATCGGCATGATATTTGCGAAAGCCACAATGTCCCCTTCAGCATTTTTCATATAAGCGATCGGTGCTCTCTGTAAATACGACGGATCAAAGAACCCGAGTGAAAAGCCCTTCTCCTTTTTCGAGCCTAGCCATTCATCTGAGATTTGTTTGAGCTCTTCTAAAAATGCTTCCGAAAATGGGGGATGGTCAACATGGAAGGTATATTCCTCCCGTTCAAACCGGTTATTGATCGCCCGCAGACCGGCTTTTTTCTTCCCTGATATGGTAAACGTGTTTAAGTCCACATAGGCTTCCTCGCCAAGTTTAAAAAAGTTATACCCAAAATCGTGGTACAGCGCCATGTCCTCTCGTTCGATTTGATAGAACAGAACACTGAAGCCCTTTTGATGTGCTTCGTTCAGAAATTCTTCGAGCACAAGCGGGAACGATTCCTTTTGGCCGGACGGATCGCCAAGCACGACCAGACGTCTTGCGATTTTTCCAAACAGAAGCAATGCATTGCCGTCGCTTGAGAAATAAAACCGCTTATCCCCCAGAAAGCCGAGATGGCTGAGCGCGTTGCCGCCTTTGTCATTCAAAAACTCAGCAAGACGTTCTGGATCAGCTTTTTCCCCAATTGGTTTGGTTTTCTTATGATACACCACTGTAAAGATAAAGAAGAACAGCGGAACGGCGATGACTGCCATAATGGTCGCATGTGTAATATGAGAAGTGCTGTGGACGAAATATTCGTGGCGCAGCACCTTCTTCATCCGATCCCAGATGAAGCTTGCGATAAGGTTATAGTTAAATAGCGCCACAGTAAACAGAGCCGCAGCGAAAATCATTTGCCCGAGCGTATAGGAAGCCTGTTCTCTGACAAATTGTTTTTTCAACAGCACAAGCAAGACGATGATAATCGGCAATATGAATATAGCACTGATATTAAGCCCTTTTAAAAAGCTGAAAACAAACCCGCCGACGAGCGCTGTAATCGCCATAGTATAGGACCGTTTTGTCCGTTTATAAAGCTCGATCGGCAATATCAGCAAAATGAGCGCTGAGCTTAAGGACAGCCCATTGAACAACAAAAGGACCGGATGCGGAATGTGCGGAATGACTGTCAGCCGATCAATCGGCAGTGACACCGACGCAAGGACAATGAGACCGGCTACAAACACAATGAGCGAAAGCGATCCCTGCAAAATCCTCACTAACATGGCCCGCTGTACGACAAGCAGAACGTTTGTCGTTTCGATTGCAGGTGCAATTCGCGGGTTCGTTTCAAGCCGTTTCATCGTACTTTCGGTCAGGTCGCCGGCAGCAAAGAACAGTCCCAAAACGAACGGGATAAATGAATAGACGAGCCGGTACAGCACAATCGACGTCACAATGGCTTCCTGATGGTAGCCCAGCTGCTCCATTCCGAGCAAAAACAAAAGGTCAAACGAGCCGAAGCCGCCTGGAACAAGACTGATCATGCCTCCGATTGCCGCAATCACAAATACCCCGAACACATACCTGATGTCAGCATGAATTCCCATGGCGAGCAGAGACAGATAGATCACGATTCCAGCCATAAGCCATTCTGCTACGGAAGCGCCCATATAAGCGAAAATCGGATTTTTCACTGTGTCTCCGCCCTCTTCATCCTCTGCTTTGCGGCCTTTTCGTATAGCCGCCGCCAAAGAGATCGGCACAATCAGCGCGAAGCCGATAACAACCGCCCACAGCCATGGTTTTTCATTGATGACTTCATCCACGGGCAGCCACCTTGCGATAACGAAAATGCTGAAAACTGAAAGGCCGAGCAGCATCGAAGATGTAAGCCAGGCAATTCCTTTCACCAGCGCTTTATGGTCTTTTGTATGCTCCTTATAAAACATCATTCTTAACCCGACTCCGGCTAACCCTCCGAAGCCAAGGACATTATTAAATGAATTAGCAATCCAGGATACCCTGAACACCTTTCCGTTTGTGATCGAAAGGCGCAGCGAATATTTAAGAACGTAATCATATAGTGACATGGCCGCAACAGCAAGCAGGCCGACGAGCACAAGAATGAATAAGTCGGTCCGCTCCAGCCCGTTGATCACCATAAGCGTTCGTTTGAATGACAGGTTTGTCAATTCTTTTTTCGACTGATAAAACACAAATAGTAAAACAGCAACAGGAAAAACGATTTTTAAAATTGATAAAGCATTCTTTTTAATCAGCAATGGTCTCTCCAATCATATACAGTTCGATATTTCTTTCCCCAATAATCTCCAACTCATTATACACTACCGCTATTTTTCGGACAAAGTCCCATCTGCGGTTTATGCTGACTTTCTTTCAGCAGTTAAAATCGAGTAATATGGTAAGAGGAGCGAATGATGAGGAAGTGATCAAATGGAATATAACTTACATGATACAACAGTATTAAACGAAAATATTCTTTCATCTGAGGAACGTGAAATTTGGGTGCTTTATATGAAAGTCTTAACATCTGCCGGGCTCGGTGATGTGTCTGAGTGGATGAAGCTGGATATGAGCATGCCGCAAATGAAAGTGCTGATGCTTTTAAACAATCACGGAACGCTGAAGGTCAGTGATATTGCAGAGAAAATGGGGGCTTCCCTGTCAAATACAACCGGGCTGCTAGACCGCCTTGAGAAATCCGGCTTTGTTAAACGATCACACTCTGAAGAGGACCGCCGTTCAGTGGTTGTCCATTTAACGGAGGATGCGAAAAATATTTTTCGCGGGCTTTATCAAAAGGGCCATATGAAATTAAAGCGTTCCTTGGAAATGCTGTCTCCTGATGAAAAGCAAGCTGTTTCCAAAGGGCTTTCTATTCTTTCCAGAGCGCTGGAGCAGGCAAAAAAAGAATAATGTCAGGCGAAGTCTGTCCTCCCGCAAAACTGCGGAGGCAGACTTTTTTTATTTGACATTTAGTTCATTTTAAATGAATAATATATTCCAAGTGAAGTAAAAGGAGTTGATGAGTATGCCAAAGGCATTGGCAGATCAAAAAAGCCAAAAGTGGGCGATCAGCCTGTTTACCATCGGGGTATTTATGGCTGCGTTGGATAATGGGATCATCTCCGCTGCGCTGACCACGATAAACGAATCGTTTGCCGTTTCCCCGTCTTGGGGTTCGTGGGGCATTACGCTTTATACGCTCGGACTCAGCGTCAGTGTGCCGATCGTCGGAAAGCTTTCCGATCGCTACGGCAGAAAAAAGCTGTTTCTTATTGAAGTCGGCCTTTTCGGGCTTGGTTCTTTGCTTGTCGCCTTGAGCCAAAGCTTTCCGCTTTTTCTTATCTCACGGCTGATTCAGGCGCTTGGAGGCGGCGGGATTTTCATCATTGGAAGTTCTCACGTCCTTGCTACGCTTCCAAAGGAAAAGCAAGGGAAGGCCCTTGGCTTGCTAGGGGCGATGAACGGGATGGCTGCTGTGCTAGGACCCAATGTCGGAAGCTTTCTGCTTGATTGGACTGGATCGTGGCATTGGCTGTTTTTGATTAACCTGCCGATTGCGGTGCTGCTGGTTGTTTTCGGTGCATTTTTCATTGTGGAAACCAAAGCGCCGGAGGCCAAACGTCTCGACACGGCCGGAATTTTTCTTCTATCCTTGTCAATTTTGGCTGTAATGTACGGCATGACAAACCTTGACGGAACAAATCTCTTAAAAAGCCTGGGAGATCCTGAGGTTTATGGATTTATTCTAATCGGTATTTTCTGTTTTGCGGCGCTCGTCTGGTTTGAGAAGCGGATGGAAATGCGCGGGGGCGATCCCATTCTGGCGTATTCTTTACTTCGGAATCACCTGTTTCAGCGAACACTTATCATCGGTTTATTATCCGGGGGCCTGTTGGCGGCGGTTATTTTTATTCCGTCATATGTTGAGCAATATTTAGGCGTCCCTGCCGCAAAAGCGGGCTATTGGATGACACCTCTCGCCTTAGCTTCCGGAATCGGCGCTTGGCTTGGCGGAGCGCTCACCGACAAAAAAGGAGCGGTGAAAACTGTTGTGCTTTCAGGAATCATTTCATGTGTGGGATTTGCTTTATTTCCGCTTTGGGTGACGGAGAAATGGGAGTTTGTGATCGCAAGTGTGGTAGCTGGGATTGGTTTTGGCTTTCTGTTAGGCGCGCCGCTGAACGTCCTTGTATCAGAGGCAGCGAAAACGAATAAGGGCACAGCGCTCGGCACGCTATCATTGGTAAGGCAAATTGGCCTGACATTGGCGCCTACTCTTTATGCAGGTTTTATCACAGCAGGGTTTGACCAAATTGGCGATGAAATCAGCAGCCGCTTATCGGACAGCGGACAGCCAGGGAAGGATATGCAGATGATCCCCGAGATCGACAGTTCAGATGTTTCTTCTTTACAAGAACAGATCGAACGCATACCTGTGCCTGAAGTCAAAACTGCGATAAGCGATGCCATTCATGCTAGTGTTGCCAGCGGCTATGATCATTTATATGCGGCGGCTGCTTTGATTTCACTGCTGGTGGTTGCAGCAATCAGTCTCCCGGCTTTCCGCCGGCAAAAGCGTTAAGACCACCCCATCCGTTTGGAAAGCTCCGTAATATGAGCGATATGGTGATGTGAGTGCCAGACATATAGCCCGAGCGCGTTCTCTAGGGTAATGATCTCTTTTGTATCGGGATGGTAAAATCCGCGCTGCAATTGCTGATCTGTCAGCGTGCGAAGAAGAGCTGTCCATCTTCCGTGAAGCTCCTGCAAAAGCGCGAGTGAACCGCTCGGCTCCGCTGTTTTGGAGTCTTCAAGCTCCGACCATGCTTTTTCATCATACGGACGGATAGCCGGTGTCTCTTCTGTCAAACTTAATTTAAAACGGATATAGCCATTCATATGACTGTCAGCCAGATGATGAACAACTTGCCGGACGGTCCATCCGCCGTCTCGGTACGGTGTATCAAGCTGGCTGTCCGTCATCCCCTCAACGGCTTGCTTCAGCTTAGCCGGCACTTCCTCCAGCACTTGAATCCATTCTTCTTTCTGCTCATTTGATATGAATTTTCTAGGTTTGTACTCTCCTATCGGATAGCTTAGATTGGCTGTTGACATGCCCATTTCCCTCCTGAATTTTTATTCAATCTTTATTTTACAAGAAAACCATTGTTTATTGTGTTATTTTCCCATACAATAAAAACGACACTAGTGTCATTTTTATGAACAGGAGGAGAAAACTATGGGTCAATCATTGTTTTGGAGAAATAAAGGGCTGATGACGCTGTTAGCCTCGCAAACGATTTCTTCCCTTGGCGACTGGCTGCACATTTTGGCCGTCTTAACATTAGCCGCCTTTCAGCTGGATGCTTCTTCACTGGATATGTCTTTTTTAATGATGTCATTTGCACTGCCTGTCATTGTTCTTGGCCCTGTATCGGGTGTGCTTGCAGATCGATTTGACAGAAAAATGATCATGTTTCTGTCTGAAATCGGCCGTACCCTCACCGTTATCAGCTGTGTTTATGTCAGTGAGCTTTGGCAGCTTTACGTATTGCTCAGCCTTCAGAGCTGTTTTTCTTCATTGTTTTCACCTTCTAAAAACGGCAAGCTTAAGGAATTGACATCAGAAGCTTTCCTTCAGCAGGCTGTTTCTATCAGCAGCATCATCGATAACACCGCCAAAATATTCGGACCCGCGCTCGGCGGCATAATGGTCGCCGCTGTCTCTATTCATTCCGTTTTTTTCATCAACGCGGGCGCTTTTCTTCTGTCTGCTGTCATTTTGTTTTCGCTTCCGAGAGATGCGTTTCAGCAAACATCCAATACACCTCAAGACAAAACATCAGCACTTGCTTCTATAAAAGAAGGTTTTCAATTTATGAAACAGACACCTCTTCTATTGACGGGCTTGTTCACGGCTTGCTTTGTTCTCTTCATTTTGCAGATTGGTGATTCACAGGCTATTATTCTCATCCGCTCTTTTCCCGGTGCGCCGCCCGAGCTTGCAGGATGGTGCATGGCCGTAAGCGGGGCCGGTATGCTGCTGACGGCGGCCATTGTAGGGAAAAGGCGAATTTCCTCTTATCTGCTTTATTTCACACTAGGGGCATGTCTGCTTGGAATAGCAACTGGATGTGTGCCATTTCTGGGTGGCTTCGGTATTGTCGGCACAGCACTTTTTATTTTCGCTTTTTTCATCATGGGAGCGGCTTTCGGCCTCGTCCATGTCCCGTTTCAAATTCTTGTTCAGACGTCCGTGCCTGTTGATTATAGCGGCAGAGTGTTTGGCGCTATTCAGAGCACGACGACTCTTGCCTCCATTCTCGGCATGGCGGGCGGGGGCGTGCTGGCCGAATTGATCGGCGTATCTCTTGCTTTTCTGATCTGCGGCTGCTTGCTGATTGCGTCCGGGTTGACTACACTTATAGGTAAGAAAATGTCAGAAAGCAGGCGATATCTTGTCACCGAAAGTAACAAAGGAGCACAAAGATAAACGGCAAGCGGAGATTTTAGAAGCTGCCAAAACCGTTTTTAAACGAAAAGGATTTGAATTAACGACAATGAAAGACGTTGTGGAGGAGTCGGGCTTCAGCAGGGGCGGCGTCTATCTTTATTTTTCCAGTACAGAAGAGATGTTTCGCCGCATCATTGAGGCAGGCCTCGATGAAGGACTTCGAAAGCTTGATAAATCAGCTGAAAACCGAAGTGTCTGGAAGACTATTACCAGCTACCTCGATGGACTGACTGAAGGCCTGCGTGAAGCGGAGGCTACATTGGCGCCGGTGCAATTTGAATATTTGGTGACAGCTTGGCGCAATGAAGAACGGCGCGAATATTTGGAGAAACGTTATGATCTTTTTGTGACAAGGTTTTCGAAGCTTTTGCAAAAAGGAATAGATCAGGGGGAATTTCGGCCGTTGCAGCCTCTGGCGACGATTACTAAGTTTTTTCTCAATGTGAATGATGGCATCATCCAAAACGCGCTTTATTTCGATGAGGACAAAGCTGATGTATCAGGAATGGTTGAAGCCGCTAAACTGTATTTAAAAACAGTATTGCAAGTGAATGAAGGATAAAAATCGCGGCAGGAACGTTTCCCCTGCCGCGATGTTTCAGCCTGCGTGGTCTCGCACTTCCATTTTTACTTTTCGCTTCTTCGGCTGATAGATTTTCCCTACAAACAAATATCCATATTTAAACTTGTTCAGCGTCCAGGATGTCAGGATCGGTCCAGCTGTGCAGACGGCAAACATCAAGAGAACGGCCGGCACAGCGGGAATGTCCGGCATATTCAACAGCAAAACATAGCCAATGATCATAAAATAGGCGTGCAGCAGATAAATCGAAAAGGAGTAGTTACTGATAAACATAATGATTTTCGGCACATGCTTTATGTTAGAAAACAGGTGAAAGCACAGAAAGATCATACTTGTTGAATAAAGCATGATGTCAGGCCGCTTTGAGCTGATCATGCCGACCTCTCCGAAATAAGAAACAGCCACAACCAGCGCGGCGGATCCGATCGCAGCACCGTATATCACCAAGCGGTATTGATTCAGCAGCGCTAAAAACTGCTTGTACTCTTTTCCGCAGTAATAAGCGAGACAAAAGTAGAAAAGCCAGCCTGCAAACGGAACCCAGAAAAACGGAAATGAACCGCCTTGTTCAGAAGCGGGAGCCGGACTGACTGCTGAGAAATAGCCCAAATAAGCGGCTGTCACCACAAACGAGACAGACAGCACCCATTTGGGCGATGCTTTTTTCAAATACTCATGAAAGAGCATGTGCAGGATGTAAAATTGGAAGATGACAAGAATGAAATATCCGATAAAGTTTCCTAAAAATACGTTTTCCAGATATTTCTGCACAAACGCCAGAAATGTCAGCTTTCCCCCCATTGCACTGGTCATCAGCAAGGCATCTATGGCTGCGATAAATAAAAACGGAATAAAAATCACTTTTCCTCTCTTCTTCAAAAACCCCTCCGGCACCCCGTCAGGATAAGAACGTGCCAGCAAAAACTCAGAGATGAAAATGAAAGCAGGCGTGCTGAACATCAGGAGTGTGCGCAAAGAATCAACCGTGTGAGAAATATCGGCAAGTGCTTCCGCCTGAAGCATCAGAACCATTGAAATGATATGGAGCAGAACGACACTTAAGCACGAAAGGCAGCGGATCACAAAAATTTCTTTTATTTGCATAACAGCGCTCCTTCATTTCAAATTTTTAGAAATCGATGGTTGTACCATAACACACCTGCTTCAATTGAAAAAAGTGCCTGATTTCTTATCTTTCAGTATGCATGAAAGACTAAGACCCATAAAAATCCATAGCTTTTGGTATACCACCCTCATCCATTTGTCCCGTACAGCCGGGCTGCTATGCATGACGCGCGGGAACAGTGTCCTGTTCACCTTTTGATAATAATCCAATTCGATTTCAGGATTCCCGAGTGAAATCGACAGAAAAGCTGACGTTACGAAAGGGACAATGGCGGTGGAGCTCCCGCATTGTGAAAAGCTTCAGTAAAGAAGTGTTTGAGCAGGAATAAGGAAGCTGAATAACCGCTTACTCTATTTACGCTGTATTGGAACTTACAAAAAGGTTCACTCAGTTTCCGTTCTGAATTCCTCAATCTGTCAGAAAACAAAAAACCTGCTGTCATGAACAGCAGGTTTAATCTAGCGCATATCCTGAAGCATCAGTTCGTATTTAGTCCCCCGCCATTTAATCCTTCTTTGATATAGGCGTTGACTTGGCTATTAGAAAGCAAGCCAATATGGCCGATGCCATAAAGCTGGATGTTTCTAGCTCCTTGTAATCGAGACAAGCTATTGATGACAATTTCATCATTTAGACTGTAGATTGATGTATAGAGAATCTTTTGATTAGGATCTGTACCAGGCAGCGCAACAGATGACACTAAACCATTAGCCCCTCCAAGCGTGACAACATTTTGAATCTTATTGCCCCCGCCTAAGTATTTTATATAGTATAGAGTATTGGCTCCTCCCTTGCTATGAGCCACAATATCTACTTTTTTTGCTCCTGTTTCTTTTAAAACACGATCAATATATGCAGCAAGCTGCGGTCCGTTATTTAGGTTATTCCCTGTCTTATCATAAAAATCAATCGCATATAGTTTATTGCTTTGCCAGCCTTGAGAGATTAAGTAATTTTTAATAGCAAAAAAATTGTATGATGCGCCGCTAATCCCATGAACAAGAACAACTGGGTTATGTGCTGTTTCCGCCTTTGCACTTGAAGGCGGAGCGGCTAGAATAGACAAAATCATTGATAGACAAATAGATGATGCAATAAGTAATCTTTTCATTTTCCGTTTCTCCTTAATTATGTTTTTACCAGAATGATTATACAATTAAATTTAAACTTGGTAAATATAAACTTATCAGAATCTTCAATTTCTCTATTATTTTGAAATAAGCATAAACCTGTCGATGGGCAGTTGTCTACAGTACACTTGATCCATACACTCGATAGCAACTTGAAAGGACAATAAACGTAGGAGACATGCGGTTGTGTTCCCAGCCTCCCTTTCCTATAATATAGGGAACAGATGAAAGCTAGACATGAGATGGCAATGACTAGTTGATATAGGACAAGTTTCAAGAAGGAATTCAATTTTGTTTTCCTGGTATAAGAGAAAAGAACGATACGATTTTGCGGCAGGGCTTTTAAAAAACTTCTGGTTTGCAAAAACAGCCATAGACACGGAGGACAGCATGAGAGTATTAAAATACGCCATATTAGGGCTTTTACGAAAAGGCGAATTGAGCGGGTATGATATTACAAGTTATTTCAAAGCGGAGCTCGGCCAGTTTTGGAGCGCCAAGCACAGTCAGATTTATCCTGAGCTCAAAAAGCTGACAGATGAAGGCTTTATCACATTCCGGACAACGATTCAGGGCACAAAACTTGAGAAAAAAATGTATACCCTGACTGACAGCGGAAAACAGGAGCTGCACGCGTGGCTGACCCGCCACCATCCTATTCCGGAAACAGTGAAGGATGAATTTATGCTGAAGGCTTATTTCATTTCTTCTCTATCGCGGCAGGAGGCTTCTGATTTGTTTACAGACCAGCTGCTGAAGCGCAAGGAGAAGCTCGCTGACCTGCAAAGGAGCTATGAAAAGCTAATGGCATCAGCAGAGCGGATGTCGTTTTCTTCACCGGATTTCGGTCACTACCTTGTGCTGACGAAAGCGCTGGAGCGGGAAAAAACTTACGTTTCTTGGCTGGAGCATATTTCAGATATGATACAAGAGGATACCCAGGAGCGGCCTTAAATGATCGAAAGTGACTGACCGTCCGTCAAACAACATCTAGAACAAAGACTGAACCTGACAGAAAACAAGATATAATGATAAAAAGCATCTGCCCGCAGGCGGATGCTTTTACGTTCGGAGCGCTTTCAGCCCCGCTGTGAAGGTGACAGCTGCAAAAGCAAATAAGATGCCGCAAATGCCGAGTATATCCGTGATGGTTGCCCCGTTAGCGATGATTTCAGTCAGTCCGCTCATCGCCCACTTTTGCGGGAGAAAGTCAGCAATGGACTGCATCAGCTTCGGCTCAATTTCTATCGGCCAATACATTCCGCTTACCATACATGTCGCTATAACGAACAAGTTACCAAAAGCAAGCTGCTGTTCTGGTGTTCTGACATGGGCAGCAATCATCAGCCCGATACCCACAACTGCAAACAGAAAAAAGGATACTAACACGATCAGCGCAGCCGGATTGCCCCAGCTGATTCCGAACAGCCAATGGGATGCGAGAAGCAGCAATCCAAATTGAATCCAGCCAATCACAAAGAACGACAGCACATACCCCGCTCCAATTTCCGCGCGGCTGACAGACGCGGTGAGCAGTCTCTGCCAGACACCGCTTTTTCGCGCTTCTAATATCGTGCCCGCTGCCCCCATCATTGTCAGCATTACAAACAGAATGGAAAAGCCTGCAGCTCGTGAAGCTTTGTCACTTACGCCCTTGCCTTCTTTTTTATCATTGAGAGATTTCCGTTTTACAGCTGAAGCGCTATCTCCATGATCTTTGGCGATTACCGTTTTATAAGCCGACTTCCAGCTCTCCCCCGCCGCCTCGGCCGCCGTTTTTGCCGCGGTTACCTGAATGTTGAGCTTTGCCAGCTTGCTATCGGCATACTGTTTAGCAACGAGCGCTCCTGTTAGCTCTGGACCGTGGCTGAAGACCAGCTCCGGCTTCTCGCCTTTTTCCAGCTTCTCTTGGAAAGTGCGGGAAAGGGTGATGACTCCGGCAATTTTCTTTTGTTTTAGTTTTTCTGAAGCTTTGCTTTTAGACATCGTTTGAAAGGTATACATATCATCAAGTTGCTTGAGCCCCCGGATATAATGCTGTGAAAGAAGCGTATCATCCTGATCGACGATCGCAAGCCGCACCTTATCATCATGTCCGCCGAGCAGACCGCCGAATACAAAGGTCAGCAGCAGCGGGGCAGCGAACATCATCAAATAGTTCTGCGGCTTCTTAAACATGAGAGAAAGCTCAACGCCGCAAATGGCTATGATTTTTTTCACCGTGTTTTACCTCCTTATCTTGTGTGAAGCCTTCTGATGCCAACAGCCAGTGAACACAGGCCGATTGCCGCAAAAAGAAGGACCGGCGTTTGAAGTTCAGCCCAGCCTCCCCCCTCCATTAAGGAAAGAAAGCCTTCGAGCGCCCATCGATTTGGCACCGCCTTTGAAACAGACTGCAGGAAATCCGGAAATTGATAAAACGGAAGCATAGAACCGCCGAGAACGGCAAGCACCTGAATCCCAAAACCGCCTAAAACATCCGCTGACTTCATATCGCTGAGGCATGAAGCAAGAAGCATTGAAATGCCGGATACAGCTGCTGCGTAAGACAGCCCCAGCACACTCACGAACAAGAGATTGTCTCCCCAGTCCACATCAAAAACATTGATGGTTACAATAAGAAAAATGAAAAATTGTATAATGGCAAACAAATAGGTTCCGAGCCACTTTCCGAAGAGAATGGCGTATTTTTGTGCAGGCGTCATCAGCAGTCTGGCAAGGGTTTCCGTTTCCTTTTCCAGCAAAAATGATTTCGCGCCGACCGTCATATGAAACAGCATAAACATGCATAGCATTGCCGCCGAATAGTATTGAAAACTGGTAACTTCTTTTGTGCCGACTGATTTCTCTGTAACAGCAAGCCTGGCACCCGCTTCTTTTTCAAGCGTCTTTGCAAGGTTTTCTGCAATGAGTGAAGGATTGAGCTTTCCTTGTTTTGCGGCTTCCGTCTTGGTGACATATTCCATTGAGGCGGATGACGCTTCTCGTACTGCCTTGTATTGATCTATAAAAGACAGTGCAGCCGTTTCTATGATAGAGCCTTTTAATTCCTGATCAGTGCCAGCATAGACAGCGGCCGGTTTCTTGCCGGATCCCCAATGTGCCGGGACGGCAATTCCGACATCAATTTTCTTTTCCGTCAGCAGCTTTTTCATTTCCTTTTTACTGCCGGCTTCTGTGACCTTAATCATCTTCATTTTTTCAAGTACATCTGTTTTAAACATCTTCGACGCGCCTGACTGATCAGACTGGACATAGCCGACTTTGATTTCATCAATCTCGCTGCCTCCGCCAAGGATTGATCCAAGAGCGGCCCCTAATATGGCTGTTAAGATCAGCGGCATCAGGATAAGCATCATAAACCCTTTTTTGTCCGTGATTCTGATTTTGACATCTTTCCATGCGATCCATATTGCTTTTTTCATCGCCGTCCCTCCTAATCCCGCAATGTGCGGCCGGTCAGATTCAGAAACAGCCGTTCCAGATTTGGCTCCTGAACCTGGAGAGACAGGAGATTCGTTTGATGGGCAGCGGCTTCCGTGAGCAGGCTGGTGACTACTTTCTCATGGTGCGCCGCAGCAACCTCAATTTTGAGCTCAGATTCACTCACTGTCACATCATTCACATGGGCAAGAGAGCGGACAGCAGAAAGGAACCCTTCATCTGTCCTGCTTACAGTCATCTGGATAATCGTGTCTCCTCCAAGGCGGCTGCACAAATCGGTTTTAGTGCCGATCGCAATCATTTCTCCCTGATCAATAATGCCGATCCGGTCGCATAAATACTCGACCTCTTCCATGTAGTGACTCGTATAGATCACAGTCATGCCTGTTTCGTTGAGCTGTTTGACTGTTTCTAAAATATGATTTCTCGATTGGGGGTCGATGCCGACGGTCGGTTCATCCATGATTAGCAGCTCAGGCTTATGCATAAGGGCGGCGCCGATGTTGATTCTCCGTTTCATTCCGCCTGAGAATGTTTCGATTTTCTCTTTAGCACGCTCAGTAAGTCCGACATACTCAAGGACTTCTGCTGATCTTTTTTTGGCCTCTCCATGCGTGAGTCCATACATTTTCCCCCAGAATACGAGATTTTCTTGAGCTGTCAGTGTCGGGTACAGGGCGATTTCCTGCGGGACAATGCCGATTTTTTGTTTGGCTTTGTTCGTGTCTTTGCCGATAACATACCCGCCGATTGTAATCTCCCCTCCGTCAAGCGGCACAAGTCCGGAAATCATAGAAATGGTTGTGGACTTCCCCGCTCCGTTCGGTCCGAGCAGTCCGAACGACTCACCCTTTTTCAACGAAAAAGAGATTCCTTTGACAATTGTTTTTTTTCCGTATGCCTTTTTGATATTTTCTGCTTGAAGCACGCCGTTTCACTCCTTTTTTTATCCCATTGCCATTGTAGAAGAGATGAGAGTGTAAAACATGTGGCGCCGGATAGAACATCAGGCATAAAAAAAAGGCCTGTGACAGGCCTTTTCAAGGTAACGCATATGCCAAACGTCATCTATCAAAAGACAGATACGCCATGTCTGACGGAATAAATGGCGGCTTGGGTTCTGTCTCTGACTGACAGTTTGCTGATAATGTTTGACACGTGATTTTTCACTGTGCCTTCTGTAATATACAGTTTTTCAGCAATTTCTTTATTGTTCAGCCCGTACCCGAGCTGAGCCAGCACTTCCATTTCGCGCTCGGTTAAGTCGTGCAGCTCCTTCGGTTTTTCTTTCTCTTCCGTTCCTTTCAGCTGTTTTTCCCGTTTCCATTCATTCAGCATTTGGGCTGTGAGTTCCGGCGGGAGCACCATTCCGCCTGATTGAACAGTCATGACCGCTTTCACAATTGTATCGGCTGACATGTCCTTTAACAGGTACCCGCTTGCCCCTTCTTCAAGCGCTTCGGCAATCAGCTCTGAATCTTTAAAGGTCGTCAGCATCAGCACCTTTACGCCCGTTAGCGAGCTGGTGATTAATTTTGTTCCTTCCACCCCGTTGGAAACCGGCATGCGGATGTCCATTAATACGATATCCGGTTTCAGGTCTTTCGCCTTTTCAAAGGCTTCCTGTCCGTTTCGCGCTGTGGCGATGACATCGAGTTCTTCTCGGAGCTGAAGCAGGGATGCCAGCCCTTCCCTGACGATATCCTGATCGTCGGTAATGATGATCTTAATCATGATAAACTCTCCTTTTGCTGCGCGGGCCCGAAGCTCCATTTTTTATTAGCCAGTGAAAATTCGGCGATTACAGTAAATCCTTGATCCGTTTCACTTTCAAAGCGGATCGATCCGCCGTGCTCCGCTGCCCGCTTTTTCATATTCAAAAGGCCAAAGCCGAGTGCCGCCTCGGGATTTCCTTTTCCGTCATCCCTCATAACAAGGCTGATGCTGTCCGTTGTGCAGGCAAGCTGGATTGAACAGGCTGTGGCGCCGCCGTGCCGTTTGGCATTTGTCAGCGCCTCCTGCACTGTTCTGATTACAGTCGGGTGCAGAGACAGCGGGACCAGCGCAGGGTCGCCGCTGACCGTCAGTTCGGATGTGACGCCCGCATTTTTGTAAAAGTCTTCTGTCAGCTGTTTCAGCGATTCAATGAATGAGGGATCGCTCTCCGTTTGCAGGGTGCGTACTGATAAGCGGATATCATCAAGCGCTTCACGGGCAAGCGTTTCACATACCCCGACTGTCTCTTCCGCTTTTCGGCTGTCTCTTTTTTGCCATTCACGCAGAAGCTGCAGCTGGACAAGAAGCGCCGTCATTTTGTGCCCTACTGTATCATGGATGTCCCGTGCCATTCTGTTCCGCTCGTAAATGGCGGTGAGTTCTTCGACCTGCTTCGCATATAAATGCAGTTCCTGGTGTGCTGCTGACAGCGCCCGATGCGAATCCGTCAGTTCCTGAAACTGCTGTTTTGCCGTTTCCTGCGTATCCAATAGCTTGCGGATTAATTTGCCGACGACTCCACAGAAGACAACGAATGTCATGCTAATACAATGATCCATTACATATTCATCGCCGAACATACGATATGTACGAATGAGCACAATCAGCCACATGATAAAACAAAAACAGAGCACAGACCATACTGTTTTTCGGTCAAACCCTTTCAAAAAAAAGGTAACAGCAACCGGGCTGAGCAATGTGATATATAAACCTGTACCCGGGAACATGAAACCGAACGAGAAGCCAACTGCAATATCAATCAAACAAAAAATAATGGCATATTTCTCTACTCTTAATAAGAGATGATTTGCTAAGAACACACCCGCACCGCCAGCGATGAACAAATACTCAAACCAACGGTCATCTTTTACAAGAAAAAAGTAAACCGAACAACTTACCATTAAGGTGAAAATCCTAGTAAATATAAGAGCCTTCACGCCCATCACCCCCGATACCAAATTCCCTTCTTATCATACCTGCCTCAGGTCACTTTTTACAGGAGTTTCTGGAAAATAAAAACCGCATATGAACTTTATGTCATATGCGGTGTCTTCCACTTATTTATTCGAATTCATTGCTCCCGAATAATAGGTCTGAAATAAAGCAGCATTTTGCTCTATTTAAAGCGCTTGAGCCCGTTACAAAATGGTTAGTTCCATGTCTAACGCCCCCTTACAAGTTGGTTCTCCCATCATAACAAGGCGGACAAAAATAAAAAATTCCCTTGCCGTTTTTTCGGCAAAGGGATTACAGTCAAATCACAAATGCAATATGGGCGCCGGAAACAGGATCTTTCACCCGGAAGCTGTTTTTCTTTTCTTCGATCGAATATCCGGCATGTTTGACTCGGTCTGCTACTCGATCCAGTTCCTCTTGATGAGGCAGGACAACCGTGTAATAGTCTAGTCCGCTGGCATTTGTCGGTTTAGGCGGCGCGTTTCTTCCCGCCCAGATGTTTAAGCCAATATGGTGGTGGTAGCCTCCGGCTGAAACGAAGAGAGCGGACATGCCCGCATAGTTTCCGACAATGTCAAAGCCAAGCACATCTGTGTAAAATGCTTTTGCTTCTTTCAGATCGCTGACATGCAGATGAATGTGCCCGATGACCGTACCGTTTGGAAGTGTTGTTTTCCGCTCTTCTCCGGCCTCTTCCAAAAGGCTCTCGATGTCGACAGCAGTTGTTGTCATGACATAGTTTCCTTCACGATCCCGCTGCCAAGTGCTTCGGGGGCGGTCAGCGTACATTTCAATTCCGTTTCCGTCAGGATCAGAGAGATAGAGCGCCTCGCTGACAGCATGGTCACCCTGACCGATGGCAATCCCTTTTTCAATCAAGCGGGCAAGTGCGATACCAAGTTCCTTTCTGTTGGGCAGCAGAATTGCAAAGTGATACAGGCCCGTTACCGTGCGTTCAGGCAAGACGACAGCGCTTGGATTTTCTTCAAGAATAAGAAGGGTGCGTATTCCGTCAGCCGTTAATTCAGCTCTGCGGTCCGTCTTTTTCAAGACTTGAAAGCCGATCACATTGCAGTAAAACTGAAGGGAACGCTCCAGACTGCGGATTGTGAGTTTGACATAGCCAATGGTTGTACCCTCATGAATGCTGGTCATGCTGTATACCTCTTTCTTATGCTGATACATTTTCGTTCTTTTTTGTTTTAAACACAAATGAGTCCAGCGCCAAGAAACGGCTTCCAGAAAGCGCCAGGTGGATTGATGTCAGAAGCAGAAGGTAATCAAATTCTGAGTTCCCCATGAATGGCGCTTTCAGCTTCACTGTAATAATGGCTCCAATCAGCGTAAGAGCAAACAGAACTCCTACAATACGTGTAGCCAATCCGAAAAAGACGAGCACTCCTCCAACGAGTTCAATCGCTGCGATGACATACGCCATAAAGCTTGGAAGCCCTATGCTGCCAAAAAATTGGATCGTGCCCTCCATTGCCTGAAACTTTGATAAACCGTGAACAAAAAAGATAATACCTGTGATGATTCTTAAAAGTAATGTGCCAATTTCAAATGATTTATTCATTTTTATCCTCCTTGATAAATGTTATCACTTACTTAATGTAAGCTAGTATATATACATAACTTGTTTACGTCAAGTAATTTTGTTACATTTTACGAAATTGAAATGAAAGTACTATAAATCTGTAACAAAAAAGACCTTTGTGCAGGACAAAGGTCTTTTTCATTATTGCTTAAATTGGCTTTCGTATAAGTCACTGTAAAATCCTTTTTGGCGTATCAGCTCATCATGGCTGCCTTTTTCAATCATTTCGCCGTCTTTTAACACAACAATCTGATCCGCTCTTTGAATGGTATTCAGCCTGTGGGCAATGATGACGCTCGTTCTCCCCTCCATTAAGCGGGCAAGCGCTTCTTGGATTTTCACTTCTGTTACGGTATCAATGTTGCTTGTCGCTTCATCCAAAATGAGCAGAACCGGATCGGCCAGCACGGCTCTTGCTATGGAGATCAATTGCTTCTGACCTTGACTGATGCCCGAGCCGTTTTGTGTCAGCACTGTATCATATCCTTTTGGCATCCGCGCAATAAAGCTGTGCGCATTCGCTGTTTTTGCTGCGGCCTCGACTTCCTGATCGGAGGCATCGAGCCTGCCGTAGCGGATATTTTCTCTGATCGTGCCTTGGAATAAGAACGAATCCTGAAGCACAAACCCCATGTTTTTTCTCAGGCTGGCCCTTGTCAGCTTTTTAATATCAATCCCGTCAATTAAAATGCTTCCCTCATCGGGCTCATAAAAACGGGCAAGGAGATTGGTTATAGTGGTTTTCCCCGCTCCCGTCGGGCCGACAAAGGCGATTGACTGCCCGGCCGGCACTGTAAATTGAAGGTGCTTCAGCGTCTGATTGTTTTCCTCGTAGCCGAAGGAAACATTTCGGAATTCGATGCTGCCTGTTTGTATCGGCTGATGCAGGGCATTCTTTTCATCCTCACGCTCCTCTTTTTCATCCAGTACGTCAAACACCCGTTCAGCGCCGGCAATAGCGGACAGCATCGTATTAAACTGATTGGCCAGATCATTTAAAGGGCGAGTGAACTGTCTTGAGTACTCGGCAAAGACAACGATGGTGCCGATGGATATCCAGCCTTTCAGCGCAAACAGTCCGCCGATTGCAGCAATAATTGTAAAGCTTAAATTGTTTAAAGAGTTCATCACTTTCGGGATAAAGCCGGAAATTGTCTGTGCCCAGAAGCCTGAAGTCTTGAGTGCGGCGTTTTTTTCCAGAAATTCAGCTGTAATCTGATCTTCCCGTGAATACGCTTTGATGACCTTTGCGCCTGAAATGCTTTCTTCAATATATCCGTTCAGCTCGCCGAGGTTTTTTTGCTGTTCTTTAAAGAGTTTCCCCGTACGGTTAGTGATCCATTTCAAACTCACCGCCATTACTGGAATGATCGTCAGCGTAATCACTGTCAGCAGCGGACTCATATACAGCATGACGGCAATCGTTCCGACGAAGGTAATGACGCTCGACAGAATTTGAATCACCGACGTATTTAAAGTAGAGCTGACATTTTCGATGTCATTGGTCACCCGGCTCATTAGCTCTCCATGCCGCTGTTTATCAAAAAACGGGATCGGCAGCTCATGCAGATGGGTGAACAGCTCGCTTCGCATTCTAAAGACTGTGCCTTGCGAAATCGTGATCATCCAATAGTTTTGAAACCAGAGTGACAAAGATTGAATGAGATATATGCCAAGCAGAATGAGCAGAACGGGAATAAGCCCGCTGACCGTCTGGCCGACGATGAAATGATCAATGGCCTTTCCGATCACAAAGGGGCCGAGGAGGCCGAATATCGCGCTGATTACGACCATCAGCATAACGAGTATGAGCAGCCCTTTTCGTTCTGCCAGGTATGACCAGATTCGTCTCAGGGTGCCTTTTGTATCCTTTGCCTTCGCTCTTTTTTTGGCGCGTTCTTTTTTATCGATTGGGATTTTGGGGTATTGGAAAGGCTTGCGGATGTCTTTCAGCACGACTCGCTCCCCTCCCTTCCGAATTGCGACTCGTAAATGCGCTTGTATAAATGTGATTCAGAAAGCAGCTCGCTGTGTGTGCCTTTTTCTATCAGCTCGCCATCCTCCAACAGCAAGATTTCATCAGCTTTCATGGCCGTTGTTATTTTTTGTGTAATGATTAAGGTTGTGCACTCATATGTGCTGATGGCCTCAAGCAGATTCGCTTCCGTTTGCAGGTCAAGCGCGCTTGTGCTGTCATCCAAAAGAAGGATGGATGGTTTTCTGATCAGCGCCCGTGCAATAGAAATCCGCTGCTTTTGGCCGCCGGACAAATTGACGCCTCTTTGTCCCAGGACGGTATCATATCCCTTTGGAAGCTTCATGATCGTTTCATGGATTTGCGCATGTTTGGCTGCTTCCATTATTTCATCAAGTGAAGCATGTTCTTTGCCCCAAGCTATATTTTCTTTGATTGTGCCTGAGAACAAGAGCACTTCCTGGGGTACAAATCCGATTTGCTTGCGAAGACCCTCCGCTGGAAAGTCATCAATTGGTTTTTCATCTATGTAGATGCTGCCCGAATCCGGCAGATAAAGCCGCGGAATGAGCTGAAAAAGCGTCGATTTCCCTGATCCCGTCGCCCCGAGAATCGCAATCGTTTCTTTCGGCTTTGCGGAAAATGAGACATGCCGCAGCGCTTCTCTGTCCATATCCGGATATCGGAAGGACACATCCTGAAAATCAATTCGGCCTGACAAGCGATCTGAGAGTAATCCTCCCTCCTGCTCGTCACCTTCTGTTTCAAGCACTTCGCCGATTCTGTCGCCTGAAGCTTTTGCCCTGGTAAAAATCATAATCAAAAACGGGAACATAGAAAGCGCACCCGTAATTCGTGTCGCATAGTTAATAACCGCGACAACATCGCCGACCTGAGAACCTCCGCTTGTAATGCTGTGAGCTCCCGCCCATAAAATAAAAAGAATGCAGAGGTTCATCAGCAGCATCAGCACAGGCATCGTAAATTCCACCAGTTGAAATGCGGAGACCGTTTTTTGCATCAGCATCGTGTTTGCTTTGATAAATCTCTTGACCTCATGGCTTCCTCGCAGCAGCGCTTTAATCAGCTTGATCGCAGTTAAATTTTCCTGCATGATCGTATTCACTTGATCCAGCCGTTTCTGCACAGACCTAAACAGCGCCCCGCCTTTTTTCAGTACCCAAAGCAAAAACAAAATCAGGATCGGAATCGTCACAAGAAGAAAAAAGCCGAGCTTCACGTTAACAGCGAGTGACAGCACAATGCCGCCCACAATCATTAACGGCGCACGCAGCATAAACCTCAGGCTCATAAAAATCAGGTTCTGCACCTGTGTTACATCGTTTGTGAGCCTTGTCATATAGGATGAGGACGAAAACTGTCCAAATGTTGAATAAGAGAAGGACTGAATCTTTTGAAAAAGCCCTTTTCTCGTATCGTAGGAAAAGCTTTGGCTGACATGGGCAGCGTAAAAGGAATTCAGCATACCCGCCGCAAATGATAAAATGGTCAGTCCGATCATGACCGCACCCCATATCCAAACGTGCTGCATGTCTTGCTTCAAAATCCCATCATCGATGATTTTTGCAATCAATAGAGGCTGTACCAGTTCAACCGCGAGTTCCGTCAGCATGAGAATCAGCGCAATTCCCACCAGAAGTGAGTATGGTTTTAAATATGATAAAGCCTTTGACATGTAAAAGCCTCCAAATCCTTTTAGCAATATGTACTTTTTATTTTAATTGTTTGCGGAGCTTGATGAAAGAATTTTACTTTTAGGATGTGTTATGAAAGTAAAGAAAAAACTCTGAATCTAATATCGATTTAGAGACTGTGTTTTAAAAGGAGTTCGTCTGAAAAGACAATGCAGCAAATAAGTGGAAAGTGAATTGAAAGGAAAACCCCTATTGTGGCTTAAGTACGAATGTTTTTAAGAGCAGAGCAATCGGGCTTTATACGCTCCGAAAAGAGGCTTCTCAGTGCCCATCGAGCCGAATGCAATAAGTGGCTGAACCTGCATTCATTAAAGGCATATCAGTAATTTTACTCTACAGAAGTTAAGATGCGGGATTGACTTAGGTCAATGAAAAGACACTAGAAAGATAAATTGAACTAAAGGAAAAATATAAAATAGAAATGTTAAAACGAAGACCTTTTTTGCGAGGAGTACTTCTCTGATAAAAAATGAGGTGATACATTTCTGAAATCTTATGTAAAACCCTAAATAGAGCGCAAAAAGCACCTCTATTTAGGATATGCACATTTTATATTACCTAATAAAAACTAAAGCCACTCCATATTCCTTGCTCTTGTCAAACTCTTTTATTACTCTCATGACCTGCCAATTTTGTTTAGGAGATTCAGTTTTTGTTGCAATTCCGTTATGCGCTTGAATAAAGTCACCAGCTTTTACTGTGCTGTCACATCTTACATAGACCTGTCCTACAAGCCCCACAACATTCCATTCATCCCTGTCTTCCCTAGAAGCATAGTTCTTATCCGGCTTATAATCAGGGTTTTCCCTAGGTGCCATGACGAGCTGGCCATTAGCACCTTTCTGTTTCTCATAAATATATCCGCCAAAATCATTCTTCAAGTATCTTCCTGACCAATGAAAGCTTGACTCACCAAGAATCACACCTGCTGTTTCAGAAATTACTCCAAGCATAATGTCACCTTTATTCGCAGGTCTAATCTTATCCCCTTCCAGAGTAACCAAGGTTCCTGTCGGAATTTTTTCACCGCTTAAACTCTCAAAATACTCTGCGTAATCGGTAAACGTTTGGGAACTCTTTATGCTTCCTGAAGCCTTAATCGTTCCATCTTTTGCATGAAGTTCAATCTTTCTGTTTGCTGAGGATGGTGTGCTCCCGCTTGCCCATCCCAGAGCAACTGAGTCTGAATTCGGATTGATCGTATTATATGAGGCGATCACTGAAGATTGGGCAGCGCCAGTTGCTCTTCCCCGAACTGATCCGGCTACAAAATTATTATTTCCAGTAGCATGAGATTCACGAGAACCAATAACCCCGCTTCCTTTATGTTTAAACAAAAAGTAAGGTGTCACGACTCCGCCAATTTCAAAGTCGGTTTCGTAGCCTGAAAAATCACAATTAGAAACATTGAGATCCGGATCAGTAGAATAAATACCAACAGTACCACTGTTATTTTTAGGCGATCTTTGCCCCCATACATTACTAACGACAGACTCGTACATACCGCTCCCGAAAACAACACCCTTTTCGGCTGAATCAATCAAAGTCACACCATCAATCATTACTTTGCCGACAGAATTGTCGCCACCTACAATATAAATATCATTATCAGCAGTCTTAAATCCTCGAATCGTTATATTCTTCAAATTGATTAGGCGCCCTTTATAATACACACTTACTACTGAATTTCCCTTATAGTTAATTGATAAATCATCGCATATAGCATGAAAATTCACCACGTTGACACCATCGTAGCCTGAAATTTGCAGAGCATTTGGTCCTGCCCCTTTATAAAGGTCATTTGGCTTAGGGTTATATGCGATACAGTTAGCCAGCTGAACATCATGAGCTGATGCTGATTGAGGATCACTTGCTGTGTGGTGTCCTATATGCCGAATGCAAAAACTAATCGCATTCTCATAGGCACGGCAGTTCACGAGCTGAACTCTTTTCGCAGCCGGAGCATAGTCATGAGCTTTAATTTCAAATCCTCGAACTCCTCCAATTGCAATGCAGCTATCAACCATCACATCCTGAGAGCCATCATCAATTTCAAAGCAGTTTGTATTTGAAGATCCATCATTTAACCCCATTGGATGATAGGATAGACAATGACTGAAAGTCGTATGCTTTCCAAAGTGGCATGTGAAATTGTCATCACCCGAGCCTGTTGCTTCGCAGTATGAAAAGGTTACAAAGTTGCAGCCACCAGGCTGATAAAAAGCAGGATCATCATTTTCTCCGTGTCTGTTATAATTTGGGCTTGTAGCATCGAATCCGTGAAGGCCCGCATTTTTTGCAAAAACATGCTCCACAAATGAGTAATCCACATTTGCAAAAAGCAAGCAGCTTGAAGTGGGGCCTTTAGGGATCTTCCACCCAGTAGGGCGCGTATCTTTATTCCAGTCCAGTGTTACATGTCCAATATAGATATTTTCATTACCATTTGTATGATCACTATTGGTAAGTACAGAGTGACCCACTGGTGTGTCGTCTAATAACTTGATGATGGTTCTTTTCTTACCTGCTCCAACCAGCATTGTATTCGAAGGAACAAGCAATCCAGATACCCTAAATACGCCTGCAGGAACTTTTATCAGATAACCGCCCTCGGCCATCGCATCCTGAAATGCTTGCGTATCATCCGTAACTCCGTCTCCTTTGGCTCCATAATCCATTACGTTTCGTTCTTCATGATGCTCAAATCTGTTTTCATACATTTTGAGTCTTTCATTTAAGTTTTCAAATGTTGTTGTTCCATCATAAAGCGCAGTCCCAATTTTACGATCGATTGTTTCAAAATTCTCAGCAAGCTTTGAATCAATCTCAATGCTTTCAGTTTTTTCAGGTTTGTAAAGACCTAAAAATGTTGTATAGTTCTCCATTTTTCTACCCCCTAATTTTCGATAAACATCCCTTACACCTATAGGTGGCAAACGTATGACAAACAAAAATGCGCTGTCTTAAAACAGCGCACTGATAAACCTTGACTATTCAACTTAGTAATTTTTCCACACGCTCCCGCATCTGCGGCACACTCAATCCGATAATCACCTGAAACGCTTTCCCGTTTCTGACGACGCCGTGTGCGCCAAGCGCGCGGAAGACGCTGTCGGGTTCGACCTTTTTTTCATCCTTGACACTGACTCTGAGGCGGGTGGCGCAGTTTGTGACCTCGGTGATGTTGTCTTTTCCGCCTAACGCTTCGATGTACAATGCAGCGGTTTCATCTGCCGTTTCCGCAGCGGAGGCTGTTTCGTCCTTTTTGTTTTTTCTTTCTCTGTATTCCTGTTTTGAATACAGCTTTGTTTCCTGCTGATCGTCAATTTCCCGTCCCGGTGTGGCAATATTGAATTTAAGGATCAGAAATCGGAAGACGAAAAAATAAATAGCAGTAAATGAGAGTCCAATCAGAACTTGATACACATACGTCATACCGTGGCTGCCAAAGAGCGGAATCCAGTTCAGGGTAACCGCCTCGATTAACCCGCCCCCCATGTTTCCGACAACACCGGCCATATACATGACCGTCGACATTGTCGCGGCGAGTACGGCATGAACCGCAAATAGGAAAGGAGAGATGAATAAGAAAGTAAACTCAATCGGCTCTGTAATGCCGGCAACGATCGCCGTGAGTGTGACAGGAATCAGCAGGCCGGCGACGAGTTTTTTCTTTTCCTTTTTGGCTGTGACATAAAACGCGAGCGCAATCCCCGGAATGCCGAAGATTTTCGAATTGCCGTGAAGCGCGAATCCGCCTTGCGGGAACAGCTCCTTCAGCGGTTTGGCGCTTTGTGAATACTCACCGAGGTGCTGCGCCCAATACGTGACGATCCCGCCTTCCGCCACAGCCGGGCCGTAGATGAACGGCGTGTAAATAAAATGATGAAGACCGGTCGGAATCAAAATCCGTTCCAGAAACGTGTAAACCCATACACCTGCTGCCCCCGAGGCAACAAGAAAGCTTTGAAGCGAGCCGATTCCCGTTTGGACCATCGGCCAGATAAAAGACACGGCCAGGGCGACCGGAATCATAATAAAGAAGGAAATCATGACGATGTACGTGGAGCCTTGAAAGATGCCGAGAAAATCAGGCAGTTTTTTATCAAAATAGCGGTTATGCAAAAATACAACAATGGAAGAAATAAAGATTGCCCCAATAATGTTGGTATCAAGCGTTTTAATGCCGGCAATCATCGTTAATCCGCTCGTTCCGCCGACCTCTTGGTTCATGTCGACGCCGAATGCTCCTCCCCATACTGTCAGGATCGAGCTGACAAAGTAGTTGAACGTCAAGTAAACCGTAAGCGCTTCCAAACAAGCGCGCGCCTGAGCTTTTTTCGCCAAAGCGACTGGAATGCCGATGGCGAATAAGAGCGGCATTTGATTAAATACGGTCCAGCCGCCCTGCTCAATAATATACCAGCACTGATACCAAAACCCGTCAGGATCAGCGAGCGGCCCCATTAGGGTTTCGTTTTTGAAAAGCGTGCTGACACCTACGATAATGCCGGCGAACGCGAATAATAGAACAGGCACAAACATCGCGCTTCCAAAGCGCTGGACTTTTTGCATCATACCAAAACCCCCTGCTACTCAATGTCGTTTTTTTCAGCTTCTTTGTAATCAACATATGCGCGGAACAATGCTTCGCCAACGAGAAAAAACGGCGCAAAAGCGACAATTTCTTTTTTATCGCTCAATGTCACGGCCTTGCTTGTCGCATAAAGATTATGCGGTGTCAGTTGGGCGAGGACATTGTTTTTCAGATTCGTTATGGAAATAAAAGGAACACCCTTTGTGGAAAGCATTCTTGCCTGCGGGATCAGCTCAGGTGTTTCTCCGGACAGCGAAATGATGATAAACAGGTCATTCACCTTAAAATCATCCTGCATCTGGTCAAATTCATTTCTGCCCTCAATTAAAATCAGATACTTATTGAGAGGGATAAACATTCTTTGCAGATCATGGGCGCATATCTTTTGCGCCGTTCCGGACCCGTACACGAAAATGCGGTCCGCTTCATCAATCAGCTGGCACATGTCCGTCATGTCCTTTGTCCTTAAAAATTTCAGGTTTGCTTCAATGTCATCTAGCAGCTTTTGAAAACTCATACTCTCGCCTTCTTCCGGCTGATCTTCCCACTTCAAAAAAACGCGAAATTCACTGTAGCCGCTGAAACCAAGCTTTTGGGCAAGACGCAAAATCGAGGAACGCGATACACTGCACGCTTTCGCAAGGGCATCGATTCCAAGACGGTAGCACGTGTTCTTGTGGTTCAATATATATTTCAAAATATGAAAATCATTGTCATTTAATTTGCTGTAATGCTGATTAATTAGTTCTTCGAGCTGCAAATCAGATCCCCCCCATTTTCTTTCTATTATATACAATATAGATTTCGAAAATGGGGGATTTTTCATTTAGGAGATGCGGCTAGGGCTTTGATCAAGCTCCGGCCAGAAATCTTTATTGGCTTCCATTAAATCTTCGAGAATGAGCCTTGCCACACGGGCGTTCGGCACTGTTTTTGAGAGAATGAGCGCCTGCCATAGTTTTTGGAAGGATTTTTCCGTCCACGCCTCAACTGTCAATTTCTCAACTGATACCTGCTGCTCCATCAGTCCTTTTTGGAACTGCGGAATGTTTCCGACTGTGATCGGTTCAGGCCCGTTTGAGCCGACGATACACGGCACCTCTACCATCGCTGTCGGGTCAAAGTTTGCGATTGCGCCGTTATTTTCAACGATTAAAAGCATTCTTTCGCCTGTATTGTAGGCAATGGCGCGGGCCAGATCGACGATATATGACGCGTGATCGTCTATTTTGATGTCGCTGTTTTTAGAGGACTGCTCGCGTGCAATCATATCGCATTGGCTGAAAATAAAGGCTTCGCGTCCTTCCATGACTTCGTTTGCCCGCGTATGGTTCGGATTTGATTTTTTCACCATGTCATCCGGGAACAGATAATACTGTAAATACGTATTCGGCAATGTGTCAGGATCGGCTGCCTGCACGTCACGCGCTTTTGCAAACGTGTCATTCCAGCTCGCCTCCACCGCTTCGGACTCTGCGTTCGGAATATACCCGTACTGAGACACATGTTCCTTCAGCTTCGGCATTAAATCATTGCCCTCTTGATCCTGAATGGATGTCCACCAGCCGAAATGATTTAACCCGTAATACCGGACCTTCATTTCTTTTCTTGAGGACAGGCCGAGAATTTGCGCCATACGGTCTTCGATACCGACCGGCATATCACAGATGTTGAGGATTTTTGAGTTCGGTCTGAGGCGTCTCGTTGCTTCCGCCACAATCGCCGCCGGGTTGGAGTAATTCAGCATCCACGCATCTGGCGAGTATGTTTCCATGTAATCTAATATTTCAAGCACGCCGCCAATTGAACGCATACCGTATGCGATACCGCCCGGCCCGCACGTCTCCTGGCCCACAACCCCGTACTTCAGCGGAATTTGCTCATCAAGCGCACGCATCGCGTATTTCCCTACCCTGATGTGTGCCATGACAAAATCAACGTCTGTAAAAGCTTCTTCCGGGTCAGTCGTCGCTGTAAATTCAATTTCCGGTGCTTTTTCTCTGATAAAAACGTCACAGGCTCCCGCAATCCGCTCCTGTCTTTCCTTATCATTGTCATACAGCTTCAGCTTTCTGATCGGAAACTCCTCCAAATGGTCCAAGAGCATCAGAACAATCCCGGGAGTAAATGTGCTCCCTCCGCCCGCTATTACGATTGAGAATGATTTTTTCTTCATATGACGACCTCCTTGATAACGTTTACATTTTATTTATACCATGTGACAGCTTGTCTCGTAATGCTTTTGGCGCACTTAGGTCATTTGATCAGTTTTAGTTTTTTTTCCCATAGGGCGGGAAATTTCTCAATTGCCTATCATGTAAGAAATTTGATTTTTTTACCTTTTTTGCACTCTCAAAGTCTCATCATCTGTGAAATTTGAGTGAATATACGCTCTTCCAGTTCTTATGAAAAGGTTCTTTTGTACGATTCGGATACATGCCGAATTATTTATAATCATTTATATAAAACATCCATTTGTGCTTTAATTTAGGAAAGGCAGGGGACAAAAGTTGGACTCACATAAAGTCATCGAGCTTGCAAATCAGTACAGTGCAGCCGCTGAAGAGGTCAGAAGCTCAAAAATGCTCCTTGACTCCCGGTTATCTGCATTGGGCGATGCGTGGCAGGGAAAAGCAAGAAACACATTTGACCAGGATTTCGAGGAAACAAAAGCTGCCTACGACCAGTTCGAACAGGAGCTGCTTGAAACAAGCCAGGAACTTAAGGCAGCTGCCGTAAAAATAGAAGAACGAAAAGCTGAGATTGCCAGAATGGAAGAATTAGAAAGAAAAGCAAGAGAGGAAAGACATAAACTCGAGAGGTGAATAGCGTGTCAGGAAACATTGCAGTTGATCCGGATAAGCTTGAACAGCTGGCAAATGATGTGGTCACAGAATTAACTGATATGGAAAACAAATATAAGGATTTGCATGTGGAGCTTGGACAACTGATTTTACAATGCGATCCCCGCTACAGCAGCTGTTTTTCGGGGGTCGGGGATGCTTGGAGCTCAGGAAAAGCGCTCGTCACCAAACTGAGTGACAATGAGATATTCATCAGAAAAACGAGCGACAAATTTGTTGAGCAAGACAATATTTTACGAAAGCTTTATAACGCTTATGACAAATACGGAACAATGACAAGCTTAACCGCACTTATGCTGACCCAGGGAAAATACTACGGATTAGGGCTTACAAAGTTTGTGAAACAGCCAAGCGGTTTACATACTGCACGCCATTCAAACATTCTATTGGACATTTCCAGAGCAGTAGACAGCTCCCGTTATCAAAAAGCAGCCAGAGTGCTTTTGAACCCAAAATATCTGTTTAAAAAGACAAACCGACCGTTTTCTGATCTGGTACATAAAAAGTTTACAAAGTACTTTCCGCAGGACACAGTGGATTTTTCAAACAGCGTAAGAAGCTATACAAGAGGATTTGTTAATGGAGCCGGCGTACGCTCAACGCTGAAGGATGTCGGAAAAACAGGCTTGAAATTCGCAAAAGGAAATGCCATTACAGCGACACTCATAACCGGAGCGACAGAAACGTTTGGAGCAGGCTTAAAGATCGCAGAAAACTACTCGAAATACGAAGACAAACCCGAAGTGCTCAAAAGGGAAAATGCAAAAGCTGTTGGCAATGCAGTGAATAACACGATTTTTATCGCCGGCGGGGCAACAGCAGGCGCAGTCGTCGGCGGTGCCCTCGGAAGTGTGTTAGGCCCTGTTGGCACAGTCATCGGCGGTACGATTGGTTCCGCTGTAGGCGGTTTGGTTGGGGAGAAAATTGCCAAATTCACATCAGGTTTCGCTGAGAAAGCAGCCATAAAGCTAAAAGAACCGATTCATGCTGTCGTTGATACAGCCAAGCAAGGCTTGGAAGCTGCCGGCAAGGTCGTAGAATCAGTGAATGACGGCATAGATGCAGCCAATAAAACAATTCATAAAGGAATGGCCAAAGCAAAGAAAACGGCGGACTCGCTTATACACGGCGCAACCCATTTCCTTAAAGGCAAACTTTCATTCGGATAGGAGAATAAATCATGAATCAGTTTACGATCAGCTTAGAAGAGCTCATATTTTGTTTTTACAGCGAAGGCTTTTTTGAACAGGGCATGTCACTGAAACAAGCCTACTTCCCTGACATTGAAGATGAGCAGCTCGGTTTTTTATTTGAAGCAGCCTGCCGTTCGCTTTTGGCGAAGGATGCTGTTGAATACCGGAATCATCAATACAGGTTAAAAGACGAGTACTGCCCGTTTATCCACGTATTAAATGACGCGGACTATACAGTAAAGCTTTCCAAGTTTGACGAACAAGGCAGTGAACGGAATGTTTCCTGCCACGTTTCTAAATTTGGCACCTACTCCCATGAACTTCTTTTTGATGAGCAAGTACATAGCATAAAAAAAATAGAATCAAGTGACGGATTGCTTACAAAAACAGCTGAGTTTTTCAATATAATAGATACCGGGGATAAAAGCGAATCTATCCTGACTTTGACATCAAATGAATTTGAAATACTTCTGGAAGGTGCTTCCGAGACTCCCTCCTATCTGAAGGAAATCCTTGAAAAGCACGACTATCAGGAGGACATTACCCGGTTTATAAATGATTTGGCATTGCGTAAAGGAAAGCTGGATACACTGATGCGCCTGTCTTACGATAAAGATAACGCGCCGGAAGTGGATGACATGGCTTTTATCCTGCCCGGCACCCGCCATACTTGGCTTGTTACGGGTATCACGCAAAATGAATTTTCTGTCATAACAGCAAGTGTAGATATAATAAAAGATATGCTTTTTGTTAAAGAGCGATAAAGGAGAAAAACAATTGAAGAACAATGAAGTCATTCAAGTGAAAAGCAGAATGTTTTTCAGAATCTGGCTGTTTCTCGCAACTGGAGGCGCTGTGATTGCAGGCGTATGGCTGGTGTCAGAAGCCATTACGTTCGAATCCAAATACGCTCTGCTTTATTTAGGAGGCGGATTGATGGCCATTGTCTATGGCTTGATCACATTTTCTTTGGTTTTACCAGCGTTCACAAGCCGAGGAAATGTTATTTTTCGCATCAAACAAGGGCCTGATGGAAAGATTTTCACAAAAAAACGCAGCGTGCCTTTTACTGAAATCAAGCGCATTTATATGGGGCGCCATCAATACAGTTTGAAAGGGATTTTCTTTGAGGATATTATCATTGAGAAGAATGACGGCAAGATCGTTCGCATTCCGACTTGGAACATCATAGCTAATCCATTATTTTTCGAAGCGGTTGAACGCTATATGCTGCCCCATATGACGGAAGAGGCGAAAAACAATTGGATCAGCCAATTTACGGAGATTCAGCGCAGTGTGTATTTGAAGGAATTTGAAGAGAATCCGAAGCTTTAACGCGTCTCTCTCCTTTATAATGAAATACAACTGCAGTTTGAGGGGTGCGCGTGATGCTGATGACCATTCTTTTATTTCTAGCGGCGGGACTTGCTGAAATTGGCGGGGGCTATTTGATTTGGCTGTGGCTGAGAGAAGCGAAGCCCGTCGGGTACGGGGTAGCCGGGGCGCTGATATTGATTGTGTACGGCATTCTCCCGACGTTTCAATCCTTCCCTTCCTTCGGCCGTGTATACGCCGCTTATGGAGGGGTGTTCATCGTACTAGCTGTCTTTTGGGGGTGGCTTGTCGATCGGAAAACTCCAGATCTGTATGACTGGATCGGCGCACTGATTTGTCTGATTGGCGTTTGTGTGATCCTATTTGCGCCGCGAGCATAACAAAAATGGCCTGCTTATGAAAGCGGGCCATTTTTGTTTAATCTTCTTTTAAGTTGTTCAGCAGCACTTCATGCTCCTGCTGCGGTTCATCCAGCGGATAAATTCTTGCTGTTCCGGTTTCTTCATTCACATGCTGAATGTAAATGGGCACTCCGTTATAAGTTACTTTCTTCATATCCGGTGATTCCACGATTTCTTTTGCTCTCTGTATATTCATCTCAACACCCTCCTTCACACATAACGTTTCCACTTCTTGAAAGAAGTATGCTTTATGATCCAGCGGTCATATTAAATTTTTTCAATCGTTTGTAGAAAGTGCTGCGCGGAATGCCGCTGATTTTTGCGGCTTGGGAGACGTTTCCTTTTGTTGTTTCAAGCGCATTGATGAGGATATCTTTTTGAATTTGCTCTCGGAGGTTCAGCGCCTTTGTTTCAGCCCGCTCTTCTTTTACGGGGTTGATCGGCAAGCCCGACGCTTCGAGCAATAAGGAAAGCGGCTCGTCACTCAGCCGTCCGTCCGGAAATCTGATGGAAAGGCGTTCAAAAACATTAAACAGCTCGCGGATATTCCCCGGCCATTTCCATTGCATCAGCACGTCCAAAAAGCCTGGCGGAAGTTCTCCCGGCCATCCATTTTTCTGTGTGTAGTACGCAAAGAGGTCCTCAATATCTTCAAGACGGTTCCGCAGAGGAGGAAGCTGAATCGGGTAGACATGAAGGCGGTAAAACAGGTCCTCTCTGATTTTTCCGTTTTCTGCGAGTTCGCGCAAATCACAATGTGTGGCAGCAATCACTCTGATATCAACTGGAATTTCCTTTGTCCCGCCAATCGGTGTAATCTTGCGTTCCTGAAGCACCCGTAAAAGCGCTACCTGCATCGAGTGGGAAATTTCTCCGATTTCATCTAGAAATAAGGTGCCATGATTCGCTTTTTGGAAGGCGCCTTTGTAGCCATTTCGTTTCGCTCCCGTAAAAGCGCCTTCTGCATAGCCGAACAGCTCGCTTTCGATTAAATCCGACGGGATCGCTCCGCAATTCACAGCTACAAACGGCCCGTGCTTACGGTCGCTGTTTTCATGAAGCGCGCGGGCCGCGACTTCCTTCCCCGTGCCAGTTTCACCCGACAGACAAACTGTCGCATCTGCCGCGGCCGCTCGTTCGAGGCTTTTGAGCATGGCTTGCGATTGCCTGCTTTGTCCAAGGACTCCATTAAATCGAAAGGCCGGTTTTTTCTTTTGTTCCGATAAATAAAAACAAGTGCCGCTGTCCCCCATAGTGACCGCTTTTTCGATCGTAAAACCCCTTTCCTTCAACTCATAAAGATGCCGGCCTTGCCAATCCGGTATTGACGTTTGTATCGGTAGGCTTGCGCCGATGATGTGCTGTTTGGCATTGCAAAGCACGATCGGCACACGGGACGATGCCCTATCGGCAAAGCGGCTGAGCAGTTCAAGCTCTTTCTCCCTGCTTTTGGCTGCCAATTCTCGTTCCGCGGCATAAGCAATCGCCGTGGCAATGCCTAGCATATTTGGGTATGTGTGCGCTGCCGGGCAAGAGATATCAATCACCCCCGCAAGACTGCCGTCCTCATAATGAATCGGTGCTGCTGAGCAATTCCAGTGATGGGAGGCGACAGAATAATGCTCTGAACCTTGAATGACAACCGGCTCGCTAATGTGAAGCGCCGTTCCGATTGCATTTGTGCCAACCGCCGTTTCCGTCCAGCACGCGCCTTCGATAAAGTTAATGCGTTTGGCTTCATGGAGCGCTCGGCGATGGCCGTCAAGCGCCAGCACCACGCCGTCCGCATCAATTAATAGCGCCATCATTTCCATTTCTTTTATTGCAGGCAGCAGTTTTTCCAGGTAAGGCATTGCGGTCGACAGAAAGAATGAATGTTTGTTTGACTGCTGATCCAGCTCCGTTTGCTGCAAAACCTTCGGGCCTTTTTCCAAATAGGGGTTAACCTCAGCCTTTCTGCAGCGATGCCAGGACTCGGCTATCCTTTTTCTTATTCGGGCTTCGTCCAGCACGCCGTCCTTCACAAAACGTCTCCAGGTTTGCAAATCGTTCGGGATCGAATTCATTCCTTGATCGTTCCTCCCTTACACGCCGTTTTCATCTATTGTAGGGGAAAAGTGAAGCGCTTTCAACAATAAAAAAGCCGGCGCATTCGCCAGCTTTTCTTGTTATGCATGCACCGCAAGCCCAATTGTGCTTAACAATGCTTCGTGCAGCGTTTCCGAGAGTGTCGGATGAGCCGCGATAAAATGCTCTGCCATATCCGCTGTCATTTCACCGTTCATGATGGCAGCCGCCTGGCCGATGAGCTCGGTCACATCCGGTCCGATCATTGAGACTCCGACGATTTCACTGAACTCCGGCTCAACCACGATTTTGACCTTTCCTTCTGCTTGGTGTTTGATGAGCGCTTTCCCGTTTGCGGAAAAAGGAAATTCACCAATCTGTACATCTCCGTAAACGTGTCTCGCCTGTTTTTCTGTCAATCCGATACAAGCAATTTCTGGGGATGTATAAATACATCGGGGCACATTTTTTTCGTTCATTTTGACGTCCCGTCCCGAAGCGTGTGAAGCTGCGATGATCCCTTCATGGAAAGCGGCATGAGCCAGCTGAATGCCACCGATCGCGTCCCCGCATGCGTAGATATGAGGCACATTGGTCTGCATCTGCTCATTTACGAGAATACCTTTTTTGGAAAAATCAATTCCCGCCTGCTCAAGCTGTAATCCATCCAGACGAGGTTTTCTTCCAATCGCCACTAGTACATAATCGGCCTTCGTCTTAAACTCACGCTGCCCGCTTTTCCATATCGCCGTTTTGGCTGCTGGATCAACACGCTCTAACCGGGAGGAGGTATGAACTTCAACTCCGTCTTCCTCAAGCTTTTCCTGAAAGTGACGGGCGATATCCTCATCCTCTGCCGGAATCAGCTGGCCGGCTGTTTCAATGATCGTCACCTTCGTTCCAAGTCTGGCGAACAATCCGGCATACTCGCAGCCGATCACACCGCCTCCGACAATCACAAGCGAAGCGGGAATGTCTGAAAGGGCGAGTGCGTCTTTGCTGTCAATCACCCATTCGCCGTCAAACGGGGCAAAGGGCAGCTCGATCGGCTCTGATCCGGTTGCAATCAATATTTGTTCCGCCTCTCTGATTTCTTTTCCGTTCTCCCCTTTGATCAAGAGCTTCTTGTCAGAAAGAAAGGAAGCCTCTCCCTTTACGACCTGTATTTGATTTTTCTTCATTAAGTACTGTACGCCTTGGACAAGCTGGCTGACAACCTGCTGTTTCCTGCTCTGCATCTTGTTCCAATCAACCGAGATTGCACCAGGCGGAAGTTCAATTCCAAAGCGCCCGGCATGTTTGATTTTATCAAGTACGTTTGCGCTTTCTAACAAAGACTTCGTCGGAATGCAGCCTTCATTCAGACAGGTTCCTCCAAGTGAGCCTTTGTCAATGAGCAGCACCTTTTTCCCCTGCTGTGCCGCTGAGACTGCAGCGGCATAGCCTGCTGGTCCCCCTCCGATAATGGCTAGTGTCATGTCGTTTTCACCTGCTTTTCCTATAAAATTAATGCTGCCGGTTCTTCCAAATATGTTTTAATCGCCTTCAGAAAGGCAGCGGCCGGAGCGCCGTCACAGACTCTGTGATCAAATGTCAGGCTGAGCGGCAGGATCGTGCTTCTGACAATTTCCTCTCCTAGATACACCGGCGTGTCATAGCTTGCTCCGATGCCGAGTATGCCTGTTTCCGGCGGATTTAATATCGGCGTGAAATGCTCCACTCCAAAAGCGCCAAGGTTTGTAATGGAGAAGGTTGAGCCTTGCAGTTCTTCGCTTCCCGCCCGTCCCTCGCGTGCTTTTTTAGCATTTTCCGAAATGGATTGAGCCAGTTCAATCAGCGATTTCTTTTCAGCATGGCGGATCACAGGGACAACCAACCCTTTTTCAAGAGCAACAGCCATTCCAAGATGAACATGAGGATGTGTGATAATGCGCTCATTTTTGTAGAAGCTGTTCAGCATAGGATGTGATTGGAGAGCGAGCACCGCAGCTCTTGAGACAAAATGAGTCATCGTTAATTTCGTGCCGTGCCGTTCCTCTGCTGTCGGCGAAAGCTGTTTTTGAAGCGCTGCCAGCTTAGTGATATCAGCCTTCATTGTAATCGTCAGCTGGGCGCTGTTTGCCAAGCTTTCCTGCATTCTGGACGCGATCACTTTTCTCATGCCTGTAACCGGCGTTTCCTGCGCCTTTTGGTCGGAAACTGGCTCAGCCTGTTCTCTTTTTTGTTCAGAAAGCGCCTTTGTGACATCATCTTTCACGATTCGTCCGCCCGGTCCCGTGCCCTTCAGATTTTTCAGGTCTAACCCTGCTTTTTCCGCTATTTTTCTGGCGACTGGAGAGATTTTCAGTCTATCTTTTTTAGTGTTTGCGGGTTTGTTTTCATGTTTAGGAGGCTGGGGATCTGCTTGCCTGCTTGCTTCAGCGGCTGGCTCTTCCGTTTCTTCCTGCACCGATTCATCGGCATCCCCGATGTAGCAGATGGCCGTACCGGGCGGAACCTCTTCCCCTTCTTTCACCTTGATATCAATGAGCGTGCCCTTTTCTGGCGCCTCAATTTCCATTTCAATTTTCTCCGACTGAATGCTGGCAATGCTTTCTCCTTTTTCAACCGGATCTCCCACTTTTTTGTTCCAAATTGATACTTCTCCTTGTTTCATGGCCATTCCCAACTTTGGCATCACTACTTTGACCGCCATATGTGTCCCCCCTTTAATTCACTGCCGGCTCGCCAAGCAATTCAAGCGTGACGCTGACGATTTTATCTGGTGTCGGCAAATATTGATCTTCAAGCACTGGCGAAAACGGCACAGGTGTGTGCGGCGCTGTAATCCGCTTAATCGGCGCATCTAGCAGATCAAAGCCTTTGTCAGCTACAATCGCTGCAATATCTGTCGCTATGCTGCATCGCGGGTTGGCTTCGTCAACGATGATCAGCCGGTTTGTTTTTTCTAACGATGTGAAAATCGCGTCCTCATCCAGAGGAGACAGACTACGGGGATCGATTACCTCGGCTTCGATGCCTTTTTCTGATAATTGTGCTGCCGCTTCGAGTGCGGTATTGACCTGCTTGCCGATCGCAAACAGCGTGATGTCGCTGCCCTCGCGTTTGATGTCCGCTTTTCCAAGCGGGATTGTATAATACTCTTCCGGCACTTCGCCTTTCATGTTGTAGGACGTTTTGTCTTCAAAGAAGAACACCGGATCGTTGTCTTCGATTGCCGCAAGCAGCAGGCCTTTGGCGTCATACGGATTCGATGGAACAACCGTCTTCAGCCCCGGAATGCTTGTGAAAAGGCCGTACAGCGCCTGGGAGTGCTGTGCCGCAGCCCGGAAACCCGCTCCGTATGTGGTACGGACGGTAATTGGCACTTGCGCTTTTCCGCCGAACATATAGCGGAATTTTGCCCCTTGGTTGATGACCTGGTCAAAGCACGTGCCGATGAAGTCGTTAAACATCAGCTCCGCAATCGGTCTCAGCCCTGTTGATGCCGCAGCCATAGCGGCGCCCATATAGCCCGCTTCAGATATAGGCGTATCCAGTACCCTGCTCCGTCCAAATTCCTGAACGAGCCCTTTGGTGACGCCTAATACGCCGCCCCATGCTTCATCGTCCTGCAAATGATCGACTGCCGCTCCTCCGGCTACATCCTCACCGATCAACAGCACATTTTCGTCCCTTCTCATCGCAAGTTTCATCGCCTCGTTGATCGCGTCTGACATGCTTATGACTCTTGCCATCTTACATTCCTCCTTTTTCATATGAGACATATACATCTGTCAGCAGCTCTGATTCTTTCGGATATGGGCTGTCTTGGCTGAAGGAGACTGCTTTTTCAATTGCTTCATTCACGCTTTGTTCAATGTCTGCCAGTTTTTTTGCATCCGTCTCGTTTAACAGATAGTTTTTAAAGCCTTGTATAGCATCCTTTTCTTCAAGGTGCTCAGCTCTTTCATCCTTTGTTTTATAGGTTTGGGCATCTCCTTCGAAATGGCCGTAGTTTCGGTAGGTCATGCATTCAATTAAAGACGGGCCTCCGCCGTTTCTTGCTCGTTCAATTGCTTCCTCCGCTGCCTGGTAAACTGCTAAAATATCTTTTCCGTCCACGGTTACTCCCGGCATGTTATAGGCAACTGCCCGATCAGCGATTGAATCACAGGCTGACGCGTACTCAAATGTCGTGGCTTCGCCGTAGCCATTGTTTTCAGCTATAAACACAACTGGAAGGTTCCATACAGCCGCTAAGTTGAGGCCTTCATGGAAGGTTCCTTGGTTATTTGCTCCGTCTCCGAAAAAGCAAACGCTTACATTTTTAGTCTGTTTATATTTAGCCGTGAGCGCTGACCCGCATGCGAGCGTAAACCCGCCCCCGACGATTCCATTTGCCCCCAACATGCCTTTATCGAGATCAGCAATGTGCATCGATCCGCCTTTGCCTTTACAAAGCCCGGTCGCTTTCCCGAAAATTTCAGCCATCATGCCGTTCAGATCACAGCCCTTGGCGATACAATGGCCATGCCCTCTGTGTGTGCTTGTAATGCTGTCGCCATCATCTAAGTGAGCGCACACGCCTACAGCTACCGCTTCTTCACCAGCATACAAATGGACGAATCCGGGAAGCACTCCCTCTGCGAACAGTTCATGCACTTTGTCCTCAAAGCCCCTGATTTCCAGCATCTTTTGGTACATCCACAGCGCTTTTTCCTCAGTTAATGACAAGCCTTCTCGTTTTAACAGTTCCATTGTGTGTGCCTCCTTCTATTTAGGGTTCACGATAATACATGCAAGAAGTGTGCCAATCTTTGGAGCCCGTAAAATCAGCCCTCTCGTCTTCACACCGGAGACAGTTTGAGACGGGTGTCTCGTTTTGTCTCATACTGATTCATTTGTATCATTTTACAGATGCAAAAAAGACCGGATATCACCCGGCCTTTGACAATGTTCGACGTATTTATTTCCTTGGAAATTTTTTTAACTTCCCAGTTCCTCTGCATCGTTTGACTGAATCGCTGCTTTGGAAAGATAATCAATTGAATATTTGACATATCCGATACCGCCGTCCCCGTCCTTCTGCATGCAGTCTATCGTGCCGTTTGAGTATGTATACCCCTTTGCATTAAGCGTTTTTCTGACCGTTTCCGCCATCTTTGCGGCATCTGTTTTTGATAACCCGCTGGCGTCTAACTGAATCGTCATGCTCATAGGCGCTTTTTCAGCCAGCTGTTTGTTCCATTTTGTATCTAATGTGAACTGTCCGTTTTCGACACTCAAAACCGCATCAGCTTTTATGACTTGCGGAACCGCTTTTTTCAGATCTGCTTCGATTGCCTTCGATGCTACTTCATTTACATGCTTTGCTACTGATTCGGTATACGCTTCTTCAATTCCATCGCACGTTACTTTAGGATGGAGAAATCCCTTGGTACACAGGGTAGCGATGAGATTGGGTGTTTGCTTGGAATACATATTCAGAGGTTTTAGCGTTATATATCCCCTTCGCGATCTTCATTTCTTTTTCAGGATAGGTTTGTTTCACATAAGAGACAAGCTTCTGCTCTGCGGCATTTTTCGAAGTCCGCTTCCGAATACCGCAATGGCAAGCAAGCCAAACACAAGTTTTTTCATGTTCACACTCTTTTCTTCATATGTACGTGCTACAGTTCATGCTTTTCTTCAACAGCCCGATTCAATGCTTGAAGCATGTAGCCAATGCCTTTGTACGATGACAGTGGCCAGCTGATATGCTGGTGCTCGCCGATGACGGCGTTTAGGACACTTCGATATTTTTTCCCGCCAAGCATGACAAGCTCTTCGATGTCGGAAAAGCCTTTTTCGCAAAATTGGCGGCGGAGCTCCTGTGATGTCATGATCTCCGCATGACCGGTGCCAAAGGTCACATCGTAATTTCCTGATACAATATCATCAGGGCGAAGAAAGCCATGCTTCGCCGACAATATCACCCACTCATCGAAAAATGCTTTCGCATACCGCTCGCACGCCTGATGAAACGGGCTCAGATAAGCGTCCACCGCCCTTACCGGCCCCGCATCAGGCTGGACATCCCAGATTTTTTTCTTGCCGCAGGGGATGATGCATAGTCGTTTCATTTTTCTCTACCCCCTATTTCTGTTTCATATAATAGTTGAAATAATAAGTTCCCCTGTTTCATTTTGAATATCCTGGGCAATTAGTTTCTCACATTATTGTGAAAGAGGCATTAGTTAAAATTCATTTTTATCTTTTCTCAAATCAGATGTAAGATCTCCTTTGATCATTGAATACATATATAAATCTTCAAATCTACCACAAGCAAATTCATAATGTCTCAGCAAGCCCTCTCTGCTAAAACCTTGTTTTTCTACCAGTTTTATCGATGGGATATTAGAGGGTTCTATAAGCGCTTCAATTCTTTCCAGCTGCAAGCAGTTATACCCATATTTGACGACAGCCTCTAATGCTTCACTTACGATGCCTTTTCTCCAGTAATCTTTGCGCAATTCATACCCAACCTCAGCTCGATAATGTTTTGCGATTCTATTAAGAAATCCACAACTTCCTATGACGATGCCAGCATCTTTAAGTGTAATGCCCCATCTGATCCCTGTACCTTTTTCATATATGGTTGAATACCATCTAATCTCTTCACAAACATCACTAGTTGTTTCAAAGGGGTCTAACCCCATCGGCTTAACAACATCTTGATCTGAAAGATATGTTAGCATATCTTTGGCATCTTCCAATTCTACTTCTCTTAACAATAATCTTTTTGTTTCAATTATAGGAAATTCTTTCATCAAACTCCCCCTTCATTGCAGCCGCACCAGCCCCTATTATTACCATGTATTTTATCTTATCCTTTTCGATAAAAAAAGATAGCAAGGAAAATTGTCCCTGCTATCTTGATTCTTACAATTTTTAATTCCGCTACTTAACAGCTTCTCGGCAGTCTTTGAATATCGATATTTCTCGTGATAAAAATTTGCAGGAAGAATCCGGTTCAATACTGCATTTACACCAGTTTAATGTCCCGCTTCGCTTTCACCTTGATTTGGAACACTTCTACTGTGGCTCCACCCCATCAAGATACCTTCTCTCAAATTCATCGAGCAATGCCCGCACTTCATCCGTTGACTTTGTGTTCATGCATTGATTTCTTAATTCACTTGCGCCTCGGAACCCGCGGAGGTAGATCTTGAAAAAGCGAGGAAGAGGCTTGTACGGACGCGCTTCTAATGCTGAATATTTATCATGAAGATCCAGATGCAGCCTTAAAAGATCAAGCAATTCCTTACTGCTATGCTCTTTCGGCTCCTTTTCAAAGGCAAATGGATTTGTAAAAATACCGCGTCCAATCATAATCCCGTCTACACCGTATTGTTCAGCGAGCTTTAAGCCCGTTTCCCGGTCAGGGATATCCCCATTGATCGTCAAAAGGGTATCCGGTGCCACCTCGTCACGAAGTTTCTTAATCTCCGGGATGAGTTCCCAATGCGCATCTACTTTGCTCATTTCTGCTCTTGTACGCAAATGAATAG
The DNA here is from genome assembly GCF_036765115.1 of Bacillus sp. 0909A. NCBI lineage: Bacteria > Bacillati > Bacillota > Bacilli > Caryophanales > Bacillaceae > Bacillus > Bacillus sp. 0909A. The sequence goes on from NZ_JBAIZU010000004.1 coordinate 69,413, forward strand.
AAAGATTGGCAATATCCTGTTTCAAAATGTGTGTCAGCCAGTCGCGCCATTCGTCTACATCTGTGTAGCCAAGTCTTGTCTTCACGCTTACAGGCAATCCCCCTGCTTTTGCAGCTTGTATTAATTCTGCTGCAACTTCAGGACGGCAAATAAGGCCGCTTCCCTTTCCGTTCCCCGCCACATTAGGCACAGGGCAGCCCATATTGATATCTAGACCCTTAAATCCTAGCTCCGCCATGCCAATACTCATTTGGCGAAAGTTCTCAGGCTTGTCTCCCCATATATGAGCCACCATTGGCTGTTCATCCTCCGTGAAGGTCAAACGGCCGCGTACACTATCCTTCCCATCGGGGTGGCAATAGCTCTCCGAGTTTGTAAACTCTGTAAAAAATACATCCGGCCTGCCTGCTTCACTTACTACATGCCGGAAAACTACATCCGTTACATCTTCCATTGGAGCCAGTACAAAAAAAGGCCGTGGTAATTCACGCCAGAAATTATCTATCGTCATTCCATTCAAATCCTTTCATTATGGGATACCAACCCAAACCTTTATCCCAAAATTAAAAAGCTGACCAATCTTCTTTTACACTTATAGCATGCTTAAGCACTTCTTATCAAACGAAAGTAAATTTTGAACATTTACATCTTTACTAATAACATATAAAAAGCGACTAGAAAAGCAGTTTGAGTCATAGGGTTAGGTACATAATCCAAGTTTCAGTGTATGTTCCTGCAAATTTTCTTTCAATAGCTTGATTGGGCTGCGCATGAAAAAGACCTGGAAATCGGAATTGTTTATTTTACCGAAATCCAGATCTGATTAGGAATTGTTTATTTTAGTTAGACGATTTCAATACAAGCTTCGCCACTGCTTCCACATGAGCCGTCTGCGGAAACATATCCATAGGCTGAATATATTCCACGCGATAGTCTTTCGACAGCGCCTGCAAATCCTTCGCAAGCGTGGATGGATTGCAGGAAACGTAGACAAAGCGTTTCGGTTTGACTTTTTTGATCGTGTCTAGGAACGTAGTGTCACAGCCGGTTCTTGGCGGGTCAACGATGACGACGTCCGGGCGGAAGCCTTCTTTCGTCCATTTCGGGAGCCAGTACTCGGCTGTTCCTGTTACGTACGTGGCGTTTGTCATACCGTGTTTTTTGGCATTTTTCTTGGCATCGTCAATTGATTCTTTGATGACGTCCATGCCGCGGACTTCCTTCGCTCCGTCCGCCACCCACATGCCGATGGTGCCGACGCCGCAATACGCGTCAACGACTTTTTCTTTCCCGGTCAGCTGCGCCGCTTTTTTCACTTCGTCATACAGCTTGACGGTTTGCTCCGGATTGAGCTGGAAGAAGGCGCGGGCGCTTAATTCAAAAGATACGTCGCCGAGCACTTCTTGAATCACGGTATGTCCGGCGAGGGGTTTTGATTTCTCACCGAAAATAACAGAGGTTTTCGCTCCGTTTACATTTTGAATAATGGATTTCACCTCAGGCAGGCGCTTTTGGATCGCTTTGACGATTTCTTCCTTGTGCGGAAGCGTATCTTTTGCTGTGACAAGCACGACCTGCACTTCGCCTGTTTCAAAGCCGACTCTCGTCACGATCGTGCGAACGTCGCCTTTTCGTTTTCTTTCATTATAAACAGACACATTGAAGTCCTCTAAAATACGGCGGACGATGCCTGTTGTTTTGTTGGTTGCCGGATGCTGGACGATGCAGTCTTTGATCGGCACGATATCATGAGAATCAAGGCCGTATAAGCCGGCAATGATGCTGCCGCTTTGTGAGCGTCCGATCTGGAATTGGCTTTTGTTACGGTAGTTCCATGGGTTGTCCATGCCGACCGTTTCTCTGATATCCATGTTTTCGACTTTGAACTTCGTATGGCGCTCCAGAGACTGGATGACGATGTCGCGCTTTTCCCGAAGCTGCTGGCTGTATGCAAGATGCTGAAGCTGACAGCCGCCGCACTGCTCGTAGACAGGGCAAGGCGGTGCTACCCGATGCTCCGAAGCCTTGCGAATGTTCTTGATCCGTCCCTCCGAAAACTTCGGCTGCACTTTCGTCGCTTGGACGACAACCTCTTCACCTGGAAGCGCGCCGGGCACGAATACGACTTTTTTCTTGAAATAGCCGACGCCTTCCCCGTTAATCCCGAGACGTTTAATCGTCAGCGGAAAGGTCTGTCCGACTTTCAATTCGACGGGCGCCTTTTTGTTTTGTTGGTTCACGTTGTTCTCTCCGTTTCTATATGAAGCTTTCTGCAAGTAACAGAAAGTGAAATGTTTTTTCACATCTTTCTAGTATAACACGTTTGCACGATTTCCTTCATTGTGAGACGAATTATTCTATACTTCTCCACAAATACAAAGACGCATAGCTTAAATAAGGCTCCCACTCCTTGCTCATCGCCAGCATGACGTCCTTTGCCGGCTTATCGTCCAGTTGAAAATGGCGTTTGATCGCGTTCTGGAGTCCGATATCAGCAAGCGGGAATAAATTAGGGCGTCCTAGTCCGAACATGAGGACGTTTTGCACGGTCCATGGGCCGATGCCTCTGATTTTGATCAGTTTCTTCATGATGTCTTCATCTGTCATTTGGGGCAGCTCTGACAAGTCGAGCGTGCCTTCGGCGATCATTCGCGACGTATCAATGGCGTATTCCGCTTTTCGCATGCTGAATTGCAAATCGCGCAGATCTTGATAATCCAGCGCCGCAATCGTTTCCGGCTTCGGATAGCACCACACCCCGTCCTTCTGCTCGCCGAACGTATGAACAAACCGTTCTGTCAAGGTGTACGCAAAAGATAGATTGAGCTGCTGGTGCACAATGCATTTCATGATACAGTTGTACACGCTGTAGTCCAATACAAGCGGCGTGCCTGCATGCTCTTCAAAAATCGCGGAAAGATTCGTTTTAGAGAAATGATCTAGGACATGCCGCAAATCATGTTCCCATTGAAAAATCCGCTTGATTTCCTTCATCATGTCTTCCTGCTCTGTTTCCCCGCTGACGAGAAACTCGGGCTCGTCCGCATCGCCTAAAGCCTGCACCTTCACTATACATACGTCACCGGTCTTATTTCTGATCGGCACTCTTATGTCCCGTGCTTTCAGATCAACTGCATTCAAAGGGTCTAACGCCAGCCTGTCGAGCACACGGTCAAAATGGTACGGCGGTGTGACCGATACTTTTTCTTTCCACATATGATCAGCCCTTTTTCCGTTTTTGTTCAGTATACCACGCCGCTGGAAACCGGCAGAAAACACTGTATACTTTTCTGAAAAAGGCCGCATGATATAATGGCAGGTGGAGGGTTGTTTATGATCAACATTACCGCTATCACAACACAGCATCAGCTTTTAAAAAATATACCGATCGAACGGGTTGAACAGCCGGATATTGCGTGGTACTGGGTTGATTTTTACGGCCCGGAGGAAACAGAAACCGCGTTATTGAGAGATTTTTTTCATTTTCATCCGCTTGCGATTGAAGATTGTTTTCAGCATATGCAGCGCCCGAAGCTTGACCATTACGACGGCTATCGCTTTTACGTGCTTCATGCGCTGAATCAGGAAACGCTTGAGACCGAAGAAGTCGATATCTTTCAGGGCGAAAAATTTGTCGTCACCTTTCATTTACACGAAACGCCCGGTATCGCCAAAGTCCGGGAGCGTTTATATGCTTCACCGGATCTGTTAAAAAAAGGGCCGGGGCATATTTCTTATATGATTATGGATCAGCTTGTTGATGAATATTTTCCTCTGGTGTACAAAATAGAAGACCGGCTGAATGAGATTGAAGACAGCCGCAGCCATAAAACGTACGGAACGCTGATGAGTGAGGTGTTTGAGCTCAGAACAGACCTATTGCATCTCAGGCGGACCATTATTCCGATGCGTGATTTGCTGTATCGGATTTTAAGTCTTGACCATTTGAAAGACCAGCGTGAAACAAAGGCATACTTCAGTGATATTTACGATCATTTATTAAAGCTTTCAGAAATTGTGGAATCTAACCGTGACATGACGTCCGATTTGCGTGACAGCTACGTGACACTGAATTCCAACCGCATGAATGCGATTATGATGACATTGACCATCGTGTCTACGATATTTATCCCGCTCACGTTTATCGCCGGCGTTTACGGCATGAACTTCGACAACATGCCGGAGCTTCACTGGGAATACGGATATTACGCCGTGCTTGGCCTGATGGCCGCCCTTGTGATCGGCATGCTGATATGGTTTGTACATAAAGGATGGTTCAACATCTTTAAATGAGGACAGCGTGAAGCTGTTCTTTTTATTTTGGTAAGCCGATTTCCAGCATATCCTGTTCGTTTTGTATATAATGAAAAAAATGTTCAGGGAGTGATCAGATTGAAAATCGCTGTGATCGGACTTGGCAATATGGGACAGCCCATTGCCCGAAACGTGCTACAAGCAGGCTATCGTTTGACAGTATACAATCGGACGAAAGAAAAGACGGAGGAATTTGCATCCCAAGGCGCCCAAGTGGCAGAAACGCCGCGCCAGGCGGCTGAGACCGCTGATATCGTCGTGACAATGCTTTCTGATGACAATTCTGTCAGCGCTGTGACATTCGGCAAAGATGGATTAATTGAAGGATTATCAGAGAATGGGATTCACATTTCGATGAGCACGATCAGTGTTGAGTTCTCAGAAAAGCTCGCGGCCGCCCATGCGGAAAAAGGACAATCCTTTATCGCCGCTCCTGTGCTGGGAAGACCAGATGCCGCAGCAAACGCAGCGCTTCGGATAATTGCGGCAGGACCCGCGGATGCAAAAAAAACAGCAAAGCCTCTGCTCGAAAGCTTGAGTCAGCAAGTGTTTGACGTCGGCGAAGAAAGCAAAACAGCAAACGCAGCGAAAATCAGCATCAATTTCCTGCTCGTATCCATGCTGGAGGCGTTATCTGAATCATTCCTGATGATGGAGAAATACGGATTAGAGCAAAAGCAATTTTTAGACATCGCCAACGCGCTTTTCAGCTCCCCTGTATATCAAAATTACGGAACGATCATGGCCGAGCAAAAATTTGAGCCGGCGGGCTTTAAAATGTCATTAGGCTTGAAGGACACCAATCTGGCGCTCGCCGCCGCGGAGCAGGTCTCCGTCAAGCTCCCTCTTGCCGAGCTGGCGAAGAGCCATTTTGAAAACGGTATTGAAAAAGGGCTTGGAGACCTAGATTGGGCCGCTTTAATAACATGCATAGAAAAATAGAAAGAAGCCTCTCCATTGCGGAGAGGCTTTCTTGTTTACAAAGACGGCAGCTTCATTTCTTTCTCAAACATCAAGTCATCAATGCTTTTAAAGGTATAGCCTTGTTTTTTCAGATCGGTAATCGCATCGTCCAGCGCCTCGGCATTGTCCTTAGAGACAGTGTGAAGCAGGTAAATCGCTCCCGGATGCGCCTGTTTGATCATGTGATCGTAAGCGTATTTTTTCCCTTTTTGATGATTGATTTTCCAGTCGACAAAAGCGACGGACCAGAAAACGGTTTGATAGCCCATGCGTTTCGTTTCTTTCAGCACGTATTCACTGAACACGCCGCGCGGCGGCCGTAAGTACAGATTGTCCTGCTTTCCCGTGATCTTATAAACCTCTTCGTTGACTGAATCGAGCTCGTCCTGAATTTGGTCAGCGGTTTTTGTCGTCAGATCTGGATGGTGAAAGGAGTGGTTACCGATGATATGCCCTTCATCCGACATCCGTTTGATCAGCTCGGGCTGATCTTTCACGAAATGCCCGGTGACAAAAAACGTTCCTGTCACGTGATGTTTTTTTAAGACATCAAGCACTTTTGGCGTATAGCCATTTTCATAGCCGTTATCAAACGTTAAATAAATTGTTTTTTCTTTTGTATTGCCTAAATAAAACGCGTCATATTTATCAATTAAGTTGTTCAGCTGTTTTCCCGCATCTGGCGGCTGATGGTTAACGCTTCGCTTAAAGCCCCAATTAATCGGCTCATTCGGTACCGCATCTGCCTGTTTTGCTCCTGCTGCAAGCAGGACGGCGGCGCAGCATATTGCACACATCCACTTCATGGCCAGCGCTCCTTCTGCATTTTTTCTTATTTTACAGAAAGGCGCTCCATTTTATACTGACGCTTTATGCCAATATAAAAAACCGCGGCAAGCGCGGTTTTATTCCCAGTCTTTTTTAAATCGTTCATATTTGGCTTCCAGGTCATCCAGCATGCCGATGAGCCTATCTATATCTTCTACGTCTGTTGCTTCAGGGTCTAATGAATCAATGACGTTCATAAACATGTCTAGTCTGTTCTTTAAATAATCAAGCTGCTGATCTTTATTGTTTACTGCGTTCCCCATTCTACGCCTCCATTCATTTTTTATCATGGTAGCTCATTTTTTGCTGTTTTTCAATCGCCCCGCTACTTGCGATCTTGGCAAATCAGGTCTAAAATTAACTGTTGGCAGCGTTAGTATGCCCCATTTATAAAGGAGTTAGATAGTCATGACACAAAACACGAAGCTGCGTCCGATTACACCTGAGTTCGACCCTTGGGAAGCCTATATGGATGTCGACCAGTATGGAGATATGCAGCTGACGAACGTTGAATTCACAACGACGACACTGTGCAATATGAGATGCGAGCATTGCGCTGTCGGCTATACATTGCAGCCCAAAGACCCGAATGCTCTCCCAATAGATCTTCTGTTAAAACGGCTGGAGGAAATTCCCCTCCTCAGATCCATCAGTATTACAGGCGGAGAGCCGATGCTTTCATTAAAATCCGTAAAGGAATATGTCGTGCCGTTAATGAAATACGCCCACGAACGCGGGGTGCGGACCCAAATCAATTCAAACCTGACTCTCGATATCGAGCGATACGAATGGATTATTCCGTATCTTGATGTGTTACATATTTCTCATAACTGGGGAACGGTTGAAGAGTTTGCGGAAATCGGTTTCGCTATGATGGACAGAAAACCGACCTTCGAGCAGCGCGCGCGCTATTTTGATAAAATGATCGAAAACAGCCGCAAGCTAGTGGATGCCGGAGTGATGGTATCAGCGGAAACGATGCTGAACAAACGCACACTTCCGCATATTGAGCATATTCACCGCCAAATCACAGAAGATATGAAATGTCAGCGCCATGAAGTCCATCCGATGTATCCGAGTGATTTTGCGAGCGCCCTCGAATCTCTCAGTCTGAAGGACATGAGACAGGCCATTCACCGCTTGCTGGATATTCGTGATGAAAAGACATGGATGCTGTTCGGAACACTGCCGTTTTACGCATGCAGTCCCAATGAAGAGGATCAAGAGCTGCTGCGCCGGCTTCGTACGGCGAAAAACGTGACAGTGAGAAATGACCCTGACGGCCGGTCGCGCCTGAATGTCAATATTTTTGACGGAAATATTATCGTGACGGACTTTGGCGATACACCGCCGCTCGGCAATATACAAACGGACAGCCTGCCTTCCGCCTACCAAAAGTGGAGAGAAACAAAGCTGGCCAAAGAGCTGAACTGCCACTGCCCGAATGTCCGGTGTCTCGGACCAAACGTACTCGTCAAAAACAGCTACTACCAGGATACAGATTTTTCAAAACGTCAAGCCAGGAGTTAGATGCGGATGGAAGAAACACTTACGGAGATTTTTCAGAATAAAATCGTTGATATTCTCCTTGTCGCCGTTATTTTGTGGATCGGTGTCTTTATCATTAACCGATTGGTACAGTTATTTTTCAAACGAACGGACTTTATTGAAGAAAAAAAAGAGAAGACCATCGAAAGCCTTGTCCGTTCTATCACCCAATATACGGCGACAATTGGTTTTATCTTTTATGTTATTTCTTTATTTGTGCATGATTTCGGCAAGATTTTAGCCGGGGCGGGTGTAGCCGGTATCGTCATCGGTTTTGGCGCCCAATCGCTGATTAAGGATGTGCTGGCGGGTGTGTTTTTAATTTATGAACGCCAGCTGCACAAAGGCGATTATGTGACGGTAAACAATTTATTTAACGGCACTGTCGAAGAAATTGGCCTGCGCTCGCTGCAAATCCGCGAGTGGAGCGGAAAACTGCTCACCATCAGCAATGGTGAGGTCAGACAGATAGAAAATTATAATATCGATTTTATGCGGATTACCGAATCCTTTCTCATCAGCTTTAAAGAAGATCCAGACCGTGTATACAGTGTGCTTGAGGAAGCTTGTGACATGCTGAATGAAGAGCTTCGCGATTCACTGAAGCGGGATGAATTCGGAAACCCGACAGAGCCTTTTCAAATACACGGCATTACCGCTTTGAATAAAATCAACCGCGGGGTTGAATTTACCGTGAAGGGCATGGTGCGGGATGAAGATTATTTCAGCGCCAGCCTTGCCGCCAGACGGGTTCTCGTTCGCCAGCTGTACCAAAACAATGTTCAAATGCTTGAGGAAGCGGTAAGAATCGAAAGAACCCAATAAAAAAACTGATTCCATAATGGAATCAGTTTTTTATTTATCTTGGCTGTGAGGAAAGCTGGAAGCTAAACGTGACATGGTCTTGAACCGGAATCCACGCGCCGATTCCCTGTGACGTGACATTTTTCACAACAAGTTTTCGTTTATTGCCTTTGAGCACTAAATAGACTTCTCCGTAAGTCACTTTCCCTTTTTCGTTCACAGCCGGAGCATATGCGTTTAAATAACCAAGCTTTTTCGGAGCGACTTTATAAATTTGATCTCGTTTTGTTCCCGCTCCGATGACCGTTTCAAATGCAAGCGGAAGATTTGTTTTTTCCATCGCCTTCAGCATCATCATGCTTTTGACGTCTTCCGAGTTTGGAACTTTTGCTGTCAGGCCGCCCATTACTTTATATTGCTGCTCTTGAGCGTAATGCATTTCAGCCGTTTGTTTTCCGCCGCGGTTATCCGAACGGTTAGTATTGATTTTTTTATATTCCCAGTTGGCGACCGTTTCATTCGATTCATATCCGAGCGCCCATTTCCCGAGAAATATTGTGGCCCGGTAGCCGACCGCAAGCGGTGTGCCAGAGACCGTAGACTCGTTCAGCATTTTGATGAGGTGCGGATTTTGGATCTGTACCTCTGATGAATTCAGCAGTTCCTTAGCCAGCTTGCTCGGCTGAAGCATCGGCTGATCCTGTGAAGCATTCGGATATGTGTTTTCCTTCGAGATGCTTGCTACAGAATTAGGCACCTTAAACTGCTTTTTCGCGTGGATGGGCTGAACGCCGAAAAAACTAAAGAATAACAACACAATAAGTGTGGAATGAAATAGCTTTTTCATCATATCACTCTTTCTATGGCATTTTCCCTTAGTCTTTTCTTCCCGCTTTGTTGTTATCCATCATTTTTTTAGGTTAAAGAAGGAAAAAGCCGATCGCCATAATGACATAAGCCGCTAACAGCGTAGCACCTTCAAACCAGTTAGAATCACCATCATTCGAAATGGCAATCATTAAGAGAACGGAAGATACCATCGCGACAAGCTCCGGCAGTGTAAAGACAAGCGGCATGCTTACCGGGAAAAAGATAGAGCAGATCACGAGAACCGGCGCGACAAACATGGCAATCTGCAAAGTGGAGCCGACAGCGATCTCCACCGCAATGTCCATTTTGTTTTTATAAGCCATGATAATCGCTGAAGCGTGTTCCGCCGCATTACCGACAATCGCAACGATGATGACCCCGATAAACAGCTCACTCCAGCCAAACTGTTCAGCAACCGAGTGGAATGTGTGCACCAGGTTTTCGGATATGTACGCCACGACAATTGTTGCCGCAAACAAGACGAGCGTGGCAACCTTCCCTGACCATTCCGGCTGCTCCTCTTCCTCTGGCTTGACAGCATTTTTTGGCTGATATACACCGCGGTGCGTAACAAGCTTAAAGTACAGAGCCGCCACATATAACAGAATCAAAATGATGCTGATGCCGATGCTTAAATTAAGCTTGCTTGTATCCCCCATTCCAATCGAAAACACCTCAGGAATTACGAAAGCCACAATAATGGCGAAAATCAAAAGCCCGGAATTATGACGCGCGTCATGGATATTAAACTCCTGCCGCTTGTATTTTAAACCGCCGACAAAAAACGATAAGCCGGCAACCAGCAGGAGATTTCCAAGCACGGAACCGGTTAAAGAAGCAAGCACGATGCCGGTGAGGCCTTCCTTTAATGCAAATAGCGAGATAATCAGCTCAACCGCATTCCCGAAGGTGGCGTTCAACAGACCGCCGATCCGCGGCCCGGCAATAATGGACAGCGATTCTGTCGCTCTTCCCATATAGCTTGCCAGAGCAATAATCGTTACACAATAGACTGCAAAGAGAATGGCAGAAGGCCAATGCATCAAACTGCCGATAACAGACAGCGGGACACCCGCCGCCACTAATATAAAAAAGATACGATTCATAGTGAATTGACTCCTTTTGTATGACTTGTTTTATGTTTATTCTTCACAAAAATCATCATGATTACACGAGGTCAAATGTTTACGGGCGATTTAGGCTTTTTTCAGGTTGCCGGCTTTTGGAAATCGGTGTACGATCAACATAGATCTCACAAAGGAGAACAGACACGATGTCACGAAAGCATTTTTTTATTCTGGTTTTGCTTGTTTCCATATCCGGATTTTCACAAGGCATGCTACTGCCCGTCATCTCGATTATTTTTGAAACAAATGGTGAATCAGCGGCGATCAACGGCCTGCATGCGACCGGACTGTACATCGGAGTGCTATTGGCTTCTCCGTTTATGGAGGCTCTGCTTAGAAAACTGGGCTTCAAACCGCTGATTGTCATGGGCGGAAGCATCGTCATTTTAAGCTTGTTCGGGTTCATTTGGCTTCAGTCGGTTTGGGTGTGGTTTCTGCTTCGTCTTTTCATCGGGATCGGCGACCATATGCTTCATTTTTCGACACAAACGTGGGTGACCTCCATGTCGTCAAAGCAAAACCGCGGGAGAAATCTTTCCATTTACGGACTCTCCTTTGGCCTTGGTTTTGCTGCGGGTCCGTTTATGGTTCCGCTTGTAAAGCTGAGTCCGGCACTGCCTTTTATCGTGTCAGGCTGCATCAGTTTGCTTGCGTGGCTGTTTGTTTTCTTGCTACAAAATGCATACCCGGAAACCAGCCCTCATGAAACCAAATCAGACAATAGTTTCAGACGCTTTTACCAGGCTATGCTGTTTGCATGGGTTGCGTTTATGCCTACGTTCGGGTACGGATTTCTGGAGACAGCATTAAACGGCAGCTTTCCTGTATATGCGCTGCGTCTGGGTTTATCTGTGGACGCCGTCGCTTTGATTCTTCCTGCATTTGCGATCGGGAGCATTATTTTTCAATTCCCGCTCGGCATTCTCAGCGATAAGTACGGAAGACGGAATGTGCTGCTAGTGATTTTGCTGGCGGGGGCCTTTTGTTTTCTCATCGCAGGCGTGTTCCCGTTTCCTTATGTGATCGGCTGCTGCTTCTTTATTGCGGGCATGGCAGTCGGGTCAACCTTTACACTCGGCATCAGCTTTATGACAGACCTTCTTCCGTCCCACCTGCTGCCGGCGGGGAATTTGCTTTGCGGCATTTCATTCAGTCTCGGCAGCATTTTCGGGCCGATTGCGGGCGGCTGGTATATGCAAACCTTCGAAAGCGCTAACTTGTTTTATTTGATTACCCTCATTCTGGCCGCTGTCTGGCTCGCTATTGCTTTAGGCAAACCGAAAAGCTGGCCCGCGGCTGAGACCTATTCTTCCTCTTCATAGAAAAAGCCTCCTGACATCATGTCAGGAGGCGCTTTTGTTCTAATGATAGCCGTTTTGTCCGTTGGCACTTCCGCTAGTTTTTTGACTCGATTTGCTCTTTGAGTTCTGTTTGTTATGGCTTCCGCCTTTTTTCGTATGCTTTGTCATCACGTATAGCCCCCCGGATCATTTTTGAACTATAGTTCCTTTATAGGGTGCTCTAATTGTAGGGATTTTCATCAGGAAGCTTTTTACGTTTATGTAAAAGCGCATTGATTTCTCCCCCTAAAATAATTAAAATCCCGCTTAAGTAAAACCAGATCATCAGGACGATGATCCCCCCAATGCTTCCGTATGTGGCACTATAGTTCGCAAATGTACTGACATAAAACGAAAACAAGGTGCTGACGACAATCCAGCCGATGGCCGCAAACAGTGCACCTGGCATCACAAAGCGAAGCGACAGCTTTTTGTTAGGGGCGATGATGTACAAAGCAGAAAAAACAATCAGCAGCACAAGCGGGCTGACTCCCCAGCGAATCGCAGTCCAGATGGATAAAAACAGGTCCGACGCGCCGACAAAATCCGCAGCAAGCAGTCCGATCTGCCGGCCGAATACCGGCAGAAGCAGGGCAACTAAAATGGTAAACACCATGGCAATCGTCAGAAAAATTGAGGTTAGACGAACAATGATAAAAGAGCGGTTTTCCTCCACTTCATACGCGTGGTTTAACGATCTGACGATGGAATTCATTCCATTAGACGCAGACCATAACGCCGCGATGATCCCGAATGACAGCAATCCGCCGTTTCGGTCATTTAATGTTTGGTGGGTAATGGATTCAATGAGGGACATCGCACTCCCGGGAGCGTATTGTTTCACAACCCCCAGCACGTCATCTGTAGAAATTGGAAGATACGCGGTGAGCGTCAGCATAAAAATCAAAAACGGAAACAGCGATAATAGAAAAAAATACGCCAGCTCCGCAGATTTGCTTTGCCCCTCATGAAGGGTGTATCTGCCGAACAGCTCTTTCAGAAAGTTCATGTCGTCTCACCTCGAATGTTTGATCATTTATCTTTTGAAAAGTGGTCCTTCGTTTCCTGTACCAGCTCCATCACTTTCGGCGTTGTTTTTTTCAGTTCTTTGACTTGCTGATTAACGAAGCCGACTTCATCTGACAGCGTCTGGGCCAGCTGTTTTGCTTGATCAATTTTTGTAATGACATTGTTTTTCAATAGTTCAGGATTGTTTTTGTACAGAGACATTCTATGCTTGCACGTCATCCATCTCATGCCGCAGGCCTGTCTCGTCGGCTTATGGAATAAGGATAGCGCAGCGCCTGCCGCGGCTCCGAGAATGACCCCTTTCAGCAACCAGCGTTCATTGTTCATGATGAACACTCCTTTCCCTTACAATAGTTTTTCTTCTTGAATGGATGCAAGCAGATGCTCACAGCCTGATCTGATCAATTGGTAGACCTCGTCAAAGTTCCCAGTGTAGTAAGGGTCGGGAACGTCCGCAAGATCTGAATCATCAACGTAGTCAAGCAGCCTCTTGATCTGTGCGGCTTTTTTAAACCCCGCCATGCTTCTCAGGCTTCCGATATTTTCTGCATCCATCGCAATGATGTAATCAAAATCGGTTAAATCCTGTTCGCGCACCTGGCGCGCTAGCATGCCTTCAAAGCTGATTCCTTCTCTGCGCAATATCTCCTGCGTTCCTTCATGCGGAGGATTGCCGATGTGCCAGCCGCCGATGCCGGCTGAGTCTGTTCTGATTTTCCCCTCTAATCCTTTTGTTGCTGCCAAGTCCCGAAATATCGCTTCCGCCATTGGAGACCGGCAAATGTTTCCCAAGCAAACAAATAATACGCTGATCATGTTGTGCAACCTCCCTATTCTTTGCCCATATATCTCTAAAAAGAAACCTTTACCGCTATCTTAGTAGGATGTTCAAGAACATTTCAACTGATGTCACCACTTTTTTGAAATAAATGGCCGAAATGAGAATAGGGTTTTTTTCTGATGAAATTCTGTTAGAATAAAACATACCAAATGACGCGAAAGAAAGGATGTAATCATTTGTCCAGCCAAAATACAGAAACATTAACTCAAATGATTGAAGAGATTTCACAAAAACTGAACATGCTGAATGTCGGGGTTATCAAAGCGGAAGACTTCAGCGACGAAAAAATAGAGGATCTCACCTACCTTCATAAAATGGTGATGAAAAAAGATGCATTCAGCCCGAGCGAAATGCAGGCGATCGCTCAAGAACTTGCATCACTTCGAAAATAATGGGGCTTGCCGGCATTCGGCAAGTCTTTTTTATTATTGATGAAGATGATCTTTTTGCTTTCGTTTGTTGGGGAGCCGGAAAGACGCGGCAGCAGGCATGCCCGCAAATATCTACCCGATGACAGCAAGCTGAAGAAGCATGCTGCCGGACAATTGAAAGACTCGTCATCATGCTGCAGCAAGGCGCCGGTCTTGGCGAACACAGCAAATGGTCGAATAAGATTTTGAAGGAGTACTAGAATGAAAACGAAATACGTCAAAACAGCAACCGGAATGTACATAAACTACTTCTTGCTCGGAATGGTCAATATTATTCTCGCATCCAACATGTCCTCCTTAACAAAGCAGTGGAATACCGACCCGACAGGCATCAGTTATGTAATTGCGGCTATCGGATTCGGCAAGCTGCTGACATACGGAATATCTGGCGTTTTATCAGATAAAGTAGGCAGAAAACCGCTCATTGTGGCTTCCGCCGGAATGATGGCTGTCTTTTTAGTCGGTATTCCCTTATCACCGAGTTATGAACTTGCGTTTGTGTTTGCTTTATTAGCCGGAGTCGCAAATTCAGCCATGGACGCAGGAACATATCCGGCTTTAACGGAGCTCTTTCCAACTGCCCCCAGCTCGGCGAATGTCTTGGTAAAAGCTTTTATGTCTCTCGGGGCCGCTCTTTTGCCGCTCCTGATTACAGTTTTGGCAGACCATAGCCTATTCTACGGATTTGCATTTTATTTGCCGGCAGCCGTCTATGCGCTGAACATCCTCTATTTATCAGCAGTTTCGCTGCCAAAAAAACAGAAACAACCAATCAGCTCCGGACAACAGGGATCTCCAGCTTTCTTATCAGAACCCGACATGAAGAAAGAAGGCGCTGCCCTGATTATTATTGGCTTTACTTCAACAGCTTTATTTACAGTATCTCAAATTTGGCTCCCAAGCTATGCCCAAAAGGCTGCAGGGTTAGCTGAATCAGCATCCGTACAATTGCTGAGCTACTATAGTATAGGATCTTTGGTATCGGTTTTATTATTAGCTCTTTTGCTGAACAGATGGGTAAAACCGGTGATAATTACGCTGCTGTACCCCGTTATTACATTATGTACGCTTGCGGTTATGCTGACAGTTCACGATCCAGTAGTGCTGGACATCACAGCCTTTTTCTTAGGATTTTCAACCGCTGGTGTGTTTCAAATTACCGTTACATTAATGACAGAGCTTTTCTGGAAACGCAAAGGCACCGTCACCGGAATTGTTGCGACAGCTTCAAGTCTTGCGTCGATTCTGCTGCCGATTGCTACCGGACTCATTGCAAAAGCAGGAGGCATAGCCCATATCTTTATGTTCGACTTCGGCATTGCTGTCATCGGGACAGCCTCCGCTGCCTTTTTGTATTACAGATACAATAAACTAACCGCAGGCTCCAAGCGATCATGAAAAAACGGACGTCCCCGCAGGGCGTCCGTTTTTGTTATTTTTCAAGCAGTGCCAAAGACTCGCGGTTAAATGCAGGAATGTCATCCGGCGTGCGGCTGGTGACCAATTGATTTTGGCAAACCACTACCTCTTGGTCGACGACATCAGCCCCCGCGTATTCCATATCTACACGAATAGACGTATAGCCTGTCGCTTTTCTGCCTTCCAGCGCTTTAGCAGTAATCAGCAGCTGCGGGCCGTGACAAATCGCAAATACCGGCTTTTTGTCCGTCATAAACGCTTTTGTAAACTGGACGAACCGGTCATCGGCACGAAGCTGGTCGGGTGAAAACCCTCCCGGAATTAATAGCGCGTCAAAGTCAGAAGGGTTTACGTCATCAATGGACGCATCAACTGTGACTTGCGCATTCCCCTGCTTGCCTTTTACGGTTTTCCCTTTTTCATTTTCGATAACGGTCAGCTCATGCCCCGCTTCTTTAAATGCTTTGGCTGGTTCAGTATACTCGCTGTCTTCGAAATAATCTGTCAGCACAACGGCGATTTTTTTACCCATGATTAATAACCTCCCCCTTAATATGTCTACATAAAACACTCTACCCCAGCCACAATATCATAAACATTTTACAGATCTGACACACGATAAGCACAATGACCCAATTCACATCATCCAAAGATGATACATAATACTTATTTTTCTCCCTTTTACAATAATCATAAAGAAACATCTACAAATGCTTACAAAATATTCTTACAATAGAACCTGTAACATAAATTTCGTTGAAAGGTGGAGAACTGGTGAGAATACAGAAAAGACGAAAAGACGTCAGTAACATTCTCCGTATTCTGCTGCCCCTCATTATGATACTTAGCCTAATCCTCCCAACACCGCCCGTTTACGCAGAAGAAAACACGGCTCCTCAAGTGAATCTCAGTATTTTGGCTACAACTGATATTCATGCCAATATGATGGATTACGATTACTACAGCGACAAAGAAACGACAGAATTCGGGCTTGCCAGAACGGCTCAGCTGATCCAAAAGCACCGTGAGCAAAACCCAAACACCCTGCTCGTCGATAACGGCGACTTGATTCAAGGGAATCCGCTGGGCGAATACGCGGTGAAATATGAAAAAGACGACATTATCTCCGGCGCGAAAACCCACCCGATCATCAGCGTCATGAATGCGTTGAAATACGACGCCGGCACATTGGGGAATCATGAATTTAATTACGGGCTCGACTTTCTCGACGGTACGATCAAAGGAGCCAATTTCCCGATTGTAAATGCCAATGTCAAAACAACTGGCGGCGAACACCGTTATACGCCGTATGTTATTAACGAGAAAACTGTCACAGATGAAAACGGAAACGAACAGAAGGTCAAAATAGGCTACATAGGCTTTGTCCCGCCGCAGATCATGACCTGGGACAAAAAAAATCTCGAAGGACAGGTTCAGGTACAGGATATTGTCGAATCTGCCAATGAAACGATACCGAAAATGAAGGCAGAAGGCGCGGATGTCATTATTGCCCTTGCCCACACTGGTATTGAAAAGCAGGCGCAATCGTCAGGTGCAGAAAACGTTGTTTTTGACCTGGCCACGAAAACAAAGGGCATTGATGCGATTGTCTCGGGCCATCAGCACGGACTCTTCCCTTCCGCAGAATATGCGGGTGCCGCTCAGTTCGATGTTGAAAAAGGAACAATAAACGGCATTCCGGTCGTCATGCCAAGCAGCTGGGGCAAATATTTAGGCGTCATTGACCTCAAGCTTGAAAAAACAGACGGCTCGTGGAAGGTCGCAGATTCCATGGGCAGCATCGAATCAATTGCCGGCAGTGTCACTTCCAGAAACGAAGCCGTCACAAACACCATTCAGCAAACACATCAAAACACACTGGAATATGTCAGAAAGCCTGTCGGCAAAACAGAAGCCGACATTAACAGCTTCTTTGCACAGGTCAAGGACGACCCTTCTATTCAAATTGTGACAGATGCGCAAAAATGGTACGCGGAAAACGAAATGAAGGATACCGAGTATAAGGATCTCCCGATTTTGTCAGCCGGCGCGCCGTTTAAAGCCGGCGGCAGAAACGGAGCCAATTACTATACCAACATTCCGGCCGGGAATCTTGCGATTAAAAACGTCGGTGACTTGTATCTGTACGATAATACCCTCCAGATCGTGAAACTGACCGGCAGCGAAGTGAAGGACTGGCTCGAGATGTCAGCGGGCCAATTTAATCAAATCGATCCGTCTAAAGGCGGCGACCAAGCCTTACTGAATGAGAATTTCCGCTCCTACAACTTTGATGTGATTGACGGCGTCACCTATCAGGTCGATGTCACGAAACCGGCCAAATACAACGAAAACGGAAAAGTGATCAACGGAAATTCAAGCCGGATCATCAATCTTTCCTATGAAGGCAAACCGATCAGCCCGAGCCAGGAATTTCTCGTAGTGACAAATAATTACCGCGCATCCGGCGGAGGCGGTTTCCCTCATCTGACGAGTGATAAGATAGTCCACGGCTCCGCAGTTGAAAACAGACAGGTGCTGATGGATTACATTATTGAACAGGAAACATTAAATCCAAAAGCCGATAACAACTGGTCGATTGCACCGGTTTCCGGCACGAATTTGACGTTTGAATCTTCACTTTTAGCCAAGCCTTTTGCGGACAAAGCCGATGATGTCGCTTATGTAAGACATTCTTCAAATGAAGGCTATGGCGTGTACAAGCTTCAATTTGACGACGATTCAGATACCGATCCTCCTAAAGGCGGATTATGGGATCTTACCGTCATGCATACCAATGATACGCACGCGCACCTTGATGACGCAGCCAGACGAATGACGAAAATCAACGAAGTAAGAAACGAAACAGACCACAATATCCTGCTTGACGCGGGAGATGTGTTTTCCGGCGACCTGTATTTCACGAAATGGAACGGTTTAGCCGACCTGAAACTGATGAACATGATGGGTTATGACGCCATGACCTTCGGAAACCACGAATTTGATAAAGGTCCGTCCGTGCTTTCTGATTTTCTCAGCGGGAACAGCACTACTGTCGATCCGGCAAATCGGTATCACTTTGAAGCGCCTGATTTCCCGATCGTCAGCGCGAACGTGGATGTATCAAATGAACCTAAGCTGAAATCATATGTCAAAAAGCCGCAGACCTTTACTGCGGGAGAAAAGAAAGAGCCGGGCATCCATCCGTACATTCTGTTAGACGTTGACGGTGAAAAAGTCGCCGTTTTTGGACTGACAACAGAAGACACAGCCACAACATCCAGCCCGGGCAAAAGCATTGTATTTAACGACGCATTTCAAACTGCGCAGAACACCGTGAAAACGATTCAGGAAGATGAAAAAGTAAACAAAATTATTGCTCTCACCCATATTGGGCATAACCGCGATCTTGAGCTAGCCAAAAAAGTGAAAGGCATTGACTTGATCATCGGCGGGCACACCCACACCCTCGTGGACAAAATGGAGGTCGTGGAAAACGACGAACCGACAATCGTGGCGCAGGCAAAAGAATATGGCCAATTCTTAGGGCGTGTCGATGTCGTGTTTGATGAAAACGGCGTTGTACAAACAGACAAATCAAATCTGAGCGTGCTGCCAATTGATGAACATACAGAAGAAAACGCAGAAGCAAAAAAAGAGCTTGATCAGTTCAAAAATGAATTAGAGGACGTTAAAAATGAAAAAGTCGGCTACACGGATGTGGCGCTTGACGGCCAGCGTGAGCATGTGCGAACGAAGGAAACAAACCTCGGAAACTTCATCGCGGACGGCATGCTGGCAAAAGCGAAAGCATCAGCAGGAGCCGACATTGCGATCACAAATGGCGGCGGCATCAGAGCCGGCATAGACAAAGGCGTGATTACTCTCGGCGAAGTACTGAACGTCATGCCGTTCGGCAACACACTTTACGTCGCTGATTTAACCGGAAAACAAATTAAAGAAGCTCTTGAACAAGGCTTAAGCAATGTGGAAAACGGAGGCGGCGCTTTCCCTCAGGTGGCTGGAATCGAATATACCTTTACATTAAACAACGAACCTGGACAACGTGTTGTAGACGTGAAATTCGAATCGCCTAACGGAGAAAAAGTTGATTTGAATTCAGATGATACCTACCGCGTCGCAACAAATCAGTTTGTCGGCGGCGGTGGAGACGGATACTCTGTCTTTACGGAGGCATCCCATGGTGAAGACCTTGGTTACGTAGATTATGAGATTTTCACCGAACAGCTGAAAAAACTAGGAAACAAGGTCTCTCCTAAAATCGAAGGACGCATTAAAGAAGTATTCCTGCCGACTAAGCAGAAGGATGGCAGCTGGGCACTCGATGAAGACAAATTTGCGATTTATGCTAAAAATGCCAACACGCCATTTGTCTATTATGAAATGGCTGAAGGATCTCAAGAGAAGCCTATCAATCTAAAAATGAAAAAAGATCAGGTCAAGCTATTGAAAGATAGAGATTTAGATCCATCCCTGACGGTGTTCAACTATTGGTACAGCATGAAGCTTCCGATGGCGAACATTAAAACCGCGGATACTGAGATCGGAATTAAATCTAAAGGAGAATTAAACGTCTCTTTATCAAATGTATATGACTTTACATTGAAGCAAAAAGGAAAAGAAGTGAAATCATTTAAAGAACCCGTTCAGCTTTCGCTTCGGATGTTTGATATTGAAGAAGCTCACAACCCTGCCATTTACCATGTCGACCGGAAAAAGAAAGCTTTCACAAAGACAGAAAACGGATCAGTTGACAATGATATGGTAACAGGATACACAAACCACTTCAGCGAATACACGATCTTAAATTCCGGTGAGAACAATAAACCGCCGACATTCCCGTCCGATCAGCCGACAGGCGGTGATGACGGCAGCAATGGCGGAGGGTCCGATAAACCAGGCGGAAAACAGCCGACTGACGGGAACGGAGGAAATGATACACCTCCCGGCACTGAACCGACAAACGGCTCTGGTGGAAACGGTTCGGGCGGATCAGGAACAGACGGTCCGGCTGGCGGCCTGCTTCCGGACACAGCCACATCCATGTATTCCATCCTGCTGGCCGGATTTCTGATCAGCGCACTCGGCACAGCGTTATATTTGCATCAGCGAAGAAAACAGAACAGAGCGAATCAGGCATAAAAAAAGAGCTGCTCGCTTAGCGAGCAGCTTTCTTTATTTAAACCCACTTCACAACATCTTCAACAGCAGATCTTGTTTTCGGACGAGGGTCTCGCACACGGTAGCCGAACGCCACCATGACAGAAATATCAAAGCTTCCGTTTTCCAGAAGGCCTTCTTCTTCAAGAATACGATGAATTTCATCATATTGGAAGCCTTCCACAGGGCAGGAATCAACGCCGATTTGCGCAGCGGCAGTCATCATGTTGCCAAGCGCGATATAGGTTTGTTTGGATGCCCAGTCAAACAATGTTCTGTCACTTTCAAGCAAATGCAAATCATTTTTCTGGAATTCTTCTGTTTTGCTTAAATAGCCTTCGTACACGTCTTGAGGCATTTGTTTTACTTCTTTTAAATGACGTTTGATGTAATCCGCATTATATTTGATATCCTTCGCTGTACGCGCAAGAATCAGGACGAAATGGCTTGCGGTCGGTAGCTGCTTTTGCGCGCCCCATGTGTATTCACGAAGCTTCTCGCGGAATTCCGGATTTTGGACGACGACAAATTTCCAAGGCTCTAGGCCGAGTGAACTCGGAGACAGTCTTCCTGTTTCTAAAATAAATTCAAAATCGCTGTCTGATACTTTTTTATTCGGGTCAAATTCCTTAGTGGCATGCCTGAAATTGTATGCATCTAGAATTTGTTTCTTTAGATCTGCCATGTAAAACACCTCTCCTTTATGTTACTCTCATCTCTATTGTAGCCATTATGAGAAAAAGTAAAAGTACGCACATTTTTGTTGGATAGTATCAATTTTGATACCATACAAAAAAGCGCTCTGCCGCAGGCAGGCGCTCTTTATTTTCCCCGTCGCGCAAAATCGACAAACCTGAATTTGTCCAGACGGTGTCTGCTTTCGGTATATTGAAAGAGACTTGTATCCTCTAAAAAGACATAGTTTCTCACAACCACCATATGGTCATAGCCTCGTAAATCAAGCAATTCCCTGTCCTCATCCGTACACGGCTCGGCCACAATTTCTTTCTGTGCGTAACTGATCGAAAGACCAAGCTCTCCTTCAATATATTCATAAATGGAGTTTTCACAAATTTCTTTCGTCAGGTGAGGCACATGCTTTCTGAAAAAGTAGTCCTTGTCCAAAATGACATGCTCCCCGTCAATCTTTCTTGACCTGATCACTTCCCATATGTCATCACCCGGCTGCGCCCGAAGCTGTTTTTGGATCAGATCTGACGGGGGCACCAGCCCGAATGTGTGAACGGCTGTTTTCGTTTCTTTCCCCAAAGTTTGCGCCAGTTCCTTGAAGCTGACAAGCCCTGAGACCGGAAACTGCATTTTTTCACGGTTGAGAATCACGGAGCCTTTCCCTCTGATTTTCTGGATATATCCATTTTGAGCCAGCATGTGAAGCGCCTTTCGGACCGTTTCTCTTGATGTGCCGTACTGTGCGGTCAATTCATGTTCAGACGGAAGAATCTCCTCCGCCTTCCATCGGCCGTCTTCAATTTGCTGTGCGATGTCTTTATAGATTGTGATAAATTTATTCACCTTCATTTATGACCACCCAGCTTAGTTTAGCACGGTTTTGTTAAATGATAAACAATGGACTCATACGGGCGGAGCGTCATATTCTTCAGTTCCCCTCTCTCTTCATCGTTTGTCAGAAGCACCTCTGCCTCCCACTCGTCGGGCTTAAGCGTGTCCGGCAGTGTAAAGGCTGCCTCCGTCCCGTAAAAATTATTGATGACGAGCAGTTTCTCATTTTCGCCATGTCTCATATACGCAAACACGTTTGGATCGTCCTTTGCGATCAGTTCATACGTTCCGTCTGTGACAATGTCATACGCTTTGCGAATCTGAATCAGCTTCTGGTAGTGATAAAAGACCGAATGTTTGTCCTTCAGCGCCGCCTCTGCATTGATCTCCCGGTAATTGCCGGCGACCGGTATCCATGGCGTGCCTGATGTGAATCCGGCATTCGGCGTATTATCCCACTGGACGGGTGTTCTGGAATTGTCACGGGATTTTTCCTGTAAAATGGCTAAAATCTCTTTCTCCGCCATGCCTTTTTTCTTGAAGGCGTGATACATGTTCAACGACTCAACATCCCGATAGGAGCTGATGCTGGTAAACCTCGGATTCGTCATGCCGAGCTCTTCCCCCTGATAAATATAAGGTGTGCCCTGCATCATATGAATGGCCGTCGCAAGCATTTTTGCCGATTTCACCCGATGTGGACCATCATTTCCATATCTCGATACAATGCGCGGCTGATCATGATTGCACCAAAACAAAGCGTTCCAGCCCCCTCCCGCCTGCATCTCCGTCTGCCACACGGATAAAATCTCCTTCAGCTTCAGAAAATTGAACGGAGCCAAGGCCCATTTTTCTCCGTTTGGATAATCGACCTTGAGATGATGGAAGTTAAACGTCATATCAAGCTCTTCGTTGCCCGGATTTGTATAACGGATGCAATGGTCAATCGATGTAGAAGACATCTCACCGACTGTCATGCTGTCATATTTTGCGAATACCTCCCTGTTCATCTCATGCAAAAACTCGTGAACACGCGGTCCGTCTGTATAAAAGGAACGGCCGTCACCGCCGTCTTTGGCATTCGGAAAGCGCTGGTCTTTTGAAATCAGATTGATAACATCAAGCCTGAAGCCATCAATTCCTTTTTCAAACCAAAAATGCATCATCTCGTAGACATGCTTTCTGACCTCTTCATTTTCCCAATTCAAATCAGCCTGTGTGACATCAAACAGGTGCAAATAATATTGGCCTGAGGCTTCGTCTAGCTTCCATGCCGAGCCGCCGAATTTCGATTCCCAGTTTGTCGGGGCTGTACCGTTTTCGTTCGGGTTTTTCCATATATAAAAATCACGGTATGGACTGTCTTTTGAAGAAATCGCCTCTCTAAACCATGTGTGCTCAGTTGACGTATGATTGACCACAAGATCCATGACGACTTTTAAGCCCCTTTTGTGCGCTTCAGCTAATAAGCGTTCAAAATCTTCCATTGTGCCGTACTCTTGATAAATCGTGTAGTAATCCCGAATATCATACCCGTTATCATGCTGCGGCGAGTCGTAAATCGGCGTTAGCCAAAGAACATCAACCTGAAGCGTTTGTAAGTAATCAAGCTTTTCAATAATTCCATTCAAATCGCCAATGCCGTTTCCCGTCGTATCTTTAAAGCTTTTCGGATAAATTTGATAAACCACGGCTTTTTTCCACCATGGTGTTTGTTCTGTTTTCATCTGTCTCCACCACCGTCTTTTTTAATGAAAAAGGGAAAAAGGGACCGTCAATAACACGTCCCGCTCCCCTTTGTTATTTACGTTTTAGTCGCGCATAAGCGTATGTTCCGGCAAACGGAACAATTAAGACAATCGCCATTCCGATTGCGAATGCGCCCCAGTACTGGCTCATAATCGAGAAAATGCCGGGCACGCCGCCGACACCGACGGAGCTTGCCAAAACGCCTTGAGATGAGATATACATCCCGGCCAGCCCTGAGCTGATCATCGCAATGATAAAAGGAAATCTGTAGCGAAGGTTCACCCCGAATATGGCAGGCTCTGTAATGCCCAGATAAGCGGAAATGCCTGATGTTAAGGAAAGACCTTTTTGTTTCTCATCCTTTACGATAAACATCATCGCCAGCGCCGCTGATCCTTGGGCGATATTTGACAGCGCCAGCATCGGCCATAAAAATGTGCCTCCGAGCTTAGAGCCGATCAGCTGCAGATCTACTGCCAAAAACGTATGATGCATTCCGGTAATCACCAGCGCCGAGTATAAGCCGCCGTACAGCAGCCCGCCTAGCGCGGCAAATGAGCCGAACACCGAGATAAGCCCCGAAGTTAACACATTCCCAATCGCAAATGTGACCGGACCGATAATAATAAAGGACGCAAAACCCGTCACGAGCAGGGTAATCGGCGCGACGACTAAAAGCTGTATTCCCTCGGGTGTCCGTTTCGTCAAAAACAATTCAATCTTGGCAAGCAAATATGAAGCGAGCAAAATCGGGAGCACCTGCCCTTGGTAGCCGACCTTTTGCACCTCCAGACCGAAAAGATTCCATACGGGGATCTCTCCGCTTTGTTCCGCGGCGCCATACCCCCATGCATTCAGCAAATCAGGATGCACGAGCATAACGCCGAGTACAATGCCAAGGAGCGGATTTCCGCCAAACCGCTTCACCGCCGACCAGCCGATCAGCGCCGGCAGGAACGTAAAGGCCGTGCCTGCGATTAAATTGATCATGTTGGCGAGATCCGCCCACTGCGGATACACCTGCACAATCGACTTCGTATTGAAGAAAATCCCCTGCGCCGTTAAGATATTGTTGATCCCCATTAAGAGACCTGCCGTAACAATCGCCGGCAAAATCGGAATAAAGATATCTGCAAGCGTTTTCACAGCACGCTGCAAAGGATTCATATTTTTTTCTGAGGCCTTCTTCACATCGTCCTTTGTTGATTCGCCAATCCCCGTTTCCTTGACCAGTTCCGCATATACCTTGTTGACTGTTCCCTGGCCGATTACAACCTGAAACTGTCCGTTTGTCGAAAACGATCCCTTTACAACATCGATTTGATCCAGCACCTCTTGGTCAACCTTGCTTTCATCTATTAACGCGAAGCGTAAACGTGTTACACAATGAGTTGCCGCTGCAATATTTTCGGCACCGCCGACTGCTTCAACAATTTGCCGTGCTGATCTGTTCAGTTCCCCCATGCCAACCCCTCCGTTTGATAACTTGTATATACAACTTATGTTTATATTGTATTCTTGTATATACATGTAGTCAACAACTTTTTATAGCGCTTTCATACTATTCGTAAAGTCATAGAATGGCTTAACAAAAAGGTTAATCTAAAGAGCTAGCAAATGTTTTGAGAGGTGAGCCCTATGAATAAACACGAGAATACCCTGCAAGTTCCTCCGTGAGCTCGAGGCCAACAAGGAAGGGCCGATTTCTCCTATCTCAAGGAAAACACTATTAACAGAAGGATGGGGTTTGACTTCGGAAATGGACTGTGCGGATTTGTTGTATATTTCGAAGGAATCGTAAAATCTGAATCTATTCAGGATCACGCCCTCCTTCCTTTTTGCGGCATCTGAAAGAAGAAATAGAGAAAGACGAGGAATCTCTGCCAATACGCTGTCTATTTCCAGTGTATTGGCAGAGACGAGTTTGAAACTATTATTTTGTTGACGACAAAATGCCTGATTGTAAAAATAAAAGGCGGCTAAAGGAGAAGCATTGAAGAACCGATCGCCTAGTCCGCCATCAGAGGTTCAAGAGAGGCTTTACAGAAAGCCTCAGAGTCACTAACGCTCATTAATGGGGTGATGCGATTTTGCTGCCTTTGTTCATCTATTTGTTGAATACCAAGAACACTACGACTTTTTAGCTTCTTTTGTTTGGTAAACAGGGCCCTGTTTCGTTTTTCTTCTATCTTTCAGGTAATACTGTTCAGATGTGAAAAATTCGGTATACAGCGCTTTTACCTTCTTGCTCAATAATAACAGCGCAATCACATTCGGAACGAGAATGAAAGCTAACGCTAAGTCCAGAAAGCCCCAGATGGCTTTTGCTCCGCCTGCGGCACCTATGATAATAGCCGCTAAATAGACGAATTTAATGACATGTCCCGACAGCCGTCCGAATAGAAATTCAGCTTGTTTTACGCCGTAAAATATGACAACCATAATGGTCGAGACAACAAAAAAGACGAGAGAAATCGAAACGAAGTACCCTCCGCCAGCTCCGAAATAATGCTGAAATGCAGCCGTAGTCAATGCTGCTGGGTCATTTGAGGCGTCCTTCCCTGTCCAGACACCCGATGCAAGGACGACAAATGCCGTGGTGGTGCAGATAATCAAGGTGTCAATGACAATTCCGATCACAGACCAGAAGCCTTGTCTTACGGGGTGGTCAGTCATTGCCGCCGCATGTGCAATCGGGGCTGTTCCCATCCCGGCTTCATTAGAATACAGGCCGCGGGCAAATCCCCAGCGGATGGTTTCAGCCAAAGCAGCACCTGCGAATCCTCCTGCTGCCGAAGAAGAAGTAAACGCATTCGAAAAAATAAGAGAGAAAAACACCGGCACAGATGAAAGATTCATAAGAACAATCAGAAGACCGGCTCCCGCGTATGCACCTGCCATGAGAGGCACGACAAACTCAGTTACTTTTCCGATCCGCTTCACCCCGCCAATTACAACTAAACCAATCAAAAACGCGATCCCGATTCCGGCGTATATTTTATTGAAAGAAAACGTTTCGGCAAGAGAGACTGAAACTGAATTCCCTTGAACCATTATGCTTGGAATCAGCTCTACGATCAGTGCAACAGAAAAAAACACGCCGAGCCATTTCATGCGCAGTCCTTTTGTTATGTAATACATCGGTCCCCCGACAAATTCACCCTGCTCATTTTTTTCCCTGTAATGAACAGCAAGCACACTTTCTGAAAACTTAATCGCCATAGCAAATAAGGCAACCAGCCACATCCAAAATACCGCTCCGGGTCCTCCAAACATGATAGCCGCAGGCACCCCGACAATGTTCGCCGCCCCAATCGTCGAACTGAGGGCTGATGTCAATGCCTGAAGCGGCGTAACTGTCCCCTCTCCCTTCGGCTTTTTTCCTACGCTGCCGATCGTCTGCTTCAAAATGTATAGAGGATAGCGAAATTGAAAAAACTTCAGCAAAATGGTGAAGTACAATCCCGTCCCTGTCAGTAAGATGATTAGCGGCGGCCCCCATAGCCAATCAGATATACGCTCTACCCATTCCAATAGTGGTTCCATCCCATCACCCTTTACCCGTTTATGGGTCATTTCCCCACAGCTGGAAAAACATAAACCTTTTAGAACAGACAGAACTGAGTCAAATTGAGGAAAAAAGGAAGCTGGATGGCTAAAAAACAGCCGTCTGACAAGGAAAATTAAGTGGAAGAAGGTCTGTTTCGCCCAAGGCGATCATATACTTGATTCTTATAAAACGATGACGCCGGTTTGGAAAACATGCCTTTTTTGTCGGCAAGCTTATCGAGCATCAGCTGCTTCTCTGATTTTTTTCTTAATAATTGCTCACGTTCCTTTTCGTCATAGCATTTGGAGATTAAATGGTTGAGGGTCATAAGCTCTTTTTTAAGTGCACCCTCATCCTCAGCCATCCCTGCATTTTTTAACATACGATATCCCATCCGCAGAGATTCCGGCAAGTGAGCCGCATCATCCTTTGGCAGCGGTTTTCCCATTCCCGGCAGGTTGTCAAATTCTCCGTCTTTGATGGCGCGTTTAATCTTATCTTCAGACACAATATGAGAAAAATCCATCGTCCCACCTCTATTCATGTAATGAACATATTTTATCATACAGCTGTCACAAACCATATTATTCCTTTATTGACAGAAAGAAACCTGTATTTACATTTGGCGATTTCCTAGGAAAACGTTGATTCGACGGCGTTTTTCGCCACTTTTTCCATCGGACGATTTTCACTTTTCTAATTAGCTGATTCGTGTTATATTGGATACGTTCGTTTTTTCTATCGTTTCGCTCGAACTGTGATCGGAAAAAAGGAGTGTAACAATGAAAACATTTATAAAAGAAAGAGGACTGGCCTTCTTCTTAATTGCGGTCGTCCTGTTATGGGTAAAGACGTATGTCGGTTATGTCCTGAACTTCAACTTAGGAATAGACAACACGATCCAGAAAATATTGCTTTTTGTGAATCCGCTCAGCTCAAGCTTATTCTTTCTTGGATTTGGACTTTTGTTCAAGAAAAAATTACAGCAGACAGCCATCATAGTGATTCATTTTTTAATGTCTTTTTTACTGTACGCAAACATTGTGTATTATCGATTCTTCAATGATTTTATTACGATTCCGGTCATTATGCAGGCTAAAACAAACGGCGGCCAACTCGGTGACAGCGCATTTTCGCTGATGAGACCGACTGACGCCTTTTACTTTATTGATACGATCATTCTGATTATCTTAGCGATTAAAGTGAACAAGCCTGCCGAGACGTCGTCTAACAAAAAATCATTCCGAATCGTTCTTGCGTCTTCGATTCTCGTTTTCTTAATCAACCTGGCAGTTGCGGAATCAGACCGTCCTGAATTGCTGACCAGATCATTTGACCGAAACTATCTTGTCAAATATTTAGGAACATACAATTTCACGATTTATGACGCTGTGCAGAATGTCAAATCCAACAGCCAGCGCGCACTCGCCGATTCAAGTGACGTAACGGAAGTTGAGAACTACATGAAAGCCAATTACGATGTGCCGAACAATGTGTATTTCGGCAAAGCGGAAGGCAAAAACGTCATTTACGTTTCACTTGAATCTTTGCAGTCCTTTATCATCGACTATAAGATTGACGGCAAAGAAGTTACACCGTTCTTAAATAAACTGGCGCACGATAACGAAACGTTCTACTTTGATAACTTTTTCCACCAAACAGGACAAGGTAAAACATCAGATGCAGAATTTATGATGGAAAACTCTCTGTATCCGCTGGCTCAAGGGTCCGTTTTTGTTAACAAAGCGCAGAACACGCTACAATCCGTTCCGGCGATTTTGAAGTCTAAAGATTACACATCTGCTACGTTCCACGGGAATACGCAGACGTTCTGGAACCGAAACGAAATGTACAAAGCGGAAGGCATCGATAAGTTCTTCGACTCTGCCTACTATGACATGAACGAAGAAAACACGAAAAACTACGGCATGAAAGACAAACCGTTCTTCAAAGAATCAATGCCGCTGTTAGAAAGCTTGCCGCAGCCGTTCTATACGAAGTTCATTACCCTATCGAACCACTTCCCATTCGGAATGGATGAGGGGGATACGGACTTCCCGGCTGGAGACTTTGGTGACTCTGTCGTCAACAACTACTTCCAGTCAGCCCATTATCTTGATCAGTCCATTGAACAATTTTTCAATGACCTGAAAAAAGACGGGTTATATGATAAATCGGTTATCGTGATGTACGGAGACCACTACGGCATCTCTGAAAACCACAATAACGCGATGGCCAAAGTGCTTGGCAAAGACGAAATTACCGATTATGACAACGCCCAGCTTCAGAGGGTGCCGCTCTTTATCCACGCTGCCGGCGTGAAGGGCGAAAAAGTTCATAAATATGCCGGAGACGTCGATGTGGCTCCAACCATTCTGCATTTGCTCGGAGTGGATACAAAAGACTATCTGATGTCCGGTTCTGATATTTTATCTAAAGAACACCGTGAAGTGATTCCGTTCCGTAACGGAGACTTTATATCACCGAAGTACACGAAAGTATCTGGCAAGTACTATGACACAAAAACCGGGAAACAGCTTGATGAATCTGAGATCGACAAGTCAGAAGACTCACTCGTCAAGAAGGAACTCGAAATGTCCGATAAAATCATAAACGGAGACCTGCTGCGTTTCTACAACCCGAAAGGTTTTACAAAGGTGAACCCTTCCGATTATGATTACACAAAACACGGCGAAGATTCAGAGACGTCAACAGAAGACGAAGATAAATAAGAAAAAAGCAGAGAGGCCAGCCTCTCTGCTTTTTCTATTTCACCGCAGCACGTAATTCCTCTGCCGCAAACTCGACATTCGGGCCAATAATGACTTGTACTGATTGCCCGCCCGATTTGACGACTCCTTTTGCGCCTGCTTTCTTTAATAACGCTTCATCCACTAAAGAAGTATCTTTCACTGTCAGTCTCAGCCTTGTCGCACAGTGATCGATCGTCTGCAGGTTTTCTTTTCCGCCAAGCCCCTTCAGCATGATGTTTTCATTGACAGACTGTGCTGTGTTCTCATCCAGCACCTCATCCAAGTCATCATCTTCCCGTCCCGGCGTTTTCAAGTTCAACGTCTTAATTAAGACGTAAAACACGACAAAGTATACAGCCGCATAGCATATACCTACCAGAAGCAGAAGCAGCGGCTTTTCTGCAATTCCATAGCTCAAGAGATAATCGATGGCACCGGCTGAAAAAGAAAATCCAGAGCGTATGCCGAGCAAATTAACGATGAATAACGACAGTCCGGTTAAGACTGCATGCACAGCGTATAACAGCGGAGATAAAAACATAAATGCAAACTCAATCGGCTCCGTAATTCCTGTGATAAACGCAGTCAACGCAAACCCAATCATCATTCCGGCCGTTGCTTTTCGTTTTGACGGCTTGGCAGTCACAATCATTGCCAGACATGCGGCCGGTAGACCAAACATCATAATCGGGAAGAAGCCCGTCATGTATGTGCCCGCTGTCGGGTCTTTAGCGAAAAAGCGCGCCAAATCGCCTGTTACCCCGTTATATTCGCCGAATTGGAACCAGAAAATATTATTCAGCACGTGGTGAAGACCAAGCGGAATTAACAGCCTGTTGAATAAACCGAATATGCCCGCGCCGATCCCGCCAAGCCCAAGCATCCACTCCCCAAACGCGTTAATTCCCGATTGAACAGGCGGCCATATCGCACCGAATATCCCTGCTAAAATGATTGTGAAAATAGCGGTGACAATCGGCACAAGCCGTCTGCCGCTGAAGAACCCGAGATATTCCGGCAGTTTTGTATCCTTGAAGCGGTTATAGGTGTAACCCGCTATTAAACCGGCAATAATTCCCCCAAATACCGCCATGTTGTTTGCTTCATTAATTGATTTTGTTGCCGCGTCGAGCATCAGATACGAAATCGCCCCTGATAAACCCGCGGCCCCATTGCTGTCCTTTGAAATGCCGATGGCAATCCCAATCGCAAAAATAAGCGGCAGGTGATCAAAAACAGCCGTTCCCGCTTGATAAACAAACGGTATATCGAATAAATCCTCCCTGCCAAGTGCAAGGATAATCCCGACTGCAGGCAAAACCGCAATCGGGAGCATAAATGACTTTCCAAGCTTTTGTAAAAATGAAAGCATACCCATCCCCCTCTTACCCTTTTTTAAAAATATACCATACAAGATATCTAGTGATCTATACCAATTTTCCCGGGCCTATTTCTTTTTTCTCAGGTTCGTGTGTTTCCTATTCTAGAGCCAATTGTGGTAAGCTTAAATTAGATTATTTAAAAAGAAAGCGGGAATGACAGATGATTGTAACAAACGATCAAGAATTAGAAGGCCTGAAAAAAATCGGCAGAATCGTAGCGCTGGCGCGTGAAGAAATGAAACGGAAAGCAGAGCCCGGCATGAGTACAAAAGACCTTGACCTTATCGGAAAAGCGGTGCTTGACGAGCATGGTGCCGTTTCGGCTCCGGAAAAAGAATACGACTTTCCTGGTGTTACATGCATCAGCGTAAATGATGAAGTGGCGCACGGTATTCCAAGCACATCCACTATTTTAAAAGCCGGAGATCTTGTGAACATTGATATCTCTGCTGAATTCGGCGGGTTCTACTCCGATACAGGCATCTCGTTTGTGCTCGGTGAAGGAGAAGAACGCCTTCATAAGCTATGCCAATGCGCGGAAGATGCTTTCCAAAAAGGCCTGCAGCAGGCAAAAGCCGGCAAGCGCCAAAATCAGATCGGGAGAGCCGTTTATCATGAAGCACGTTCTCAAGGATTTACCGTCATTAAAACCTTGACCGGCCACGGAATCGGCAGAAGCCTTCACGAAGCGCCGAACCACATCATGAACTATTATGATCCATTTGATAACGCACTCTTCAAAAACGGCACAGTGATTGCACTTGAACCATTCATTTCAACAAAAGCGGAAACCATCGTTGAAGCTGGAGACGGCTGGACCTTTAAGACGCCGGATAAAAGCATGGTCGCCCAAGTTGAGCACACCATCGTCATCACCAAAGACGAGCCGATTATCCTGACAAAGCTGTAAAAACACATTTCGTATGTTTAACCTCCTCCTTTTACAGGTAAATCATCACTATTCTGCAGGAGGAGGCACTGTAATGAACAGAGATCAAGAAAAAATCCAAATTGAAAATGAAATGAATGCAATGCACGGAACAATAAAAGAAGAAATTTTAAAAGACTTTGAAGAATTTAAAGACTACCTGAAAAAACAAGTGAACCGGGGCAAGAAATTAGGATTAGACGACGGCAAGCTTGTCAAAAGCGCTGCGATCCTGGGAGACTACCTCGCGAAACATGAAGAGTCGCAAAACGGCGAAGAAATGCTGCTTCAGGAACTTTGGAGCGTTGCGGATGATGATGAGAAAAAACATTTGGCACAGCTATTAGTCAAATTGGTTGAGAAACAATAAAACACCTAAGCCGGGCGTATGCCCGGCTTCTTTATATTGTCACAGCCCGGCCCATCCAGATATGCTACACTAGGATTAATGTCTGTGAAAGGAGCCATTGTCCGCATGTGGTTTATTATTTTTGGAATCGTCTTTTTCATTGAAGGCATCATCATGACCGTTTTCGGCATGAAGAAAAAAAACGGGATGCTTACATATATCGGTATTGTGTTCAGCATCATGACACTTGGCATTGTCGTGCTGAAACTCACCGGGCATTAAAATCATATTCAGCGTTTACTCCGCATATACATACAGGAAGAAAGTTCGCATCACTAGTGCGAAAGACTCAGTTTCCCCCGCATCTCTTTTCAGCATCTTTTGATAGATGTTACAATGCCAATCGTTTGGTCAATCAGATAGGGAAAGGAGTTTTCTGACATGCATTACGGCAGTAAAGGCTGGTATGTAGCAGAATTAAAAAAGCAGGGCATCACGAAATATGAAGGAAGAAAGCTTCAAAGCTATAAAACCTATTTTCTTGCCAACCTGCTTGAAACAAAGAAAAAACAATCCTGACATGGTGAAGCCGCGCACGTTTAAATGCGCGGCTTTTTTATTGAATCGAAAGCAGCCTGTCCCGTTTTTTGATAAAGGAAGATCTCCAGCTTTCAGACAATGCTTCTTCACTTAACATCCGTTCAATAGCAGTGAGATTTTTTGTGTCATGGTATGTGATATGGTTTGCGAATTGGACGGATATGCCTTTTTCGCCTCTGGACAGCAGTTCGAGCTTTGCATCCGGAGCGACCCTGCCCTCTTCCAGCACGCGAAAATAAAATCCTGTATATCCGGTTTGCTGAACTTTCAGCACCATATCCTTCACACCAAACTTTTTGGCCAATTTTATACACGGCTGACGCGGCTGGCTGACCTGAACAACGGCATCATCAAGCTGAAAGACATCCCCTACGCAAACGTGCTCCTCAGTCAGGCCCTGCACCGTTAGATTTTCACCAAACGCGGCGTCCGGGAGCGATCTGGAGAGAAACTCCGTCCAAAACGGATAGTGCTCCGCGGGATAGACACAGACAGCCTTATCAGGGCCGCCATGATTGACGAGGTCCGCCTGTCCGTCTCCTTCAAAATTCTCCCGATACAGCATAACCGCGGAAACAGCCGGCCGCTTCATGATGCCGGTCTCTATTTTCTTTCCATCGTATTCAAGCGTCTGCGGCTTTCCCAGGTTAAGAGAAAGAATGGAATAATGCGCTGATGTCATACGAACACATCCCCTTTACAGTATATAAAATGATTGATTATCATAAAAAGAAAAGGTGGTTTTTACATGCTTCAATATCGAATCGTTGCAGACGGCCGGGTTCAAGGTGTCGGTTTCCGCTACTTTGTTCAAGCGGAAGCCGATAAGCATAAACTCACCGGCTGGGTCAAAAACCGTGATGACGGGCGTGTCGAGATTTTGGCCGAAGGGCCGGAAAACGCCTTGCAATCATTTCTTGAGGCCGTGAAGAAAGGCAGCCCCTTTTCAAAAGTTACCGGCATCTCTGTCACTGAATCCAGCAGCCTTGAAGGCCATCATCGGTTTTCAATAGTCTATTCGTAAGGCTTATCCTGATAAAAGTAATTCGGCTTGACGGTTGAATTGTCATAGGACCTGTGAAAAATATGTGTGGAAGCTGGTGAAATCGGCGGAATCAGCCATGTCCAGTCACCCGTCAGCTTTCTGCCCGCTTCTTCCTCCTGCTCTTCAAACCGTTTAAACTGGCTTGCAGCCGTGTGATGATCGACGATGCTGACGCCGCGCTTTTTATATGAATGCAAAACAGCTTTATTCAATTCAACAAGCGCCTGATCCTTCCATAAATCCGCATTGTAATCGGTGGCAATACCGATAACGGATGCCACTTTTTTGAGCTTATCATACCGCTTTTCATCAGCCAGATTTCTCGCACCGATCTCCGTTCCCATATACCAGCCGTTAAACGGTGCGGCATTATAATGAACGCCGCCGATCTCAAGCCTCATATCCGCAATAATCGGCACGCCATACCATTGCAGCTTCAGGTCAGAAAACGCTTCGAATTCCGGGTGGGTCAGCGGAACTTCTATCACCAGTGACCGGGGAAGCTCATACCAGACTGGCTGTTGGTCACCCTTCATGCGGAAAATAAGCGGCAGCAAATCAAAATCTGTCCGCTCTCCGCGCCAGCCGAGCTGCTCACAGGCTGCGGTAAGAGAACGGGAAGCAGGATCGCCGATTCTTTCTCCGTTGGATTCATATCCCGCGTACCGGATCAGCTGATGATTCCAGATCTCTACCTGCTTTTCGCCCTTCTCTTCCGGAGGGAAAATCGTAATCGTCGGCCTGATTTTCCCGTTATTTGTGGCGGTTTCAATATGATGCAATAAAGCGTCCCGTACTTCTTCTTTTGTCTGGACGTCACGTCTGTCAATGACATTCAGCGAATTCCAGAACAGTCTGCCGATGCAGCGGTTGCTGTTTCTCCAAGCCATTTTCGCCCCGTGCGCCAGCTCTTCCTTTGTATGTACATAGCTTCCAGTTCGGTCAATCTCACTTTTAATGTCATCGAGACGGTCTTGCACTTCAACCTCCTTTCCGAGTTCCTGATAGCAATTGGCAATAAACGCTTTCGCTTCATTCCATAGTATTTCTTTATCTTCCAACAAACTCTCCTCCAAATCGCATTCATGCTTCTCATTGTATCGTTTTTGGGCGGGAAGACAAATGATTTTTCTGCATCTTCTTGGAAAAACAAATAAAAAAACACCCGCGTTTGCGAGTGTCAAAGGGATGATAAATGATTGGCCAATTCCATTAAATCACTGCGAAAGTTTCTGCCTGTCATTGGGATGCCGTGCCCGGTCAGCAGCGCTTCCGGTTCTAGTTCGGCAAGTCTTTGAATGGACTCTGCGGCCGTCTCGGTGTCAGGTGTGAAATAAGCCGGCGGGCCGTGAAGCTCCTGTTTTTGAATGAAGACGTCCGCCATTTTTTCCTGTTCAACTGTAATCACCGCATCACCTGCGACAAGCACATGGCCGTCCTCGCGGAATAGTGAAATATGGCCGGGTGTATGGCCAGGTGTGGCGATCCAGATCCACTCGTCCAGAAACGGAACAGTGCCGTCTTCAGGCAATGCTTGAACATGAGAGGAAATATTGATCGAGTGGCGCGGAAACAGCGGCGACAGCTTGGCGACCAGCCCGCTTTTGCTGTCTGGCCGCGCCGGCGGATAATCCTCTTTTCCGGTTACAAAAGGCATCTCCCGCGAATGAATATAAACAGGAACATCCCAATGCTCAAGGATTTCTTCAATGGCCCCGATATGATCAAAGTGCCCGTGTGTCAGAATAATGGCTTTCAAGTGATAGTCATCGCCGAATCTTTGTTTTGCTTCGTGTAGAATCATGCCGGCTGATTGAGGCATGCCGGCATCTATTAAAATAAATGAATGAGGTTCAGAAGGATACTGAATAAAATAGACATTCGCAATTTGCACGGTCAGACCATGTACACCCTTTGCGGCTTCGAACCCAGTCCCGCTTCTGACTGAAGTCAGCGGCATATAAGGATCACTCATGTAGACACCTCCGGTACGTTGTATGCCGTTAGTGTATGTCATTCCGTCCGAATTATCATGCAGAAATCGAAATGGCACCGATCAATAGAGCCGTAACCGTCATGACAATCACGGCGAGAACTGCCCATTTCAAAGCGAATTTTTGATGATCGTCAATGGAGACTCCGACAAGCCCGACAAGCAAATGTGTTGATGGCACAAGCGGGCTCAGCATATGAATCGGCTGGCCGATAATCGAAGCCCTGGCAATTTCCACTTTATCCACACCGTATGCGACAGCCGTTTCTGATAAAATCGGCAGCACTCCGTAAAAATACGCGTCATTTGGCATGAGATATGTGAAAATGCCGCTAGTTAAGGCTACGATCGCCGGGATAAATCCGCCCATTTGTTCAGGAATCATCGACACAAGCGAAATCGCCATTTCATCAACCATTTTGGTGCCTGTTAAAATTCCCGTAAAAACGCCTGCTGCAAAGATCATGGAGCCAATGGCCAGCACGTTGCTTGAATGTGCTGAAATACGCTGTCTCTGATGATCGAGGTTTGGATAATTCACAATAAGTGCAATACAGAATGCGATGACAAACAGCACCGTTAAACTGACTTTGCCTGATACTAAAAACCCTATCAATGAAAGCGTTAACAACATATTGAACCACCAAAGCTTCGGCCGCTTCCACTCATCTTCAACCGCAGCGGCTGTTTCGTTGACATCGGCTGGCTGTTTCAGCTCAATCACACCGAGCCGTTTGCGCTCCGCTTTACCCAGAACATACGAAACTGCGACCATACAAAGCATTCCGCTTGCGATCACAGGGATCATCGGCCCGGTCAGCTCAGCCGGATCAACCCCGAGCGCGCTCGCCGCCCGCGGCGTCGCGCCTCCCCACGGAATCGTATTCATAATCCCCATGCCGACTCCGGCGATTCCCGCCAATATGATCGGCCGGATGCCGAGCAGCAGATAGAGCGGGAGCATCGCGCTTGTTGTAATCATATAGGTTGTTGAACCGTCCCCATCCAAAGCAACGAGCATCGTAAGAACCGCTGTCCCGACAACGATTTTTAACGGATCGCCTTTGACCATATTTAATATTTTTGCAACCATCGGATCAAAAAGCCCAGTGTCAATCATTATTCCAAAATATAAAATCGCAAACATAATCATAACAGCCGTCGGCGCCACCTGCTGAATCCCTGAGATCATCATATCGCCAACTTCAGTGAACCCGAAACCGGCTATCAGCGCAAACACAATCGGCGTCAAAACCAATGCGGTCAGGACAGAAAGCCGTTTTGTCATGATCAGTACCATAAACACAAGCATCATAAGAAATCCTAAGATTGCTAACACATTCATTCCCCCTTTAAATGAATCCGCTTACATTTTATCCCCTATTCCCCTTTTGCCTTTTTGTCATCGTATGAGAAAAACGTTCTCAAGTAAATAATTTGGTTTTTATGTATTTTTAATTTTTTAAAACCGTTTTGTTCTTTTTGGTCATTTCTCCAACAAAAAAAGCATTCCGCATACGGCAGAATGCTTTTTGCTTAATTGCCTGTCATGATGGTTTGATAAAACGCTGATTGTTCTTCAAGAAACCGTTTCGTTTCCTTG
The DNA here is from genome assembly GCF_036765115.1 of Bacillus sp. 0909A. NCBI lineage: Bacteria > Bacillati > Bacillota > Bacilli > Caryophanales > Bacillaceae > Bacillus > Bacillus sp. 0909A. The sequence continues at coordinate 107,581 of NZ_JBAIZU010000004.1, forward strand.
CTGTTTAAATAAAAGCTTTCCCAGTCCTGCTCATTTATTTTCTTTTTCCATTCGGGCGAGGATGTCACCTTTTTTAATGCTTGGTCCCAGTAAGAGATCTCTTCCTCAGACATGTTTTTCGGTCCCAGCACCCCTCTCCAATGAGAGAAGACAAACGGAATGCCCTGTTCTTTCCACGTCGGCACTTTTGGAAAACCGGGCAGCCTTTTCTCTGACGTGACGGCGGCTAATGTAATCTCGCCGTTCCGCTCGTACGGCTTGGCTTCTGAAACGGTCATGGAAGCTGCTTCAATCTCATGCCTGATAAGCGCCTGAATCAATTCTTCACTGCTGTCAAACTGTAAAAACTCAATGTCAAAAGGATCAATCCCGTACATGTCAGCGGCTCTGACGAATGAGAGCTGATCGTCATTGCCAAGCCCCGGAGAAAAACCGATTTTGACTTTGCCTGGATGCATCTTGATTTCCTTCAGCACATCCTTCCCGCTTTTCATAGACGATCCCTTCGGAAGAGCGACAGTCTGCCATTCCTTAGCGAGAATCGCCAGAGGCGTAAAATCATCTGTTTTTAATTTACTTTGTCCGAGCAGATAATTGCTCAGGATTAAACTGGACATCATACTGATGGTCTGCTTACCGCTTTGGTTGACATATTTCCAGCCTTTGTCGCCTCCGCTCCCGGGCTTATACACAATATGAATACTGCCTTTCATCAGCTGTTTTTGCCTGAGCACGGATTGGATGGCGTGCGCCGTTACATCCCAGCCCCCGGAAGGCTCGGCAGGCACAACGATCTCAACCGGCCCGTCCGGCAGTCGGGGAGCGGCCGCCTGCCGGATATCACCCTGTGTGAAGACTAATAGACAAATGAATATAATCACAAGTTTTTTCATGACTATTCAGCCGCCAAATAATATTTTCTCTCCGGTCTGCCGATAATCCCGTACTCCAGCTCGGCTCGCGCTTCTTCCTTAGACACAAGATACTCGGCATAACGGCGGGCTGTTGTTCGTGACGCGCCCATTGTTTCTCCGAGTTCTTCCGCTGTCATCCCTCCGGCCGCAGTACGCAGCGCCTCTTTGATTTTTTTCAGTGTGATCGGATTGATGCCTGTCGGCAAATTCTCTGCAGTGACAGCTTCCTTAGGGGCGCCCCCGAAAATATGGTCAATCATGGACTGGCTGACCTCCGGCTGAGACAGCAGCACCTGCCTTTTTTCTTTATACTGGAGCAGCACCTGCTTGAACTTATCAGCCGTTACGGGCTTTATCAAATAGTTTGCGATTCCCGCCCGCAGCGCTTCCTGTAAGTGGCGGGTTTCCGTTGCGGCTGTAATAATCATAATATCAACGTCCGGAAACCGTCTCCGTATCTCTGGAATCAATGCTGTTCCGAGCTCGTCCGGCATATAAATATCCAATAGCAGCAAATCCGTTTTGTGTGTCTTCAAAAGCAACATTGTCTCTTTGGCATTGCCCGCTTTGCCGATAATGCTGAATCCATCTAGCTGCTGAATCAATCTCTCATGGATTTGCGCAACCCGAAAATCATCCTCCGCAATCACGATGTGAATCAAATGGATTCCCCCTTTGTCTGTTTCTCCTTCGGTATAAAAACAGTAAATACCGCTCCCCCGCTTTTTTGATTTGTCAGCTCGATCCAGCCTCCCAGCTCACGCACTGACTCTTTTACGTTGGCGAGCCCGTAGCCTCTCTTCATCCCCTTTGAAGAGTAGCCTCTTTCAAACACCGCCTCCATCTTATCGGGCGGCACTCCCGCCCCTGTATCGGATACTTCGATAACAACATCCCGTCCGATATCTGTAATAAAACATGAGACCTCCTGTACGCTTTGATCTGCTACAGCTTCGAAAGCGTTATCAATTAAATTGCCGATAATCGTAATGAGATGAGACAAGCCGACATGAGGAGGAAGAGGTCCTAGTGTGCTGTTGTCATCGATCGACAGCTTCACCTTTTTTTCCGATGCTTTGCTCATCTTTCCTAACAAAATCGCCTGCACCTGCTGCGAATGAATGTTTTGGAATAAAATATCATGCTGTTCATTTTGGATGGCGTATTCCTCTTTAATCAGTTCAATCGCTTCCTCATATTCGCCAAGCTCAAGCAGCCCTAAAATCGCGTAGAGCTTATTGGAAAATTCATGAGTCTGGGCGCGCAGGTCCTCTGAGTATTTCCGCACCTCTGTCAGCGTGTCAATCAGCTTTTTCAGTTCTGTTTTTTCTCTGAAGCTGATAACGATTCCGTACCTCTGTCCGCCTTGTATCATGACTTTTGTATTGATAATAAAGACTTGATCGTTGACACATACCTCCTGATTCGATTGCATTTCTTCCTGCTCAAGCACAGACATCAGTTCCGCTCCCGGCATCACGTCATCAATAGGCACGTTCATCACAGGCTCGGAAAGCTTAAGCATCTCAGCCGCTGATACGTTCATCATCGTCACAATGCCTTCACGGTTGGTGGCGATGATCCCTTCCTTAATCGCCCGCAGCATCGCATTCCGCTCCCGATAAAGAGATGCAATTTCGTGGGGCTCAAGGCCAAGCGTATCCTTTCTGATGCTTTTGGCAAGCGCGGCGGCACCGGCAAATCCAAGCAGCAGCACGAGTACAGCCATGAAGCTTAAGTCTCGCAGATGTCTCTTAATGCCTTGCTCTGTCTTCGTTTGCAGAAAATCAACGGACACGCTGCCGATCACTTGGCTGCGCCCCTTTTGTTCCTCGATAATCGGTGCACTCCCACGAATCACCCTTTGTCCATCCGCTTTTGTCTCTGAGACGTGAGAGCCTCCAAACAGGATTTCTCGGCTTCTCGTCAGATGCTTATTTTCGCTATTGGCCGAGGCGGTTCGGACCATTCCTTTTTCATCAAGCACATATATGGCATAAGCGCCGGTCTGTTCTTTCATTTGTTCAATGACCTCCTGCGCCTCGGCAGCTAGCCCGTCTTTCGTCATGATGAGTCCCTTTGCCGGCGGCATATAGGAAATCGTTCTCGCCGTCTGCACCGCCAGCTGCTCTGCCTGTTTTCGCCCTTCTTTTGTTTGCTGAACGGCAAACGTGACCGTCAGCACGCCAATCACAAAGATCAGCAGCACCGCAATCAACCCCATTATTTTCGTTTGCAGAGAAAAATGGAAACGCTTTTTCACCACAGCACCAGCCGTCCTTTCTACCTAGATCATACCATTTTTCTCCCGCGAATTTTCTTATTTTTCAAAATCCATTGCATTGATAATCAGAGTTTATGATTCAGATCAAGATTTTTCCTCTCCAGATTTCCAGCGGCCTGTTTTGCTGAACACTCCTTTTTTCAGGAAGGAATCATTCCATCTGAACATTTTGATATATATAAAGTATCTGAATAATTCGGTGAAGGGCGGTGGTTATGGTGAAAACGAGTATTATTATGCTGACTTATAATCAATTGGCGCTAACAAAACAATGCTTGGAGAGCATATGGACGCATACCGATGATGACTGTATAGAAGTGATTGTTGTAGATAACGGCTCTCATGACGGGACACAGGACTACCTCAAACAGATTCCTTCAATCAAAACGATTTTTAATGAAACAAACAAGGGGTTCGCGAAAGCCTGCAATCAAGGCCTTGAGGCCGCTTCTGGAGACAATGTTCTTTTTTTAAACAATGATACTGTTGTAACGAATCATTGGCTGGAGCCGATGATCAAGCTGCTTTATCATAATGATAAAATCGGCATGGTCGGGCCTGTCAGCAATTATGTCAGCGGGCCTCAGCAAATTTCAGTTGATTACACCAGTTTAGAAGGAATTGAAGATTTTTCTCAGCGCCATTGCATGCGGCACCGGGGCAAATCAAGAAGCGTTTTAAGGCTGGTCGGATTTTGCCTTCTAGTCAAAAAAGAGGTACTGGACAAAATCGGCGGCTTTGACGAGCGTTTTGGAGGCGGTTCATTTGAGGACGATGATTTGTGCCTTCGCGCTCTGCAGGCCGGATATCAGCTAAAAATCGCTCTTGATTCGTTTGTGCATCATCACGGGCATGCTACCTTTTCCGGCAATCCGGATGTAAGTATCAGCCGACTATATCAGGTCAACCGCCAGGCCTTCATAGATAAATGGAAGCAGGATGTGACGGCTTTTATTGATCCCCAGCCAGAGCTGACAGCCCTTGTGCCTTCGAAAGCCCGCTCCATCCTGCATATCGGCTGCGGCGCAGGAGCTGCGGGTGCAGAGCTGTTGAACAGGCAAACCTGTACATTGCACGGCATTGAAGAAGATACATTGCTACGTACAATAGCAAGTGCCTATTATGAACAAGTCACTTCTGCCGATACCGAAACATGCCGCCTTCCTTATCCTGAAGCTTTTTTTGATGCCATTTTGATAGGAGACCTTTTGAACTGCGCAATGTATCCCCAGCGAACGATTGAGGCTCTTGCCATTTATCTAAAGCCTTCAGGCTCATTGATTTGCAGCATCCCGAATACAGCTTATGCAGACACGCTTTTCTCATTATTATGCGGAACACCGGCACACACACATTTCATCACGCCTCAAAACGTAAACACACTATTTCCCGAACACCTTTATGACATAAAATCAACCTCCCATTTAGCCGTTCCTGAAGCGAACATACAGCTATTTTTACAAGAAGCCGAATATCTTGCCGGGCAATTTGATTTGCCTTTAGATTACTTGTCAAAATATGCTCAGATTGATTACATGTTTGTCCATGCAAGGAAGAAAAAACAGCCTGAAGCGGAGGTGGCGATTTGATTTCTATCAGTCTATGTATGATTGTGAAAAATGAGGAAGCCGTCATCGGCCGCTGCTTAGATTCTGTGCGCGGGATTGCTGATGAAATTAACATCGTGGATACCGGCTCAGTTGATCAGACGAAAGACATCGCTGCCCGTTATACAGACCGCATCTTTGATTTTGAATGGATAGACGATTTTGCGGCCGCCCGAAATTTTTCGTTTCAGCAGGCAACAGCTGACTATATTTTATGGCTTGATGCCGATGATGTGTTTACCGAGAAGGATCAAGAACTGTTCTTGGATGTAAAAAGAACGCTTGATCCGCATATTGACGCGTTATCAATGAACTATCACCTGGCGTTTGATGAAGAAGGCAACGTCACATCCAGCTTACGAAGATACCGGCTCGTAAAACGGGAAAGGGGCTTTAAGTGGATCGGCGCGGTCCATGAATATTTAGAGGTGTACGGAAATCTCCAACACAGTGACGCAGCGGTTTCTCATATGCCGCTTAGCCATGACGCTGGCCGAAATCTGCGAATTTATGAAAACATGGCCTCATCAAGGAAGGATTTTTCGCCAAGAGATTTATTTTACTATGCAAACGAGCTGTGTGATCACGGAAAAATAGAAAAAGCGATAGAATACTATCTGCGTTTTTTGAAAACCAAGCAGGGGTGGGTCGAGGATAATATCAGAGCATGCAATAAATTAGCAGATTGCTATCATTCATTGGGATTGAAGGAAAAAGAATTAAGCTGGGTGCTCCACACGCTCGTCTACGGGCCTCCCAGAGCGGAAACGTGCTGCAGATTGGGGTACTCTTTTTTAGAAAACAACGATGTCCAAAGCGCGGTCTATTGGTATGAAAAAGCAATTGAAAATAGAGGCTCAGAAAGCTTGGCTTTTCAAAACCGCGCCTGCGCCACCTGGCTGCCTCATTTACAATTAGCTGTCTGCTACGATAAGCTTGGCCAGCATCAGCTTGCCTACCAGCATAATGAATCGGCTTTACAATACCGTCCTCATGATTCAAGAATGCTTGCCAACAAAACTTACTTTGAAGAGGTCCTGCAGCAGCAGGCTGGCTCCGGAGGTGAACATCATGGAAATCAATAAAAGGTCACTTGCTGATTCTATGAAAGAATATGAGCGAAAAGATAAAGAGTATTACAAAGGCATCAACCGGCAGCTGTTTGACCTGGTAGAACCCCATGCGAAAACCATTCTTGAAGTCGGTTGTGCTGAAGGCCTGTTTGGGGCAGCTGTTAAGAAAAAAACGAAATGCTCCTATTATGGGATTGAATCATATCCGCCCGCTGCAGAAAAAGCCGCTCATCACATTGACGAAGTGATAACAGGAGACATCGAAACACTGAAGCTGCCTTTTGAAAAAAACACATTTGATCACATCATCTTCGGGGATGTATTGGAGCACTTAATAGACCCTTGGGCAGTGTTAGCTAACATGAAGCCTTACGTAAACGAAACAGGGAGCATTTTGGCGAGCATTCCGAATATCGGCCATATCTCAATTTTTGAAAGTCTGCTGTCCGGCAAATGGACGTATACACAGGCTGGGCTGCTCGATAAAACACACTTCCGTTTTTTCACCTTGCAGGAAATGAAGAAGATGTTTCATGAAACGGGTTACAAGGTCAGCCAAATTGAGCCTATTACCTTTACGACTCACTATTATGAAAAAATGATCAGCAGACTGGCACATGTCAGAGCAAACATGGGGATTCACCATGCAAATTTCGAGGAGGAAGCCAGAGCCTATCAATATGTCATAAAGGCGCAAAAAAGATGAAACAGCATCTAAATGAAAATTCCATTTGCTTCATTACTTGTGTCAATGATGATGCCCTTTATGACCTCTGCCTGAGACATATCCAATCTCTTTCAGTGCCGCCGCATATGGAGGTTGAGTTAATCGATATCCGAAAGGCTGACAGTATGGCCTCCGGCTACCAGGCGGCAATGCATCAGTCAGACGCAAAATATAAAGTATATGTCCATCAGGATACATTTATCATCAATCGTTCCTTTATTTACGATATCCTGCATGTCTTTCAGCAGAACGATGCGCTTGGCATGATAGGCGTCATAGGAGCTGAAGAAGTGCCGCAAAGCGGGATTTGGTGGGAGGCTTCTAAAAAAGCGGGAAAAGTCATTGAATACCGCAGTACGTATAGCTATTTGTCGTTTGATGAGATAGACGAGCCCGTAAAAACAGTTGAAGCATTAGACGGTTTATTGCTGGCCACTCAGTACGATCTCCCGTGGCGGAAAGAAATCTTTGACGGCTGGCATTTTTATGATACTTCGCAATGCTTTGAGTTCAGGAAAAAGGGGTATTTGGTCGGCATCCCCCATCAGAAAGAGCCATGGGTCATACATGCATGCGGCAATGAGTTTGATTCTGACCAGTATTCTAATTACCTTGAAAAATTTTTGAGGGAGTATTTTAAATCATGAGGAGGCTTTAATAGGCACATCCAATGCGCTGCTGGTCTCATTTAGCTTTTGCAATTGAAGAAGCCGAAGGTGCGAAAAGTTTGCAAGTGGTTTTTTTCGATTTCAAGCCCATATATGCTACTTAGGAAACCTTCAAAATTAAAAAAGATTGTAGAAAAAACGTGTTTTTTCTACAATCTTTGTAAGGCCTATTACCTTTTTGGGTTGCTAAATTTTTCTGCTAATAATATAAATAAACATAAGTTCTATTGCGCCCTGGTGCATAGGAATTCTAACTTTTATCAGTGTAAATTGAAGCCATTATGTAATCAATTAAGGGTTTAGTTAATTGAGATAAATAGATTTAAAAGAAGTTCCAACATGTTCTCTTCTCCTTTCATGCATTAATGAAATCCGTTTTAATGCAATTAACCAATTGAGATAGAGACAAACAAGTCTAAAAGAAGTTCCAACATGTTATCTTCTCCTTTCATGCATTAATGAAATCATGTTTTAATGCAATTAACCAATTGAGATAGAGACAAACAAGTCTAAAAGAAGTTCCAACATGTTATCTCCTCCTTTCATGCATTAATGAAATCATGTTTTAATGCAATTATCCAATTGATATAGAGACAAACAAGTCTAAAAGAAGTTCCAACATGAAATCACCTCCTTTAAAGACTGAACATTCAGATAAATATTGTTATTTTTTAATATTACATTTGAAGATCGAACTCTCTTTAATTCATATTGCAAAATAATAACTCCACAAGAACCCTCCTCTACCAATTTACATAAAATTACACTTAAGGTTTATGTGGACTAATTGAGTAAATAATATCATGAGTTGGAATTTTAGTAAATACTTTAAATTTCTCTTTTTTAATATTTTTGTAAATATTCTGTTATTTTATTTTAATAGTAAAAAGCTTGAAGAGAAAATCTTCTCTTCAAGCTTAGACTTTACCATATACCTAGTACTTTCCACCATAACCCGCCGATCACAAGCCATGTGACAATATGAACGATCGACAGGATAAATCCGATAGACCACCATTTGCCTTGCGAAATGTAGCCTGCTCCGAAGAAGACCGGAGCCGCTCCAGAACCGTAGTGGGTTGTTGACCCGAACAGATTGCTGAAGAATGCGAGGCTCAGCGCTGCTAAAAGCGGCGGTGCCCCCGCTGCCACGACTACAGCCAAAAATGCTGAATACATCGCACTGATGTGAGCCGTCGCACTTGCAAAGAAGTAGTGAGAGTAATAATACACAACAATTAAAATTAAAAATGCCACAATCCAAGAGAATCCTGATACAGATGATTTCATGGCGTTGCTAAACCAAGAAACCATGCCTAATTCATTCAGGAAGTTGGCCAGCATAACGAGCGCCGCAAACCAAGTGAGCGTATCCCAAGCGCCCTGTTCTTTCTTGATATCATCCCAAGTCAGAACCTGTGATAATAAAAGAACTGACAACCCGATCAATGCGGTTGTGGTTGCGTCGATGTTGAAGCTGCCGCCAAAAATCCAAAGAACAAGCACTAAAAGAAACACAATAACCATGGAAAGCTCTGATTTTTTAAATGGTCCCATTTCTTTCAGTTTTTCGGTTGCGATTTTCGCTGCGTCCGGTGTTTCTTTAATTTCCGGCGGATACAGCTTGTAAATCACAAGCGGCGTGATGATTAAACTTACAAGTCCCGGAACAATCGCGGCAATTGCCCAGCTTGTCCATGTTAAGTCCACCCCTGCGACATCATGGGCCAGCTTGGCAATCAGCGGGTTTGCCGCCATCGCCGTCAGGAACATAGCAGATGTAATCAAGTTTCCCTGAAAACCGGTTTTTAATAAGAAAGCACCGATTTTTCTTTCTGTTCCATCTGCCGGGCTTGATCCGAATGTTTCGGATAATGATCTGATAATAGGAAATATAATGCCTCCTGCACGCGCCGTATTACTTGGAATAGCAGGTGATAATATTAAATCACTGAACAGCAGTGAATAAGAAAGTCCAAGGGTTTTCTTCCCGAATTTCTGAACGAATACATACGAAATTCTCGCACCTAGCCCGGTCTTGATAAATCCCCGGGAAATAAAGAATGCGATCACGATAAGCCAGATGGTCTTATTGCCGAATCCGCTTAATGTATCCTCAATTGATAATGTTCCAGTTAGTGCAGTAACCGCCAATGCAAAAATTGCAATTGCACCCATTGGCAAGGGCTTGGAGATAAAGCCGATAATTGTCGCGACGAAAATCGCAAACAAATGCCATGCTTTAGGTTCAAGTCCGGACGGAGCGGGAATAAACCAGATGATTAGTCCCACAGCGACAGTAATAAGCAATGGAACAAGCTTTACTGATGACTGTTTTCCTGCGTCTTTTTCTGAAGCCATAAATAGGTCTCCTCCTATATACTTGTTTTCCGATCCCCTTTTCCATTCTACTCCTTAACTAAGTTAATAAACATTTTAATTAATTAAAAAACACAAAGGTGAGCAGCCCTTTGTGTTTTTTTCATTTCTTAATTTAGTTTACCCGCGCCCGCTTGAGATGTAACATTTGACTTCACATTGGCGGAAGCATCAATTGATCCGTGCAGAGATGGCGTCCATCCGACAGAAGAGCTCAGCCCGTTTGCAGCCGATGCGTTGATCTGCGTACCGTTCAGCAATGTGCCGGAATCATATAAGGCCGTTCCTCCGCTGAATACGCTGATCGTTTTAGCAGCGGTCAAACCCGGAACGTCAATGGCATTGTTTTGTGCGTAAATTTTAGATGATTTTCCGATTCCCCAGGCATAGCTGAAAGCATAACTGGAAGAGCTTGTACTGCCTTCATAATAGTTGTTGTAAACGTGTACCTGTCCAAAACGGACTCTCGGTGCGCGCTGAACGATATTTTTGTAGCGGTTGTGGTGCAGTGTGATTTTTAATTTGCCGTCATCAGAAGTTTTGCTGTCGCTTGATCCGAAAATGGAGCTCTTATCATGATCGTGATAGAAGTTATAAGACATTGTAATATAGTTAGCGCCGTTAGAGGCATCAGTTTGGCCGTCATGGTGCTGATATTCTCTTCCAAAATATTTTGGAGAGGTGCTGTCTGGGCGGGATCCGTCATTAAATGTACAGTGATCGATCCATACATGTGTACCGCCGTTTATTGTGATGTTGTCATATTGTGAGTTCCAGTTTCCTGAACTTCCGTCAGTCGGGTCCCATTGCGGAAAATAGTCATATGCGTCTTGGAATTCGATATTGCGGATAATGACGTTATCGCTCTTGATCTGGAAGTTCCCGCCCAGAATTTTAGCATTTGACCCTGAACCGACGATCGTCGTATTTGCAGGGATATCCACCATCACGCGTGCTTTTTGATTTTTCTGTGAGCGTGCTCTGGCCTCTTCCTGTGTTCCGGATGGTTCTTTTTTGCCCCATGTGCTTGGGTCATAGGCCTTCAAATATTTGTTCAGATCGTACTCTGGATCTTTATAATCATTCAGACCAAGCGGCTTCAGATTGTCATCAACATTCATGTCAATCGTTCCCTTGATATAAATGATTTTTGGCGTTGTGTTTGTGTCCTTACCCAAAGCCGAAACGAGCTGGTTCCTGTTGCTGACTGTATACACGTGGGATGACGAGGCTTTTGATCCGCCTGTTGTGCCGGTCGAGTAGGCTCCCCAGCCATCATTCGATCCTAACGTCTGATGGCCCAAATCCGCTGCGTTCGCCCCAACCGGAGTCAAGCCTAATAACAAAGCCGTAGCTAACATCACTTTTTTCATTCAGTATGAACCCCCATTTTCTATTTTGTGAGAATTTGTTCCATTTTCTCACAAAAAACATAATAGCAAATTCATGGGCATCCATAACCGAAAATATGCCGCTTTTTATTGCGGCATCCTGCAAAAAAACACCGCAAAGACCGCAAATATAAAAAACCCCAAAAGGACGATAATCGCCTTTTGGGGTTAAAATTCTACATTACGCCCAAGATTTTACTTTTTCGTTGTCTGTCACAAAGAGAAGGACTTTCCCTTCATCGAGCCGTTTTTCAAACTGAGCCGCTTCGTCTTCTGAAAAACCGATTTCATGGATTTTATTGCGAAGCTCGTCCCCTTTTTTGTTAAACATGTTCCCTACCGCGTGTTTGAAACCTGTTTCTTTGGCTCCGATCGTGTTGGCATTGGTGTTGTCTGCCAGTCGTTCCGTTCTGTCATCGTCGTGAGTTAAGACGTATACATCCTCTTTTGCGACACCCATTTGCTGTAGTTTTTCTACATCCTTCATGAGCTGTTCGTCGTTTGTATATTCTCTTACAACTGGTTTCATTTCCAATTCCTCCTTCATCATGTCTATGTTATATTCATACCCGATCCTGTTTCTATGAAACAGCATCCAGAGCATTAGGCATAAAAACAGGAAGAATGGTAGTAGATATTTATTTTCTAATCATGGTAAAGTGATAGGAACATAGTATTTTCAGAATAGTCTTAAATCAAAACCGCTGCACGGAGTGTCCGATTTTGAATCGTCATCTTTATCCGTACAAGCAGGAGGTATGTCCAATGCAATACTTTTCACCAAAACAGCAATACAATGCGTGGGTTGTGAGTGATTTAGTAAAACAGGTCTTCCATCAGCGTGTCGGCTATTCAGCAGGCATTCATCAGCTTGCCATCTTCGCCGAGAAAACATTCCACATCGATATTGACTTTGTTTTCTCTATTGTTATGAATATCGGAGACATTGAATTTGCGATCTCTGAAGAAATAGAAAAAAAATTGTCCGGCTATCTCAGCGTTCTCCTTCCCCATGTCAGCAGAGATATGCTTGAAGCCTCTAAAGCCAACGCCAGTTCGTTTTTATCCCACAGACATGGCGATGCTGTGTACGATTTATTTGTACCAGATGACGCTTACATCAAAAAAACATAAAGCAGAGGGCTTCTGTTTCTTTATTTAAAAAATATTGACATAGAAAGCCATACTATTATAGTGTTTATTTGTGATAATGATTCTCATTATTAAATTCAGAAAAAAAGGAAGAAAACAAATGCGCACCTATCCTAATAAGTTTATTGCCATCATCAGTGTTTTATTAATCGCTTGTTTCCTTATATCCGGCTGTTCATCAAGTCAGGATAACAGCGGCAGCAAAGCCGGAAGCAAATCTAAGGATTCAAGAGTCATTCAGCACGAAGACGGGAAAACAACAGTGACCGGCACACCTAAAAGAGTCGTTGTGCTTGAGCTTTCATTCCTGGATGCTGTCTACAATCTCGGCATCACGCCGGTCGGCATCGCCGATGACAACAAAAAAGACATGATTCAAAAGCTGGTTGGCAACTCGATTGATTATACATCAGTAGGCACGCGAAGCGAACCGAATCTTGAGGTCATCAGCTCCTTGAAGCCTGATTTAATCATCGCTGACGCTGAACGCCATAAAAACATTTACAAACAGCTGAAACAAATCGCGCCGACCGTTGAACTAAAAAGCCGGGAAGCGACTTATGATGAAACAATGGACAGCTTCAAAACCATTTCTAAAGCATTAAATAAAGAAAAAGAAGGAAAAGAAAAACTCGCCGACCATACAAAGGTCATTAACGATCTGAAAGCGGAGCTTCCGAAAGATGAAGACCGCAGCATCGTTCTCGGAGTGGCAAGAGCCGATTCCTTCCAGCTTCATACGTCATCTTCTTATGACGGAGAAATCTTCAGCATGCTCGGCTTTACGCACGCCGTGAAGTCAGATAACGCGTATCAAGAGGTCAGCCTCGAGCAGTTAAGCAAAATCGATCCTGATATTTTGTTTATTTCAGCCAACGAGGGTAAAACAATCGTAGATGAGTGGAAAAAGAATCCGCTCTGGAAAAACCTAAAAGCGGTGAAAAACGGGCAAATCTACGATGCAGACCGCGACATTTGGACAAGATTCAGAGGAATCAAATCCAGTGAAACAAGCGCCAAAGACGTGCTCAAAAAAGTGTATAATAAGTAGGACAAAAGAGAAGCGAGGAGAATCCTTGCTTCTTCGTTTTTGCAAACAGACGCAGTAAGGAAGTGAGACTGTTGTATTACTCAGCCAAACGGCGCTCATCATCAAGATTAATGGTTTTTATCATTGCACTAATCATCCTTATTTTCGGACTTGGGCTGAATCTCTCAGTAGGCGCCTCAGACATCGGCATCATTGATGCTTTGACATATCTTTTTGTATGGGACGGATCAAAAGAACAGCTTATCATCTCTACTCTTCGCCTCCCCCGCACATTAATCGGTGTTTTCGTCGGCGCCAGCCTGGCTGTAGCTGGGGCGCTGATGCAGGCCATGACAAGAAACCCTCTGGCTTCACCTCAAATTTTCGGTGTGAATGCGGGTGCATCGCTGTTTGTCGTTGCTTCTCTCGTCATTCTGCCGGCGTCGTCCTACTCATCGGTCGTGTTTGCTTTTGCAGGTGCGGCGGCAGGCGGCGCAATTGTGTATATGATTGCCTCTTCCGGTGGAATGACACCTGTCAAACTAGCGCTGTCAGGAATGGCGGTGCATTTGTTCCTGTCCTCCATGACACAGGCGATTATTATTTTAAATGAGTCGGGAGAGGATGTGCTGTATTGGATGACGGGTGCGATTGACGGCAGCAACTGGCAGGACGTCATGACCATTGCCCCGTTTTCTGTCATCGGCATCGGGCTTGCCCTTGTGTTTTCAGGTCCCGTTTCTGTTCTCGGACTTGGTGATGAAACGGCAAAAGGACTCGGGCAAAACATGAATGGCATGCGGATTCTGATCAGCTTTATCATTTTAATTCTTTCCGGCGCTTCTGTGGCGGTTGCCGGCCCAATCGGCTTTGTCGGGCTGCTGGTCCCGCATATCGTCCGCAAGCTGATCGGAGAAAATTACAAATATGTGCTGCCGTTTTCGGCGCTGTTCGGCGCCATCTTATTGGTGTACGCAGATGTCCTGGCTAGGTGGATTGCATTCCCTTATGAATCCCCGGTCGGCATTGTCACCGCCATTATCGGCACACCATTTTTCTTATATTTAGCAAGGAAAGGGCGAAATCTGAAATGAAGAAATCAACCAGAAAACAAAAACGCCCCTTGCTGGCCATCCTCATATTGGCTGTCATCTTGCTAGTGCTGTCCGTGATCAGCATCGGCTTCGGGGCATTGTATATTTCACCTGATGCGGTGGTTACGAATCTGTTAGGGATGGATCATTCCTTCGAGTTTATTATTCAGCAGTACCGGCTCCCCCGCATTATACTGGCAATTTTGGCAGGCGCCGGACTGGCCGCTGCCGGAGCCATTTTGCAGGGTGTCATCCGAAATCCCCTTGCGTCTCCGGACGTTGTCGGAATTTCAAAAGGGTCCGGACTGGCCGCCATGGCCGTTATTCTCATTTTCCCTGAGTCTCCGGTCTACGTGCTGCCGTTCTCCGCATTTGCCGGAGCAGCCATTATTGCGGTAATATTATTAATGATAGCCCGCAAAAAAAGCATTCAGCCTTCTTCATTGGCTTTATCAGGCATTGCCTTAGGCGCGGTCTGCCACGCCGGCATGCAATATATGATGGTCAAATTTCCGGGGGACGTCAATGCAGCGCTCATTTGGCTGACAGGCAGCCTCTGGGGGAGAAACTGGGAAGAAGTCAAGCTCCTTGCGCCATGGCTTCTTGTCCTGTTGCCGATTGTCTGCATCCTCATTCCGAAGCTGGATCTGATGTCACTCGGAGATGAGCTAGCGCAGGGTCTGGGCGAAAACGCAAACAGGCTGAGATTCATTCTGATTTTCACCGCAGTTGCGCTGGCGGGGAGCTGTGTAGCCGTCGTCGGATCAATCGGTTTTATCGGGCTGCTCGCTCCGCATATCGCCAGAAGGATTGCCGGAGAAAAAGCTAAATATTTACTGCCTGCATCGGCATTAATCGGTGCTATTATATTACTAATCGCAGATACATTAGGACGCGGCATCATGCCTCCAGTTGAGATACCAGCCGGCATATTGACAGCTGTGATCGGCGCGCCTTATTTTTTATATTTATTGAAATTCGAAGCGAGGAAACAGTAGGGAGAGGATACCATGGGAAAACTGGCTGCAGACCAGCTCACTCTTTCATATGACAGCACAGTGATTATTGACGGAGTCGATTTAAAGATTGAAGAAGGAAAGATCACTGTGCTTATCGGCGCCAACGGCTGCGGAAAATCAACAATCCTCAAATCGCTTGCCAGGCTGATGGCCCCAAAAAGCGGCACGGTTCTGTTAGAAGGAAAAGATATTCATCGCCAGCCGTCCAAAGAAGTGGCTAAAAAGCTGGCGATTCTTCCTCAGTCTCCTCAGGCGCCAGAAGGATTGACGGTACAGGAACTATGCTATTTCGGCAGACATCCTCATAAAAAACTGTTATCCAAGCATACGCAAGAGGATCACGATATGGTAGAGTGGGCGCTTGACGCAACCGGGATGAATGAGCTGAAGGATCGGACACTTGATGCCCTTTCAGGCGGTCAAAGACAAAGAGCCTGGATTTCCATGGCGCTTGCACAAGGCACTGATTTGCTCTTGCTCGATGAACCGACCACTTACTTGGACATCTCGCACCAAATTGAGGTGCTGGAGCTGCTGAAAAAGCTGAACCGGGATCATGGACGCACAGTTGTCATGGTGCTTCACGACTTAAACCAAGCCGCTCAATATGCTGACTATCTGATCAGCGTACTGGACGGAAAAATCTACAATGCCGGAACACCGGAAGACGTCTTTACCCAGCCATTTTTCCGGGAAGTCTTCGGCTTGGAATGCTGCATCATGAGAAGCCCGATCGACCAGAAGCCGATGTGCCTGCCGATGGGACTGTGCCCGAAATTACGGACGTGATGAAAAAGGAGAGGATACCCTTTCCTTCAGACTGTTGACAAAAGCTCAAAACGGTTATCGTTTTGAGCTTTTGTCATCTTCAGCGTAATTGAAAAATCCTTGAAATCTAGGAAGGACGAGCATCGGAACAGCGAATGGTAGATTCGTGAGCACCGACGCACAGTTTCTGACAACGATTGCGAGGTTTTGTCGACACACTGAAAAGGAGAGGAATCTGCCTCTCCTTTTTTTATGCGGCTTACTTTTTGTATTTCATCACTTGTCCGTGTTACATTGGTGTCAATCAAATGATAGGAGGATGAATATGACAACAGCTCAACAGCAGATTCAATTAGCCAGACGTCCGCAAGGGGTGCCTGTTCACGAAGACTTCCGCTTTGAAACGATATCCATTCCTGAGCCGAAGCAAGGTGAGGTGCTTGTCAAAACACTCTATGTGTCAGTCGATCCTTACATGCGCGGGCGAATGCAAGACACGAAGTCATATGTAGAGCCATTTGCCTTAGACGAAGCGCTGTCAGGCGGTGTTATTGCTGAAGTCGTGTCAGACGGAGATAAGCTGAAACAAGGTGAAATCGTCATCGGAAACCTGAACTGGCAGGAATATTCCGCTGTCAGCGAGTCCGCCGTGCGAAAAATTGATACAAGTCTCGCTCCTGCTTCAGCATATCTCGGCATTTTAGGAATGACCGGTTTGACGGCTTATTTTGGCCTATTGGACATCGGCAGCCCGAAGGAAGGCGAAACCGTGGTTGTCTCCGGAGCTGCAGGGGCTGTCGGTTCCACTGTCGGACAGATCGCCAAAATCAAAGGCGCACACGTCGTCGGTATCGCAGGCTCTGATGACAAAATTGACTACTTAAAGAATGAATTGCAATTTGACGAAGCAATTAATTACAAAACCGCAGATAATATTCAAAAAGCGCTCGCTGACGCTTGTCCGAACGGTGTCGATGTGTATTTTGACAATGTCGGCGGGCCAATTTCAGATGCGGTCATGAACCTCCTTAATGAGTTTGCCCGCATTCCTGTGTGCGGCGCCATTTCTTCCTATAATGCAGAAAGCGAAGCAGATGACATGGGCCCTCGTGTTCAATCAAAACTCATTAAAACGAAGTCGCTGATGCAAGGGTTTATCGTAAGCGACTACTCCGATCGTTTTTCTGAGGGAGCAAAACAGCTAGCCGAATGGCTGAAGGATGGTAAACTTCATTACGAGGAAACCATCACTGAAGGCTTCGAAAACATTCCTGACGCGTTTCTCGGCTTATTTAAGGGAGAAAATAAAGGAAAACAGCTAATCAAGGTCAGCGATCCGAGCTGAGATTATACCAAAAAAAGGAGGGCTTCCCGCCCTCCTTTTGTTTTTGAGGATACGTCAATGACGAAGAGTCAAAGTGAAAAATCCATCTTCATCCGGCTCTGTTTCTTCCAACATAAACCCGGCTGCTTTAAAACAGGATAAACTGATTTGGTTTTCTTCTTCAATGCAGGCAGCCCATTCACTCACCCTTGCAAAATCGGGATCATCAATTAATTTACGTAAAATCCTTTTCCCATAACCTTGAAGATGATGCTGAGGATTTACGATCAATCCAATATACGCCTTATCCCCTTCAAACTCAATGATGACCACCCCTGCCGGCAGCTGTTGGTCATATGCCATCATGACAGCATTGTTTTCCTCATTACTCACTCGGGCGTACCACTGATGTAATGGCAGCAATCCATCCATTCTCCGCCTGACATTCTCATTATCAAACCAATTTTCAATAATGTTCAGGTCAGACTCCTTCAAGAAATGAAAACTGTCTATTGAAGCCATCCCCTCACCCCCGCTCACATTTCTATTATTTTACAACAAAAAAGAAGGGTTTTTCGCCCTTCTTTTTATTTTGTCTTCAGATTGCCGCCTGAATAAACAGCTTCACTCAGCTCCACGCCAAGCTTCTTCGCCATTTTCTTCAGCTTTGATTCCTCCAGTTTTGTAACGAGACTCAGCACGTTGCCCTCTTTTCCGGCACGGCCTGTTCTCCCTGATCTGTGAACATAGCTGTCTTCATCAGGAATATCGGCGTGGATCACATACGGCAGGTTTTCAATATCCAAACCGCGCGCGGCAATGTCAGTTGCCAATAGCAGCGGAAACTCGCCCTGCTCAAACGCTTTAATGATTTTCGCACGCTCCATTTTTTTCGCCTCACTGTGAAGGATGCCAAGGTCGACATGATGGTACGCCAGCTTTTCCGCGTACACACTCAGGTTGCCGATATCTCTTACAAACACAAGCGCCTGCATGCCTTGAAGCCTTGAAAGCTTTTGCAGCAGCTTCACTTTGTCGCGCTGGTCACAGATGATGTATTGATGCTTCACTTTACCCGCTTCCGCCTTGCTGCGTTCTACCTTCAGAACCTCGGGCTCTTTCGTCATGTCGCGGAGCACATCTTCTGTTTCTTTCTTCAGTGTGGCAGAAAAACAAAGAAGCTGGCGGTCTCTTAATGTCGTTTTAATGATTTGCTTGATCGTTTCACGATGCTCCGGCAGGACAAGCTGATCGGTTTCATCAAGTACGATCGTTTTTACTTCATGCATCTTGAGCTTTTTCGCTTGAATCAGCTCAAACACCCTGCCCGGCGTCCCGACGATCAAATGCGGATGATTCTTCTTCAGCTTTTCGACCTGCTTCTTCACATTCGCCCCGCCGATTAAGGAAACTGCACGTAATTCTGATCCCGTTTTCCAGTCCTGAATCACCTGAAAAATCTGCATCACCAGCTCACGTGAAGGTGCTAAAATCACAGCCTGCGGATGCTTCTGATCAGGTTTGATGCGTTCCAATACCGGCAGTGCGTAGGCAAGTGTCTTCCCCGTTCCTGTCGGCGATTCAGCGATGACATCCTTACCTTCCATGATGAGTTCGGCTGCCTGCTCCTGTACAGGAGTCGGCTCTTGGAAGCCTGAAGCGTTCCAATTCTCTTTGATAAATGATTGTGCATTATGTAAAAATGGCCAAGTTTGCGTCATTTTGTTCTCCTCGATTCTTAAAATCTATTCCATAGTATCTCAAAACAGCGCGCGGAACGCAATTTTTCTTTTTCTTTCCTATGCCTTTCAACAATCGACTTCCTCCTTTATAATCAAAAGGGTGAATATTACACGCCGATTGTGCGTGTTTGATAACGATAGAGGTGTAAACATGAGTATTTTATCTGTAAAGGACTTAAGCCACGGCTTCGGTGACCGGGCCATTTTTAATAATGTATCTTTCCGTCTTTTAAAAGGCGAGCACGTCGGTCTGATCGGCGCAAACGGTGAAGGAAAATCGACCTTCATGAATATTATTACCGGAAAGCTTGAACCTGATGAAGGAAAAGTCGAATGGTCAAAAAATGTCCGTGTCGGCTACCTGGATCAGCATACCGTGCTGGAAAAAGGAAAATCCATCCGTGATGTGCTGAAAGACGCATTCCATTACTTATTTGCGATGGAAGAAGAAATGAATGAGATTTACAACAAAATGGGTGAAGCTGATCCTGACGAGCTTGAAAAGCTTCTTGAAGACGTCGGTGTGATTCAAGACGCGCTGACAAACAATGATTTTTATGTGATTGATTCCAAGGTAGAAGAAATCGCCCGCGGACTTGGCTTGAGTGATATTGGACTTGACCGTGACGTTACTGATCTGAGCGGGGGTCAGCGCACAAAAGTGCTTCTCGCCAAGCTGCTTCTGGAAAAACCGGAAATCCTGCTTCTTGATGAGCCGACCAACTACCTTGATGAACAGCATATCGAATGGCTGAAACGCTACCTGCAGGAGTACGAGAATGCGTTCATCTTGATTTCCCATGACATTCCGTTCTTAAACAGTGTCATCAACCTGATTTATCATGTAGAAAATCAGGAGCTGACACGCTACGTTGGTGACTATCATCAGTTTATGGAAGTCTACGAGGTGAAGAAACAGCAGCTTGAAGCAGCCTACAAAAAGCAACAACAGGAAGTCGCAGAGCTGAAGGATTTTGTTGCCCGCAACAAAGCCCGCGTCAGCACGAGAAACATGGCGATGTCCCGCCAAAAGAAACTCGATAAGATGGATATGATCGAGCTTGCGGCAGAAAAGCCAAAGCCGGAATTCCACTTCAAGCCGGCGAGAACGTCAGGCAAGCTGATTTTCGAAACGAAGGATCTCGTGATCGGTTACGATTCCCCGCTCTCTCGTCCGCTGAACCTCCGCATGGAGCGCGGCCAAAAAATTGCCCTCTACGGCGCAAATGGGATTGGGAAAACGACATTGCTGAAAAGCCTGCTTGGTGAGATCCAGCCGCTCGAAGGCTCTGTTGAACGAGGCGAGCACCTCTTTACCGGCTATTTTGAGCAAGAGGTCAAGGAAACAAACAACAATACGTGTATTGAAGAAGTTTGGGGCGAATTCCCTTCGTATACTCAGTATGAAATCCGTGCCGCTCTGGCAAAATGCGGACTGACGACAAAGCATATCGAGAGCCGCGTCTCTGTCTTAAGCGGAGGCGAAAAAGCGAAGGTCAGACTGTGCAAGCTAATCAATTCGGAAACCAACCTGCTGGTGCTCGATGAGCCGACAAACCACTTGGATGTTGACGCCAAGGAAGAACTCAAGCGCGCCCTTAAAGAATACAAAGGCTCCATTCTTCTTATTTCTCACGAGCCTGATTTCTATATGGACATCGCGACAGAAACATGGAACTGCGAGTCTTGGACGACGAAAGTGCTTTAATGTTACGAAAAAACCCGCCTGGTGAAGGGCGGGTTTTTAAATGTATTTAGATGTATTGTAATTCTGCCAATAGATCCAAGAAGTCACGAAAATCTTCTTTTTCAATCGATGCATCCTTCTTTTTGACACCTATTAAAACAGACAATTCCTTTTCTAACCTCTCGTACATTCCTTGAAATGTAATATTACTGATTTCTTTACCATTCTTAATCTCTAGTATAATATGAACTCTTTCTCCTTTTTGGATATCATCCCATAATAAAGCTGTTTGATATTCCTCTTCACTGTCATAAAGATTTCTTTCTACAGGGTCTTCTTCAAGAATCGGCAGCATTTCTTCTAATTCTATCTGTTCTTCTCTTGTTCTCAAATCTCTTAACACATTTAAGTCGGTTATCTCTAAGCACTTTGATATGCTTTTATAATGAACCATTGGATCATTTCTTAAATCAGATACCTTTACTTTATCAAATTCACAAGCATTATATTTTTGTTTTAAGACAGTACATATTTCTTCAAGTGTGTGTGATAAGGGAAAGTTCCTCTTTATAAACCTTTTATGTAAACTTTCATACCTTTTTTTATCAAGTTCTTTCATACTTACACCTCAATTTAATAAAATGAGTGTCCGCCCTTTCTTTTATAGGCATGATAATGCCAATAATAATCTCCTTTTCTTTTCTTTCCCGTTTTTGGATTGATACGATGATTCTCCGGTCCTACCGGCTTTTTTCCATGTCCAGCTTTCTTAGCAACAGTGTAAGCCTTAGATTTTGAGAGTGAGTAAACATCACCTGATTTGAGTCTTTTTACTGCTTGAGTTTGTGAAAGTGCAGGACCTATATATAATTTACCATTCCCTTTATTTAATGTTGCGGCATAATGATAATACTTCTTTTGTTTTTTGATTTTTTTGGATACTTCAGAATAAACAGTATAAGTAACTCCTGCTATAACCATTGCCAGGGATGCTGCTACTAAATGCTCAACTAAAGCTCCGCCTACTACAACTGCAATAGGTGCTAAAAAAGCAAAAGATGCTTGTGCTTCTTTAGTATTTACATTATAAACCTGATCGGTTTCAATATCTCTGAAAGTAGCCACAATATCGTCGCCGATGGCCTCTTCGATATCCACTTCATATTTTTTTCGATGATTCCAATAGAAATTAAATAACCTGAGCCTATGTACATATAGGACTCAGGTCGTTTAAAACCTTTTTATTCCTGCCTACTTGACAGGAATAACTATTCCTTTTTAATGCCCCGCCTTAATTCCGGCAAGATGTTTACGTCCCATGAGAAGAACAAGCATGCCGACAAAAACGACGATTCCGCCAACTGTATACGGCGTGCTTGCGGTGAAGTGTTCTGACAGCATTCCCGCAATCCACGGAGCGAGCGCGCCGCCGATGAAGCGGACTGAGCTGTAGGCTGAAGATGCGATTGATCGTTCAACAGGCGCAGCCCCCATCACAGCGGTTGTCATGATCGTGTTGACCATACCAAGGACAGCACCAGCGACAACGATACATGTAATAATCAAAGTCTGATGGTCTGTCCAGATCCCCATGATGATCAGAATGACCGCAAAGGCGATAAAGAGAACAACCAAGGAACGCATTGTGCCCAGCGCTTTGTGCACGAGCGGCGCGGTAAAGACTGATGTAATGGCCAGCAGAAGGCCCCAGCCGAAGAAGACATATCCAAGACCGTGCTCATCTAAATCCAGAACGAACGGAGAATAAGCGAGCAAAATAAAAAATCCAAAGTTGTATAAGAAAGCCGATACCGCCATTGTCAGCAGGCCTTTATATTTGAGTGCCTTCATGGCGTCAAATACCCCAACGCGTTTTGCCGGTTTCTGCAATTTCGGCAGCATGAAAGAAATCGCGATTAACGCAATAAACATCAGGACCGATACCCCGAAGAACGGCGCGCGCCATGAGATGCTTCCAAGCTCTCCGCCTGCAAGCGGTCCGACTGAAATCCCGAGTCCGAGCGCTGCCTCATACAAAATAATCGCTTGAGCGCTGCCGCCGACAGACACGCCGACAATGACCGCAAGCGCTGTTGAAATAAATAAAGCATTCCCTAGTCCCCAGCCGCCCCGATAGCCGACAAGCTGAGCAATTGAGCTTGAACTTCCGCCAAGCGCTGCAAAGACAATAATAAAAATAAGTCCGAGAATTAACGTCCATTTTGCGCCGATCCTGCTGGAAATGGCACCTGAGAAAAACATCATAAATCCGGTAACGAGCAAATAACTTGTAAATAAGAGTGATACTTCACTAGGTGAAGCATGTAATTGTGCGGCAATCGCCGGAAGAATAGGATCGACCAGCCCGATTCCCATAAAGGAAATCACACAGGCAAACGCGACAGCCCATACAGCTTTCGGCTGACTGAGCAAGCCCGTTTTCTGATTTACTTGTTTTGTCTTATCCATTTGACCTAACCTCCATCTTTATTCCATTAAAAGAAACGCTACAAAAATAGCGTTTGGCAAACTTTTCATTCGATTGATTGAATGGCACGCTCCGCTTTGTTTTTCATGCCGTGCAGACGTTCCTTAAAGCTTTGGAATGTGCGGATTTTTTCATCAATCAAATCCAGCTGGTGATTAAGCGTTTCCTGAATTTCCTCCAGCTTCTCTTTCCGTTCCTTTGGATCCAGTGACAACAAATACCCCTCTTTTTTTAACTCTAGCTGGCGGCTGGTCTCCATGAAATGCTGAAGCTCCTGAAGGGAAAAGCCAAGCACTTCCTTTGTGCTGATCACTTTCTCGAGCTCTTCCATATCATCCTCTGAATAAAGTCTTACGCCGCCGTCCGTCCGTTTCGGTGCTGGAATTAAGCCGATTTCTTCATAAAACCGAATGGTCCGCTTTGTCAGCCCGCTTCTTTTGGCAACTTGATCAATCTTCATCCATTCCAAGGTAAATCCCCCTTCGCCGTTTCTGTTACCATTATACACCTTTTATACCTTAACGTAAACGTTAAGTTTTGAAATGCAATAAAAAAGACGAGTACCATAAAGCACCCGTCCTTCATTAGCCTATTTTAAGCTAAGCTCCCTGTCACTGACAAAGACTGCTTTTGCATGCTTTCAGAAAACAATCGATACGCAATGACTTTCTTCTTATACTGTTTCACGACGTCGATATGGTCGTCGTAGCTGTACACAAACAGCTTTACATCTTTTTTGCCTTTTTTTGTATCTATCACAAGCGGTGTTCCGCCGTTTTCAGGGTATAAATAACGCTCTTCGTCGCCTGGGTAAATATAATATTTCTCCAGAAAGACAGCTTCGTTAAATTGATCAATCATGTTCCTTTTCTCTTCACCCTCGAGACGTTTTCCATCTACAGAGAGAACAGCATCTTCTTTGTTCACCTTGGCGTGCACCTCAAATTTGCTGAGCAGCCATTCTATGACGCCTGTTGGAAGGCAGGTTAAAACGATTTTTACCAGACTCATGAGGATTAACATCACGATAGCCCATGTCATACTTCATCATCTCCGTTAGTTTTCCATGTGCCGCTGACACACAATTCCATCCTATCATAAGCTGGCCGTTTCGTTTTTGTACATTATGTGAAAAAAAGTGCGGCCTGCTGCAGGCCGCACTTTTTTAGCTTTCCAGCTCTTCTATCATGAGGGACAATTCTGTCCAGCGATCCATCGCTGCCTCAAGCTCTTCCGCTGTTTTTGCCTGCTCGGCCATCAGCTCTTGAATTTTCCCGAAATCACTGCCCGCCGCGGCGATATCCGCTTCGAGCTGTTCATGCTTTTCTTCAAGCTCGGCAATTTTATCTTCAATGCCGTCCCATTCAAGCTGATCTTTGTAAGAAAGCTTTTTCCGTTTTTTCTTCGGTTCCGCCTCAGCTGTTTTGACTTCAGCTGCGGGTTTTTCAGCCATTTTTCTTGCTTTGGCCTGCTCCATATAGTCACTGTAGGAGCCTTGGAACCGTGAAATCACGCCATTCCCTTCAAATACAATCAAACGGTCTACGACGCGGTCAAGGAAGTAGCGGTCATGGGATACGGTGATGACAACGCCAGGGAACTGTTCAATATAATCCTCAAGCACGCTTAACGTTTCTGTATCCAAGTCGTTCGTCGGCTCATCGAGAAACAGCACATTCGGCTCCTGCATCAGAACCTGAAGCAAGTATAAACGCCGCTTTTCTCCGCCGGACAGCTTGCGGATATAGGTTTGCTGCATGGAGCGCGGGAAGAGGAAGCGCTCAAGCATTTGTTCAGCGGTGACGATATCGCCGTCCTCTGTTTTCACGACTTCCGCTGTTTCTTTAATGTATTCAATCATCTTCAGCTCACCGTTCATTTCACTGTGATCCTGGGTATAGTAGCCGATTCGTACTGTCTGGCCGATCGTAATATGGCCGCCGTCAGGAGTGATTCGTCCGGCAAGGCTGTTTAACAGCGTTGTTTTTCCAATGCCGTTCGGCCCGATGATCCCGATTCGTTCACCCGGTATGACCAGTTCATTGAATCGATCGACGAGTACGTTTCCTCCGTAAGCGATCATCACGTTCTCCGCTTCGATTACTTGCTTTCCAAGGCGGTGGGAGCCAATCGCAAAGTCGAGCGAGCCGGCTGACTGAGGGCCTTTCTGCTCCTTAAGCGACTCTACCCTGCCGATTCTCGCCTTTTGTTTTGTGGAGCGTGCTTTCGCTCCGCGTCTGAGCCAGGCCAGTTCACGGCGCAGCAGATTTTGCCGCTTCGTTTCTTTTTGCTCAGCCTGCGCTTCACGTTCCGCGCGCTTTTCCAAAAAGACTTCATAGTTGCCTTTGTAGGTATAGAGACTGCCCCGTTCAAGCTCATAAATGCGGTTTGTCACGCGGTTTAAGAAGTACCTGTCGTGCGTCACCAGCATGACGGCGCCTGGATATTGCGCCAAATACCCTTCAAGCCATTCAATCGTTTCATTATCCAAATGGTTCGTCGGCTCGTCTAAAATCAGAAGATCAGCGGGTTGAATTAAGTTTTTCGCAATCGCCACCCGTTTTTTCTGTCCGCCTGAGAGCTCGTTGACAGGCTTTGTCACGTCAGTTACTCCCAGCTTCGATAATACTGTTTTCGCCAAGGTATTCGCATCCCACGCATTGTTTGCATCCATTTTCGCCTGCGCCGCCAGCAGGTGTTTCTGGCGTTTTTCATCTTCCGGGTCTTCTCCCAGCTCATAGAGCGCCTTTTCGTATTCACGGAGCGTTCTCATGACAGCCGATTCACCGGAATAAATATGCTCCAGAACAGTTTGTCCAGCAGGCAGCTGCGGGTCCTGGTGAAGAAATTCAACATGCACGCTGCCGGATTTGGCGATGTCGCCTTCTTCAACAGATTCCAAGCCGGCAATCACTTTCAGCAGCGTTGATTTTCCGGTGCCGTTCGGCCCGATTAATCCGATTCTCTCATTCTCTTCAATATGAAAGGAGATATGGTCAAATAACGTCTTATCTCCGTATGTTTTGTAAAGGTTCTCCGCTTTTAATATGCTCATGGTTCCTATCAATCCTCACGTAAGTTCATGTGTACATTTTAAATCAGCCGCTGGAATAAAACTAGTAAAAGAGCAGACAAATTTCATGGGACAGAAAAAAAGACCGGGGACTCTGTCCCCAGTCTCTTACTCTTCTTCAAGCGCTTTTTCTGCCATTTTAGCGAGATGCTGCGCACTGCCTGAGATCTCCTGCATCGTGGCGGAAATCTGTTCAACAGCAGCAGCTTGTCCGTCAGTATGCTGATTAATCGATTCAATCGATTCTTCTAGCCCTTTTAACAGGCTGTGGATTTTTTTCGTGATCTGATCGATCTGGCCGACATTTTCTTTCGAATGCGTCGCAAGCTTTCTGATTTCATCCGCTACGACAGAAAAGCCTTTTCCGGACTCTCCTGCTCGTGCCGCTTCAATCGCAGCATTTAAACCGAGAAGATTACTTTGATCAGAAATGCCTTTCACGGTTACTGAAATATCGGCGATTTCTCCCGCGCTTTCGCTTACCTTTTTCGCTTGTGAAGAAATGCCCGACATTTGCGATGAGAATCCGTTAATGGAGTCAGAAATATCGGAAATGGCCGCAGCCGTTTGTTCAACGACAGCCGATAAGCTTTCCGCTACATCATGAAGCTTAGAGGACTCCTCAAGGCTCGTGCCGAGGCCCACTCCTCCAATTACTCTTCCGTTCTGGTCATGAAGCGGGATGGCGCGTGCGATCAATGGGAAACCGAATAATTCCTTCGGCACCATGCTCGTTTTTTTCTGATTGCTGCGGATCGCGTCTGTGATGATATCTCCTTCTTGCAGCGGATCTCCGGCTTTTACGTTAAGGGAAAAGGTTTTTGCCGGAATATTGACCAGCAATTTCTCCGTATCATAAATGCCGATTGTAATATCATCCTGAACCAGGCTGTTTAAATAAGGAGCTACTTTTACAAATGCGTCTAGAAGATCTGCTGTTTCATTTTCCGTTCTTATGCTCAATTCCAATCACTCCTTTTATTAGTAAGGGAAGCTGCGTTTTTCGTGCTGAACTGAAATCCATTTCAGTGTCGTAAATTCTTCAAGACTCCATTCGCCATTTAATCGGCCGAGGCCAGATTGCTTTTCACCGCCGAATGCCACATTCGGTTCATCATTAATCGTCGTGTCATTCACATGAATCATGCCTGTTTCAATGCGTTTCGCAAAAGCCACACCGCGTTCAAGGTTAGAGGTATGTACGGCTCCGCTTAAGCCAAACGGGGTATCGTTTGCAATATCCACCGCTTCGTCTTCTGAATCAAATGTCATGAAGGATACGACTGGCCCGAACAGCTCTTCCTTGGCAATGCTCATAAACGGTTTCACGTCTTTTAAGATGGTCGGCTCCACGATCGTTCCGTTAAATCCGCCAAGCTTCACCGGAACAGCCCCTTCTTCAATCGCCTTCTCAACAGATTTCATTAACCCGTCAGTCTGCCTGCTGTTGATTAAAGGCCCGATAATCGTATCAGGGTCCATCGGATCGCCGACTTTCAGCGATTCCACTTTTGCCTGATACAGCTCAAGGAATTGATCATAAATTGATGAGTGAACCAGTACGCGATTGGCTGACATACAGATCTGGCCTTGATGGGTAAATCTGCTGAACACTGCCGCATTGACTGCATATTCGATATCCGCATCTTCAAGCACGATAAAGGCACTGTTTCCGCCCAGCTCAAGAAGCGGCTTTTTAAAGTGCTTCATCGCGAGCTGGCCGATGTAGCTGCCCACTTTCGTAGAGCCTGTAAATGAGATGATCCGCGGCACCGGGTGTTCGACAAAGCTGTCACCGATTTCTGCAATGTCAGTGACAACAACATTCAGCAGTCCTTCCGGAACGCCTGCATTTTCAAAAATCTTCGCAATCAGCGTACCGCCGCAAATCGGTGTTTCTTCGTGCGGCTTCAAAACGACCCCATTGCCTGCTCCCAGTGCCGGGGCTACTGATTTCATAGATAAAAAGAATGGGAAGTTAAAAGGACTGATGACACCGACAACGCCTGCCGGCACGCGATATAATCTGTTTTCCTTGCCGTCTATTGTAGAAGGAAGGATTTTCCCTTCCATGCGGACAGGGAACGTCGCCGCTTCTTTGATGATGTTTTTCACGAGTCCGATTTCAAAAGCTGCTTTCAGTCTTGTTCCGCCCAGCTCTTCCATAATCAAATAAATGATGGCTTCTTCATTCTCTTCAATATACGTAACGGCTTTTTCTAAGATTGCTCTTTTCTCGAATGGGTTGACCGCATCCCATTTTTTCTTTGCCAAAGCCGCTGCCCGGTACGCTTCATCTACATCATAAGCAGTCGCTTTTTGAAAGGATGTGATTGTTTTTTGAGTATAAGGATTTTTGTTTTCCAATACATTTGGGCTGCTGCCCTCCTGCCATTTTCCACCAATAAATTGTTTGTTTAATTCTTCATATTGAAACATGGTCAGCATCTCCTTTTTACCAGCAAATCAAAATATGGCCAATCTATCATTTCTATCGGTTCACCATCAGCAAAATTCAATATCTCCTTTGTAAAAATTACTATATTATGATACGACAACGCTTTTTAGCTTCTATCGTTTAAAGCAGAAAAATATATGATTGACTGTGTCAAATTTCGACAATATAATACAACAAGAAATGTATATAATGATTAGAATATTTTGAAATCTTCAGGAGGAACTTTTCATGAGTTCATTATTTAGAAAAAAACCGCTTGAAACATTAAATGCGCAGAGCCAATCCAACAGCCTCGCTCGTACTTTAAGCGCATTTGATTTAACACTTCTCGGTATCGGGTGTGTCATCGGCACTGGGATTTTCGTTATTACAGGTACAGTGGCCGCGACCGGTGCCGGTCCCGCCCTGATCTTATCGTTTATTTTAGCGGGTCTTGCCTGTGCACTTGCCGCCTTCTGTTATGCTGAGTTTTCGTCTTCGATACCAATCTCGGGAAGCGTGTACTCATACTCCTATATCACACTTGGAGAGCTGCTCGCCTTTTTAATCGGTTGGGATCTCATGCTTGAATATGTCATTGCGCTGTCGGCGGTTGCCACGGGCTGGTCGTCGTACTTTCAATCGCTGCTCGCCGGCTTCAACTATCATATTCCGGCTGCGCTGGCAGGAGCTCCGGGAAGTACGCCGGGTGCCGTGTTTAACCTTCCGGCTGCGGTCATTATTCTCATCATCACTGCAATTGTCAGCAGAGGCGTCAAAGAAAGCACACGCTTCAACAACGTGATTGTGCTGATGAAAATTGGAATCATTTTATTGTTCATTATTGTCGGCTTCGGTTATGTCAAACCTGATAACTGGACGCCTTTTATGCCGTTTGGAATGAAAGGCGTCATTGTCAGCGCGGCAACGGTTTTCTTCGCGTATCTCGGATTTGACGCGGTATCCAACGCTTCAGAAGAAGTGAAGCATCCGCAAAAAAACATGCCGATCGGCATCATTTCAGCTCTGGCCGTCTGTACCATTTTGTACATCACGGTATCGCTTGTTTTGACAGGTATGATGCCTTATGCCAAATTAAATGTCGGTGATCCGGTTTCCTTTGCGCTTAAATTCGTCGGCCAGGATGCGGTTGCGGGAATTATTTCTATCGGTGCCATCATCGGAATTACAACAGTGATGCTCGCATTGCTGTACGCCCAGGTCCGTTTAACCTTTGCCATGAGCAGAGACGGTCTTTTGCCGGGATTGTTCGCAAAGATTCATCCGTCATTCAAAACGCCGTTCCGAAACACATGGCTGACAGGAATCGTCGCGGCGGGAATCGCAGGGTTCATTAATCTCGGCACACTTGCCCACCTTGTAAACATGGGAACGCTTGCGGCATTTACAGTCATTTCGATCGCTGTTATTGTGTTAAGAAAGAAACATCCGGAAATCAAAGCCTCCTTCAGGGTGCCGTTCGTTCCGGTTGTGCCAATCATCAGTGCTGGAATATGCCTTTGGTTTATGTACAGCCTTCCAGGCATCACATGGCTTTCATTTGTGATCTGGATCGCCGTCGGAACGCTCGTTTATTTCCTTTATGCAAAAAAACACAGCTTATTAAACAAATAATTGTAAGCCGTCGGTGCGGACATTTCAAACGTCCAATCCGCCGGCTTTTTTCGTTTTGGCGTGTGCTATACTTTGAGTACACATACAGAAAGGAAGACAAGCCTTGAAACCATACCGCACTTTATTATTTGATGTAGATAATACCATTTTGGATTTTACAGCAGCAGAAAAATCAGCACTGCGCCTGCTGTTTGAAGATCAGAACATTCCCCTTACCGATGAAATGGAGTCCCGTTATCGGACAATTAATCAAGGCCTCTGGAGAGCCTTTGAAGGAGGAAACATGACTCGCGATGAAGTGATGACCACCCGCTTTTCCGCTTTGTTCAAGGAATATGGCTATGAAGCAGACGGAGTGCTGCTAGACCAGAAATATCGCAGCTTTCTTGAAGAAGGGCACCAGCTTATGGACGGTGCCTTTGATCTCATCGCAAAACTGGAACAGCATTTTGATTTGTATATCGTGACAAACGGCGTTTCCAGAACTCAATATAAGCGTCTCAGAGATTCAGGATTATTTCCGTTCTTCAAGGACATTTTCGTTTCTGAGGACACAGGTTTTCAAAAACCGATGAAAGAGTACTTCGACTATGTGTTCGAACGGATTCCCCATTTTTCAGCGGAGCACACCTTACTCATCGGCGATTCGCTGACAGCAGACATCAAAGGCGGACAGCTCGCCGGAATTGATACGTGCTGGCTTAACCCTGGTATGAATGTCAATGAAACAGAGGTTGTGCCGACGTATCACATCCGTAAGCTTGAAGAGCTATATCATATTCTCAAAATCGAAAACACAATCATCAACTGTTAAGCGGCAGGTGCTGCTTCCTTCCAGAAGGAGTCTTTTTTCCTGTTGATAAATCCTTCACCTTATGAATAATATGGTGGTATGCACTGGTTATATATGTTAGGAGGAGAATCATTTGGCTATTGCCGCCCCGCTTAAAGAAAAACCTGTTCAAAAACCCGGCACCACCGTGTATCCGATCTTAATGATCATTGGAATCTGCCATATGCTCAACGATTCGCTGCAGGCTGTGATACCGGCCATGTTCCCTATTTTGGAACGCTCCATGAGTTTGACGTTCACACAGCTCGGCATCATCGCCTTTACGTTAAACATGGTGTCATCCGTCATGCAGCCTGTTGTCGGCTGGTATACGGATAAACGGCCGAGGCCGTACGCCCTGCCGATCGGGCTGACTGCCAGCATGCTCGGCATATTGGGCCTTGCATTTGCCCCGTCATTTGTGACGATCTTGTGCTGTGTGTTTTTTATCGGATTAGGCTCCGCCATTTTTCATCCGGAAGGCTCCCGTGTGGCATATATGGCCGCCGGCACAAAACGCGGGCTTGCCCAGTCCATTTATCAGGTCGGAGGAAACTCAGGCCAAGCGATGGCACCCCTGATTACCGCGCTGATCCTTGTTCCGCTCGGACAATTTGGTGCTGTATGGTTTACACTTGTTGCCGCGCTCGCAGTTATGTTTCTGCTTTATATTGCCAAATGGTACGCCGCTCGGCTCGGTAGTCTTGCACAGAAGCAGGGCACCCAAAAGAGAGTCGCTGTACAAAACTCGTCTGTCACCAAGTCCGTTATATCTGCTCTTATTATTATTATCTTTTTGATTTTCGCGCGTTCTTGGTATACGAGTGCGATCGGCAACTTTTACACGTTTTACGCGATGAATACATATCACGTAAGCATTCAGCAGGCTCAGAGCTATATTTTCGTCTTTTTGCTGTTTGGCGCTGTCGGAACCTTTCTCGGCGGCCCGCTCGCAGACCGTTTCGGAAAACGATTCGTCATTCTCTGCTCGCTGCTGTGCTCTGCGCCGCTGGCGATTCTGCTTCCATTTGCCGGCCCGGTTCTGGCCTATGGCGTACTCGCTTTGATCGGCTTGGTTCTCATGTCGAGCTTTTCCGTAACGGTTGTGTATGCACAGGAGCTTGTCCCCGGAAAAATCGGCACGATGTCCGGTTTAACCGTCGGCCTCGCCTTCGGTATGGGAGCAATCGGCGCTGTGGCGCTTGGTGCTCTGATTGACGCCGCGGGACTGACCCCGACCATGATTGCCATCGCGTTTCTTCCGATTCTTGGCATCCTCGCGTTTCTTTTGCCGAGTGACCAGAAACTGAGAGAATGGCATAGCTGAAAAAACCCCTGCCGGGCGGCAGGGGTTTTTTAATCAAGCTGTATAAAATGAGTGTCCGGCACCGCGTGTTTCGGGATAAAGCCGTCTGCAAAGTCCGGAAATGCCGTCTGTATTTCGTCAATCCACCTTTTCAGATTTAACACATACGGCATATAAATCATTTCAATGGCCGCTTCGTCTTCAATGCGGTAATACCAGCATAGATTAAATTCGTTCTCCGTCACCAACGTAAACCCAGAGAAATGATAGAAAATCAGCGGCGTTTCATCTAGATAAACGCGGCCGTTCTTTTGAGTCACCTTATAATTTTCTATATTCCAAAGCGCCGTATTGACTCCGGTTGATTTGACAACATGCACACCCTGATACTGCGCCGGCCACTTCTCCACATACCTTTGATCTCCGTACGTCTTTCTTTCCGTATTCATTTCCACCGTGCAATATTCAATGCAATCCTGTCTCCATTGCCATACCGCTTTATAAGCTTCTTCTGTATTCCGGGCGCCGACAAAGCCTGTGTTAAAACGTCCGGTCCGCTCATAATAAGACATGAACCGCGGCGAGTTGCGGTGATCGGTCAAATACAGAGCTGCCGCCGGGTTTTCGGCAAAAATGCGCGCTGGATCAGAAAAGAAAAACAAATCGGTATCCATATGGGCAAAATATTCGGCTTCATCCCACTGGCTCATGACATGGAACAAAAATGCGGGCTTCAGTGTCCAGCAATACTCATGGAACGTTCTATTGCTTTTCGCTTCCAATAGCTCCGGATCTTCCATTTCATGAAGCTGTACAAAGGTGACATGCTCCCATGGCACGTGCTGAAGCAATTCATATGCCTTCTGATCAACACACAGTACATATAAATGAAAATCATCACAATGCTCATGGAGGGAATGAATCATAGGCATCAGTTTAAAGATGTGCGTCCTTGACACTATTGTTGAAAAATGAAATTGACTCACCATACCACATCCATTTATCTAAGATCCACGTGCAGTAAATCATTGACAAGCGCATACAGTGCATTAGAAAAATCGTTCACGCCAAGCTTCTTCTTCGCTTTTGGCAGAAGCTTTTTTACGGCTTGCAAATCAAAGTTTTTCGCAGTCACCCTCGGTGTTTTTTTCTGCCAATCCGGGTCCAGATTGCGATCCTTCACGACATGGAGCAGCTCAAGAAACAGATGTAGCAGCATGTCGTATTTCTTCGAGTCCAGCAGCTTGTGTATATCAGACATGATCCTGTTGGTCATGTCTGGAGGGAATGGGCCGTTAAAGGCAAGATGAACATCTAATGACTGAATGTTGTTATATTTGTCGCACATATAGGCAATGTTTGTTCTGATATCGTCTACTGACTGACAATTGCTTGGGTGCTCCTGATGAACGCTGACAATATCGCGATGCAGTCTGAACGTCAGTCCGGCCTGATGGAGCCTGATCCCAAGATCATAATCCTCGAACCCGTACCGTACAATGCCTTCGTCAAACAAACCGAGATCAGCCACATGCTTTCGTTTTACTGATGAATTGTTTGTGATAAAAAAACGCCACGGCATATGGTAGCCCTTTAAGTCATCGCCGTATTCATCCAGTATCCGCTTCAGCACGTCAATAAAATCGGTATCAAGGTCAAAGCTTTGATTTAGGAAGCTTTCGTTTTTGATATCCGCCTCTGACAGAAGCTTTTGTTTGTCTTTTTTCGGCATTTCATCATATAACTTTGCGAGCTGCTTCTTATGTTCATCTTCAAAGCGCTCATAATAATAGCTGTAGATCCTTTTCCAAAACAAACCGCACACGACAAGATTCTCTTCGTTTTCATGGGCTTTGATATGCTTTGCCACAAGATCCTTGGCAGCAAGCATATCGCTGTCATGGAATATCAGAATATCTCCTCTGGCATTGCGGACTGCCTGATTTCTTCCGTAGGCAATGCCCCTGTTTTCTTTAATCCGTACAAAAATCAGCGGAAAGTCCGCTTGAAACGATTTGAGCATCGAGAGTGTCCCGTCCTCAGAGCCATTATCCGCTACGATGACCTCAAACTCTTCATCGCACTCCTGCTGGTTTAAGGACAGAAGACTGTTATAGAGGCGCTCCTTTGAATTATATGCAGGAATAATAACGCTTGCTTTCACTTCATTTTCACTTCCTGTATTTAATCATTTATTTGTTATCATCTTTTGAAGCAAAACCGTTAAATTCAGGGTCTAGCGCTTTGATATGCTGAATGATATGCGGCAGGGTCTGCTGGTACAGCTCATGCACAAACGGCAGGTCTGTGCGTGTTGTTTCGTGAATCTGTTTGATTTCATTGATGCTGACGATTCGATATCCGCTGAAATGATAGAAGATCAGCGGGTTTCCATCTTCCAATACAATCCGTCCATCCTTCCAGGAAAACGTGTGCTGTCCGTAATTCCAATGGCCGATGTTCACACCTGGTGTCGTAATGTCACACACATTCGGAAACAGCTCAGACATATAATCCAAATAGCCCTGATCCCCGAATTTCCCTTCACCCGGCGCATTTTTACACTCCTCAAGACAGCGCTCCTTCCACCACTCCAAACAATCCGTCCCTGCTTTATCATGTTTAAAGCTGATAAAGCCCGAGTTATATCTGCCTAACAGACGCTGCAGCATATCAATTTGCTCTCTTTCAAACGAAGGGATAATGATATCGCCCCGGGAAAGCAGCACCGAGCAGTCCGGCTGGTTCGCAAATATCGGTGACGGATCGGCGTAGAAAAATAAATCTCCGTCAATATACGTCACTCGTTCCAGCTCGGGATTGCTGTTCAGCACAGCTTGGAGAAAGATCGGCTTCATCGTCCAGCAGAATTCGCTTTGATCTCGTGTATCCTTCAGCTTCAGGAGCGTTTCATTTTCAAGCGCTGCCACCGGCACAAGAGTCAGCTGCTTCATATTCAATTTCTGCAATACGCGGTGCGTGTCATCATCCATACAAAGCGTAAAAATGGGGCTGTCTTGATCGACTTGCGCTAAAGACTTAAATAGAGCGACTGCCTGATATAATCTTCCTTTTGATAAAACGGTGCAATAGGCGCTCGTCATGGTATGTTCACCTCATTTCGCGTTACTTTTTGAAGAATTCTGTATACCACCCAATGGTTTTTTCAAGTCCTTCATCAATGGTGTAAGCAGGTGTCCAATTCAGCAGCTTTCTCGCTTTTTCCGCGGATAAATATTGGTGCTTGATTTCATTGCTTCCCTGGTTCAGCACCTTTGGCTTCAGATTGCTGTTCATTTTCTTTAATATTTTTTCGACTAATTCAAGCACAGTCAGCTGAATCTCATTGCTGAAGTTAAAGGCTTCCCCGGCGAGATTGTGTTCCTCCATTTTCTCCGCCAGAAGCAGGTAAGCCTGAACGGCATCTTCAATATAGAAATAGTCGCGGACAAAGGTGCCGTCGCTGCGGATTTCGGGAGCTTCCCCGTTCAGCACGAGCTGAATCGTCTGCGGAATGATGCGGTTGAAGTTCAAATCCCCGCCGCCGTACAGATTTCCGCAGCGCGTAATACAGACCGGAAGGCCATAGGTGTGAAAATACGTATGGCTGATCAGATCCGCGCAGCTTTTCGATACGTCGTACGGATGCTTGCCTTGCAGCGGCATATCTTCATCGTACGGAAGGTTTTCTTGATCGCCGTATGCCTTATCGCTTGACGCGACAATGACACGCTTGATTAACGGATGCTTCCGGCAGGCCTCAAGAACATTCCACGTGCCGAGAATATTCGCCTCAAAAGTGGAAACCGGGTTGCGGTTCGCAACGCCGACAATCGCTTGTGCAGCGAGGTGAAACACCGTGTCGATTTCATACTCTCCAAGCGCGCGTTCAATCACGGGCAAATCTTCAAGAGCGCCCTGCACGATGTTCATTTTCTTCACATGTTCTCCCTGATAAAGATTGGACTGAGGCACATGATCTCTGACAAGCCCCGTCACGTTTGCGCCCTGTTCGATCAGCTCTTTCACCAAATAGCTTCCTAAAAGACCTGTACAACCCGTGACAAATACGTTTTTATTTTTCCAGAAACTCAAATCAGTTCACCATACCTTCCATACATGTTGTCCTTGATCCCACATCTTGTTGACTTCCAAAAGATTTTTATACGTATCGATTGCCGTCCAAAATCCGTAATGGCGATACACGGCAAGTTCACCGTCTTTCGCAAGGTTTTTCAGCGGTTCATCTTCGAACATGGCGTTCCCGTCCTTCGGCAAATAATCGAAAACCTTTGGATCGAGAACGAAAAATCCGCCATTGATGATGCCGTCACTCGATGTCTTTTCAGAAAATGTTTTCGCTATACCATCCTCAACCGTCAAGGTGCCGAACTGCGAGACCTTATCAATGCCGGTGACAGTCGCAGCAGCACCCTTTGTCTGATGATAGCTGATGAGATGAAAAAGATTGATATTGGCCAGCCCGTCCCCATAGGTGAGCATAAACGTTTCATTGCCGATATAGTCCTTCGCCTGCAAGATTCTTCCGGCTGTCAGCGTATCTTCCCCTGTCTCCAAAAACGTAATTTTCCACGTTTCAGGCTTTCCCAGCATCTGCACCTCTCCTGTAGAGCTGTCGAGCGTGAGGCTGTTGTGCTTCCATTCGTAATTCAGAAAATATTCTTTAATTTTTTCTCCTTTGTAGCCTAAAAGCAGAATAAACTCGTTCACTCCGTAGTACTGATAGATTTTCATAATATGCCATAGAATCGGTTTTCCGCCTATCATGGCGAGCGGTTTAGGAAGTTCATTCGTGACCTCACTCATTCTCGTTCCTTTTCCGCCGCAGAGAATGACCGCTTTCATCTCTACCCCTCATCTCTATGAATATTGAGTTCGAAACCTTGGTACCTCCTTACAATCTATCAAGGCATTTCCCCGATAATTTGTCCGATTCCAATACCGGTTTCAAAATCTACTGTAATGATATGAGAGAGAGGCGGCCTTGGTGACCAAATGGAATCTATTTTTTCAACTTGGTTATGTAACCACACAAAAAAAGAGCCCTGAGCGCGGCAATGCGCCCGCTCAAGGCTCTTCTTTGTCTTATTCGATATCTTTTTCCTTGCCGTAATGATAATCAGACGGATCAACGGCTTTAAAGTCACTGAGTTTGTGGAATCTCAGCAGGTCTTTGTAAAGGACACTGTCTGAAAGCTTCAGCTGCTGTGTCACTCTTGTTTTCAGGTTCTTCGTATCTTCATTCGCTTTTACTTCTTTACCTGTCTTCGTATCATAGATGATATTGTCGACAGATGTGTACTTCGGCGTTACGAAGTCGCCGTTTCTAAACGCCACTGTGTCGTCGTGGTCTTTAGAGAATAAATCGGTACCGAAGTTGATATATTTCTCAGAATCAATACCTTGCAAGTGAAGAAGTGTCGGCATGACGTCAATTTCGCCGCCATACGTATGATTCACTCCGCCTTTTTTGCCAGGGATGCGGATCATCAGAGGCACGCGCTGGTTTTGCGCGTTTTGATAATCTGTGATCTCTTTTCCGAGAATTTCTTTCATCGCGCGGTTATGGTTTTCAGAGATACCATTGTGGTCACCGTAAATCATGATAACTGAGTTGTCATACAGACCTGCTTCCTTCAGTTCCTTGAAGAATTGTTCAAGGGACTCGTCTAGGTAACGGGCAGTCTGGAAATAGCTGTCGACTGTATTATCGCCAGTCGTCGCTTTCTTAATCGTCGCGTCTTTTTCATCCAAGTTAAACGGATAATGGTTTGTCAAGGTAATCAAATGTGCGTAAAACGGCTGTTTCAGAGATTCAAGTTTTGGAATCGATTCTGTAAAGAACGGCTTATCCTTGAGCCCCATATTAATGATGTTTTCTTCTGACATGTCATACGTGCTTGCGTCGAAAAATTTGTCATAGCCGATATGTTTGTAAATCTGGTCGCGGTTCCAGAACGATTTGTAGTCACCATGCAGGACGGCGCTAGTATAGCCTTCCTTCTGATCCAAAATCGCAGGAAGCGACTGGTATGTGTTTTCGCCTTTTGTAACAAATGCGGAGCCTTCCGGAAGACCGAAGATCGAGTTATCCATTGTCAGCTCGGCATCAGATGTTTTCCCCTGACCTGTCTGATGGAAGAAGTTATCGAAGTACGTGACGTCTTCGCCGCCGTGGGCCAGTTTATTTAAGAATGGCGTAACTTCTTCACCGTTCAGCTTGTAATCAATCAGGAACGACTGGAAGCTTTCCAGGTGAATCTTAATGATGTTTTTGCCTTTGGCAGACCCAAAGTACTCAGCGTTCGGCTTCGCGTAATGAGACGTCGTGTAATTCTCGACACTTGTCAGATCATCGCTGCTTGCATACGCTCTTTGCGTTTCTGTTTGAGCCGTCTGCACACCGTCATAAATGGTGTAATTGTAAAGACCTAAGTATTTTACGATATAATTGCGGTCAAACGTTCTTGTCAGCAGCTGCGGGCGGTCTTTTTCCGCAAAATGCAGGTTGATGAAAAACAGTGCGACCCCGGAAAGAATCACCAAAGACGCAAAACGTTTTTTCATTTTGAATTCTTTGAATTCAGGTCTCCAGATCAATACCGCAATCAAGATGATAATATCTAAGAAATAGAAAATATCATGACCAGCCATGATGCTGAAAATACCGTCGCCCATGTTTCCGACGTTGCCGGACTGTTTAATGTTCGGGAACGTTAAGAAATCATCAAAGAAACGATAGAATAAAATATTTGCATATAAAATGAACGTCATCACAAAATCAATAATCAGCATGATAATAGCCGATTTTCGCCCTTTCGCAAGCAAAGCCAGTCCTAAAAAGAAGACGGCGCTTGAGAACGGGTTAAACACCAAAAGGATTTCTTGGGTTGTGCCTTTTACCCCAAGGTTAAACTCTGTTTTGTAGGATAAATACGTTTTTGCCCAAAACAGTATAACAGCCAACACAAAAAAGCTAAGTTTGTAAGAAAAAAGTTTCTTCATGGCAACCTCTACTTTCTTAAACACTTTAAGTCTTTATTTACTTTTACTTTCTCTTTTATCCTGTCTTCCAATTCCTTCTTTCCAAACAAAATCAAGGCATCACACAACAAATAAATATACCGCGCTATACCGGGATATTTACGTTTTGCACCATACCATTTCTATTACACTTATTTCAAACCAAACACTGGACGAAAGAAGCCCTCAATTCGTTTCACTTTTTTCTCGGAAATAAAAAAGGTTTCTTTTGTCCTGCCCGCTTTTGGAAAAAAAGAAATAGATACCGAGTATAAGAATAACATAAACTAGCAAAAACGAAAAATAGGTCTTAAGGACAGCCCGCCCTTCAGGCGGACTGTGGTTATTGTATGCACAGACGTTTAGCGAGATCACATTTTTTTAAAAAGGACATAACAAAAAGACTGGATCTCTCCAGTCCTTTGTAAAAACAATCAAATCCCCGACCAGACATCCTTTGCATACATGCCTGTTTCCTGCAGATGTCTGAGCCAGCCTTGCGCTTCTTCTTCACTGGTGCCATGAACAGATTGATACGCGTTCTGCAGCGCGGCCTCCACATCAGGCGCCATCCTGCTGCCGTCACCGCATACATAAAGACGGCCGCCGCGGTCGAGGATCGAAATTAAGGTTTCCGCATGCTCCGCCATGAGGTGCTGAACGTACGTTTTCGGTATGCCTTCTTTACGGGAAAAAGCCGTGTGCACAGTAACAATTCCGTCTTGTTCAAACTGCTTAAGCTCATCACGGTAAATAAAATCGCTGTCGTTTCTGCAGCCAAAATAAAGATGGGCTTCGCCGAGCGTTTTCCCCTCGCGTTTTAAAGCTGACCGGGCTTGCAGGAATCCGCGGAATGGCGCAACCCCTGTTCCCGGCCCCACCATGATGATTGGTGTTTCAGGGTCTTCCGGAAGCTGAAATCGGGATTCCGGCGTGCGGACAAACATCACAACATCATCTCCCGCCTTCCGCTCCGCCAAGTCATTCGATGCCACTCCGCGATATTCGCCGCTGCCGCTCCAAGCCGGCCCGCGCACAATGCCTACAGTTATCGCGGCTTGTTCCGGATTCACCCGCGGGGAGCTTGAAATCGAATAATACCGCGGTTTTAACGGGCGTAAAAGCTCTAAAAACCGTTCAAACGGCATTTCACATGATTCATATTGCTCGAACAGATCCAGCATGGAAATCCGTTTTTTCAAAATTTGTTCCTGATAAACGCCCTCTTTCGTCATATCTTCCAATTCACGTTTATGAGGCGGACAGACGGTAAATGCGGCCAGCTCGCGTATTTGCGCCCTGGTTGCCGCTTCCTGCACCTCAACGCTGTAGCTGAGCAGATCATGCAGGCTGACAGGCCGATCCAAAGGCAGGTGCCCGGAGCTGCGCCCGCTTGCCGTCAGTGTAACTTGGTCTGTTCCTTTTAAGCCGAATCTGTGAAGAATCCGGCTGACATTTGTCCGGCTGTTCCTTGGAAGAACGCCAAGGTGATCGCCCTCCCGATATTCGACGCCAGAAGGCAGCGCAATTTCGATATGGCGGGTGCTGCGGCCACTGTCTGCGGACTGGAGTTCTCGATTTTCCGCAATGGATGCGTGAACCGCTTCATACGACCGGGCTAATGGGGATTCTCCCAGCCCCCTGACAAACTGAAGGCTCAGCGTGCTTCGCTCCTTATCAGCGTTTTCATTAAGCTCGAGTCCGAAGGCTTTGATGGCGTCCGACCACATGCTTTTTTTCCACTGGTCAAGCTGTCCTTCAAAATCCCCGCTGACATCGCCCTCTCCGCGTGCAGAAAAGCGGGTCGCCCCTTTTTCCGCTAGCTGCTCGTCAATGGTTCGCGGAACGTACTGATACGTGCTTGCCCAGTTATGATCTCCGCAGCCAAACACCGCATAATGGACACCCTCCAGCTCACCTGGCTGTATTTCTTCAAGCCACTGCACAAACTGACCCGCATTACTTGGCGGTTTTCCATTATAGGAAGAGGTGACGATCACAACGGCTCCCTCTTTCGGCAGCTTTCCAATCTGATCGTTCAAGGGCGCCACCTCAGTCCTTACGCCGTGAAGACTCGCTGTATCAGCAAGCTCCCGGGCGACGCCTTCCGCGGTGCCGGTATCAGAGCCATACAGTACGAGTAGCGGCCGGTTATTGAGACCAATAACCGAAGCACTCTTCGTTTCCTGTTTGCTCTTTTGTTCATCGTCACGCGCCGCTTTTTCCTCCGACGGGACGCCGGCATGAATCGCTTCCTGATTTCGCGTTTGAACTCGGATGTGAAAATCACCGGGCTTAAGTGTCAGCGTTTGTTTGATATCAAGCTCATAATTCTCGTGATCAATCAAAGTAAAATATTTTAATACCATGCCCAGTACAAGTGTAGCCTCATGCAGGGCAAACTGCATGCCAATACAGGCTCTCTGTCCATTCCCGAACGGCTTGTAGGCATGATGAGGCACTTGGTCCTGATGTTCGAACCGTTCTGGACGGAATTCTTCAGCGTCCTCTCCCCATGCGTCTTGATCGCGGTGAAGCTGCGGAATCAAGACAGAAATTCTGTCCTTGGTTGTGATCGGATATTTTCCGCCAATGACCGTATCTTCCTTCGGATAAAGACTGAAAGCCGGAGCCGTCGGCCATAAGCGCAGTGATTCATTTAAAATCATCCGTATGTATTTCAGCTCGAGCACTTGTTTATAGGTCGGCGCTGCACCCGTCAGCACCCGGTCGACCTCTTCATACGCCTTTTTCAGTTTGTCAGGATGCTTCAATAAAAAGTAGATCGCAAACGACAGCAGGCCGCTCGTTGTTTCATGCCCGGCAATTAAAAATGTAATGATCTGAAAACGGATATTTTCATCATCAAGCTTCTCTCCGGTCTCCGGGTCTTCCACCTTGAGCATCCGGGCAAGCAAATCTTTTTCATCCTGATCCCCATCCGCCTTGCGCTCCGCAATAATGCTGTCGACTAACGAAAACATCGTTTGAATATCGTGGTGGAATTGGCGCTTTGTTCTCACCATGAGTTTATCTTGAACATCGAGCCGCTGCATCTGGTGCATCGCTTCATCCAGCGCGCGTACCATGCTGTTGATAAACGGATGAGGTGTTTCTCTGTAGTAGCTGTTAAAACGATAGTTAAACCCGCATAATCCAATTGTGTCCAGCGTCAGCCGGGTCATATCAGCGGGAACATCGACTGCTTCATTCGGATTGAGCCTGGCCCACTTTTGAATCAGCTGAACAGCGATATCAACCATTTTTTCATGATAATCCTTCATGGCCCGCTGACTGAACGTCGGCATCAAAATGTTGTGCGCTTTTCTCCAGTTGGGCTCATGCGTCCAGCTTGTAAACAATCCGTCACCCGAAAACGCGCGAACCTTTTCCAAAGCGCCTTCAATGCTTTTATCGAAACGCTCTTCATCACAAACCTCTTGCACGAATTCATGGCCGGACACCACAATTGTCGTACCCGCCGGTGTGTGAATTTGAAAAATGGGGCCTTGCTCTTCCGCCAATTTGATCAGTGACAGAGTCGGTTTATCTTTATCAATTAAAGGAAGATTGCCGAGCGGTCCAAACGTCTTCGGCTGAGGAATCGGGCTTGTTTCCTTCATCGAACCATTCCTTTCCGTATGTAATGCTTTCTATCTGAATACATTTCCCTTTCATGGTGACGATTATTCGATTTCTCTGATTGACGTCTGATCGTTGTTTTTTCTATACTTGAGAAGCTGTACAATACGCAAATAAGGTGAGTTCACATATGGATTTTGAAATTCGATTTTTATCCTTTTATGTCATACAGGTGGAAGGCAAGGATGAGCAGGCAAACAAGCAATTCAAGCACTTCCAGACCCTTGATACAGAGGAGTTTGAAGAAAGCGAGCTGAAGGACTTTCTTGACGGAGAGCTGAAAAAAATCGTCAAACGGAAAGCCGACCGCCATCCGCCATCCGAGCAGGTGCCGACGAAAATCGGCCATTTTATCGTCGAGCCCGGCCACGAGCTGGATTCCAACCCGAACTACAACTTGTTCAACCGCGCCCGCCTGGCGGAAACCAAAGAGGACTTTAACGAGCTGAGCGAACAGTTCGTCCGCACGTACCTCGACACGAGCGCGGTCCGCGGCGGTGTGTTCTTAGTCGCTTCGGCTGTGCCGAGAAAATACTTCGACGAGTCATTTGTCTTCATTATGAAATGTGATTTTGAGCCGAAGGTCGCCCGCATCTCAGACGCGTCTTCCCTCATTAAAAAAGTCGAAATGGCCATCACGACAAAAAACATGAAGAGCATCCAATACCCGTTCATGCCGGAGGAAGGAATGATCGAGGAAGGCGAGCTGAAAATCCACCAGGCCTCGCACGCCCGCTATTTCGAGGATTTCCTGAAATTCGTTGAGTACGGTGAATCAATGCCGGAAATCATGAAAACCCAGGTCATGAACATGGTGCAGGAGCACGTCTATGAGACATTTGAGGACAACAGCGAAGAGCTCAAGCAGTTTGAACAAGACATCGAAATCTGGGAAGCGAGCGAAAAGCGGGAAATCCAAGAACGCCTCGACACACATCAAGTGATCGAAGCCTCCGCCCAGATCATTGAGCACACGCCGGAGGCCGAGCTGAAAATGAAAGTCGGAGAAACCGAGATTAAAGGATTGCTAGCTGATTTTGGCGAATCGATTCATCTCGCAAAAGTGAACGGGCGCTATGTCGCGCTGATTGAAGCGGAGACGATTTCGTTTGAGAAGGGCAGCTCGCCGGTGGAGTTTTATAAGCCTGAGGGGCTGCATGAGGTGATTGAGCGGATACAACAGAGGAACACAGAACAGCAATAATATAAATCTTTCAAATTATTTAAAGAAAACATAGTCTATTAGATTTATGTAATTTTAAAAAAGGTAGTTAATAATATTTAAAATAAGAAATACTGAATATTTTAGAGTAACGCTGCCAGCAGTATAAATGCAGGCAGCGTTATAATTTATCGTTTGACTATAAAAGCTGGGGTTTTAATGTTAAATTTTGCGCCAGAGGCTCTATTAGT
This sequence comes from Bacillus sp. 0909A, assembly GCF_036765115.1. Taxonomy (NCBI): domain Bacteria; kingdom Bacillati; phylum Bacillota; class Bacilli; order Caryophanales; family Bacillaceae; genus Bacillus; species Bacillus sp. 0909A. Next base: position 152,310 of record NZ_JBAIZU010000004.1, read on the forward strand.
AGCTATAAGTCTTACTCGGGCACTATTTTTCCCCTTTTTTAATGACTTCTGATTTTTCAACTTAAACACCTTTGCTGGTGTTGAGTGGCTAAAGGAACCCTTTTTCACTTCATTTACAACCCAATCATGACCATTCCACACTTCTACTCTCATTGAGTAATCAAATGTTGCAATTGAACCTCCACCGTATGTTGCTACACAATCAATCGATGTGGCCCTCTCTGAATAAGAATCAGCATCTGTACAAATTTTCAACACATAATCTGAATAATAAGTATTACATGGCATACAAATTTCCCCTTCCTAAAGTTCAGTTCACAGCACTTAAAATGTTTAAAAAATACTGTGTTCATCTATAAGTGGCAAACGTATGACATTTCTAATATCCTCCCCTCAACACCGCATAGCACTCTCCAATCAGCTCTTCCGCTCCCGGCTCTCTTTTCAGCCCGCGGCGGACGATTTCTGAAGATAAGTCCTGCACTTTGAGTGCTCTTGGTGCTCTTCTTTCATAGTATGCCTGAAACGCGGGTTCGAGGTCGTCATGCTTTTTGAGCTCTTCGGAAAGCACAATCGCATCTTCAATGGCCATGGCCGCTCCTTGTGCCAAGGTCGGCGCTCCGGCATGGGCGGCGTCTCCTCCGATGACGACGCGGCCTTTGTACCATGGCTCCTGCACTGCGATTTGTTCTAGTTTATTAAAAATGATGGGGTGTTCTTTTGACATATGCTTTGTGACAAAATCAAGCCCCGGGAAGCCTGAGAGAATCTCTTTGACTCTATCAAACCGGGTCTCTTCCTCATCCCAATAATCGCTCGTGCAAGGCTGGAGGACGAAGACATAGCCGGCGTGTTCCGCCAACGGCACAACGCCGATTTGTGTCTCGCCGCTTCTGTACATCAATGTCGCGTCCTCAAATGTGTCATCGGGAAGCTCGATATAAAAGCGCCACGCCCCCATGCCGAGAAACTCTTTTTCTATTTCTTTTTGCAGCATGGCATCCCGCACAATGGAATGAATGCCGTCAAAGCCCGCCAGAATGTCAGCCTGCATCCTTTCTCCATCATCACATACGGCAGTAACCGCTTCAGGCGTTTCTTCATAAGCCACAATCTTTTTCCCCCACAAAATCCTTGCGCCCGAAGCTTCGGCATGCTTGATGAGAATGTCATTTAACGTTTTTCGCAGGATATTATTGCGGCCCGGAAGCTTATCATCTAAGAAAGACTCACTGACTTTGAATAATAGATTCCCCTGCTTATCGAATGTTTTAAACCACGCTGTTTGAAATCCATGCTCGCAGCACTCTTCACATACGCCCAGCTCCTTTAACACCGCCAGTGCGTTTTGCGGCTGGAGAATCCCCGCGCCGGTCTTGCGGTTTTCTGCAGCCGCTTCACATAAGGTGACGGAAAACCCTGCTTTCCTGAGAGAAATGGCTGCCGACAGCCCGCCAATTCCGCCTCCCGCTATCAGTATATGTTTCATGTTGATAACCACCTTTTCAGTTCGCTGTATGTAGTTAGGCACCTAACTACATTACCTTACTATGTCCGGCAAACAGCTGTCAAACACCTCTAACGCAGGTTGCGTTCTGATTTTCCCTCCATTATAATCGTGTCACGACAAACGTACGGGAGCTTATTGTGATGGAATTAAAACATTTACCGAAATACAAGCATATAACAGAACATGCCGAGACGTATTCCAATGTGGACGCCGGCTCTCTTGAATTGTTTTTATCTTTGTTTGATATCTCGAAAAAAATGAATCATGTGATGGAGCATTATTTCGCCAGACGCGGATTGTCTGAAGGAAAATTTAAAATCCTGATGCTTTTGTTCGACGCAAAGGGCCACACGTTAAGCCCGACGGAGCTCGCCAAGCAATCAAACGTCACGAAGGCAACGATTACCGGCCTGCTTGACGGACTGACGAGGGACGGATTTGTCCGCCGCAGGCATCACAACGAGGATAAACGAAAAATTAGCATTGAGCTCACAACGGAAGGCAAAGAACGGCTGGAGCAATTTCTGCCCGGCCATTTCAGCAGGATTTCTTCAGTAATGGAAAACTACAGCAATGAGGAAAAAGACATGTTCGTAAATATGCTGAGTGATATGTTTGAAAAGCTAAGCGTGTTTAAAGACTAAAAAACCCGTCCGATCTGGACAGTCTACAGCACTTTTTCTTAAGGAACGGTGACAAATATGCCGTTGAACACAAACACAATGCCGATCAGAACGGATGTAAAAATGCCGGACACCTTTGTCAGGGCCACTGGTACATAAAAAAACGCCAACCGTTACAAAAAGCGCCTATCTCAATGACAGGCGCTTTCTGATTAATCATCACTGCTTAAAATGCCAAAGAAGCGAAGCAGGTTGATGAACAAGTTGATAAAGTCAAGGTACAGCGATAATGCCATAACCGGAATTAAGTCCTCCGTAATATCGCGGTGTTTGATTTGGTTCAAATCATACAAGATGTAAAGGGAAAAGACGATGGTTCCAATAACGGAATACGCCATCATCGCCGCGGAATTCAGCGGGCTGAAGATGCTGAAAATGCCAACCGCAATTAGTGCGATGAGCGCTACGAGCAGAAACGATGACAGGAACGATAAATCCTTCTTCATCTTTGCGCCGATTGTACCGAGCACAGCAAAAATTAAAAATGTAGATCCGAACGCTTCAAGCACCACATAGGCGCCGGCAATTGAAGCGTAGTGGCTGACAATTGGAAATAGGGTAATGCCGGAAACAAAGGCGAATGTATAAACAAACGCATACCCGACCGCTTTTCTTCTGCGCATCCAGAAGGCGATAATGATCATCGCCACTTCAAGGATCGAAAGCGGCAGCATTAAAGCGACAGGAATAAACTGGCCGATGTACAGCCCGACCGTTGCGATTAGCAGTGTAAAGATAAACACTGTCAAAATGCGCTGCATGATCGAATGCTTACTCTCATGAACTGTAGCTTGCATGTCAAAAATCCTCCTAAGAAATGATCTTAAAGGTCTATTATATAAAAAATGGATGAAATATGTATATGTTTTAAGGAGAATTTAATGTCGAACAAAAACCTTTAAAACACCTCTTTTACTTCGATTCTTTGCTTTTCAGTGAGAAACGGTGCTTTTCCACCTTCTCAATCTGGGTGACCTGGGAATCATGTACGGTGATTTGAACGGTGCCGAAATCCAGTGTTTCCAACGAGCTGATGATTTTTTCAATCACTTTCGGATCAACGGTTGTTTTTGAAAGCAATGACCTTCCCCCCTGTTCAGTTTTAATCCATAGTATTCTTATAAGAATTATAATATTATGTTTTTTCCAATAAATCAATAGTGATTTCCATTCAAATCAAAAAGGCATATGATCACCCAATCAAGGGACGGTCATATGCCTCATCAGATTTCATCTTAGTTCTTCCAATTCCTCAACAATACAACGGACACCCATGTTTTCAAGCGCCTGCTTCAACGAGCCGTATGTTTCATATTCACTGAAATCAAGCCCTAATTGAATCGATGTTTGGGCGACATCCGGCCGAATACCTGAAAAAACGGCTTTGACGCCAAGTAAGAAAAGTGTTTTCGACAGGTTGTACAATTGCTGCGCAACCATTGTATCCACAATTGGGACGCCGGAAAGATCGACTACAAGGCTTGTAATTTTTCTCTCAATGCATCGGACCGGCACTGTTTCTAAAATCACCTGCGCACGTTTTGTGTCGACAGAGCCAATCAGCGGCAATATGCCGATTCCATCCGCAATGGAAATCACCGGACAGCCTAATTCACTGATTAATTCCTGCTGAGAAGTGAGCCTCATCAGCATAAATTTTTGATACTGCTCAGAAAACTCAATAATCAGCTTATCGAAAGACTGATTCACAATACGGTTCCAGCGGTCAGCATCCTCATTTGTGACGATATCCCGATGCTCTTTTATAAACGTAACGACAGCATCCCAGAATGCGATTCTTGAATTTGAAATGGCTTCAACGACCTCATGCACCTGAACATCTTGCTCTACTCTTTTTTTCGCAACATTCATCGCCCATTTTGCCATATTGTCTTGAAATTCGGTTTGTTCCTCCAGGAATGCACTTGCGATTGTTATATTAGTAAACGTATGTTGCTCCGTCAAAAGCTTTTTCGTATCTTCACTTAAATGCTCGGCGGAATATAATTCGCCCTGCAGCTGCCTCCGTAAACTGAACCATTTCTCAGTAATGTCAGCCGTATGGTCTATGATATATTGATATAGTTTTTGATCGATATTCACGGTCTGTCTCCTTTTTCGTAATAGAAGCTCTTATATTATAAAATTATAAATCGAAATTGTGAATGGGACTAGGGAAAAATAGATTGATTCTGCACACTGAGCGCATGCCAATTCTATCCATAGGCAGATTCACCAATATAAGCCCACTCTCATATCCTGTCAAATGTACAGTTTACTTGAGAAAGGACGTTACGATATGTATTATGATCCATATATGTATGATGGGCCCATCTATGATCCATGGTCCCCAGTAGAATATGATTACCGCTACCCAGTTGGATATCCAGGGCCTGGTATTGGCGGAGGTGCTGTTCCTGGTATCGGCGGAGGCGCCGTACCTGGAATTGGCGGAGGTGCTGTTCCTGGTATCGGTGGAGGCGCCGTACCTGGATTTGGTGGAGGTGCTGTTCCTGGTATCGGTGGAGGCGCCGTACCTGGATTTGGTGGAGGTGCTGTTCCTGGTATTGGCGGAGGCGCCGTGCCGGGTGTTGGTGGAGGAGCGCCGCAAGGGCCTCCGCCTCATCAAAAGCCGGCAAAACCGAAAAAGCCTCAGGGCTTGCATGGGGCAGCTTATTTAGTTGAACCCGTTCTCATTCAGCCTTGTCTCTTCCGATTTACCTATGTTTGGTTAACCAACGGCAGCTCATTTTGGTTCTTCCCAATCATTCTTGGAAGAGAATCCGTCGGCGGCTTTTATTGGGATGCCTCACACCATCGCTGGTTTTATTACGCCTTGGACACAAAACATATAGATGTCGTAAGCTGTTCATATTAATGGTCAATCAGCCGGTTCTTCCGGCTGATTTTCCTGTGTTCCTTTATCTTTAAACAGGTTATGATATACATATCTATTGAATTGGAGGTTTCCCTATGATCAAACAAATTGGCACTGTGGCTGTATATGTCGAGGATCAGCAGAAAGCGAAGCAATTTTGGTCGGAGAAGGTGGGTTTTGATATTGTGGCGGACCATCCGATAGGTCCAAACGCAAGCTGGCTGGAGGTCGCGCCTACCGGGGCACAGAGTCGTTTAGTCATTTATCCGAAAGCGATGATGAAAGGCGCCGAACACATGAAGGCTTCTATTGTCTTTGAGTGTGAAGACATCTTTGATACATATGATAGAATGAAGGCAAACGGTGTAGAATTTCTCAGTGAGCCGAACCAAATGGAGTGGGGCACCTTTGTTCAATTTCAGGACGAGGACGGCAATGAGTTTTTATTGAAAGCATAAGTACCGCGGCGGAGAAAATGCTCCGCCGTGCTCTTTTTTTGACATTGAGAATGAATTTCATTTACAATAACGGATATATGAGTGTGATTGGGGAGAGATAAATGTTTGTTCAGTTGAGAAAAATGACGGTAAAAGAGGGCCATGCTGATCAGGTGATTGAACGTTTCAGCGCTGAAGGAATCATTGAAAAACAGGAAGGCTTAATTGATGTGACCGTGCTTGAGAAAAACGTCCGCCGCGGCGATGAGGAAGTCGTTGTTATGATCCGCTGGCAATCCGAGGATCACTGGAAGCAGTGGGAAAAAAGCGATGCGCATATCGCCGGGCATAAAGCGAACAAAGGCAAGCCAAAGCCTGACTATATGATTAGCACTGAAGTGAGCATGTACCACGTGAGAGCTGTCAAACAAGGGACTCATCAATAACGGAAAAAGAGCTTGGGCTGCGCCGCAAGCTCTTTTTTCATGAAAATCTGCTTTCTTCAAATGTGACGGCGTACAGCGGTTTATTAGGATGCCATTCAGCAAATAATACATCCTCAGTCTTTTCAATCCCCTGCTTTTTCAGCTTTTGCCGCAGCCATTGTTCGTCTACCCCCGCTTCTCGCAGGTTGTCATACACAATCTCTCCATCAAGAATTAACGTGGTGGGCAAAGACACATCTTGCGGCGGAAGATTCATATCTTTTCTCGTCGGATTGCCAAAATCGGATTTCTGAAGAACGCTGACCATCCCGTTTGTTTCTAATATGGCATATTCCACTTCCTGTATGGAAAAGCAGCCTGCCTGCCTTAAAAGGCTCTGCAGCTGATTAATGTCGAGCTTGTTTTTCTTCAGCATCTCATATTTCAGCTTTCCTCTATGAATAACGATACTCGGTTCGCCTTCCAGGAACTTTCTGGAGCCCTTTATTTTTTGGGTAATGAATTCAATCAGATAAATCAGCAATCCCCACAGCAGCGAAGAAAAAATGATCTCTTTGATCTTAATTTCGTGATCATACACTGCATTTCCGACCAGTTCCCCTAAAATCAAAGCAGAAATAAAGTCAAACGGAGTGATTTGAGAGAATTGGGTTTTTCCGAGAAACTTCAAAATGACAAATAAAATACCCAAACCGCAAACTAATTCTGCCGCTACACTAAGATAATCTCCCATGTTGATAGCACCTACTTCTTGAGAGCTACTATCATTATGGTCAACTGCACTATTTCTAAACGCCCACTGTCCGCTATTATAAAATCGGCTGGTGCTTTGACAGCATGTCGCCAAAAAGCTGCTCCGCATCATGGCGGTCGAGTGTGACAAGCGGGTCATTGAGAAACGCTTGAAAAGCGAGGCCGCGGTCCTTTGTTAACCCCGCTTCCGCCACTGCCTCCTGATTGGATACGTGTCGTGCCGCCAGCAGTTCCACACCCTTCGGCAGCGCTCCGGAAACAATTGGCTGGACACGGTTGCGGGTAATGAATGCGTTTGTTTCCACAATCGCATCTAATGGCAGATGAGCGACCTGGCCTTGATTCGGCAGATTCACATTTGTTACAAGTTCGCCCAGCCCAAGGAGTGCCGCCATGATGTTCACGCCCTCTTCTCCTGATGCTTTCCTCTCAACACCCCGTTTTTGCTGTGCCATGTAATCCGTTTCTTTTTGTTTCCGGTCTCTGTCCTGTTTTCTGAAGGATATGGGTGTGAGGTGAAACTTCCATGTCTCAGGCTGTTTGAGATAGCAACCGGGGAGAAACTCAGCCAGATGCCTGTCACCCGCAGCGGGGATGGCACCGTACGTTTCAAATAAATCAAATGCAATACGGTGTGCAGAGCGAAATACACTGTCCTTCCAGCTTTCCCCCTCCAGCTCATAGCCGGATTCGGCATAATGCGCACAGAAATCATGGAAAACAGGCAGCAGATCAATATGCCGGTAAGAAGCTGCTGTCACCCATGTAAAATGGTTAATGCCCAGCACATGAACATGAATATCTTCACGCCGCTTCACCTCTAGTCCAAGCCTATTTGTGACCATCTCTGCCAGCAGTTTTTGCGTGCCGAATACTTCGTGGCAGCAGCCGAACGCTTTTATGCCGGGAAACACTTTATACAGCGTTCTCGTGCACACTGACATTGGGTTTGTATAATTAATGACCCATGATTCGGGGGCGTAGTCTCTTATTGCCCGGGCAATTTCTGCAAACATTGGAACGGCCCGCAAACCTCTTATGATTCCCCCAGGTCCGACAGTATCACCAACCGATTGATAGATGCCGTATCGCTCAGGCAGATGAACGTCCGTTTCCATGTCATCCAAGGTACCCGGCAAAATCGAAATAATCACGATATCCGCACCCGATAATGCCTTTTTCAAAGTAGAAACCGCCTCATACCTCCATCTGCCGTCTCCGCTGTGATTGCCGATGATTTCATTTTTCTTTGCCGCTTCAAAATTCAGATCATAGAGTGCCACCGTGCCTGACATTCGTTCATCAAGGGACAAATCGCTCATCAAGCTTCGGGCCCAGCCTTGGGAGCCTCCGCCGATATACGCGATTTTGATCTGATCTAACGTACTGATATGAAACACTCCCTTTCTCAGCCTTTCACAGAACCGATCAGCATGCCTTTGGCAAAATGTTTTTGTAAAAATGGATAAACCGCCAAAATCGGTATGGTCGCGATGACAATGACAGCAAGCTTAATTCCCTGCTCCGGCGGAATTGTATTTTGCATCGTATCGCCATTGGTCGCCGTTAAGTCCGATAAAATCGTGACCTGGCGAAGCACCATTTGCAGCGGCCATTTTGCACTGTCATTGATATATAAGAGAGCATGGAAGAAATCATTCCAAATCCCGACCGCATAAAACAGCGCAAAAGTGGCAATGACCGGCTTTGACAGGGGCAAGGCGATCCGCCAAAAGACGCCGATTTCTGAACAGCCATCAATTTTTGCTGATTCCTCAAGCTCCCGCGGCAGCTGCTGAAAGAAGTTTTTGATAATAATGAGGTTAAACGGATTGATCGCCATCGGCAGAATCAGCGCCCAATAGGAATCTAGCAATCCAAGTGATTTGACGACAAGATACGTCGGAATCATGCCCCCGGAAAACAGCATCGAGAAAATCACCAGGTTTAACAGCAGATTCCGTCCTTTCACATGCCGCTTCGCCAGCGGATACGCCATCGTAAAAGTGAAAAACAATTGCACGGCTGTCCCGACTACAGTGATGAAGATGGATACGCCCATGCTTCTGATAAACGTCGGTGTCGAAAACACGTACCGATAAGCGTCAAGGGTAAAGGTTTCCGGGAAAATAAAGAAGCTGCGCTGAGCCAGCTCAGCTTCTGTCGCAAAGGAACCTGCGATAATATACAAAAACGGCAAAATGGTAATCGCGCCGACGCCGCCGAGAAACAGAATGTTGCAGACGTCAAATACCCGTCCAGCTTTTGTGTTGTGCATCGTGTGAATGTCAGCCATACTCTCCCTCCTCTAAAACAATCCTTCCTGATCGAACTTTTTCGCGATGTAATTGGCACCGAAAATTAAGATAATCCCGACAACCGATTTAAACAAACCGACAGCCGTGCTGTAGCTGTATGCGCCTTGGGTAATCCCCATCATGTAAACATATGTGTCGAAGATGTCGGCCACGCTGCGGTTGAGCGAGTTTGTCATCAAATACACCTGTTCAAAACCGATATTTAAAAAGCTTCCGATCCGTAAAATTAAAAGTACAATGATGGTGCTCCTGATTGCCGGAAGCGTAATATGCCACATCCGCCTGAACCGGCCGGCCCCATCCATGATCGCCGCCTCATATTGCTCCTGATCCACCGTTGCCAACGCGGCGAGAAATAAAATCGTGCCCCAGCCTGTCTCCTTCCATATGCTTTGCATGACAATCATCGGCCGGAACCAGTCAGCGTCTGATAAGAAAGAGACCTGATTCCCCGTCAGGCTCATGACCATTTTGTTGATGACGCCTGTATCGACTGTAAAGAAAACAAAGGTGATGCTGACCACGATTGTCCATGATACAAAATGGGGCACGTAAATAAGGGTCTGAATGCACCTTTTATACACAGCCTTCCTCAGCTCATTCAACAGCAAAGCCAAAATGAGCGGCGCGGGAAAGGCAAAGAGCAGATCAAGGCTTGCCAGCATGAGCGTGTTGCGCAGCAGCCGAAAAAAATCCGGATTCATAAAAAAGTCTTTAAAATAATCAAGACCGACCCATTCGCTTTTCCAGAAGCCCAGATATGGCGAATAATCCTTAAATGCAATGAGAACGCCCCACATCGGCAGGTATTTGAAAACCAAAAAATAAAGCAGACCGGGAATAAGAAGAAAATAAAGCCATTTGTCTCTTTTGAGCGCAGCCATCCAGCTGATGCCTTTCTCAGCAGTGAGAACAGGTGCGTTTCCCTTTTTCGGCACCGTTTCCATATCTGTTCTCCTTTCGTGATACCGGCGCGCCCGCCGAACGGCAGGCGCATCGGTTTATTTTGACGTTTGATACAATTTGTTTAAGTCCTTCATCAGTTCATTGCCGCCGCTGTTTTCCCAAAGCTTCACCGCATCCTTAAAGCCTTTTTCATCGATTTCTCCGATAATAAATTGCGTTCTCGCATCAAGAATGATGTTATCAAGTTGGGCTCCTTTTTGGGTATAGACATCAGAGACAAGCGACTCAGCCGGGTTAAAGACGGCTATTTTTTCTCCTTTCGTGATGATGTCCTTGCGATGCTGGAAGAGCTTTGTTTTCTGATCTTCGATGTAGTACTCGCTTTTCGGAATGGACATGCTGAACTGGGCCAAGCCTTCATGCTCATACAGGAGGGATTTGTTGTTTTTTTCAAGAGAGGTGAATACGCCGTCCTTCAGCTCATAGTTTCGGTCCTCCACTCCGTTGTTGGTCAGAATCTGTGCTTCCTTATCGTTCAGCTTATCAAGGAAGGACAGTACCTCTTTCAGCTCTTTTTCCGTTTTCACGCTTGATTTTGGTATCGCAATCATGCCTGAATATCCTGATGTCGGGAAGGTGCGCTTACCTTTTGGTCCTTCTACTGTGCCGACGATATCAATGATATCTTTGTTCGACTCATCCGCTTCTTCCATGGCACTTTGAATTTGCGACGCTCTGGAGCCTGTATCAACGATGACACCCGCTTTTCCTTTTACAACCGGGTCATTCCACTTCGCCGAATCCATAACAGCAAAATCCTTGTTGATCAACCCTTCATCATACAGCTTCTTAAAGAAGGTGAGCGCCTCCATATATTCCTTCGTTGTAAAATCAGGCACGAGCTTCCCGTTTTCAACGCCGTAGCGATTCGGGGCGCCGAACCAAATTTGCAGAACATCCCACGGGCTTCCGTTGCCAAGCCCCATCCATTTCGGCACGACCATGCCGTACGTATCGTCCTTGCCGTTTCCGTCAGGATCTTTTTCCTTAAAGGCTTTCAGCACTTCATAAAAATCATCTAGCGTTTCCGGCATATCGAGCCCGACGTTTTTGAGCCAATCGGTTCTGATGATCATACAGGCTCTGATCAAGTCTCTCGATCTGTAGACCCCGTACACCTCGCCATTTATTGAGCTGTTCTTGAGTATCTTTTCATCAGCCTGGCTTAAATTCTTGTAGTCTTTTAAATAAGGAGACAGCTCCCAAAAAGCGCCCGCTTTGACAGACTTGATAAAGCCGGCTGACTTATCTTTAATCACAATGGCATGAGGCATTTCTCCAGAGGCCATGACGATGTTAAATTTATCGTTGTAGGATGAATCAGGCACCCATGTGACCTTAATATTTTTGCCTGTGTATTTCTCTAACGCTTTTAATGATGGGCTTTTATCACTCGGGCTTTCCGGTGACAGCAGCGGCGCCATGATGTTGATCGTGTTTTTTGAATCGCTCGCTGAATTGGATGTTTCTGAATTGCTGCACCCGGCTACCATCATGGCAGCGAGCGGTAGAGCGAGCCATTTTTTTCGTATTCTTTTTTTCATGATGCGTCAGTCCCCCTTTTTCTCCTTTTCATTTCACCTTTGCCACCCCTAATATAAAGCGCTTACATAAATTCCTGCAATCTTCATTTTTTGCATCATTTTTCCTATAGAATGAAGGCTGTTATCCTTTTTTGCAGGATATATCTTTTTTTGCAGGGAGGTATTCACCAATTAATTCAAGAGCCGCAATCACATTTAAACACCATTGAGATATAGTGTTTGTCGTTACCCACGGAAGCTCTTCAAGCTGAGTCCATGTCTCGATTTGCGCGGGTTTGATCGGAAGCGGCGTATGGCTCAGTTTATGGTCGAGTAAAAGATTCCACGCTTTTTCGGCGAGGTTATGGTCTTGTTTTTTTCTCGCAGCATAGGCTGTCATACCAGCCGCAAACATGGGCCAGTGAAAGTGCCCGTCATGGAGCACACCCCCGCTTTTTTTGCGTTTTTCTTCATCACTGAATGTGTAAAACTCGCCAAATTCACTCAGCATCTCCTCCCATTCGCGGTCATCGAGAAGCTCAGCCAGCTCCATCCACACTTGCGGCGCGCCAAACGCAATGATCATATGATAACCGCCTGCGATGCCGTCTCCCATGTGATGAAGCATAGACGTCGCCGGATCATATTCAAACGTCGGACCTGATAATAAGCGAAGCGGCAGGCGTTTCAGACAGCTGATGCCTGTTTGAATTTTTTTGCGATATTCAGGATTCTCAGTCCGCTCCCATTCCGCCAGCCAGTTCGAGCAAAAAGCCGCCCAATCCGGCCCCGTTCTGACATGAGTCGGATGCTCTCCTTTCTCGTAGAAAGCACGCATCGGATCGGTGTTCACTAGGGCGGCATCGGCGTCCTTCACTTCTGTCAAAAGATCTCCCGTGCGCTCATCCCCCGTCAGATAATAGTAGAATTTATAAAGGCCGGCCATGCTGATTCTCGCTTCCTTGCAGCCGCATCCCCAGTGCACCACGTTATGCCGGGAGCCAAGCCCCGCATATTCTCCGAGATGAAAACAGTCGGTTTCACTTGTATGGCGCGTCATTGCTTCTGCCATTCGGAACAGATCTTCTCTGCCGGAGCGGAAAAACGCCTGCCACAGCCACAAGGTCGGAACGAGTTCATTATTTTGCCACGCGTATCCGCCGAGATCATACCGCCACATATGCCGAATCGGGTCATACGTATGCATGACGTCCCCATAGTTCCAGAACCCGTACCATCTGCGTTGCTCCACTTCTTTTTGATAAAATAAGAAGGCAGCGTCCAGCTGTTCTTCCAGCTCTTTTTTGACCGGATCGGCCGTATCGATCACACTCCAAACGCCAAGCGCTTTTGACTCGTAATAAACGTCCGGCTCACAAATAAGCAATGGCGGCGCCTGCCATTTGTCCGCTAACGCATTCAGCACGCCATCTGATGGCATCTGAGAGAAGCATGACAAGCTGATCTCGTTTGTGTTGGCAATGCCTGTCGGATCAGAACGCATCTCATCAAACCCTTCGTACGCGCTGACGACATGGGTGTTCCCTGTATAATGCCTGAAATCCATTGCTTCCGCGTCTGGCGGCCAGAGCCAGACGGTCATGTTCGGTTGATCACCGGCAAGACCTGTTATCTCAATTGACGACGGATATTTTTCAAAAAAATACCGCAGGCCGAGTGCTACCCCTCCATTTTCGCCGCCCGCATAGCAAAGCCCCTTCGCCCGCGTACCATGCAGCATGTCAACCCACGAATATTCCTTGCCGGTCCGTTTTGCCAGACGGTAATGATCGCTGGAGTCCTGTACGAGTTTCATATCATTCCAAACTGCGTTCTGCACGCCGTGTGCAAACCATTCCTTGTGCTCTTCACTTGGAGAAATCGATTCGCCGTTGATATGCCTCTGATAATGAGGATACCGTTCATTCCATTTGCGGGTGCCAAACAGCTGGGCGGGTTCTTTATAAACGCCTTTGTCCCCCGCAAAACGGAAATGGCGGTTGTACGGCTCTCCCTGTAAAAAGAGGTCAAACTGCATGCCAAGCCCTTTGATGAACTCTCGCTTGAAATTCCTGTCGATCAGCTGAGTATGCATGATATTCATCTCTGAAAGCCCGGCATAAAATGTGAATCTGATGTTAAAGGGCAGCCATTCTTCATTTGTCTTGTGGAGTACATGAACCCCCTCCATCTTGATGACTGCTTTTATAGGACCTCTCTGTTCAATGACCGCACGTTTGATAAGACTGACCGATGTTTCATGAGAGAAAACCTTTTCTGCCGCCATTTCCTTTCTCGTTTCCTTTATTGCGATCAGCCGCCCGCCTGCGGCGATCGGCTTTCCGTTCATCAACAGCGATTGAATGATATCGGGGCCCGTTTTATTCACAGTGCAGACAAGCGCTCCGGTATCTATTTGGATTGCATCCTTTGACTCGTGGATCATGAGCTTTTTCGCTGGCGGCTGGGTTTCTTCTTTTTGCAGGGTCAAGCTTGTATCGGTTTGTTGACTGAACACAGCCGCGTGCTTTGTCCATTTGATGCTCCCGTCCGGCCAATAGGCCGACGGCTCGCTTTGCACATAGCGGCTTTCACCCTTTGCATTGATAAGCGCCAGACAGTCTCCCTTATTCAATTCTCCTTTTTTCCAAGGCACCCCCCACGTTACACCGCTTTTCAGCTGAGGCTGCTCTGATAGCCATTTGATCTTTTTCATCGGTCTCTCCTTCCATATAAAAAAAGCTGATTCGATACAAAGAATCAGCTGCGATTTTCAAACTGAATCACACGGTATTCGTGTGATCCGACTGACAGTCTCCCGGCTCCGATTGAACGATTGGCCAAAAGGTCGGTCCCCTCTTGTGGAAGCGTCACACTTCCGCCTTTTCCATTCATATTAACAATGACCCATACGAAGCCGTTTTCTCCTTTTCTCGGAGCAACAATCGTGCCGGGGGTGACATCGGATCTGACAGAAACGGCTGCTTCTCCCGCATAATGCCTGACGAGTGCTTCCAGCATCGCATCTCCTTTTTTGCCTGATGGAAGCGAGCCAAGCAAGACGATTTTCCCTTTGCCGTGCTCTCGTTCTGACAGAAAGGCATGGCCGGCACCAGGCCCGGATTCAACTGTGCCCAGAGTATTTCCGCTCCCTGCATCAAACACCGCGCTCCACAGTCCGAGCGGCGCCGTCATGCCAAACGCTTTTCCTGTATTTGCATCCTCGTTCATCGGGAACGTGAACAGCGTTTTGATTCCGGCTGTTTTCTCCAATTCTCCAAGGCCATAATCGGTATGAACCGTATGCTCGCCCGTACGGCCTCCTGTCAGCGGCCCGGCAATCCATATGCCGCCCGCTTCAGCAAATGCGGAAGCTTTTTTGATAAACGCAGAGGACAGATAAGGCACAAATGGCGTAAACAGCACACGATAGCCCTCCAGCGGAAAGCCTTCAGGAACGAGATCGCGATGAATGCCCGTGTTGAGGATGCGCTCGTAAAAGTGTGTGATAATCGTTCGGTGTTGGAGCCCCCGGTGAGGTTCTGTTTTCAGAAACACTTTCGCCCTGTCGGAATAGGTCATCGCAACCTCAGCCTGAACGGGCACAGTAGAAAGAATGATCGGTTCGATTTCCTTTCTTGCCCGCTCAACCGCCAAAACGTTTTGATAACCGATCGTCGGCTCTCCCCATGCACTAAGGACGGAACCGTGTGAAATCTCGCTGCCTGAACGCTGCTGGCGCCACAGCCAGTAGCAAAATCCCTCGCTCCCCAAGGCGTAAGAAGACACGGCTTCAGCTTGTAAATACCCATCGGCGTGCGGCATGGCACAGCTTTCGAGCGAGGCTGCATACGACGGACTTGTTTCCAGAATCCAGAACGGGCGGTCTTTTTTGAGATGCCTCCAAATATCACAATTTAACAAAAATGCAGATGCATTATCCTGGGAAGCGTACGTATCATAGGAAGCAAAATCGAGATTCTGAAACATCCGCTCATTGTCTGTGCTGAACATGACCGAGCCGTTATGAGTGATCGGCGCATCCGAATAACTGCGAATGATTTTCGCCTGTTCATCCGCAAATTGAGCGATCATCTCCATCGAAAACAGCTGATACATCGTGCGCAATGAAGCGTGATGCAAAAACGGGGCCGGACCCGGCTGCGGCACCTGCTCAAAGGTTTGATAGGTTTCGCTCCACACATCGGTTCCCCACGCTTCATTTAACCGTTCAATCACACCGTAACGGTTCCTGAGCCAGTCATGCCATAAGCTTAAGCACGTCTCACACATGCATTCAGCCACATGACATTTAAATTCATTATCGAGCTGCCACCCGATCAGCCCTGGCAGGTGTCCCAGCTCTTTGGCGATGCTTGTGGTGATGATGGCGGCTCTTTTTCGGAAATATGGGTTATTTGTACACGCATGCTGACGGGAGCCGTGTCCCATCACCTCTCTTTTTTCGTTAATGTGCATTCGCTCCGGCCGCCCGTGCGAGAGCCAAATAGGCGGTGTCGGCGTCGGTGTGCACATAATCGTTTCGATGCCGTTGTCATACATCCTTTTGATCATTTCCTTAAAAAAGCTCACGTCAATGTTTCCTTCTTCCGGCTCGATCACAGACCAGGCGAATTCACCAATTCGCACGACATTGATGCCGACCTCCCGCATCCTGTCAATGTCCTGCTGAATCGTGTCTTCATCCCATAATTCCGGATAATAGCAGGCGCCGTGATATAGTTTTTTCCCCAAGTCCTTCACCCTTCTTTGACGATAGATTCTGTTAATGGCAGGCCGAGCTCCTTCATGCCTTTCGCTACGAGTTTTGCCATTTCATTTGCGCCTTTTTTTGTAAAGTGCGTGTAATCGTCAATCCCCTCAGAAACCATAAAATAGGTGTATACTTTTTCTTCGCCCTTCTCAGTAAAGAAAGCGAGGCTTTTTTCCATTAGATCAATAAGCTGGACATTCTCCTCAGCAGCCGTCTGCTTCATGGCAATGCAATAATCAGGAAAGTCGTTCAAAAACACGCCGTTTTCATAATGAAAGCGGGCTACTGGGGTAATGAGAAGCGGATGCGCGCCTTTTTCCCGCGCGCCTGCGATATATTGCTTTAAATATTGTTTATAGGTGGTATAGGGCTCAGTGTAGCGCTCAGGTTTGTTTTTCGACGCGTCATTATGGCCCATCTGCACAAACAACCAATCATCCGGCTCGATCACATCAAGGATCGCCTGAAGCCTGCCTTCCTCCACAAAGGTTTTTGAGCTTCTGCCGCCGATCGCTTTATTGATCACCTGAATATGCTCCGGCAGATGCGAACCGAGAAACTGCCCCCAGCCCCCTTGATTTGTACTTTCTCCATACGTTTGGACAGTCGAATCACCAGCCAGATAAATATGATTTGCCATGTCTCATTCCCCCTCGTTTTTTTCACTTAATATAAACTCAATGGCAGAAAGCTCTTCGTTTGAAAAGTCCGCTGATTGCAAGGCTTGAACGTTTTCCTCTATTTGTTGCGCCCGGCTTGCTCCAATTAAAACAGAGGTCATCCGGGCATCCTTTAAAAGCCATGAGAGCGCCATTTGCGGAAGCGATTGTCCCCGTTCATTCGCAATCTTGTTCAGCCTTTGCGCCTTATTGACCGCCCTTTCGGTTATGTGCTCCGTCTGCAGGAAAGGGCTGTTCGCATTTTTAGCTCTTGATGTTTCCGGGATGCCTGAAACGTACTTTGTCGTGAGAAGCCCTTGAGCAAGCGGCGCAAACGCGATGCAGCCGGCTCCCTTTTTGTCCAGCACATCAAGCAGCCCCTTTTCCGGATCGCGGTGAAACATCGAATATTGCGTCTGATGAATGGCGAGCCGAACGCCGAGTTGATGTAAAAGTTCGGCCGCGCGCTCTGTCTCTTGCGGGCTGTAGTTTGACAGTCCCACGTACAAAGCTTTTCCCTGATGCACAAAGCCCGCCAGCGCCTCCATCGTTTCCTCAAGCGGCGTCTCAGGATCAGGACGATGCGTATAGAAAAGATCCACGTAATCAAGCCCCAGCCGCTTTAAGCTTTGATTCAAGCTGGCAGTCAAATGTTTTTTCGAACCGCCATTGCCGTACGGCCCCTTCCACATGTCATAGCCGGCTTTTGTGCTGATGATGAGTTCATCACGGTAAGGCGCAAAATCCGATTTCAGCATGCGCCCGAACATCTCCTCAGCGGAGCCGGGCGGCGGGCCGTAATTGTTTGCCAGATCAAAATGGACAACGCCTGTATCAAATGCGGTTCTGAGCATGGACCGCGCGTTTTCCGGAGAATAGGCATCGCCGAACTGATGCCAGAGGCCAAGAGAAACAGCGGGAAGTCTTAATCCGCTTCTCCCGGCATGGTGATAGGTCATTTTGTCATAGCGTTCAGCCTTTGCTTCGTATCCCATACGTTCCTCCTAAAGCGGCGTCGCCGCTTTGTTTCCCGCTATGTACAGAGCGGGCTTCGGCGGTTTTTTCATCCCTGTTCCGAGATAAAAGCTTGTGTGCGGCGGCTGGTTGTACGCGGTATTCTGCCAAGCAATCCCAAGCCTGTAAACCGGATCGTGCATCAGCGTGTACATACGGTGACGGGTGAGATGTGTCGTTGTATAAATACGGAGCGCGCTGCTGTCTTCGGTTCTCCAAATGACCTCTTCCCGCCAGTCTCCGAACAGGTTGGCCTGAAGAACCGGGTTTCCTTTTGTCCCGTTGTTGGACAGCACACCTTCCGGCTGAAAAATCGTTTTTAAACAGCGGTTTTCAGCATCCCACTTTTCAATCCTTGGTTTGCCGACCGTTCCGTTCCATTCATGATCCAAAAGCTCCCTGACTAAGTCCCCGTCCCACCAGATGGCGAAATTGGCTGAAGCAGGCGCTTTGTCGCTGATTTTTTCTCCTTTGCTCGTATAGAGCCCATATGACATTCCATCATTGCCCGGCGGATCGATTCCCCAGACAAGCGATCCCTGATACCGAGGGTCAATATGAGCAGCCATTCCTCTGCCGACATCTGTTCCGGCATGGACGCCCCATAACACCTCACCTGTTCCGGCATCACGCAGCGACAACCCATACGGCTTGCTTGCGTCCTCATGAACCTGAAACACTTCAAGCCCTTTGCGTGACGGATCAAGATCACCGACGTGCATGGCGTCTCCGTGTCCGAGTTCGGTTGTATACAGACCAGTTCCGTCATGATCGACCGCCATGGCGCCGTAAATAATTTCATCTTTTCCATCTCCATCAACATCAGCCACGCTCAAACTGTGGTTTCCCTGTCCCGCGTATGCTTCATGCCCCGGCTGATTGGAATCAAACGTCCAGCGTTTTTTCAGCCTGCCGTTCCGGAAATCATAAGCGACGAGTACTGTTCTCGTATAATAACCCCGTGCCATCACCAGGCTCGGCCGCTCTCCATCCAAATAAGCGATTCCGGCGAGAAAACGGTCCATCCGGTTGCCGTAGCCATCTCCCCAATCCTCCAGTTTTCCCCGAGGCGGTTCATAATCGACAGTCGTGAGCGCTTCACCGGTTTCCCCTTTAAACACTGTCAAATATTCCGGACCTGACAGAATTCGGCCCTGCTCATTCCTGAAATCAGCATGCTCGTCACCGATGATGTTTCCTTTGCCGTCTATTGTGCCGTCGGCTGTTTTCATAGCGATTTCTGCTTTTCCGTCACCGTCTAAATCGTAGACCATAAACTGCGTATAATGGGCACCCGCTCTGATGTTTCTGCCGAGGTTGATGCGCCACAGAAAAGTGCCGTCCAGTTTATAGGCGTCAATGAGAACGTCTCCGGTATACCCATGGTGAGCGTTATCTTTTGAGTTGGACGGGTCCCATTTCAGGATGATTTCATATTCTCCGTCCCCATCCACATCTCCGACGCTCGCATCATTGGCGCTGTAGGTATACGGCTTTCCGTCCGGCGTCACGCCCCCTTCCGGTTTGTTAAGCGGGATCTCGAGAACGTTTTCCCGCCAAACGGGAGCTTCCTCCGAAAGCCTTTCTTCACGGCCTTTATAGACAGCCGCCACTTGATAGAGAGAGTCCTCCGTTCCCTTTTCATCGAGAAAATTGGTGCTATCCGCAATCGGCTCGCCAGTGATCTGATCTCCGTCCCGATAAATATGAAAAGCTACAGTCTCATGATCGGTTCCGAGAAAACGCCAGCTCACCAATACGCCTTGCTCCGTTTTGACCGCGATCAAGCCTCTTGTCAAGTACTCCATCTGCCTCTTTTTTGGTTTCATTTTAAATGGGAACGGGCCAAGCGTGCGGCCCGTTCCTTCCCCCCTTCTGTTAAGGCGTATACATATTCGGTTTAGGCTGTGCCGCCATGCCTTCTCCTAAAAAGAAGCTTGTGTGCGGCGGCTGGTTATACGCGACATTTTGCCAGGCGATGCCTAGCCGATACACAGGGTCATGCATCAGCGTATACAGCCTGTGCTCGGTCGGAATGGTTGTCGTGTAAATCCGGAGCGCACTGCTGTCCTCGATTCTCCACACAGCCTCCTCCCGCCAGTCACCGAGCAGATCAGCCTGAAGCGCCGGTGTTGCTTTTGTGCCGTTGTTGGCAGCCACGCCTGAAGCAGTCAGCATATTTTTCGATACGCCGTTTTGATAATCCCACTTATCGATTCGGTTGCTGTCCAGCTGTTCCCGCAGCAGGTCACCGTCCCACCAGATGCCGAAATTGGTAGACGACGGAACACTGCTGCCGATTTTGGCGCCTTTCGATGTATAAAGAGAACCGTTCGCCCAAACCTCCTGTCCCGGATAGCGCGGATCAATATCAGCGGCCATCCCCCGGCCTACATCCTTGCCGGCGTGAACACCCCAAATGATTTTTCCTGTCGCGGCATCCCGGAAGGATAAACCATATTGCGCATTTTTGTCCTCATGAACTTGAAACACCTCAAGACCCGGCCGGCTCGGATCAAGATCCCCGGTATGGAGGGCATCCCCATGGCCTAAGCCAGTCGAGTACATGCCTTTTCCGTCATGATCAACAGCCATTGAGCCGAAGATGATTTCATCCTTGCCGTCTCCGTCAACATCCGCAATGCTTAGATTGTGATTACCTTGTCCGGCGTACGCTTGATTACCCGACTGCGAGGAATCCAGCGTCCAGAGTTTTGACAGTTTTCCGTCTCTGAAGTTATACGCAACAAGCATGGTTTTGGCATAATAGCCTCTAGTCATAATCAGACTCGGCCGCTGCCCGTCGAGATACGCAATGCCCGCAAGAAAACGATCGACCCGGTTGCCGTAGCTGTCGCCCCAATCCGATACGTTCCCTCGTGCCGGTTCAAAGTTTGAAGTGACAAGCTCTTTCCCCGTTTCACCTTGAAAGACAGTCAGGTACTCAGGACCAGAAAGCACTCGCCCCTGCTCATTTCTGTAATCGGCATTCGCATTTCCGATCACTTTTCCCGTGCCGTCTTTTGTTCCGTCAGCGGTCTTCATCGCCACTTCCGCTTTTCCGTCACCATCCAGGTCATACACCATAAACTGAGTGTAGTGTGCGCCTGCTCTGATGTTTTTGCCGAGACCGATTCGCCATAATCTTGTTCCGTCCAGCTTATACGCATCAATAAACACTTCACCCGTATAGCCGTCCTGTGAATTATCCTTTGAATTGGACGGGTCCCATTTGAGGATCAGCTCATACTGCCCATCGCCATCCACATCACCCGTACTGGCATCATTGGCACTGTAGGTATAGGCTTCGCCCTTTGGCGTCGTGCCGCCAGCCGGTTTATCAAGTGGAACGGAGAGATACGGCTGTGCCCATACAGAGGCTTTTTCAGAAGCTGCCTGCTCGGTTCCGTTTACAACAGCCCGAATGGAATACGTTGAGCCCGCAGATCCGTTTTTATCGTTATAATTCGTGGATTTGACAGGCGAAGCATTCAGCTTTTGTCCATCTCTGTACACATTAAACGCCACGGATGCGTTTTCTGTCCCAAGAAACCGCCAGCTGACAAAAATGCCGCCATCCGTCTTGACTGCCACAAGGCCCCGGTTCAGCGCTTCCATCTGCCGCGCCGCTCCTTCTGCTTTGACAGGAAACACAGAAGCCCCCATCATCAACAACAACAACAGTGTGAGAGTGGTAAACATGCTTTTTCTTCGTCTAATCATCAGACAGCTCCTTATCATTTATCTGTAAGCGCTTACTTAAATTGGATTTTATGCGCTTAAGAAGCTGTCTTCAATGTCACTTTTTTGCATAAACGTTTTTGGTTGGCTGCACTTTTTTGCCGGTTTGTCATTTTTTTGTTTACCCGGCCTGATGACGGTGCTGGGCCTCTGTTTTTTGAAACCCTCTGAAAGCAAAAAACATCGATACGAGCCCAAATAAACTGGGGCCGTAAAATGGGATCAGGCCCGGAAGCGTATACAGCAAATAAAGCACAAATCCGCAGCCGATCAGCATGCAGCAGGTGGTCAGCGGCCGCATGGCGCCAAACAGCAGCGCTTGCGGAATATATTGGCGAAGCGGAAGCTCGTAATGCACATAAAGAGGAAACACATACATGAGCGCGACAGTGTACAAAAGCCCCGCCAAGAGTGTGCAGCTCGTCACGGTAAAGGACAGCCAATCCGCACTTGCCGAAAAATAATGATAATTAGCCGACAAAATAAGCAAAAGGGCAAAAAACACAAGTCCAATCGCATTGACCTTTAGAAACTCTTTTTTGTAGGTATCCAGAAATAACGCAAATACCGGGACATCTTTTTGCCCCATCAGCCATTTCCGTATGACGGCACACATCGCGGCTGTGCTCGGCGCCCATCCGAAAAGAACGCCGCCCAAAAGCGTAAACAACAGCCACAGCCCGTTCAGCCACGCGATTTTCACAACCGCTTCACAGCCCGCATAAAGCGCATCCGTCACAGTCGTCTTCATCCTCTCACCGCTTGGTGCACAGACAAATCACGATAAGCGGCTTTCATCGGCGCCATTTGCCTCAGCCCGATTTTTCCTTTCGTTAACACAGGCCCGAATGTGCTTCCGTCATCCTGCCACTCCAGAATGGGCAGATCATTGATCGAAAAATGAACATATCCTTTATCCTTAATGAGCTTCATATGATACGGGGAAACAGCGTCGTCCGGAGAAGGCAGCGGATCAGCTCCCATTGCAGTGAGGTGGAAACCGCGGCTTTTTCTTACATTGCAGGTGCGGAACGCTCTTTCCTCCGGGTATTTTCTGCGGAAATACGACAGGTGGAGCGCATTGATGTCTCCGGAATGGTATTCGGGGTACTTTCCTGTTCTTTTCTTGAGTCGCGGGTCAAATAAGTCCTCGCCTCCGATGCCGGCAGCCGCGAAAAACAGCATACACAGCCCCGGCTGTTCAATCGGGTAAAAATCCCACTTCACAATGATGCCGTCGGGAAATGTTTCCGGGCACCAATAAACAAAGTGCGCTTCGTCCTCTACATGTGACAGGTGCATACGGTGCTCTTCGAATGAAACGTGCCCGCCTCCCTCCATCCGCCAGTCCTTCACATCGCTTGCTGAACGGAGCGGATTGCGGTACAGGCACGCGCCTTCTTTATACATGTTCTTTCCCCTCCCGGCTTACGAGATGATCCTTCAGCGGAAAGCCGATTTCTTCGATGCCCTCGGCAACGAGCTTCGCAACCTCCATGGCCCCTTCTTCTGAAAAATGCGTATTATCCTCAATGCCGTCTGGATAATTCGGATGTTCATCCGGCTGAAACCACATGAACAAACGCTTTGACTCCTCCGGTCCGTATGCTTCATAAAGCGCCTTCGTTTTCGTTAACAAATCAATGACCGGCACATCAAGCTCCTTCGCTAACGCTTTCATCGCATCCGGATACTCACCGAGCGTATGCTCAATCCTTCCGTTTTCATCAAAACGGCGGCGCTGCACCGATGTAACGAACACAGGCTGCGCGCCTTTTTCTCGCGCTGTGTCCGCAAACAAAGTGAGAAATTGCTGATACGTCGAGTATGGTTTCGTTCCCCGCGGTTTCTGGTCATTGTGGCCGAATTGGATAAACAAATAATCGCCTTGGGATATACGCTCAGCAATCGTCTGAAGCCTTCCTTCCTCAACAAATGAATTGGTGCTTGCTCCCCCTTTGGCGTGATTGCACACCTTCACCTGTTTAGTGAACAATTGACCGAAAACCTGCCCCCAGCCTGCCATCGGCGCTTCATGCGGCGGGCAGTCGCTTACGGTGGAATCACCTGCTAAAAATACCTGAATCGTTTTTTCCATCACATGTCCTCTCCTTTCACGGCGTTTCCTGATACATTTGCCTGAAGACTCCCGGCGGCATGCCGACTTGCTTTTTAAAAATCCGGTTGAAATAATTGTGGCGATAGCCGACTTCTTCTGACACATCATGAATTTTTTTATTTGTATTGACCAGCAGTTCTTTTGCTTTTTCGATTCTGATGCGGGTCACATAATCAATAAAATTAACGCCCGTCACTTGCTTAAAGGCCTTGCTCAAGGTGTAAGAATTCATGCCCAGCGCATCCGCGCAGCTTTCAAGAGAAAGATCCGCCATATACTGCTCATGAATCATTGCAATCACACGTTCCGCCACCTGTTTTTGCTGTCTGTTTTTCCTGCCTTCAAGCTTGGCGAGGTACGGGGTGACAACCGCATCCATCAGCCAGGCAGCCGCTTGGACAGGCTCATGCAGCTCAGATATTTCGCGAAGCATATCCCTGTTGCCGAACAGCTCGCTCGGGTGAAGGCCGGAATGCAGAATATCCTCCTGGATGCGGGAAAACAGCTGTATCAGCGCAGAATGCACTTGTCTGTCGCTGACCGCCTTTTCAGCCATTTCAGCCATACATAAGCGAATCAGCTCCTCTGCTTCCGCTTTTCTTTCCAGCCGAATGGCCTGAACAATTTGCTTTTCAAGTTCAAAAGGATAGTAGGGTGCGGATGGCTCAGCCTGAAAAACATCATCCTGCAAATCTATGATCTGATGGCGATTCGCAAAACATCTGCGGGACTTGCCGCTTTTCACATCCTTAAACAAAGATGGGATATCCTTAATACGGGCCGATTGCCTGCTCATTGTTCCGGTCAGGCTTAGTCCCGTGACAGCACCAAATAAGTGGGCCAGCTCTGAAACATACGCCTTCAGATCCGAGCCGCTCCTTTTCATCACAAGCACGGTGACGGAAAGGCGGCCAATATCAAGAATTAAAGGTTGAAAACACCGATTTGTCGCGAGCTCCTCATGTAAATTGGTCAGTGTAAACACAGCAAGCTGTTCATCGTCGGCATAGAGCATGCTTTTATCACAGAGAAGCCCTGTCACCTGAAGATCAAGCACATGAAATACGTTTTCTCCGATGTCCCATCCCGCATCCTCCATCCGCGATCTGAGGCTGTCCTCTGTGTCATAGTAAAACTCACCCTGAAGCAGGTGCTGCAAAAAACTCTTTTTCATATGGGGCGTCTGCCGGAGCAGCTGCTCTTGAAGCTTTCGGCTCTCAAGGGAAAGATCATTCCATCTCTTTTCTATCCACTTAAATTCGTCCTCCCCTGACGCCTGCCATGTTTTTTTCTCTCCTCCCGTAAACAGTCCGAGCAGATGCTGAATCGGGCGATAGATTTTCTTTGAAGCGTACCACGTCATGCACACAGCCAAGCCAATACAAATGACAAGCATCACAATAATCACCTTTGATAAAAACACCATCGGCGCTGTGATAGCTGAAAGAGGCGCAGCGGAAACAAAGGTCCACTTCTGGTGCATTCGCTTTATTTCTCCATAGGAAACGGAATACACCGTGCCGTCCCAATCCATCTGAAAATGGCCTTTCTGGTGAGGCTGTTTTTTCACCTCATTCAGTAAAGCATTTTCAAAATCCTTTTCTCCTCCATGGAAAAGCACCTCACGCTTTTGATCAAGAAGTAGCGCGCTGCCTTCAGGATAAGGAGACAAACTTTGCAGGAGCGCCTCCATTTCTTTCGGATCTACCGTCAGCATAATCGCGCCAAACGGTTTCTCAGCCGCACCCGGAATGAGCTGAATCAGCGCGGCGTCTTTTCCCGATCGGCTCCAATAAATACTCCGATCGGAGTCGAGAAGCGAGCGGTATTTGCGAAGCATATCCTGTTCTGTCAGTACACTGTATTCGGGGCTAAGCACAAGAGGCCGGGGGCTGTTCAGAAAGATAGAAGCCTGCTGAATCAGCGGCTGTTGATCCCGCAAAAGAAACAACTTCTTCGTTATTTGATAGGAGAATGTAAAGTCTTTCTCCAAATCCTTCTCGGCCAATCCGTTCATCAGCGAAGAATCGTATGCCATTTGGGCAAGCGTCAGCTCAAGCCCTTCCAGCTTCTCATCCATCCGGCTGACTTCACGCGCCACCTGTGTTTCATGCGACTTTTGCAGTTCTTTCTCCACTTTATTGATAGACAAAAAGTAGATGGCCCCGCCTGTCAGCAGTCCGGGAATACAGGCAATCAGCAAAATAAAAACAAAGTTTCTTTTGAAATACGTTCCCTTCCAGCGTGAAACCCGTTCTTTCTGTTGAAGCTGTTTTTTCATCCCTTTCCCCCCGCCGCCGTCTTTACTGATACACGCGTTTTTTCGTTCTCAGCACATCAGCAAGAAATGTGAGCGCAAGTCCCTGTCCCCATCCTTGTATTCGTTTGTAAGGCACTTGTTTGTATCCTTCCGCATTTTTCATGACGGCTGTGCCCGCGGATACTTTGCTGACACGTCCGTCCTCTTCCACCGCATCCAAAATGGCGGCAAGTGATTTCTGCGCGTATTTTGTATAGAGCTTCCCGCTCGACAGCAAAGCAGAGGCAATGCCCGCCGATGCGGAAACCTCCAAATACGAATCCGGATCATCCAAAATGGTATGCCACAGCCCTGAATCGTCCTGAAGCCGGACAAGCGCGCTTAACTGGTCTCTAAGCGATCCGTCAATGATCATAAAAGAAGGATGCGTCACCTCGATGAGCGGGAGCGCTTTTGCCATCGTGAGCGCAGCCCAGCCATTCGCCCGTCCCCAATAAATCCCCGACAGGTGGTTTTGCGCTTTATTATCCCAGGCATGGTAATACAGATTGGTCACGGGGTCCTGCAGCACGTCCTCGTGTCCATGAAACTGGCGCAGGCCGTCCTCAAAGTAATCCTCCCGCTCCATCACACGGCCGATTCTCAGCATAAACAGCCCCGCCATCATCAGCGTATCCGCCCATGCCTGCTCAGGAAACACATAATCCGACGAGTTCACCGTATGCTGAAGAATACCTTCTCCAAAGCGGGGCGCGTGATGAAGCACATATTCCGCCATCTCGCCAGCCGTTTCCAAATAGACGTTATCTCCCGTCACCTGATGCAGAAACAAAAGCGTATGCCCAATCGATACACCGTTGATCGACAGCGGCGGCAGCCCATCCTCAAGCTGTTCATCCACCCACATTTTTAACAGTTTGATATACTCCTCGTTTTCCGTCGCTTCATACGCCTCTGCCACGCCGTAAAACGCGACGCCGCCCGGCCAATCCCACGCAAAATCCATTTGAAATGTCCGTTTCACAATTCTGTCCATAACGGATGTGACCTTTTCTTCATCAAAGATTAGCTGTGCCATCTGCAACACTCCTTTTTATTTTAATCCGGTCGTACTGATGCCCTGAACGATATATTTTTGAAACAGAAAGAATACGAGAATTACAGGCAGTAAAGAGACGGCCGACATGGCAAACATCGCGCCCCAGTTCGAAGCGGACTCCGTATCGAGGAAAAGCTTCAGCGCAAGGGAAACAGGATAAAGCTCCGGCTTATTCAAATAGAGCAGCGGCTGAATCAGCTCCTCCCACTTCCAATAGAAAGAAAAAATCGCAGACGTCGCAAGCGCCGGTGCAATGAGCGGCAGAATGATCCGCCAAAAACAGGCAAAGCGCCCGCACCCGTCGATCCTCGCTGCTTCATCCAGCTCCTCAGGGATCGTCCGGATAAACTGGATCATCAGAAAAATAAAGAACGCATGCCCGAAAAATTGCGGAACGACAATCGGTTTAAAAGAATTCAGCCAGTCTAATTTCGCAAACATAATGTACTGCGGAATCATCAGCACTTCATGCGGCAGCATTAACGTCCCCATCATGCAGGCGAACCAAAATGCTTTTCCTTTAAACGGAATGCGCGCAAAGCCATAGGCAATGACAGCCGATGACAGAACGGCGCCGATTGTAGACAGCCCGACAATGATCGCCGAGTTTTTTATAAAGGTCCAAAACGGCTGACCCGCAATGCCCTTCCACCCTTCAGCATAGTTGCTGAGAATAAAAGGATCTGGAATGAGAGAATGAGAGGTTGTGAAAATACTGGAGCTTTCTTTAAAAGAACTGACAAACAGCCAAATGACGGGATACAGCAATAACACCGCCAGTGACGCCGTAAAAACATGGAACAGAATGCGTTTTGGCTTGATGCGTCCGGCTTTTTTCCCTTCAAACACCGGGGCTTGCCTGACAGGCTGGTTGACCGGCTCCATCCGTTATTCCTCCTTTGATTCGTAGTGAACCCAATATGATGATGTTTTAAATAAAATCAGCGTAATCAGCCCGACAATGATCAGCATGATCCACGCCATCGCCGAGGCGTAGCCCATTTGAAAATAGTTAAACGCCCGCTGGAACAAATAGAGTGAATACAATAGCGTTCCGTCAAGCGGCCCGCCCTCGCCTTTTGAGATGATATAGGCTGGGGTAAAGGTCATAAAAGCAGAAATCGTCTGCATGACCAGGTTAAAGAAAATAATCGGCGTCAGCATCGGCAGCGTGATCTTAAAGAAGCGCTGCACACGGTTTGCGCCGTCCACGCTGGCCGCCTCCAAATACGATGCCGGAATGTTTTTCAGCCCGGCCAGAAAAATCAGCATGGATGACCCGAACTGCCAGACGGACAAGAGAATCAGCGTCCATAACGCGCTTGTCGGGTCCTGGTACCAGAGAATTTTTTGATCAATCCCGACAAAAAACAGCAGCGCATTGATGACCCCGTCATTGCCGAAAATATTGCGCCACATAATGGCAACAGCCACACTTCCGCCGATGATTGAAGGCAGATAAAACAGCGTTCTGTAGATGGCTGTTCCCTTTGCCGCATTGTTTAAAATGACGGCAATAAAAAGCGCGAAGCCGAGGCGGAGCGGAACCCCGGCAAGTACGTACGTGAAAGTGACCTTCAGCGACTGCCAATACTTTTCGTCACCCGTAAACATTTCCTTATAGTTATCGAGCCCGATCCACTTCGGCGCCGTAAACAGGTCGTAGCTTGTAAAGGACAGAAACAGAGACGCGCCCATTGGAATCACCGTAAAACAGAAGAAGCCGATAATAAACGGAGAAATAAAAGCATATCCCGCCAGATTGTCTTTTCTCTTACTCCGGCTTATTTTCATACTGTCAGCCCCATTTCCCGTCAATTATTCCTCTCTAAGATTTCGTTGGCCTGCTCCCGAAACGTTTTGGCGGCTTTTTCCGGCGATACCTTCTGATACAGAATCTGATCAGACGTATCCTTCAGCAGCTTAATAACCTCAGCGCTTCCCACCGGCTCCGGCGGATCGGCTTTGCTGATGTTTTTCGACGCGGCTTCCACATATTCCACAATGTTGGCCTCTTCCTCATTCAGCTCCGGTTTTATCGCATCTGCCACCTTGTCGGATACCGGAACGCCCCGCTCGCCTTTAATCAGCTGGTTCGCTTCTTTATTATTCACAAAGAAATCAATGAATTTCGCGGCCTCTTTTTTATGCTCAGAGCTTTTCGGAATGGAAAACAGCATACTCGGCTTCAGCGTCAGTGCCTTTTCCTTCATTTGTTCAGGCGGCAGATAGAGAGACAGCGGTGAGTCTGTCAGCCGGGCAAAGCCCAAATATTGATTGGAGTAGTTCCATGTAATGGCTGATTTGCCTTTGACAATAAAGTCATCTTCCATCCCTTTAATTTGGGCGCTTTCGTCCGGTGTTGGCGATGTTTTTGCTTTGACCAGTCTCAGCTGCCGCTCAAAATAGTCAACAAACAGCTTGTCATCCTGATACGCAAGGCCCGTGCCGTCCTCTTTATAAAAACGCTCACCCTTTGTGCGCAAATAATACGGGAAGAAAATATCAGGCGGGTGCATTCCGTTAGATCCGTATACGCCGGCTTTTTCCTGCAGCTCATACGCAAGCTTCTCATAATCCTTCCACGTCCAGTTTTCCTGATGAATTGAAACACCGGCTTTTTTCAGCAGATCATCATTGGCAATCACAGAAAGCACGTTGACCCCAAGTGTAAATCCGTAAAGCTTTCCGTCAATCTTTCCGCCGGACAGCATATTCTCATCGATTGAACTGACGTCAATTGTTCCGTCCTTCATATATGCCGTTAAATCCTCAAGCTGATTTTTCTTTCCGTATTGCGCCAAATATGCCGTATCCATTTGAATGACATCAGGCAGCTGACCCGCGGCAGACATTGGCGCAAGCTTCTTCCAATAGTCATCCCAGTTCGCAAATTCCGCTTCAATATGGACGTGCGGATTCTTTTTCTCATATAATTCAATGACCTTTGTTGTATAGTCATGCCGCGGCTGTCCGCCCCACCATGCGATTCTGAGCGTCATGTCCTCTTTTTTCCCTGACGCCTCTTCACCCGCAGAACATCCGCTGAAGAAAAAGACGCATACAAGTGACAGCAGCACGTAATAAACCTTCTTCACATCAATCCCCCCTTTAATGTAAGTGCTTACATTTTATTTTAAAGGGTTGTAACGAGGCGAAACACTCAAAAAACAGTGGCGAAAGTTAAAAAAACAGAGATGGCTATCCTGCGGAAGCGCCTCCCTGTTTTCTTCTGAATTCTGACGGTGTCAGACCGGTATATTTTTTAAAGACAAGACTGAAATACTTCGGATTATCACCGAATCCGATTTCTTCCGCGATTTCTGATACACTCACATCCCGCCTCAGCTTCATCTGCTTCATCGCATGCTCAAGACGCACCCGCGTAACATACTGGGAAAACTTTTCGCCTGTCTCCTGCTTAAAGATTTTCCCCAAATAATCAGGGTTCATAAACAGCATATCTTTTGCTGCCCATTTCAGAGAGAGATTCGGATTGCCGAGCTCGTCGGCGACAAGCCTGGTGATTTTAGAAATCAAATCACTCCGCTTTTGGTCACCGGCCGTTTCAGTTGCTTCCCGGAACAGCTGTCCTGCGTCCCGCAGCTCCCCCGTCCGGCTGATGATTACCCGGCAGCCTGCAAAGCCGTCTTCGGCCTTTTTCTCCAGATCGGGCGTGCCCTCCTCCACGGCAAACACCGCACGTCCTCCGCTGCAGCAAAAAGCTGTCAGCGCGGAACCAAACGCCTCTCTGGCGGCAGAATCTCGAGGCTGAGTGTTCTCCGCGATGATAAGGCGAATCTTCTTTCCTGCAAGTGAAGGCGGCGGAGACAGTTGGGTGACACCGGCGATCAAGCCTTCCAGGTATTGATCAGCGGCAAAGGAGCGGATATGGTTCAGTTCATGTTTCAGGTGGGCGGCTTTCTTCTTCCGCACATCATGCAGCTTCAGCTCGGCGATGATCTCCTCTAACGAACTGATAATCTGCTGTTCATTGCAGGGCTTCAGCAAATAATGCCTTACCCCGTATTTCATCGCTTCTTTCGCGTACTCAAACTCCCCAAAACCAGACAGGACGATAAATTGCACGGACGGGCAGACCGCTGACACTTTTTTGATCAGCTCAAGCCCGTCCATACCGGGCATTTTTACATCAGTGACGACGATATGCGGCTGCTTGTTTACGATCTTCTCATACGCTTCAATTCCATTTTGCGCTTTTCCGACTAAAGAAGCGCCGAGCGTCTCCCACTCAATGATCCCTGCCATTCCGTCAAGAATAATTCTCTCATCATCAGCAAGCAGTATTTTGTACATCACACCACCTCATTTCGGCACGGTATTGTCAGCAAAATCGCCGTTCCCTTCCCTTTCTCACTTTGAATATGTAAGCCATACGGCTCCCCGAACGTTAACCGGATGCGTTCATGAATATTCCAGAGCCCGATCCCTCTTCCGCCCGTTTTTTCAAGAATACGTTCGTCCATGCCGGGCCCGTTATCTTCGACCGTGATACAGACGCAGTCCTCCGTTTTTTTCGCTTGAATGCGGATGGCACATGGCCGAGTAAAAGGCTCAAGCGCGTACTGAATCGCATTCTCCGCCAGCGGCTGGAGTGTCAGCTTCGGAATTCGGCAATGCCTTACCTCATCGGCGATGTCCAGTGTGAAGTTCAAGCGCTCTTCAAACCGAAACCGCTGAATCGTCATATAGTGAAGCACAATATCCGCCTCCTCCTGAAGGGTCACCGTATCATCTTTGATATGAATGCTGTTTCGCAGGAGAAAACCGAGCGACTCCACCATTTGAGAAATTCGCTTCTGCTGATTCGCTTTCGCCAGCCAATTGATGGACTCAAGCGTGTTATACAAAAAATGCGGGTTAATCTGGGCTTGCAGCGCCTTCAATTCTGTTTCTTTAATAATAAGCTGCTTTTCCACATTTTCTTCCATCAGCTCATTGATCCGCTTCATCATTACGGTAAAATGGCGGTTCAGCGTTCCCGCCTCATCTTGTGTGTGTTCCGGCAGTGACAGCGACACGCCCGCCTCAATTCCGCCGTGCTGCACCGATTTCATTGCGGATACAAGCTGCTCGATCGGCTCTGTGATGCTGTTTGCGATCTTCCGCCCGAAAAGCAAAACCACACTGAAAAACAAAAGAA
Source organism: Bacillus sp. 0909A (assembly GCF_036765115.1). Classification (NCBI taxonomy): domain Bacteria; kingdom Bacillati; phylum Bacillota; class Bacilli; order Caryophanales; family Bacillaceae; genus Bacillus; species Bacillus sp. 0909A. The sequence goes on from NZ_JBAIZU010000004.1 coordinate 184,654, forward strand.
AGCACGTACCGATCACCGTTTTCATAAAGGAAATTTTCGCGAACATCTGATCAAAGGGGATGACATTGTAGTAGCTCCAGTTTTGATAGGATGATTGAAGGAAAGAAATAAAATAACGTTTGCCATTCTTTTTTACCAAGTCATAACCAGGATGCCGCAGCGTCTGCTTTGTCATCTCAGGCGTAAGCACCGATGCATGTGCCGAATATACCAGATTGCCGTCCTTGTCTGCGATCATCATGTCTCCGACCGAATCGCCCCAATCCTTCGGCAAATCACGAATCATCTGTTTCACATTCACTTGAATCAGCACCATGCCCAAGCCATTTAAACTCAGCTGATGAAACGATCTGATTTGCCGCGCTGAAATCAGGACAGGATCTGAACTGCCTAAGGTCATCCAAAGATTTCTGCCTTTTTGCGCTTTCGCCCGTTCAAATACCTCTTCCTGCTGCTGCTTCATAAGATCCGATGAACTGCTTCCGGCGGAATACTCTGAGCCGCGGGCATCAATCAAATGAATCGAATCAATGTACTTTTCATCGCCGGCATATTGCGCAAGCTGATCCCACAGCTCCTGCTTCATTTGATACTGGTCATACGTATCATCACGGTTTTGCATGCTGAGAATGCGCTGAATTTGTTCATCGGTAATAATTTCATATGATACATCTTCAATTTTCTTCAGCTCGTCTTCAATCCGTTCAGAAGACATCCGCAGCACCTCCGAGGATTTGCGGTAAATCTGTTCATCATAGACATGAAAAGCGTACTGCACCCCGCTGTATACAAACAAAAAGGACACGGCCATAATCAATGACAGAAACACAAATAGCTTATCCTTAATCTTCATCCGCCTGTACCAGCCCGCGACTCTTCCTTTCATGCCGCCTTTTCTTTCTCCTGACGCTGATCTATTGACATAAATGCTTTAAAGGACAGCTTCGTTAACAACAAGCTCAGCGCGCTGCCGCTGAAAAACAGCAAAAACGTCACATGAAACAGCACAAGAAACAACATTCCGACCGCACCCGCAGCCATCATCAGCGTCACCAATGGCCGGCTGAAGGCAATCAAAAAGCTCATGCTCAGCACCTGTCTGAGCTTTACGTCAAAATGAGAAAAGACCGGAAACACATATAACAGCACAAACGCGAAAATCAAACCGATGCTCATAAACACATTCACCAGCACAGGCTGATTCATCTGAGCGGCAATCCGTATATCCGCAAACAAAAACAAGCCGGCCGTCACAAGAATGAGCCCCAACAGCTGAGCTGCCCCCCACTCCTTCTTAAACGTCCGGATAAACACAGAAAACACCGGGACATCCGTGTTCCCCTTCGCCCACTCTCTCGCCACCGAAAACATCGCGGCCGTAGCAGGCATCAATCCAAACACAACGAGCCCGGCAAGAGAAAACAAGATCCAGAGCACATTGACATAAGCCAGTCTCATCACCCATGTACAAAAACGATTCAGCCCATTTGTCAGGCTATGTATCATCAACATCACCTTCCTACTACAGAAAACGCTTTCAATGTAAAGTAATATGTATTTCTCCACTCGAAAGAAAATTCCTGCCGCCCCGTAAAAAATTCGACATCATTTGAGACGGCAAATGCCTTACCTTCTCCTAATTTGTCTTGTCAACAGCCGGAACACCGTCTCGATCAAATACCCGGCAAACGCTCCGATTATCACATGAATCCCAAGCATGCCCAGCGCCATGCCATCCCAGCCGCCGACAAAAAAGATGCTGCACCAAATTGTGATCACACCGAGACCAATCAGCACGGCAAGTATGCATTCCGGGCATTTTCTTTGCGGCATCCTCAAGCGCAGAAAAATAGATACACAAGCAGAAATACAAGCCGTCGCAATGGCCATCACATAAAAAAAGATCAATCGCCCTGTCCTCCCTTTTCAAAAAGGCAAAAAAGCCTCCTAAAAAGGACGCTTATTCTGACTTGTTCAGTTCTTTCTCAAACAAATGAAACCCTGAGGCGTCTGATCCCTTGAATTCATATCCCATTCGCCTGTAGAAGGAATGCAATGCGTCGTTATCAGCCACACAATCAAGACGGATCCGTTTCTTCCCCGGATACTCAACACCCGTCTCCGTCCATGTGAGAATCTCGGCCCCAAGCCCATTTCCCGCAAACCGGCGGCTGACCGCCAGACGGTGCAAATAAATGGACTCTTCGTGCCCCTCGTCTCCCCAAAGCGTTCTGTCCCATTCGCTCGGCTCAGGCAGAAGCATCACTACACCCGCCAGCTCTTGATCTTTTTGAAACACAAACACATGTCCGCTTTCAATCGAGCCAACAATATCATGTGAGTCATGTCCCTCCAGCAGCCCGCTCCACTGATCAGAGCCCCGGTCCCGCAGCCATTCAGCCGTACGGACGAGCAGTCCCGTTATTTGCTCTGCATCCTCACGGTCTGCCAGGCCGGCGTAAAAATCATTTGCAACTGTTTCTTTCGTAATCTTAAAAGATGACATAAAGGCCCCCCGATCAAAACTAACTTACATGCATACCTCCATTATAATGCAAGCAAACGACAAAAAAACAGAATATTTTGTCTGTATGTAAAAGGACGCATGAAAGGGAGCCCCCGCTGCTGTTAAAAGAGTTTCTTCTTATCCCGTTCTTCTTTTAAAATTTCAACCGCTTCCCTAAAGCGCATTGAATGTATAATTTCACGTTCACGCAAAAACCGCAGGGAATCGTTCAAATCAGGATCATCCGAAATATCAATCAGCCACTGATACGTCGCCCGCGCTTTTTCTTCTGCTGCGATATCTTCATACAAATCCGCAATCGGATCGCCCTTCGCCTGAATATAGCTTGCCGTAAAAGGCACTCCCGCCGCATTATGATAAAAAAGCGCGCCGTCATGATTCGCGTAATGATCGCCAAGCCCGGCTTCACGCAGCTGCTCCGGCGTCGCATCTTTCGTCAGCTTATACACCATCGTCGCAATCATCTCCAGATGGGCAAACTCCTCCGTGCCAATATCTGTTAAAAGGCCGATGACCTTATCGGGAATGGTATACCGCTGGTTCAAATACCGGAGAGCCGCGGCCAGCTCGCCGTCCGCTCCGCCATACTGCTCAATCAAATATTTCGCCAGTGTCGGATTGCACGTGCTGACCTTGACAGGATATTGCAGCTTCTTTTCATACACCCACATTCAGGCATTCCTCCTTATACTTGCCACGGCCAAGGCCCTTGATTCCAATCCCACTCCTCGCCCGCGGGGCTGTTGCCGTACTGCAAAAGCGGTCCGTAAGATGATTCGAATTGCCTTTTTAAGTGCCTTGAATAGCCGGAATATTGATTGAATTGCTTCAGCGCGTCTTCATCATGAGGATGTGTATCTAAATAAAGGCTCAGCTCAACAAGCACAAAATCCGCTGCTTGAATCTGCTCAAGCTGGCGGTAATATTCCGCATCAACCTTTTTTGTCATGTGCGTCTCCCCCTCGATAAGGATTTTCATAAAAATCATAGAGATCCTTCCAAAGGGTGCCTTTCCTTAAAGCCTCCATCGGCGAAAACTGCTCCATATGCTCAGGCTGAAAGGTCATATAGAGATTAGGGGGCGTTCTGTAATATTTCTTCCCTATGGGCGGACAGGGATCAAAACGGCTGTGAAAGGGCGTGTATGATTTAACAGGTGTAAATGGCTGCATCTCCTTCATTCTGGCTCCTCCTTTCTCAATAACAATGACCTTAATAGGTATGAGGCAGGAGGCGTCATTATGACTGGAATTCTTAATAAGGAAGCTTGATTTGTTTTTCTATCCCCGCTATCCGGAGCGGTCCCAAGAGCGTTAAACGTGTTAATTGATTCGCCATAAATAAAGGACTGTACTTCATGCCGCTCTCCAGCCAGGAACAAATCACCCCGATATGGGCGGAAGTGATATAGCTGACCAGTATCTCTTTCGGGAACTGAAGCTGTTTCTCAGATTCTTCAATAGATGAAAGCAATTCCTCGTAAATTCGTTTCTGAACGAATTCCGCCATCAAACTTCTGAATTGAGGCAGCCCTCTATCACTCAGCATCACTTGAAAGTACTCGGCGTGCTCATGAATGTACTCAAAGAGCTTCACAAATGAAACAGGCGGATGATCCTCATTAATAATGACCGGTTCCACCGGCGTCTCAGGCTTAACCTGCTGGATCAAATCATCGAGAACCTCCGTCATGCTTTGAAACAGAAAATCCTGTTTATCCCGATAGTGCAAATAAAAGGTGCCGCGGGTCAGATCCGCTTTTTCAGTAATTTCCTGAATCGTAATCGAATTGGCTTCTTTTTCTTTCAGCAGTGCGATCAAAGCGTCTCTTAAATATTTGTTCGTTCTTTTGACTCTCGGATCTACTTTATTTTTTTTAGACATTTTTTACCTCCTTGTCTAACTTTTATTTTCTTCTGGACAAATCATCTGCTGATGTCTTCTTCTAAACGTTTGCACGTTCTCTGTTTATTGACCTTTTCCCAAAATCTACTGTACCATGAACTTACATCTTGTACATGATGTAAAGTAATAAACACATTGTTCATTACCTATTGAAACGAAGCTTCGTGACGTAAAATGAGTGCACTCCATCTGATCTACACCAGACATGAAAAAGAGAGGAGCCTTTTGACATGAATGGAAAAATCGCATTAGAAGAGCACTGGGAATCTCCTGATTTTCCGGCAACAGGAAGTCACAATTTTACTGACGATGAATATTTCAGCGCTGTCCAAAAACGCTTGCAGGAATTCGAGAAACGGATTGAGGACATGGATCGAAACGGCATCCAAACGTCAATTCTCTCATTGACACAGCCTGGTATTGAAGGCATTACTGATCCTGACAGAGCTGTAAAACTCGCAAAGCAAATGAACGATCACGCTGCGGAATTCTTCGTTTCCAAACATCCAGACCGTTTTAAAGCATTTGCAGCGGTTCCCCTTCAAGATCCTGAAGAAGCAGCGAAGGAGCTGGAGCGGGCAGTAAACGAACTCGGTTTTGTCGGCGCCTTGGTCAACGGCTACAGTAATATCGGAGACGAAAATACCGCTCAATATTTAGACGAGCCACAGGTACGCCCTTTCTGGGAGAAGGCCGCACAACTTCAGGTTCCCGTCTATCTGCATCCGCGTATTCCGCTGCCAAATCAGCAGCGTATCTATGAAGGCTACGAAGGCCTCCTCGGCTCAGCATGGGGCTTTGGGGTTGAAACAGCAACACACGCCATCCGCCTGATTCTCAGCGGCCTGTTTGACGAATATCCTGATTTGACCGTAATTCTCGGACACTTAGGTGAGGGTCTTCCGTTTACGCTGCCGCGTGTCGAGCACAGACTGCGCCATCAGCGTCCTGAGACCCATGGAAACCATAAAAAAGCGCCGACTGAATACCTCCGCAAAAACTTTTATCTCACAACAAGCGGTGTATTCAGAACACAGGCATTAATTGATACATTGTTAGAGGTCGGCTCAGACCGCATCTTATTCTCGGTGGACTATCCGTATGAATCGATGGAAGAAATCTCTTCCTGGTTTGACCAGTGTCCAATCAGTGAAACGGACCGAATGAAAATCGGCACCGAAAACGCGGCAAGCCTTTTTAAACTCAATAGATAAAAAGAAAACCTTCGGCAGAGCCGAAGGTTTTTCTAGATCGATCAGTCCAAAATAAGATCAGCGTTTCCAGTATACAGCATGAGCAGCCGCAAACTCAGTCAGCGAACGGGGTTCTTTTCCTGTCACACGCTTCACTGTATCCGTTACCCGCTGTTCCGCACCACGGCTGATCGCTTCATCTAATTCCGCCATAAAGCGCGCGTAATCCGCAGGCAAACCCGCTGTTTCCATCCTATTTTTCAGCTCGGAAGAAGAAATGCTGACATGCGTCACCGGACGTCCCGCCATGGCTCCGATGATATCCGCCGCCTCAGCGTAGCTCAGCGCCTCAGGTCCCGTTAAAATATGATGAGTATTATGAGGCACAATGTCAATCAAAGCACGCACTGCTGTTTCCGCAATATCATCAGCATCAATAAAACCAAGTTTTCCCTCACCCGCCGCCGTAATGATTTGCCCCTCAGTTTGAATGGACATGCGATGCTGGACATTGATGAAGTTTTGCATGAAGTATGACGGCCGCAGCACCGCCCATTCCGGAAATCCGCGTACTGCACGATGCAATGCTCCAAACACAGGACCATCCTCAGGAACAGCGGACGCACTGAGCATCACCACACGTTCAGTACCGAGCCGCTTTGCTTCCTTTAAAAAGGGAAGCACATAAGGAGACGGGTCAAACACACCAACCGGCGCAACGAGGTAAATCCGTTTCACCCGCTCCAAAGCAGGCGTAAAGCTAGACTCATCCTTCCAATCAAAATATACATACTCCGCATTGCTCATTTTGCCCTTATTTCTGCTCGCGATGCGAACGCTGTAACCCTGCGCAATTAACCGTTGCGCAATCCGGCTTCCTGTCGTGCCGGTTCCTCCCGTAATCAGAATCTGATCGTGACTCATCATTTTTCATCCTCCTCTGTTTGTATAAATGTTTCAATGGTTTCTCCAAACGTCTTATTGACGATAAGCGGATTCCAATAATCCTTATAATGCAATATGCTGCCGTCCTTCGTTTCAATCACACTGATATAGGTTTGCCGGTAAGGTAGCCCAGTCGCAATCGCATAGCCTTCACATTGAAACTCCGCAATGATCGTGTTTGTATCAGCCGAACGATACACTGTCGGAGCAGTAAACGCAGAAATATGAATGTGATCAGGAAAATCCTTAATATAATCGTAAATGGCCGCCTTCCCCTCAATTCTTTCCGGAAATCCCTCTGGCGCATAGGGAAACTCCAATACGGCATGTTCATCCCACAGCTCTGTCCAGCTCTCCATATCCTTTTCAAGCATATATTGCATAAATTTATTCAGTGTGTCACATGCTTTTTCGTAATCCGTCATCATCATGGATCATCACCTCGTATTTTATTTTAGACCATTCAGTCCGAAAAATGCGTCAAAGGGCTAAGCACCCTTTATCAAAAAAGTCAATCAAGGACAGATAAACTCACTTCAACATAATCCTGAAGCTGGTCAAAATCAGCAGAAACCTTAGCGATAAACGTCAGAGACAGCCGGCTCTGGTTTAAATAACGGGCAAGCGCCGATATATCAAGATGTTCCTTTAATTCTCCTTCAGTCTGTGCCCGTTTCAGTGCCTGATAAAAGGCCGCCTCAAGCTGTTTCGTCTGCCCTTCAAAGTACCGGGCAAGGTCCGAATCATGCGGGATTTGTTCAATAGCGCTGTTGATGATAAAACAAGCCTTTGAACGTTCAGGATCTTTCAGGACATTCACACCCTCCTGAAAAATATCACGAATGGCTTCCTTGACAGATCCCGGTGCCTCGAGCCTTTCCACAACAGCCGCGTTTTTTCCTTCAAGATACGTTTTCACAGCGGACAAAAACAAATCCCGCTTCGTTCCATACGTATCGTACAAACTCTGGCGCGCAATGCCTAAATGAGAAAGCAGCTCTTGCAGCGACGTGCCTTCGTAGCCATACTCTCCAAAAACCTCTATCGCTCTGCGCAAAACAAGCGCTGTATCGAATTCTTTATTTCTACCCAAACGAATATCACCTCCTGCAAGAAGATATTACCTTTTCCAGACTGAACAGTCAAGAAAAAGAAAAACAAAAAAACACCCTTGATCAGCAAGAGTGTCCGTTCTCCACGCTTTTTACTTATGACCGTCTTTTCCCCAGTGCCCCATATGGTGGTGATGGTGCCCGTAGTTACCATCATGATGCCCATAATTTCCATCCTGATGGTGTCCGTAATTTCCACCAGGGTAATGGTGGTGATGCCCATCATTATCATAATGCATTCCGTAGCTCGGATAACTCATTGAGCTCGGATAGCCTCCGCTTGGGTAGCCGCCGAATCCTCCAGACATGCCATAACCCGGATAGCCTGCGCCTCCATAACCTGGATGGCCCATCCCTGTATACATGCCATGGCCCGGATAGCCCGCGCCTCCGTACATGCCGAATCCCGGACCGCCTGCACCATAGCCTGGGTGAGCGCCAAAACCGGGTCCGCAGCAGAAGTGTCTTGTATCAGTCATATCCAATCTCTCCTTCACATAGGTTACAGTCCAGCGTATGAGAAGGGCTTACAGATCGTATAGACACCCGCCTATAAACTGCTAAAACAATTTCCCGGACAATAAAAAAAGCAGACCACGACAGTCTGCTCATTTTTTATTCACCAAGATCTACGTTATGATACACCTGCTGAACGTCTTCCAAGTCCTCTAACGCGTCAATTAGCTTTTCGAACTGTTCCTTCGCATCCTCAGGAAGTGTCACTTCACTCTGCGCAAGCATGGTCAGCTCCGCTACCGTAAATTCCTCGACGCCCCCGTTTTTAAATGCCTCCTGCACCGCATGGAATTGATCCGGCTCCGCATAGACGATCACGCTGTCATCCTCTTCTAAAATATCGCGGACATCGACATCCGCTTCCATGAGAATTTCAAGCGCTTCATCAGCCGTCTTGCCTTCCACACCGATAACAGCCGTCGCATCAAACATGTAAGCGACAGATCCGCTCACACCCATGTTTCCGCCATTTTTTCCGAACGCCGCACGCACTTCCGGCGCCGTACGGTTCACATTATTCGTCAGCGCATCAACGATAATCATTGATCCGTTTGGCCCGAAGCCCTCATAACGAAGCTCATCATAATTTTCTTCCGCTCCGCCCTTCGCCTTCTCGATCGCACGTTCAATGATATTTTTCGGCACGCTGTAAGTCTTCGCGCGCTCAAGCACAACCTTCAGCGCCTGATTGGATTCCGGATCAGGCTCGCCCTGCTTTGCCGCCACATAAATCTCACGGCCAAACTTTGCGTAAACCCGACTCGTATTTGCGTCCTTAGACGCCTTCTTCTCTTTAATATTGTTCCACTTACGGCCCATGATGTTCCACTCTCTTTCATATATATCAATCTGTATATTGTGATTCACTTTATCCATTATACCTCAAATGGTTTGGTTGTTTCGAGTGTCTTGCGCTAGAAATAGAAGGAATGCCAAGGTATTAAAGGCCAACGTTTTCCGTTAAACAAGAAAAAAGCCCTAGCTAAGGGCTTTCTTCTCCTGATGTATCGTACTATTATGAGGGGAATGATCGATATACGTCGTGTTTCGATCCGTTGATTCCTTAAAACCGCCGGACTGTGTCAAGAAAGGAACTGCAATGCTTCCGCAAATAAGGGGAACAGCAAGACATATCATCACTTTTTTCTTAATAAGCATATAAACACTCTCCTTTTTGAATATCTTCTTGCGCTTTCAGCACTTTCCGATAAAACGCAGCAGCGTGCTCAAAATGACAGCGGCTTTCAAAAACAGCGGCAGCGCTGCGGGCACAAGCTTCAATGTAAGCGTGCAAGTTCTTTTTTTCGAAATAGCTTAAAAGATCATGAATTTTGCGTTCGTCAACAATCTCTTTGTACACTGCCTGCAAGAACAGATACAATTCTTTATAAAATTTGTGGGCCCCCGCATTTGGATGGGTTGTGATATGTTCTAATCCTTCTTCTATTAGCTGAAACGCCTGCTGTTTTTGTCCAGCTTTGCATAATGTCCAGCTTAACCCAAACAAGACTTTCGGCAGCAAGTCAGGGACCGTTTCTCTGCTTACTTTCACCGCTTTTTGGAAGTACTCAATGGCCAAATCATATCTTCCTGACCTGTCATAACTGTTGGCGATGTTCAATAAAGAGATGCCAATGAACCGGTCGTTTTGAATATCCATTGCCAGCTCCAGCGCCTTTCTTAAATGCGGGAGCGCTTTATCATAGCATCTGAAGTCATCATAATTTCCCGCTATGACAAACAAGCTTTGTATTCTTCTCATGCTATATAACGGATGGTCTTGATAAATGTCTAAGGCTTGAAGGATATGATGCATCGACACATGGGTTTGCTTCATATGGTAATACGCTTCTGCCACTTTAAAATGAAATTCCGCTTTCTCAATTTCATCTGACAAAAACGGCAGTTCCTTCTCCGCCTCGCGATAAAAACCGATCGCTTCCACATATTCTTTTTGATCAAATTCATACATGCCGCGGAAAAACAAAGAGTAGTATTTCAAAAGGCCTGTGAGTTTTTTCTGAGGAGTTTCAATGTTTTCCAGAAGCTCTGTCACTGTAGGGCGATTCCCATATGTTTGTCCCGGCTCCAAATAATCCAGCATCAGCTGGTGCCGAAAACACATGAGAGAATAATAGATCAGCAAATCCTGATCCTCTTCCATCTGCTGAATGTCCTGCTCCACCTCCGCTTTCAGCACCTCAGCATCCGGAACACTGAACTGGCGAATCATCTTGTACCATTCATTAATCTTAACACCAACACGCGAAGACGGTATGGCTTGACTCAACGGCTTCCCTCCCTCTCTGTGAGATATGTCATATTCTATCAATCCCAAATTTTGAAAACAATACAGAAGGAAGAAATTGTTTTTTCATCCTGTCAATTTGTTTTCTTGGCAAAAAAAGACCCTTTATGCAAGGGTCCAATATCATTCTATTTCATTTACGCATTCACTTATTGTCAACCACAATAAAATCCTGCACCTTCACTTGTTCCTCTGGCAAATCAAACTGATAAAGCATCTTCTTGGAATGGATATCAAACACACCCACGTACCCGCCAATGCCCTTTTTATGCTCTTCCTGGGCAACAACATACAGTTGATTCCCCTTAAACTTTGCATCCATATAAGGGAATTTTAAGCCGTATGTGCGAAAAGAAAAGTCCTTCCCATACTCAAGCAGGTTCGCTTCCCCCTCTTTGTCTTCGTACGTCACATAAAAACTGCCGCTTTCTTTGTCATAGTACACGGTATCAGCATATTCAAGATCATCAGGATAAGAAATATACTTCGTCTTCCATGTCCCTTTTTCAATCACAGTCAGTTCATGCTGCGAGCTCGCGACAATAAATTCCTCCGAGTCTGCGAATTTATCAGCGTATGAGGCTAAGCTCAAGGTCTCTATGATTTCCTCTGTGTTTCTGTCAATCACGTAAATTGCCATGCCTTGAATGACATAAATATAATTCTCGTCACTCGACCCCATCGTGACAAGCGAAGGCAAGGTGAGGCTATATTCCTTTTTCGTTTTTTTGTCGTTTATATGGACGTCATTCCCCGTCGTATCAACGTTATAGGCCTTAACAGAAACATCCTTCCCCTCATACCAAAACGAAAATGGATTTGATAGCGGATGCTTTTTTATGGCATCCTTCTCCAGCGCGTAATAAAAGGACTCGTGTTCCGCTAGTAATACAATAACTGTTGATGCGTAAGATTTTGTTTGAATGTAAGGCACATCCGCCACCTTGAACGTGCGCCTGTTAAATCGTTCGCCTGTTGAGGTCGAAAGCAGCGTACTTTCTTTGATGAAAGGATTGGAGTAAATAAAAAAGATGCGGTCTTCTTCGGGGTGGATGGCGGAAGCTTTGACAGGAATATTGCTTTTATTATGTAACTGAATATATAGAGCAAACAGGATGATGCATATCATTACCCCTAATAAACCAAATGTAATGCCTTTTTTCTTCATCAAAACGCTCCTTTACCTGTCTATCAATAATCATTTCGATTATGTTTACACAATCCCTTCGTGAATAAAGACACATGCCAAATGACTCATTTTTCCATCGAAACACGTTCTCACCCCCACCCTCATCCCGTACCGTGGTAAAATTTTGATATTGGGCGAACAAAAGAAGGGAAATGGTCATGAAAGTACTTGAAGCGAAAACACTGCTTTCTGAAGCGACAGACCGCGCGAAAGAGTATAAAGAACTAAGAACGCAAATGGTCAACTTGAGAAAAGCGTTAAAAAGCGTAGCTGATCTCAGTGACAGCGAATTTTCAGGAAAAGGCGCCAGCAACATCAAAGCCTTCTATCACGACCACGTCGGCGTCACCGGCCAATGGATCGACTACATCGACATGAAAATCGCATTTTTCAACAGCATCGCCGGAGCCGCCGAGGACAAAGGCCTCTCAGACGCATACATCGAAGAATCCTTCCTGGAGCACGAACTGGCAAATGCCAATAAAAAATCAAAATCCATCATGTCCGAACAGAAAAAAGCGATGAAAGACATCCTGAACGATATCGACGACATCCTCCCGCTCGACCTGTTTTCAACAGAAACCTTCAAAGATGAGCTTGCGGATGCCAACGACAAACGAAAAAAAACACTGGAAAAATTGGACGCCTTGGACGAAGACCTGAAGACAGAATACGACCTGTCAGAACCAAACGAACAATTCATCAAATCCGACTTCCAAAAGCTCCAAGAAGCAACGGGCAAAGGCAAAAATGCCACACCCATCCACTACAACGCCAAAGCGTACCGTGAGAGTGACATACATAAGAAAAAAGGCGACATTGAAAAGCGGACTGAGGCTTACTTGAAGATTAAGAAAGAGGAAGCGAAGGAACGCGAGATTGAAAAACTGAAAGAGAGACTGAAAAACTACGATTATGCAGATGCCGATGAATTCTACTCAATGGCAAAAACGATCGGCTATAAAAATCTGACAGCAGAACAGCAAAGGTACTTCACCCAAATTGAAAACACGCGTGAGCTTGAAGCAGGCTTCAAAGGGGTTGCCGTCGGCCTTTACGATTCAGGAAAAGACGCGGTCACAGGCCTGTGGGATATGGTCACAGATCCGGGCGGAACCGTTGAAGCCATTACAGGAGCGGTGGCTCACCCGATCAAAACGTATGAAGCCATTTCAGCGGCAATCGAAGAATCGTACCAAAAAGACATGGTGAATGGTGACACCTACTCACGAGCAAGATGGGTGTCATATGCGGTTGGCACTGTTGTCACATCAATTGTCGGCACAAAAGGCGTAGGAGCCGTCTCAAAAACTGGCACAGCCGCCAAAGTGACGGCCAAAGTCAAAACAGCAGCAAGCAAATCAGCAACAGCCCAAAAAGCCATAACGGTCTCAAAACAAACCATTGATCACATCAACCAAAAAGTAAACACAGGCATTGAAGTATCAAAAAAACACGTCAAAACCAAATTAAATCAAATCGGAGATCTCACACTTGCTGATATTCTCCCGTATCATCCCCGTCATGACTTAGTGCCTGCAGGCGTTCCTTACAACGCAGTCAACGGGGTCACACTTAAAGAGGGACTGCAAAAATTCGCCAAAGTCATCCTGCCGAAACCGTACGGAACTTCTTCAAGCGGAAGACGAACACCAGCGCCAGTTGTACCGCCGGTAACCGTCAAATACGGCGAGCATTATGCAAAATGGAGCAGAAAGAAAGTGCTGAAGCCGAATGTCGAATATAAAACAAAAGAGGGCTACACATACAATACAGACAACTATGGTAGAATTACAAAAGTTGAAGCTGATTTACAATTAGGAGAAGCAAAGCGAAATCAATATGCGCAATCAAACGCTGGAAAGCCTCAAGATCGATTACCTGATGACGATGGCGGACATTTGATAGGATCACAATTCAGAGGTTCAGGGGAACTAGATAACTTAGTTGCTCAAAATAGTCAAATTAACCGTTCTGGCGGAGAATGGTACAAAATGGAGACCGAATGGGCGGCGGCTCTAAAAGAGGAACCACCGAGAAAAGTCTCAGTAAGAATTCGACCGAAATATTTAGGAGACTCTCTAAGACCAGACTCTTTTGAGGTTATTTACAGAATTGAAGGCAAAGGATTATTTAAGAAATTTATAAAAAATCAAGCTGGAGGTTGATTCTTGTTGGAACATAAATTAAATGCATTATATAGAAGCATAGCTGAAATCGTTAACGAAATGATACCAGAACCATGGGAGAAATTTTTGTTCTATGCTCAGGTTTCAGAGACAGGCGGAGGCACTTACTTTTTTTATAATTCTCAAAATGAACCTAATCATTTTAAGTACAGTCTTGAAATTCCGTTTGAGTTTGATATTGACGAAAATGAATTCGATCAGTATGAGATGGAATTATTTAAACTAAGCGAAGAAATGAGAGATGTTTTCAAAGATCATGATCAAGAATTATTTTACTCCTTCACTCTTAGCCTAGAAAGATCAGGAAAATTAACTGTCAACTTTGATTATACAGATTGGTTTAAGACAGATTATAGTTTCAGTGATCAGCTTATCATCTGGAAATTTAAATATTTAGGGGAAGAACCTAAGGATCCATCATTACAAAAATTAACAAAAAAATATTTAGAAGAATATCCTGAAAATCCAATTTAATAAAGTTGAGATAATGATGTTAGAAAAAATTCATCTACAAATAACTGATGTCATAGGAAAAATAATTCCTGCTGATTGGAGTAATATTGTTCTTTATGCAGAAATACTAGACGGTTCCAGAGAAGTGTGTTTTTTCTTTCAAACACCAGAAAACGATGAATATATATACTCTCATGACATTCCAGAACAATTTCAAGTTAGTAAAAAAATTTATACAGAACTATTAATAGATCTTCAAGAGTTATTTAAACAGTTACACAATGAGTTTAAAGAAAATAATCCTGAAGCATGGACAAATTTGACACTGAATCTTGAAAGCTCTGGAATGTTTTCAATTGATTAAGATTATGAAGATGTTATTGAGTCTGATTTGGACGAATACGAAAGACAAATGATTTGGGAGTTCAATAACTTGGGTATTTTCCCCGAAGATGAAGAGGATAAAGAATTTGTTAAGGATTATCTAAACATAAACTAATGCAATCATCGAATCGAAGTTAGAGGTTAATCGAATGGAAACTCAAAAAATGAGCGAAGTATATCAAAAAATCGCTGAGCAAATAAATGAAATTATCCCCTCTGAATGGGAGAAGGTTGCTCTTTATGCTGAAATTTTAGATGATTCTTCAGAAGTTTACTTCTTCTTTACTACTCCACAAAATCAGGAATATATATATTCACACGATATTCCTGAACATTTTAATGTTGATGAAGATATATATGACGGACTTCTATATGAATTGCATGATTACTTTGAAGAGTTACGGGATGAATTTAAAACAAACAACGAGGACTTATGGACAAACCTCACTTTACATCTCGAACAAAGCGGTAAATTCTCAATTGACTACGATTACACCGAGGTCATCGCCTCAGACTTAAACGGAACACAACGCCAAGTGGTATGGGAATATCAAAACTTGGGGATTTTGCCTGAAGATGAGGACGATAAAGAATTTGTAATAAGCTACTGCGGTCTATAAAACAATAATGGCTCAGCACTTCCCTGCTGGGCTATTTTTTATAACTAGGATTTCTCGACGATTGAAGGCGAAAAGGTTTGAAAATAAGAAAATGCAAAATCTGTACCAGATTATTGGTGAGAAATTAAATGACATCATACCTTGTGAATGGACAAAAGTATATCTTTATGCAGAAGTATTAGATGACTCTACCATGGTTCTCTTTCACTTCAAGACACCAGAAAAACGTCAACTGATTTATTCGTAAGATATACCAGTCCGATACAGTGTAAGTAAAGATATCTTCAAAACATTATTAAGAGAAATCCGTGAACTTTTGACGAATTACGAGCTGAGCACAAAAATAATTATGATCAGGTTTGGACGAACCTTACATTGACATTGGAGAGCAACGATCAATTCCAACTTGATTATAATGATGATGATATTTTTTGCATCTGAGCTTGATGGGTATCAAAGAATTGCATTATGGGAGTACAAAACTCTTGGAATATTGCCTGAAGACGAGGAAGATCAAGAATTTTTAATTAGCTACCTACATCTATAAATTTGATATAGCTCTTAAAAAAACTGGAGGTTAGCATGAAAACAGAAAAAATGGGTGAAATATATCAACAGATAGCAGAAGGCATTAACGAAATCATTCCTTCTGAATGGGAAAGAGTTATTCTTTATGCGGAAATACTTGACGATTCATCTGAAGTTTTCTTTTATTTCAATACTCCACATAGTGAAGATTTTATATATTCTCTTAATATCCCTGACCACTATCATGTCAGTGAGGAGATTTATGGGAGCTATTATTTGACTTGCATGACTTATTCGAGGAATTACGAGATGAATTTAAAGAAAACAATCAAGATATATGGACTAATCTAACACTTAATCTAGGAATAAGCGGAGAATTTTCGATAGATTATAATTGATGAAGACGTTATTCAATCTCCATATACCCTCTCTCAAAGACAAAAAAACTGGACTTATAAAAATGCAGGAATTTATCCTAAGAGTAAACCTTTTAAATTCTTTTTAGAACAGTATCTAAATTCTCCAAATTAAAATTCCCCCTCCTTTAATATGCTCCCCTAAAGGTAGACAGATGAAATAAAAATCTGTTTACCTAGGGAGAGTTTCTTCATGGCTGGAAAATGGTTTTCAGAAGAGGAAAATTTGAACAGTCTATCCGAGTATGATCAAGGAATGGATTCGGTTTTGAAGACTGCGTATAAATAAGGCATTCACGCCAAAACCATTCGTGAATGGCAAACATTACACGACATGGCTGGCGAGAAAAGTCTTGAACGTTCAAAATGACATCAGTTTTACTCTGCGGGAACTCAAACATGCCGCCGTGAAGGACTTAAATTTTATTTTACCGGGCTTGGAACAAGACTTTTTGCCAAGGATGTTATCGTTTCAAACAATGAAATAAAATTACTAACCAATTCAAAAAGATGTGGAAAAGCTGCCCACTCTTTCTCCAATATTTTGCGGTTCTTTTATGAGCGGATATCTGTAAGAAATAATTAATATCGTTTATATCCATCTAGAGCCAGTTTTTCGTATCTATTTTTAAATAGATATTTAGTCAGCATTTTTCTTGCAATGTTCTGAGTATTCGCTACTGTTTCTATGTCTACTTGTGGGTTAGAAATAGAACTGTGTGCTCCAACTTTATTACGTATCCTGATAACTTCACCTATTTCATCCTGTAGGTCTAAAAGGTTTAAATGCTCTAACGCCTTAACTGCTTTTCTTCTCGCTGTAATTAATTCTTCACCCATATTAATTACGTACCCATTAATTTCATTATCTTTACCTTGTCCTGAGTAATTCTCATTAAAGTTTTCTTTAAGAAAATTGGGTATAATATCTGCTAAGGCACCTGAAAACTTTTCCTTATATATATCTTTAAAAACCTTATTAGATATTAGCTCAATTATCTTATAAGCTGTTAGCAAACTTTCCTCAAACAATTCCAATTCGATCAATTTAAGGGATCTGGAGAAATATTTAATACACTGTACAATCAATTTATATTCTTTACCTGTGTATTGGTTTATTCTTTGGAAGGTTTCGCTAAGTAATACAATATTTTTATTTGTTACTTTTTCCACAATTTCGTTATTAGGCAAACCCTCAACTTCCCAAATGTAAAATCCCCCAGCAATAGAGATGTCCATATGATACATAAAGTTAAGCAAATGCATAAATGAAACTAAGCTTTCCTTAGCTTTTTCTTTATTTAAATCTTTTATATACAGGTCTAAATTCCTTATACCCCCATCATTATCCCAAGTGTAATACAGATAGATGGGTTTGATTTCAAATAATTTATTCCTAGTAATCCGAAGATATATACCGTTATCCTCTAAATCATACAAATCAAGTCTTAATTTAAATAATTTCATTTTAGACTCCTTTTAATTACGAAACAAATATGCCAATCACACCCAACCTTATCTTTTAAGTGCTGATTTCAATTTCTGAAGTAATAAGTTTTCTCGTTCCTCCAAAAACACGTCAAAGTTACTGAATTCGAGGCTTACATTGGGAACATAATGTTTTTGCTTATAATCGGCTAATTCACCAGCAGGAACTTTTTCACTTAACCATTTTTCGAAATCCATAGCTTTTTTCTCGATATTCGGTATCTCCTCTAGCAATTGCAGATTGCCTATATAATTGCAATTCGCTTTAAAATCATTAATTTTGTTATCTGGAACACCATAAGCCTTTAACCTTTTGTACGTAAATTTACTTTTTGGGAACATATGATCAACGTGGAAGTTATGCTTTAAGTCTGCCCAAGGATATAAAATCGAAAGAATGACCAACGTTTCTCCGTGGTTATACTTAGAATATAGTAGATTCTCAATATCATCATCTGTAAACTGTAGAGCACGATTTGTCCCTTTGAAGTGTGCAAAGATTTCATCAACAGGAAAACCATTCGATGACTGCCTCTTAATAATTTCCCTCATCGGTTTCAATGCTCCGTCCGGTGCAAAACTGAACACCCTTTTTAATAGGGCCGATATAAACCATAATTTTATATTCTTTCTGTCTTCTATTCTTGTTGTGGAAGTTTCAAAGTTATTCGGCAATCCTATTTTCTTTAAATAGTAAGCTATCGGAATCATCAAGTTATTGGAAGTCATATTTTCTCTGCTAAATCCAAAGCTGCTTATCAGTACAAGTGCATTGCGAATTGCTTTTGTAATGTTATCCCATTCTTTTTCAATCAAAAGCATATTCGTTCGATTAAAATTATCTACCTTAAAAGAAATATCCGACATATCGCAAAGGACTAAACAAGCTTTTAAAACAATGTCCTTACTGATTTTAAAACCTCGTCCAATTTGATTAATTTCATCGATAAATTCATTAATTTCCTCACGGGCATCCCTTGTTTCCCACTGCGCCGTTGCAAATGACAGAAGTAAATCAGAGTAGCTAAGTGTCGTCCCACCACTATTTACACGAATAAAGATATTTAGGACTTTATCAAGCTCTGTACTTTGTTCAAGATAGTAGCTAATGATCTTATTTACATGAATGACTGAATGCAACTTATACAGCACTTTGTTTGCATACTTCGCTTTTTCCTTATCAGGATTAGAAGATAGTCCTGCTTCAATCATATAATTCATAACATCGTATTGTTCCGTTAAGTCCAACATCTTACCAACCGGAAACCAATGATGGTTCGCATCACTTTTAGCCGCTTCTGCATCCGTCAAAAATTCAAACCCATATTCATATGAAATGTCTTCTGGTTTACCTAGTAGGTTAAGATATAACTTTTTCTTTGGATATGCTAGCGGATTATCCCACTTTTTATAAGCTAGTTTATTAGCATACGTGCCTTTAAGCGCTATGTACAAAGATGTTAATCGTTGCTGCCCATCAAGAACAGCCATCACATCATCACTACCATTTATATTCGCCTTTGGATTATGACGATTGTCTCTTTGATGATAATCTCTCAGAAATTCATAAAACTTAAATTCGGAAGCTTTCTCTTTAGGTACTTTCCAAAAAAGAAATGAACTGATTGGATAGTCCCTCATCAGACTATCAAAAAGCATCGTAATCTGTTCGGAACTCCAGACGAACTCCCGTTGAATGGACGGTAACAAATACCTTTTTGAATGAATATCGTTTACAACTTCACCTATGGTGAGCGGTGTTTGAAATGACATATTTTTCCTCCGAAATAAAATTTATCCTTACAAAACTTTAAGATTTATAATCCTACTGATCCCTATCCTTTTTTAATGACCGGTAATGCGATACAAACCTCACTAGGCAATACGCACCCATCTACTTTCTATTATCCCACATATCAAAATATAGCGGGTAATAAAAGCAAGGGTTTCCGTAAAAACCCAACTTCAGCTCCATACTAAATTTGCCGGGCATTGCGGCGTAAATTATATACTAGCTTCAATATGCTATCATAGAGATGAACTATCACTGTATTTTATTTAAGATAACATTTGTGTATTTTTAAAAGTATTCAGCAGTCAAGTCACAGTTAAAAAGAATACTAAGTAGAGAGAAGGGGAAAATTTGATTAGATCTTTGTTTAAAATGCCTTGGCAATACTATTTTTTAATTGAAAGCATGTTAGTGAAAACTAATCAATATGTAACACATTCCAATAAAAACAAAGCCGTTTATTCTGATGAGTTTGCGTCAATTATTTTGCTGTCTTGCTCAGAAATAGATTCTTTACTTAAACAACTTTGTATTAATAATAATGTTCAAAGCAAAGGTTGTTATTATAATATGAAAGATTATGGCTTACTTATAGAAAAGTCTACAATCAAAGATTTTGGTCTATCAACCGATATACGCGTAATTAACGATAACGGCATCTTACTTTTTCCCTTTAGATATTGATGTAACAAAACCATACGCTAATTTAGTATCAATCTAATAAACACGATAGTATAAAAGATGTTACAAAAGGCAACTTGTTAAATACTGTTAATTACTTTATGAAGTTTATCCGAATTTATTGATGAGTCGCAAGGACGGGACTACATAAGGAAGAACTATTGGCCACATTATTGGATACCGGTTGTATAAAACTCAACCATTTAACTGTTTTTTTGATAGAAACATAATCTTTATTTATTAGTGAGATTTACGGAAAGGATGACAGATGCATTGAAAATGGAAGTAGTCTGTATCCTGACTTCTTAAAGATATGTAGAATCTGTCGACATTGCAATGCATATATCGATGATCCAGCGCAGTCGAACTGTCATATCTGCGGAAGTAAGCTACCACAAACGAAACCCCATTCAACCATTTGTCACAGCCAGGTATCTTTTACATTCAACCCTTCACATTTCAAAATCACTTTCCGGTTGCGCAAACTTCGTGCCCAAAATGTACACCTCAATTTTTATGCAAAACTCTTATCTATATCCTTTAACATTTAATTCCGCGTAAAAGTGTGACCCCCGGAGGTCAAAAAATCCCCCGAACTTTTCGTCCAAGGGAACATAAAACACACTTCAATATCCAGCTGAAATCCGCAAAACCATTGCTACCATGCTATTTCAACTCTATCATCGCCACACACTCCACATGATTCGTATGCGGAAACATATCCACAGGCTGCACTTCGAGCGTCTGATACCCGCCATCCTCAAGCACCCGCAAGTCTCTCGCAAGCGTGCCAGGATTACAGGACACATACACCACCCGCTTCGGTTTCATCTCTACAATCGTGCGTAGGAGGGCTTCGTCGCAGCCTTTTCTTGGTGGGTCGACGACTAGCGTATCAGCTGTAATGCCTTCTTCATACCACTTTGGAATCACGGTTTCCGCTTCCCCGACTGCAAATTCTGCGTTTGTGATGCCGTTTAATTCTGCGTTTCGCTTTGCGTCCTCAATTGCTTCCGGCACAATCTCTACACCGTACACTTTTTTCGCTTGCTTCGCCAAGAAGAGGGAAATCGTTCCGATGCCGCAGTAGGCGTCGATGACGGTTTCTTCCCCTTTCAGCTCCGCGTACTCAAGCGCTTTGTCGTAGAGCACTTTTGTCTGCTCTGGATTAACCTGATAGAACGATCTGGCGGAGATGGCGAATTTGACGTCTCCGATGAGGTCGTAGATGTATTCTTCGCCCCAGATGACATTTGTTTCATTGCCGAAGATCACGTTTGTTTTGTTTGGGTTGATGTTTTGCACGATGGATTTGACGTGCGGGAATTGCGCCGTGATGTCTTCGATGATCTTCGCTTTGTGCGGGAAGTCGTTCGTTCTTGTGATGAAGACGATCATCATTTCGCCCGTCACGACGCCGTATCTGACCATGATGTGGCGGAGCCAGCCTTTGTGGCGTTCTTCGTTGTAGGCTTTGACACCGTATGTGGCGCAAATGTCTTTGACGGCTTGGACGGCTTCGTCGTTTTTGGATTGCTGGATCAGGCAGGCGCTCATGTCGATGATGTCATGGCTTCTTTGCTGATAGAATCCGGCGACGAGTCCGCCTTCCCGTTCTCCTACCGGCACCTGTGCTTTGTTTCTGTAGTTCCATGGGTCTTGCATGCCGAGTGTCGGGTGCACGGTGACGTTGGACAGGTCCAGCTTGCCGATCCGTTCTAAGACGTCTTTGACCTGTTTCTGTTTAAACAGGAGCTGGCCTTCGTAGGTCATGTGCTGAAGCTGGCAGCCGCCGCATTGCTTGTAAATCGGGCATGGAGCGTCGGTTCTGTGCGGGCTTTCTTCCTTCAGCTCAATCAGGCGGCCGAAGGCAAAGCCTTTTTTGACACGTGTCACTTTGATTTGGGCTTTTTCTTCCGGCAGAGCGTTCGGCACGAAGATCGGGAAGCCCTGCACCTTTGCGACGCCCGCTCCTTCGTGAGTCAAATCCTCAAATGTCACGTCGTAGTATTCGTTTTTTTCTACTGGGGGTTTCATTTTCATGTATGTTCACCTCTTGTTTTAAGCGAAAGAAAAACTTGGCTCAATAAAGCCAAGTTTTTAGTCATCCAGCTGTTCCGCTTTCTCCTTCGGCATGACGACGTGAATGTGTCTATACAGATTCACGAATTCGCCCGGCAGCATGCCGCCGTACTCGCCGTCCAGATTCAGCTGCATCTTTTCTGATACATTGACTTTCACGCGGTTCGCTTTTGTATAAATAATGTGCTGGTCGTTGATGTGTTCGCCGCGGAGCGCCATCGATGCGACTCTGATAAATTCAGCAAGGTTTGCTTTCTTTAATATCATCAAATCAAACATGCCGTCATTCAGGCTGGAATCCGGCGCGAGTTTCTCAAACCCGCCGACGGAATTTGTCAGCGTGACCAAAAACAGCATAATTTCACCTTGAAACAGCTTGCCATCATATTCAATCTCGACTTCTGTCGGACGAAGTGAAGGCAGCATTTCCATACCCTTTAAATAATAAGCAAGCTGGCCGAGCATCGTTTTGAGTTTGCTTGGGACGTCGTACGTCAGCTCCGTCAGGCGGCCTCCGCCGGCGATATTGATAAAATACTGGCCGTTGACCTGTCCGATGTCGATCGGGCGGGCAACGCCGTTAATCACCGTATCCGCCGCTTTTAAAATATCCTCTCGCGGAATGCCGAGCGCTCTGGCGAAGTCATTTGTTGTGCCGACAGGAATCACGCCGAGTGTCGGACGATTGTCTAATGGGGCAAGCCCGTTGACGACCTCGTTGATCGTTCCGTCTCCACCTGCCGCAATGATCAGGTCAAACTCACGCAATGCCGCTTCCTTGGCAGCGTGCGTTGCGTCTCCCGCGCATGTTGTGGCATGGGTAGAGGTTTCATAGCCGGCTTGTTCAAATTTTTGCAGGACCTGGGCAAGATGCTTTTTAAAGACCTCCCGTCCCGAAGTCGGATTGTATATTATGCGTGCACGTTTCATTATCTCATCATCCTACTTAAGAGTATCCGATCCATTTTTACACTAACAACCTTTAATTATACTATGAGTTAAAAAAATCGCAACAAAATGTACATAATCTTACAGAAGGAAACACAGAAAAGCCCCAGCATAGCTGAGGCTTTTTGTCATTTTTACTCTTCTTCTGTTCCCGGTTTTTTCTTGCGGAACTTCGCCAATACTTCGTATACGATTGGCACGATTAAGAGCGTCAAAAGCGTCGAACTGATTAAACCGCCGATAACCGTTACGCCAAGTCCTTTTGAAATGACCTGGCTTCCGCCTTCGAAGCCGAGCGCTAATGGAATCAAGGCGCCAATTGTCGCGATGGCTGTCATCAGGATTGGACGGAGTCGTGTGGAGCCGGCTTCTAAGAGCGCTTCTCTCGTAGACAGTCCTTCCGCTTCCTTATGAATCACGCGGTCAATTAAGACAATGGCGTTTGTGACAACGATACCGATCAGCATCAGCATACCGATCATCGCGTTCAGACTGATTGTCTCACCTGATACGTAAAGTCCGACAAGGGCACCGATGATTGTAAACGGCAGTGAGAACAGAATCGCAAATGGCGCTAATGCTCCGCCGAATGTAATCACTAGCACGAGGTAGACGATCGCAATCGCCGCAAGCATCGCTAATCCAAGCTTCGTAAAGGAATCCGCGATATCTGCGGAAACACCGCCTGTATCGATCGTTACATTGTCAGGCATGTCAAGCTTATCAATTTTCTTCTGGACATCAACGGATACAGCTGTAACGTTGTCTGATGTAACCTCACCTGTGACATCAGCATACACTTTTCCGTCACGTTTAGACACCGTATCAGATGTTGTGCCTTCTTTTACTTTTGCCACATCACCGATTTTGACTTCTTTGCCGGTCGCTGATGTGATCTTTTTGTTCTCTAAATCTTTAACACTCTTATACTCGTCTTTTTCGGTTTTAATGTTCACGTCAAGCTCTTTGCCGTCTTTTTTCACGGTTGTGAGCGGGTCCTGTGCTGTCTCTGACATTAAGGCCTTAGAAATTTGAGAAGCTGTTAAACCGAGTTTGCTCAGCTTTTCTTGGTCAGCCACAAATGTGTACTCATCATATGTGCTGGAAAGGCCTGAGTTTACGTTCTTCAGATCCTTTTCATCCTTCATGACCTTCTCAATGTCTTTGACAGTGTCTTTAATGTCATTTTCTGAATCGCCATACACATAGTATGTCAATTCATTATTATTGCCTGAAGAGCTGAAGTCCTGTGACTTCCATTCTCCGCGGTCAGACTGCTTTTTGATTTCTTTCAGCACGTTGTCTTTTTCTTTATCAAAGTTCGGCGTGTCACTGTCATATTTGATATAGAACAATGCGCCGTTTGAATCTCCTCCGGCAAGCGGGCTGCCAGAGCCTAATGAATACTGAACCGTATCGACATGCTTGCGGTCAAGCAGGATTTTTTCTGCTTTTTCAGCTTCATCTTCCGCTTCTTTTTTCGTTTCACCCGGTTCAGGGCTGTATGTGATCTGCATCGTTTTTTCTTCCTCTGACGGAAGGTAGCTGGCACCGATTAACGGTACAAGGAACAAGCTTCCGAGCAGCATCAGAACGGCGATGATAGACGTGATCCATTTGTGGCTCAGCGCCCAGTTCAATACTTTTTTATAGATGTTTGCGAGTCTGCCAGGTTTGTGTTCTTTCGCTTTTACAGGCGCTCCCGTTAATGATTTTTTGAACAGGCTGTGTGCGAGCATTGGCACGAGCGTGATCGAAATCAACAGGGATGCGGCAAGCGCGAATACAATCGTTAAGGCGAAAGGAATAAACAATTCACCAATTTGTCCGCCTACCAGTGCGAGCGGCAGGAATACCGCGATCGTCACAATAGTGGATGACAGGATCGGTTTAAACATTTCCTTCGTTGCTTCACGGACCAGAGCTTTTCCGCGCAGCGGTTCATCTTTCAGTCTCATGCGGCGGTAAATGTTTTCGATCACAACAATGGAGTCATCAACAACCCGTCCGATGGCAACGGTCATTGCACCGAGCGTCATGATATTCAGTGTGATATCAAGCTGTTGCAGCACGAAAAGTGCGATCAGCAATGATAATGGAATAGAAATAATTGAAATTAATGTTGATTTGATATCTCTTAAGAATAAGAGAATAATCACAATCGCAAAAATAGCACCGAAGATGGCTTTGCTTAACATTGTTTCAACTGACTGTGTGATCGGCTCTGCCATGTCGAGTGTTGCGCTGTAGTTGAAGCCTTTATGGTCTTCTTTGAACTGCTTCAGCTCATCTTTGACATTGTCGGCAACCTCTACCGTGTTGGCATCGTTTGCTTTGATAATGTTGATGCCGATGCTGTCTTTTCCATTTGTGCGGGAAATTGATTCAGCTTTTTTGACATCTTTAATCGTTGCAATGTCAGATAGCTTGACCGTCGGCACGTCTGTGCTTACGCTTTGCTGCGCCTGTGCTGCTGCCTGCGGGCTTTGAGCCGCTTGTGCACTTTGTGCTGCTGCTGCGGCGCTGCTGCCTGCACTAGAAGCAGATGCCGTTGGAATTCTCATATTCTTCAAATCTTTAATGGTTTCAATATCGCCGCTGACGACGACAGATTTTTCTTTATTTCCGAATGTGTACAATCCAAGCGGCGTTGTCACATCTGACCCCTGAATCACTTGCTTAACTGTATCTTCATCAAGGCCGTATTCTTTCAGTTTGTCTTCTTTGAAAGAGAATTCAACCTCTTCCACCTGCTGGCCTGATACTTGGACTGAAGCAACGCCTTCTATGCCTTCAAGCTTAGAAACGAGGCTGTCCTCCACTTGTTTTGTCAGCTTTTGCAGATTATCTGAATCACTGGACACGCTCAGCGTCAGAATTGGGAAGGAGTTCAAACTGTAGCGTGAAATGTCCGGATCTTTCGCGTCATCAGGCAGGCTGACGTTTTCTAATGCTTCAGCCGCTTCTGTTTTCGCTTTGTCCATATCTTTCTCATAATCATATTCAATCATAACCGACGATGCATTTTCATAGGACGTCGACGTAACAACGCTCACGCCGTCCAAATTCTGCACCGCTTGTTCAACCGGTTTCGTTACTTCATCAGCGACTTGGCTAGGCGTCGCTCCCGGATATGTCGTGCTGATTGTCAGGTAGGGCATGTTTACATCAGGAATGGATTCTTGCTTCATATTCATACCCGCGTACAAGCCGGCTGCCGTTACAATAATCGTCATCAGCCATACGGCGAATTTGTTTTTCAGAACGAAATTAATAACGTGATTCATCATATCCTCCATTGTGTTTTTATTGACTGACTGGTCATTCTATATAATACTAAACGGTATAACGCAACATCGTCAACTCATATACCAGAAAATTTTTCTAAATTTTTCAAGGATTAAGGGGAAGCACATCATGAATGAGAAAAAAGAGAGAATCATAAAAACAAGCATTCGTTTATTTGCGAAAAAAGGATACGCTTCGACGACCATCCAGGAAATCGCCAGCGAATGCGGCATCTCAAAAGGCGCTTTTTATCTGCATTTCAAATCAAAAGAAGCGCTGCTATTGTCTGCCTGTGAATATTACATTGGCATGTCTATGAAAAAAATGAAACAAATAGAAGAGAATCTCGCCGGACAGCCGCCTAAGGATGTGCTGAAAAAACAAATCAGCGCTCAGTTTGAGGATTTTCGCGATCATAAGGATTTTATTGTTCTGTTGCTTACTGAAAATATCATCCCGGAAAACCAAGAAGTGAAGCAATACTTTTACAAAGTCACAGCCGAGACAGATAAACTGTATCGGAACGCTTTGCTTGCGACTTATGGCAAGGGAACTGAGAATTACCTCTCAGACCTCTCCATCATGGCAAGAGGCATTGTGCACTCCTATATGAATGTGATGGTGTTTAATGAAGAAATCAAAATTGATGCAGACAACATATCTGAATTTATCATGGAAAGACTGGATGATCTTGTACAGGGGCTAAGCCGTTCCAGCCTGGATCCGCTCATGCCAAAAGATATTTACAGCCTGATGCCCGCGAATAAAGGTCAGATCCTTCAGGACATTCAAAAAGTGAAAGAAAACAGCGCCTTGCCTGAGGACATCATCGTTTCGCTCGATGTGATCGAGGAGGAGCTGTCGCAGGAAAAGCCGCGCAAGCCGATTATCAAAGGCCTGCTGTCAAATTTGACCGGAAGTGATTTCGAAGAAGTTGAAAAGCTTCGCGCTTTGATTTCTATCTTTATTTCTATTTGATCAAAAAAGCAGCTCCCTCTGCAATGAGGAGAGCTGCTTTTTCATTAGCGTTTTTTAATTTCTTCAAGCAGGATTTTGTTAACCATCGGCGGGTTGGCTTGTCCTTTGGACGCTTTCATAATTTGTCCGACAAGGAAGCCGATTGCGCGGTCTTTCCCGTTTTTAAAGTCTTCAATTGACTGAGGATTGTTGTCAAGCGCCTCTGTGACAAGCTTCAGAAGCACGCCTTCGTCAGAGATCTGCACAAGGCCTTTTTCTTTCACAATCTTCTCAGCGTCGCCGCCTTTTTCAATTAATTCCTTGAACACTTTCTTCGCGATTTTAGAAGAAATCGTTCCTTTTTCAATCAATTGAATCATGCCGGCAAGGCCTTCCGGTGTCAGCGCCACATCAGAAAGCTCTTTTTGTTCAGCGTTCAGATAAGCTGACACTTCACCCATAAGCCAGTTTGATGCTTGCTTTGCTTCAGCGCCTTTTTGAACTGTTTCTTCGAAGAAGTCTGCCATTTCTTTTGTCAGTGTCAGAACCATCGCATCATATGCAGGCAAGCCAAGCTCATCGATATAACGCTTGCGGCGTTCATCCGGAAGCTCAGGAATGCTTGCTTTTACACGCTGCTTCCATTCGTCATCAATATACAGCTCGACAAGGTCAGGCTCAGGGAAATAACGGTAGTCGTCGGAACCCTCTTTGACACGCATGAGAATGGTTTTCTTCGTTGCTTCATCGTAACGGCGAGTTTCCTGCTGGATCACACCGCCGGACAGAAGAACCTGCTCCTGGCGTTTTTCTTCATGCTCAAGGCCTTTTTGAACAAACGCAAAGGAGTTCAAGTTTTTCAATTCCGTCTTTGTGCCGAATTCCTCTTGGCCGATCGGACGAAGAGAAATATTGGCGTCACAGCGAAGTGAACCTTCTTCCATTTTACAGTCAGACACGCCTGTATATTGAATGATGGACTTCAGCTTTTCAAGATACGCATACGCTTCTTCCGGCGTGCGGATATCCGGCTCTGATACGATCTCAACAAGCGGTGTTCCCTGGCGGTTGAAGTCAACAAGCGAATAGCCGTCGCCTGTATGCGTCAGCTTTCCGGCATCTTCTTCAAGGTGAAGACGTGTGATGCCGATACGTTTCGTTTTTCCGCCGACTTCAATTTCGATCCAGCCGTTTTCGCCGATCGGCTTATCAAATTGAGAAATCTGATACGCTTTCGGGTTGTCCGGATAGAAATAGTTTTTGCGGTCAAACTTCGTATCCGTCGCGATTTCACAGTTCAGCGCCATTGCCGCTTTCATTGCGAATTCCACGGCTTCTTTGTTTAGTACAGGCAGGACACCCGGATACCCGAGGTCGATGACGCTAGTCTGTGTATTCGCCTCCGCGCCGAATGGCGTCGGAGAGCTTGAGAAAATTTTTGAATTTGTTTTTAATTCAACGTGGACTTCAAGTCCGATTACCGTTTCAAAGTTCAATTCATTTCACCCCTTACAATTCAGGTTTTGCTTTATGATGGTCTGTCGCTTGTTCAAATGCATGAGCGACGCGGTAAACAGTGCTTTCGTCAAAGTGTTTTCCGATGATTTGCAGGCCGAGCGGAAGTCCGTCTGCAAATCCGCATGGCACGCTGATTCCCGGAACGCCGGCAAGGTTGACCGGAATTGTTAGGATGTCATTAGCGTACATTGTCAGCGGGTCTTTCGTGTTTTCACCGATTTTAAATGCAGGTGTCGGTGTAGTTGGTCCAACAATGACATCATATTTCTCAAATACGTCTTCGAAGTCTTTCTTAATCAAAGTACGCACTTTTTGCGCCTTTTTATAGTACGCGTCATAGTAGCCTGAGCTTAAAGCGAATGTTCCAAGCATAATGCGGCGTTTCACTTCATTTCCGAAGCCTTCAGCGCGCGTTTGCTTGTATAGGTCGATCAGGTTTTCCGCGTTGTCTGTGCGGTATCCGTAGCGGATGCCGTCAAAGCGTGCAAGGTTCGCAGACGCTTCAGAAGATGACAGCAGGTAATACGTCGCAAGCGCGTATTTACTGTGCGGAAGAGATACTTCTTCCCATGTAGCGCCAAGGCCTTCTAGAACTTTGAGCGCTGCAAGAACAGATTCTCTCGCTTCTTTGCCGACGCCTTCGCCAAGATATTCTTTTGGAACAGCGATTTTCAATCCTTTGATATCGCCAGTTAATGAAGAAAGAAAATCTGGAACGTCTACATTTGCACTTGTAGAGTCCATTTTATCAACGCCTGAAATGGCCTGCAGCAAGAATGCGTTGTCCTCAACCGTACGTGTAATCGGCCCGATTTGGTCTAATGAAGACGCAAATGCGACCAATCCGTAGCGGGATACGCGTCCGTATGTAGGCTTTAATCCGACAACGCCGCAGAAAGAGGCCGGCTGGCGGATGGAACCTCCTGTATCAGAGCCAAGAGAAAATGGAACTTCTCCCGCGGCAACCGCAGCCGCAGATCCGCCGCTTGAACCGCCGGGAACTGTATCTAAGTTCCAAGGGTTCTTCGTCAGTTTGTAAGCTGAGTTTTCTGTTGATGATCCCATGGCGAATTCGTCCATGTTCAGTTTTCCGATTGTGACCGCTTCAGCGTCTTGAAGGCGCTGAACGACAGTTGCATCGTAAATCGGGTCAAAGTTTTCGAGAATTTTGCTGGAGCATGTTGTGCGCAGCCCTTTTGTTACGATATTATCTTTTACGCCGATCGGCATCCCAAAGAGAAGACCATGCTCAGAATGGCTGTC
This sequence comes from Bacillus sp. 0909A, assembly GCF_036765115.1. Lineage (NCBI taxonomy): Bacteria > Bacillati > Bacillota > Bacilli > Caryophanales > Bacillaceae > Bacillus > Bacillus sp. 0909A. The sequence continues at coordinate 214,956 of NZ_JBAIZU010000004.1, forward strand.
AACCGCCTCATCGAGCTCTTTTGCGTATGCGCGCGCTTTTTCTTCATCTAATGCCAAAAAGGCTTGTACCTTATCATCAACCGCTTGAATGCGTTTATAAGATTCATCGACCAGGTCAGAAATCTTAATCTCTTTTTTATGTATGAGCTGTTTTAATTCTGTGATTTTGTGATCAAATAATGACATTCTTGTGTCCCTCCTTTAGTCCAGAATTGATGGCACACGAATATAGCCGTCTTTGTGGTCAGGCGCATTTTTCATGACATCCTCAACCGGAAGACCTTTACCCGCTTCATCTTCTCTCATGACATTTTTCATTTTCAGCACGTGAGTTGTAGGCTCCACATTGTCTGTGTTGACCTCGTTCAGCTCCTCGGCAAATGAAATGATGCTGTCAAGCTGTTCAGTGAACATTTTTGCTTCTTCTTCTGTAATCGCAAGTCTCGCAAGGTGCGCAACGTGCTTTACTTCTTCTATTGAAATTCGTGACATATGATCCACCTCCACATATTTCTCCGTTAAGTCATATAATACTGATCATATCAAAAACAAGCCCTTTAAAGCAACAAAACGCCTTGGGGCGGGCCTGTGTTTTCGAGACAATACCCTATATATTTTATACTAAAAAGAGGCGAAGGAGAAACGAAATATTTTTCTGAAAATTTTTACTTTAATTATTTTTGAAAGCGTTTTAATCTCTATTCCCTTCTTGGTTTGCCCCGATATTTCCCGCTGATCGGCCATGTTTCATCGCTTGAATGGGTGGGAATACTTTGTTAGGTTAAGTTACCAAGTGCACCTGCAAAAGAATGTCTTTTGTGTCGTACTTGCGCCAGGCTGCTTAACTGGCACCATCAATTTGAGAGGTGATGCAAAATTATTAGAATTGAAGAGAGGGTAAAACGTGAGTATTGAAATTATTATTTCTTTAGCAATTTACTTTATTGCCATGCTGTTAATCGGCTGGTATGCATTTAAGAAAACCACTGATATTAACGATTACATGCTTGGAGGAAGAGGTCTCGGGCCGTTTGTTACTGCTTTGTCTGCCGGAGCGGCGGATATGAGCGGATGGATGCTGATGGGTGTTCCCGGCGCGATGTTCGCGACAGGGCTGTCAACCTTATGGCTTGCTTTAGGTCTTACCATCGGGGCGTACTCAAACTACTTGCTGCTGGCTCCAAGGCTGCGTGCTTATACGGAAGCGGCGGATGACGCGATTACGATTCCTGATTTCTTTGATAAACGATTCCAGCATTCTTCATCACTGCTGAAAATCGTATCTGCTTTGGTCATTATGATCTTTTTCACATTGTATACCTCTTCCGGTATGGTATCTGGAGGGCGGCTGTTTGAATCTGCTTTTGGCGCGGATTACAAACTGGGCTTGTTTCTGACTACCACGGTTGTCGTGTTATATACACTATTTGGCGGTTTCCTTGCTGTCAGTCTGACTGACTTCGTGCAGGGTGCGATCATGTTTGCAGCACTAGTGCTTGTGCCGATCGTTGCTTTTACCCATGTGGGCGGCGTTGCTCCGACTTTCCATGAAATCAGCGCTGTTAACCCAAATCTATTGGATATCTTTAAAGGCGCGAGCGTCATTAGCATTATTTCCTATTTAGCCTGGGGCTTGGGGTACTACGGCCAGCCTCATATTATCGTCCGATTTATGGCGATTAAAAACATTAAAGATTTAAAGCCTGCACGCCGAATCGGCATGAGCTGGATGGTTATTTCAGTGCTCGGTTCCGTGTTGACGGGTTTAATCGGTGTTGCTTATGCCCATAAATTCGGTGTTGCTGTAAAGGATCCGGAGATGATATTCATTATCTTCTCTAAAATCTTGTTCCACCCTTTAATCACTGGTTTCTTGTTGTCAGCTATTTTGGCTGCCATCATGAGTTCCATCTCCTCACAGCTCTTGGTAACAGCAAGTGCTGTAACAGAGGATTTATACCGGACGTTTTTCAGACGAAAAGCTTCCGATAAAGAATTGGTCATGATCGGGCGTCTGTCCGTCTTAGTGATAGCTGTTATTGCGGTTCTCTTATCATTGAATCCGAGCAGTACCATTCTTGATTTGGTCGGATACGCGTGGGCCGGCTTCGGTTCAGCTTTCGGGCCTGCGATTCTGCTCAGCCTGTATTGGAAGCGGATGAACGAATGGGGCGCACTTGCTGCGATGATTGTAGGGGCTGCGACCGTGTTGATCTGGATTACAACCGGCCTGGCAAAATCAACCGGCGTGTACGAAATCATCCCTGGGTTTATCCTCAGTATGATTGCCGGCATTATCGTCAGCATGATCACGAAGCGGCCTGCAAAAGCCTCTTACCGATTATTCGGTGTTATGGAAAAACTGTTAAAGCGCAAAAAATAATCAAAAAGCCATCAAGCGCTGCTTGGTGGCTTTTGTGCCCTTGTTTTGCGATAAATACTGTGAGAAAATCATATTTATTTAAAAACACCTTAGATAAGGGGGAAGTTGCTGTTGAGCTGGTATATTGATCCTGATATTTTATTAAAATTAGGCATTGCCACTTTGATTGGCATGGTCATCGGGCTGGAGCGCGAGCTGAAGAATAAGCCGCTCGGGTTAAAAACCTGTATCGTTATCGCCGTCAGCTCATGCATGCTGACGATCGTCAGTATTAACGCGGCATATCATTTCCCTAAATACTACCGCATTATGATGGACCCGCTGCGTCTGCCGGCGCAAATCATCTCCGGCGTCGGGTTTATCGGCGCAGGTGTCATTTTGCGGAAAAGCAACGATGTCATTTCCGGCTTAACCACATCGGCTATGATTTGGGGGGCGGCCGGGCTCGGACTTGCAACCGGAGCGGGATTTTATAAAGAAGCCTTTGCCAGCCTTCTGTTCATCCTGATCAGCGTTGAATTTCTGCCGTGGGCTGTCAGAAAAATTGGTCCAGACCGCCTGCAGGAAAAAGACATCCGCATCAGAATGTCACTTTCCGATAAAAACAAAATGACAGAGATTTTAAAAGAAATGAAAAGAAGAAACATTAAGACACACTCCGTCCGAATCGATGACCTTCATGAAAAAGAATTTCCGATCATGGAAGTCAAGGTCCGTGTCCATAAAAACAGATACACGACCGATGTCTACTATGATATAAAAGACATTGAAGGTGTCGTCGGCGTGAAGTGCGATACATTATAAAAGCCAATGGGGCATTATGACCCATTGGCTTTTTTCGTTCTAGAAGAGCTTAGAAAAATCATATTCTGTGATCGGCGTGCGGTTTTCTATATCCCTTCTGAAACCGGCCAGCATTTCTTTTTCTTCTGCGCCTATTGAGGTAAGATCAAACATTTGATGCAGCAGTCCGTATATCAGCATATGACGCAGGCGGAGAAAATCAGGTATTCTGATCAGCCACGAAGCATCCAGATCATTTTCCTCCCTGTACCCTTTCATAAAGTGTGTCATAAATTCCTCTGTAAACACGGCTTTGTTTTCATATGGAACGACCGGGTACCATAGCACATTATAGAGGAGAATGCTAATATCATTGACAAACCAATTGTAGCCGATGTCATCAAAATCAAATGTTGTGATTTTCCCTTGGTCCCAGTTAAAATTGCCATGGTGGAGGTCTGCATGAACCAAGCCATAGCTGTCCCTGCTTTTTGGTAATTGGCGCAGTTCATTCATTAGCTCATCGGCCTGCTGAAACACCTGAGTCTGGTTTTCCGGCACGTATTTTCTAAGCATCAGCTGCTCTTCTTCATCCCACTCCTGTCTTTTAAAAGCAGGATTGTTGAGCTTGTAGCTTTTTGTCAAGCTGTGCATTTTCCCTGTGTATCTGCCAAGCTCAAAAAATAGGGTTTCATTCCAGTCGGATTCGTCCACTTTGTGCCCCGGCGCCTTCTCATATACTCTGAGTAAAAACGCTCCGCCATTTCCATCTGGCACTTCCTCAACATCTTTTCCATTTAGCGACGGGATCGGTTTGGCTACTGAAAGTCCTCCTTCAGCAAGGTGATGGAGCCACTCCATTTCCCCCATAATGTAATTAGGCGACCTGCGAATTGTGTGTGTAATCTTTAAAATATAAGATTCGTTGTCTTTAGCAAACTCATACACATAGTTTTCCGCATCTGCTAAGAATTGCACCTGCTCTCTTGTAAATCCATATATAACGGCAGCTTCTGCCAGAACCTTTTCTTCATCGAATATTGCTTTAATATCTTTATGCATGCTGATTCTCCCTCTTCATATATTTAAATAATTCTTTTATCGTGTGTTTTTTTGTGAAATTCCAATCATCAACATACCAGCCCTTCTTTTCCAGATCTACTTCCATTTTGACAGCGAGAAGTGAATTTCCTCCTAAATGAAAGAAATAGTTGGGTCAATACCTACATGATCCAAGTGGAGAATATCCTTAAATGTCCGCAGGTATTTTTTGCTGTTCTGTTTCCGGTTCCGACCCGCTTTCTACTGCTTCGGCTCCTATATGTTCCTTCACTAATAAAGCTCGCAAATGCTCCAGCCGGTTTGTATCTAAGGCCACTATATGAAGAATGCGGGATTGTTCAGCATGCAGCACTTTCCAATGAGCATTTGTGTTTTCAATGAAAGCTTGCGGCAATACATCACCTGCAGCCGTTTTTTCCGTTACATCCTGCGCAGGCTGCCGAGAGGATACCCATTCGATATGCCCGCTTCGATCCTCTACATCATACACAGAATTGTGATAAATACGATCCGCTTCTTCTTCAAAACGATGCGCAGCCCAGAATTCAGAAAAAGCCCGGTTTCTGCCTGAATCCTTAAACTGCAAGGATATGTCGCAAGCTGTTTTTCCCATGCATATGAAGCCAGCCCTGTCAGAATTTTATATTGTTCAATGCCTTTGCCTGATGCGCGGCAGCTGAGCTAAAATGTATCGATCTTTAATGAGTCTTCCATTAGGACCCCCATGACCGCACCAACAATGCCTTCATCACTAAATCTGTCCGCCGCTTCAACAATCCAGCCGATGTGTCCCTCCGTATCAAGCCGATGGGCAAGCTTCTCCTCGAGGGAAATCGACGGGATGCTGCCCCTATAAAGAATTTATAACAGAGGTTGAAAAAGGCGCCGACAGATGTATGTGGAGGATGATTACAGAAGAGAGGCTGAAGAGCAGTTTGAAGGACCATCCGATCAATTTATTTCCAGTCTAGATATAAAGTTTACAATCAGCTATGCGCAGGAAAGCAACTTGCAGCGGGCCGAAGAGCTTACGGTGCGTACGAATCAGCTGAATGCAAGCGGGAAACATACGATTATGAGGAGTTATATTATTTCAAAAGTCGGATTCTCATATGCTTTTCGTCTGCGAGCTTTTTAACGGGAGAAAGAGGAAATAAATGAAAATGGCCGTCCAAAATTCCAAAAATATTTGAATAAAAACCATTTAATCACACAAACATATTTATGTAAATATTTATAAGATATTGTCTATATTTGTTCATTTTTTAGTTTTAATGATAGAAGCGCTGAAACAGAAAAAATGATAAAATTCAAGAAAAAGACATATTGCACACCAAGCCAATCAGTTAGACTGCTCATAATCAAGATAGAAGCACCGTATACAAATGTGCTTATTGTATGCTGAGCAGACAGGATTTTCGGCAGCAATGTTTCGTTTATGTTCTCCTGCACATAAGTTCTAATCGCAATCCCCCTGAGCTGAAATGAGGGTCCCAGAATAAAGACCAGAAGCAAGGACGCCAACGCATACTTGTTTAGCGCAAGACATAATGTAGAAGCGCCGATAGCAATTGATGTCCATAAAATCATTGAGAACAGCTTTCCGTTGATGCTTTTCGAAAATTTCCATACGATTAAACCGCCTGTAATGGTACCCGCGAAATAGCTGGCATTAATAAACCCCCACCATGTTTCGTTTTTATGAAGCACTTCATCGACATATACAAGAATGATAGCCCCCGTCCAAATGCTTCTGCCGAACATAGATAAAAGCTCAAGAACAGTCAGCATTCTGATAACAGGCATCTGATAAATCGCTTTCCAGCCAGCTGCAATTTTATCAATAAAAGATTCGTTTTCTTCCTGTTCGCCATCTCCTTTACCCGCATCCTTGACAAAAAATAAAGACACTGTTGAAGTGCCATAAAGCACAAAAGTCAGCATTAATAGCAATTGGGGCCCGAGCCATTTGATCAAAAGGCCGCCGAGCAGCCAACCGAGCAAGAGCACGATCTGATCAGAGGTCAGCACAAGACTGTTTGCTTTCAATAGCATGGTTTTTGGAACAAAACGGGGAATCATAGAATTTCTGACCGGGATGGTTCCTCCATCTAACAGGGACATGAAAAATACAATCAAGAAAAAGATTACAATAGATTTAAAATCTATAATAAATATGAGGAGCAGCAAAGATAAAAGTATTGTTTGCGTCATCTGTAAAAAGATCAAAATCTGCTTGAGCCTGTATTTATTGATAAAAACAGGTATAAAAACTGCACTTAATGATTGGCCGACAAATTGCATCATGGCCACAAGTGATGCCAAAAAAGCCGAGTCTGTGACTTGATAGGTAAACAGGGTCAGCACCAGCACATATAGAGAATCTCCTAAATTGGCAATCGACTGCCCCGCCCATATGAAATAAAAGGATTTATTTTTCATATTTTCAACCTTTTTCTATTTTTTGAACATCATAACATAAATGCATACCCTATCCAACGATCCCCAAATTCAATATAAACGCAAAATAACCCCAGCGCCGCTGCGGCGCAAGGGGTTAACTTATTTTAGTCATAAATGTGAACAGTCGGCTCTTTATCGCCAGCATCCCGGAGAATGACCGCTTCCTGCCCGTCTGAGGATGTAATATCCACTTCGAGATCTAGTGAGCTCTTTGAGTAATAGTCCATGACTTCACCCGTTAAGAACTGGGTAAACGCGACGACTTCACTCTTTCCGTAGAATTGCATCGGAATTTCGATTTTCATTTTCTTCATTTCATTGTTTTCATACAGGGCCGTTCCGACAACACCTGTGTAGTTCGGGAAGTAGTTGTCAATTGAGTTTTTGAACCGTTTAAAGACTTCAGTATCATCAGGATATTTCTCTGCAGTGCTCGTATCGGCCGGATAGAAGACGTATTTTTCATTTACATCGTCCCAGTTTGAAATATCAGAGGAGCCTGCTTTGACTTCTGTTTTGGCGATAAAATTGCCGGGAACGATGGATGTTTTAGACGCCTGTTTGTAAAGCGCAATCGTAATCGGCACATTCTTCAGGTTATCTTTTTTGCGAAGGCGGTTAATGACCTCCTGCGCGATTTTTTCTCCCTGTTTACGGAGTGTGCTGTTATCAATTTCCACTTCTTTTTGAGGGTCGCCTGTTTTCTCGCGGTAGTAATACACTGAATTTAACGCCAAGCCGATCATAACGCCGCCAAGCTGGATGGAATTCTTGTCTTTTCTGACTAAGTAATCATGTTCCAGCATAGAAGCTAAATAAACCGGACTGCTTTCGTTTTTCTCTTCTGTTGAGCCAGAGCTAGGGAGCGCTGGGTTCAGACCTTCGTTTTTAAAGTTTTTATCTTCTTTCTGGGCTTTTTTCAGATCAGAGCCTGTTTTTTTCCGAGCCAGCCAGCTTAATACTGTATCTTCATCTAAGTATTGTCCTTCTTGGAACAGATAATCGTCTGTCGAGAAAGAGTCTTGGGCAAGGCGCATCAGTCCCGTTTCAAACTCATCAATATCAAGTCTTGTATTCAGCTGTTCCGTTGTCAGGCCGCGTGCTTTCCCCGCTTTAAACGGAAGCACCATTTTGTAATAGGAGTCAGAGATATTGTATTTTGGGATAATCGCTTTTTCTGACGATTTCGCCGTTTTTTGCGTAATCTCTTCCTCCTTCTTCCCCCCAAAACCTGACGAACAGGCAGACAGCATCAACACTGCCGCCGTTGCCGCCATTACCAACGTCTTTTTCAATAGAAAACACTCCTCTTATTTCTTTAGCTCTCCCATTAGCTGTTGTTCATTCCACACTTCAATGTTCAGCTCTTGCGCTTTTGTCAGCTTGCTTCCCGCCGCTTCTCCGGCGATAACCAAGTCTGTGTTTTTACTGACGCTTCCAGTCATCTTTCCGCCGAGCGCTTCAATTTGCGCTTTCGCTTCGTTTCTTGACAGCTCTTCCAGCTTTCCTGTCAGAACGATGGTTTTGCCTGCAAAATAGGAATCGCTGTCCTCTGCTTTTACTTTTTTCGGACCTTTATAAAGTGTGTTTACGCCAAGCTCCTCAAGTTCGGCCAAAAGCTCGAGCATTTCTTCTTTATGGAAATAGGTGATGACTGCGTCAGCCATTTTTTCACCGATTTCATCTATTGCCAGAAGTTCCTCTATGGTAGCTTTTTTCAGATTGTCCAAGCTTTCAAAATGCATGGCGAGCGTCTTTGCAGCCTTCGAGCCGATAAAGCGGATGCCAAGGCCGAATAACAGGCGCTCTAATGAGTTTTCCTTAGATTTTTGTATAGAGCTGATTAGGTTTTCAGTTGATTTTTCGCCCATGCGTTCGAGCTGAATCACCTGTTCCTTCGTCAGCTTATACAGATCTGCCACATTACGGACGAGATTCTCCTGAAACAGCTGTGTGATCACTCGTTCGCCTAGCCCGTCAATGTTCATGGCATTGCGGGAGACAAAATGAATCAGCCCTTCTCTGATTTGTGCAGGGCATTCAGGATTGATGCAGCGAAGCGCCACTTCTCCTTCAATGCGGACGAGTTCACTGCCGCATTCAGGGCATTCTGTCGGCATGCTGAATTCCTTTTCTTCCCCTGTGCGCTGCTCAACGAGAACGTTCACGACTTCAGGTATGATATCGCCCGCTTTTTTGACGACTACCTTATCCAAAATCCGGATATCCTTCTCTTTAATTAAATCTTCGTTATGAAGGGATGCTCTTGAGACCGTTGTCCCGGCAACTTTTACCGGCTCAAGAATCGCGGTCGGCGTAATCACACCCGTTCTTCCGACATTTAATTCGATATCGAGAAGCTTGGTTACGACCTCTTCTGCAGGAAACTTATACGCAATGGCCCAGCGCGGGCTTTTTGCCGTATAGCCGAGCTCCTCCTGCTGATCGAGAGAATCCACTTTGATGACGATGCCGTCAATTTCATACGGGAGATCGGCGCGTTTCGCTTGAAGCTCATCGATCATCGCAATGACTTCTTCTATGCTGCCGCATTTTTTCCGTTCCTGGTTCGTTTTAAAGCCGATGTCGTCGAGAAAATCAAGCCCTTGGCTTTGTGTCTCCACACCCATTTCGTCAAGCTCCGCTATACTGTAGACGAAGATATCAAGATTTCGTTTCGCCGCAATTTTAGGATCAAGCTGTCTGAGTGATCCCGCAGCGGCATTGCGCGGATTTGCGAACGGTTCTTCCTCGTTTTTGATCCGTTCTTCATTGAGCGCTTCAAATGAGCGTTTCGGCATATATGCCTCGCCGCGCACTTCAATTGAAAGGCTGCGGTTCATTTTGAGCGGAATAGTGCGGATCGTCTTCAGATTTTCTGTAATATCCTCTCCCGTTGTTCCGTCGCCTCTTGTGGCGCCTCTGACAAAATAGCCATCTTCATAACGGAGAGAAACAGCAAGACCGTCTATTTTCAGCTCCACATTATACGCCACATCATCACCCACGGCCTGGCGCACACGGCGGTCAAAGTCGCGGACATCGTCAGCATTAAACGCGTTGCCCAGACTGAGCATTGGCGTGCCGTGAGTGACTTTTTGAAATGCTTCAAGCACAGCACCGCCGACACGCTGTGTAGGAGAATCAGGCGTTCTGAGGTCTGGATGCTCCTCCTCAATCGCAATCAGCTCCTGCATCAATCTGTCGTATTCAGCATCTGGGACGCTCGGTTCATCTAAGGTGTAATATTCATAGCTATACTTGTTGATGGTGCGGCGCAGTTCTTCTGCCCGCTGCTTCGCTGTTTCTTTGTCCATCTGCTTCTTCCTTTCCTGTTCAATTACTGCTTTTCAATTGGCGCGAATGCCGCTAACAGGCGCTTCACACCGATCGGGCTCGGGAAGGCAATATCGAGTTCGGTCCCTTCTCCTTCGCCTTTTACGCTGACAACGGTTCCTGTGCCCCATTTTTTATGTCCGGCTTTATCTCCGACAGCCCAGTTTAGGGTATCACCGCCTGTTTTGCTTGCGTAGGACACCGGACGGGAAACAGGGCCGCGTCTCGGCTGCATGTTTCTTGCAGACGGCGCTCTCGTTTCTTTTTTCTCATTTAGGTTTTCCAATAAATCATCAGGAATTTCACCGATAAAGCGTGATTCCGGGTTCATGTTTGTTCTGCCAAACAACGTGCGCATTTTTGCGTTGGTCAGATAAAGCTCCTGCTCCGCTCTTGTAATGCCCACGTAAGCTAGACGGCGTTCTTCTTCCATCTCAGCTTCTTCCATCAGTGAACGGCTGTGCGGGAAGACACCTTCCTCAAGTCCCATAAGGAAAACAACCGGGAATTCCAGTCCTTTTGCGGCGTGCAGCGTCATCAGCGTGATCGCATCCGTGCCGCCGGATTCCTCTTCTTTTTGGTCGAGCTGATCGATATCAGCGATCAGTGCCAAATCTGTCAGGAACGCAACGAGTGTTTTGTCTTCGCTTTTCTGTTCAAAGTTTTTCGTTACAGACAGGAACTCGTCGATGTTTTCTAAACGGCTTTGGGCTTCAATTGATTTTTCTGCCTTCAGCATCTCTCTGTATTCGGTTTTATCGAGAATTTCTTCGGTCAGCTCGGTAATTGATAAATAATCCTGCATGTTTGTCAGGTTCTCAATCATCTGTCTGAAGCTGTCGAGCGCGTTGGCAGCCTTGGCGCTGACGCCGATGAAATCAACCTGCTGAATCGCTTGGAATAGTGACAAGCCGTTCATCGCGGCATATGAAGCAATTTTTTCAAGTGATGTGGCGCCGACTCCGCGCTTCGGCACATTGACAATACGCGTAAAGCTGATGTCATCATCCGGATTAGATACGAGACGCAGGTACGCGAGAATGTCTTTGATTTCTTTTCTGTCATAGAACTTTGTGCCGCCGACAATGTTATAGTTCAGTCCCGCTTTGAGAAGCGTTTCCTCAATCACACGGGATTGGGCGTTTGTCCGGTACAAGATGGCGATATCCGACAGCTTCCGTTTGCCGGAGTGATGAAGCTCATAAATTTTCCCGGCAACAAATTGTCCTTCACCGAATTCATTGTCTCCGCGGTAATAGGAAATTTTAATTCCTTCATCGTTTTCCGTCCATAGATTTTTCGGCTTGCGGTTTGTGTTGTTTTGGATCACTTCGTTGGCCGCGCGCAAAATCCGTTTTGTTGAACGGTAGTTTTGTTCAAGCAAAATAACGCTGGCATTCGGATAATCCTTTTCAAAGGAAAGAATGTTGGCAATGTCCGCTCCGCGCCATCTGTAGATGGACTGGTCGGAGTCGCCGACAACACAAAGGTTTTGGAAACGCTCCGCCAGCTGCTTCACGAGCATGTATTGCGCTCTGTTCGTATCCTGATACTCATCGACGTGGATGTATTGGAATTTGCGCTGATAAAACTCAAGCACTTCCGGAATACGGTCAAACAGTTTAATGGTTGTCATAATTAAGTCGTCGAAATCAAGCGACTGGTTTTTCAGCAGTTTTTTCTGATAATCAGTGTATACATCGCTGACGACCTGATCATAGTAGCCGCCGGCAACCTTAGAAAATTCCTCCGGTTCGGTCAATTCGTTTTTCGCACTGCTGATCGTGCCGAGGATACTTCTCGGATCAAATTTTTTCGGATCAAGGTTGCGTTCTTTCAATATCCCTTTGATGACTGAAAGCTGGTCAGCCGTATCAAGGATTGAGAAATTACGGTTGATCCCGATGCGGTCGATATCTCGGCGCAAAATCCGCACACACATGCTGTGGAATGTGGAAATCCAGATATCGTCCGCGCCGGGCCCGAGAATGCTCTCCACACGTTCTTTCATTTCTCTGGCCGCTTTATTTGTAAATGTGATCGCCAAGATGTTCCACGGCGCCACATGCTTCTCCGCCATTAAGTAAGCGATTCTGTGCGTCAGGACGCGCGTCTTTCCGCTTCCCGCTCCCGCCATCAGCAAGAGAGGCCCGTCCGTTGTTTTGACAGCTTCCTGCTGAACGGGGTTTAATCCGCTTAATAGTTGATTGCTAATGTAATTCAAAATTCGTCACCCGCCTATACAAACATATGTTCTATCATAAACCAAATCCGTACATTTCGCTACTCGCCTTTGACAGCTGCTACTGTCTTCAGCGCTTCATCAAAATCCTCATACACAGCGTTGCCCACCACAATGACATCCGCGTGCTCGGCATACTGTTTCGCCGTCCCCGCATCTTTGATACCGCCTCCGTAAAACAGGGTGGACGATTCCAATACAGCCTTCGTTTTCTTGACGGCTTCTATGTCCCCAAGAGCGCCGCTGTATTCGAGATAAAAAATCGGAAGCTGCAGCAGCTCAGACACGCGCGCATAGGCGATGATATCGTCATGATTCAGATTGGTGTCCGCCTCCGTTAAAGCCGCGGCTTTGCAATCAGGATTTACGATACAATAGCCTTCCGCCACAATTTCTTCCATTGACATCAGTTCTCCATATTCCTTCATGGCCTTCTGATGCATTCCGACAATCCAATTCGGATTTTTACTGTTTAATACACTCGGAATAAAATATAAGTCAAAGCCGGGGACAATCGCTTCAATCGCTGACACCTCAAGGACACACGGCACCAAAAACCGTCTCACCTGAGACAGCATCCGCAGGACATTATCCTCCGTTACACCATCGCTTCCTCCGATAATGACCGCATCAGTCCCTGACTCACAAAGAATCTCCAGCTGTTCATCAGGCAAATCTTTATTTGGATCGAGTTTAAAGACATGCTTCCACTCCGTTACATCGTACACGTCATCCGTTCCTCCATTCGTTTCTTACCATTTAAACATTATAACAAATTCACATAGCGCGGAAAAACGGAAAAAGCCGTCATTCTCGTTATTCACTGAAAAAGGTGTTTTGATTCTATTTCCGCAGAAAAAAAGCAGCTGTTCCGCTCTCTTTTTATAGTAAAAACACAGTAATATTTTCTATTGTTTGGAAACGCTCCAACAGTGGAAATGGTTACATAAAAAGGGAGGCTAACAGATGGAATACATTATCATTGCACTTATTGCATTTATCATCGGGATTATCGTTATCCCCATCGCATTGTTTGTCTGGATCTACATAAAGGACGAAAAACAGCAGGAGCATTCGATCCTCCGCAATTATCCTGTCATTGGAAGGTTTCGCTATATTTTCGAAAAAATCGGGCCGGAGCTGCGGCAGTATTTATTTAGCAATGACAATGAGGAACAGCCTTTTTCACGAAAAGAATATGAGCAAACTGTCATTTCCGGAAAATACAAAAGCAGAATGATGGGTTTCGGATCGGTAAGAGATTTTGATCAACCGGGCTATTATATCCGAAACGCCCTTTTCCCAAAACAAAAAGAAGAATTGCGTGTGAACCAGTCTCCGAAAATCGAAACCCACATCTATAAAATCGATTCGGACAATCTGTTCAGACGCAGCGAACATGCCGAACGTATTAAGGCTGATCCGTATTATCTCCATCCAGATGATGTTCAAGTCATCGGCGGGAGTACATGCGAAAAGCCTTTCTATGTGAAGGGATTAGTCGGGCAATCCGCCATGAGCTACGGTTCACTTGGGGAGCGCGCCATTACAGCGCTGTCAAAAGGGCTGCACCAGGCGGGCGGCACTTGGATGAATACCGGTGAAGGCGGATTGTCTGAGTATCACTTAAAGGGAGGTGCTGATATCATCTGCCAAATCGGTCCCGGCCTTTTTGGCGTGCGCAATAGAAAAGGGGAATTTTCGTGGGAGGAATTCAAAAAGAAAAGCCGGCTTGACCAAATTAAAGCGTTTGAGCTGAAGCTCGCACAAGGAGCGAAAACCCGCGGCGGACATGTGGATGGCGCTAAAGTGTCAGAGGAAGTGGCGGAAATCCGGAATGTCGAACCCGGAAAATCAATCGACAGCCCAAACCGCTTTCATGAATTTTCAAGCACACCTGAAATGCTGGATTTTATCGAAAAGCTGCGAGACGTCGGTCAAAAGCCGGTCGGCATTAAAATGGTTGCAGGCCAGCCTGATGACTTGCATGAGCTTTTTTCTTATATGCAGAAAAGCGGAAAACATCCTGATTTTATAACAATAGACGGGAGTGAAGGCGGTACCGGTGCTTCCTTTTATGAGCTTGCCGACACAGTCGGCCTCCCGATTATGACCGCGCTCCCTATCGTTGATACGCTGCTCAGACAATACGGCTTGCGTGACCGGATGAAACTTTTTGCTTCCGGAAAGCTGCTGACACCTGACAAAATCGCGGTCGCTTTAGCTCTGGGCGCTGACTTTGTCAACATTGCACGCGGCATGATGTTTTCAGTCGGATGCATCCGCGCCCTCGTATGCCACACCAACACATGCCCGGCAGGCGTTGCGACAACAGATCCGAAGCTACAAAAAGCGCTGAGCGTTGAGGAAAAGCAGCACCGTGTCTGCAATTACGTCATTTCGCTGCGTGAGGGGCTGTTTAATCTGGCGGCAGCAGCCGGGATCGATTCGCCGATTCATTTTTCCCAGAAGCATGTTGTTTATCGTAAAGAGGATGGCAGCACAATTGACATCAACAAACTGGTTGAGAAAATAGTTTCATAAAAAAACCGCCCCTTGCCAAACGGCAGGGCGGTTTTTTATTTGGAAGAAGACTCTGTTTCAGTATCCTTCACACGGTCAAGCGCCATCTCATAGGCGTCATTTCCATAATTTAAGCAGCGCTTCACACGGGAAATTGTCGCAGTAGATGCGCCTGTTTCTGTTTCAATTTTATGATACGTATTTCCTTCGCGGAGCATGCGCGCCACTTCAAGGCGCTGAGCCAGCGATTGAATTTCATTAATTGTGCAAAGATCATCGAAGAACCGGTAACATTCCTCCAGGTCTTTCAGCGATAAGATAGAGTTAAATAGCTGGTCCAGCTCTTTGCCGCGTAATTTATCGATTTGCATCGTTACACACCTTCTCCTTTACTAATGGAAGCCGCATCGAGATCAGGCACGATATTTATCCATGTCTTTCCTGGCACAAACGGCAGCCATTTGCCTTCTTTCACCGGCACAATTCTCCCGTTTACATATTTCCAGTCTGCTTCAATGACGTTTCCGTGCTGAAACAGCAGACCTTTACCCCCTGATTCTATGTCGATGTCACGCCTTCCATCTTGGTCAATAATATGATGGCTGGCTTCAACAATGAAAATATTTTGCATTGCAACCGGCTTTCCGGTCTCCCGGTCTGTCGTCATGACACCATCAGAGCTTCTCGTATAAGCTTCAGTTTTTTTATCATAGTTGTATTCGACAAGATTTGTAACGTTTTTTGTTCCATAATCTACCCGAACATTATAAGATTCATTTACAGGTTTTGCATCTGATGTTTGAAACAGCATTGGATCTGTTTCCTGCTTCAGCTCATATCCCTTTTGTTCCGCCGCCTTTTTTATGTACTCATAAGACGTGAAGGAATTGTGGGGCGGTTCGCTGAAATCAGCTCTCCAAAATAAGCTTCCGTCAAAATCCAATCCGTTAATATAATCGGCAGCTCCGGATTCCAGCTGCTCCTTGGCGCCGGGACTCCAGCCGTGATGGACAAATATGCTGTCAAAACCGTTGCTGAGAGTGACGAAATATTCCCGCGCACTCCGCACAGGTCCGACAGTTTCAGGCATCTGGCTTTGAAAAACGGCCAGAAACCTTGTAATTTGGCCTTCGGCAAGCGCTTCTATGACAATGTCGGCTTTAGACAGTCCTGATTGCGGCCGCGCTTTCGGGTGATTGTTCACCACGACAGCAACAGGCCTGCGTTCAGCTGCCTTCTGCTCAGTCTCCAATCCCGTCAAAGGGGCTTTCAGCTTCTTTGTGTGATCAGGGACAGCGTCCTTCTGCTGGCAAGATACTAGCATGAAAAACGCGAAACACAGCACGCAAACTGTCATCCATTTTTTCATATGTCGGCTCCCCGCTCTTTTATATTTTAACGCATTATCGATGGAAAGAGTACAGTTTTTTTCATCACGTCGAAGATTCCTCTTGGCGTAATGCGTATATACGGGAGGTGCGTGCTTTGCAAAAAGAGCAGCGTATAAACCGGATCACAATACTCATAGCCTCTTTCAGTCAATAGATCTCTCAGCTTCTGTTCCTTTTCCAGCACGATGTCATACGATTCCGAAGAAGCGCATCCGCACAGTGAAAGCGGAATTTCGTGAAGAATTTTTCCGTCTTCCGCAAGCACAATTCCCCCACCGATTTCTTTCATGCGGGAGAAAGCAAGCAGCATATCCGCTTTGTTTTTTCCGATCGCGACAATATCACCCGTCGTCGTAAAGGAACTCACAAATCCCTGCACACTTGAGGCAAATCCTTTTATCATCGTATTCACGCGCCATTTCCCATGTCTGTCAAGCATCGTTAAATAACTTTCATCATGGTCAAATGAAAGCTGTTCGACCGAGTTGTCGATCTCAATCATATACGGCTCCATAATCACCGCATTCCGCATTTTTACGCCCATCGGCATGGAAAACTGCAAATCATCCATCGTCATATCATATGAAAGCTCAAGCGGGACAAGACCGCCTTTGTTCCAGTTCGTATGTGGAAACGCATTCACATCACGGCCGTCTTCACGCAGAATCTTGCCTTTTGACAGAACGGTTACCGGATTCGGCTGCAACGGGTCCTCAAGGATATTCAGTGATGCAAGCCTTCCCGGCCCGACAATGCCTAAATAATCATCCATTTGATAATACTTCGCGATATTAAATGATGCCATATTGTACGCATCGATTGCCGGAACCCCTTCTTCCAGGGCAATCCGGATGAGCTCGTTTGTCATGCCGCCTTTATAAAAATTAGGCGTAGCGCCGTCTGTTGTGTAAAAAAAGTGGTCGTAGTAGCGGAAGCCCTTGTCATGAAGCTCCTGCAATATGTTTCTTAAATCAGGGCGAATGGACGAATTGCGAAGCGATACATAATAGCCCAGCTCCAGCCTTCTCATCACTTCCTCACCTGTCATGGCTTCATGATCACAATCAGCTCCGAATAGCTTCATTTTTGTAAGCGTTTTATCTGAAGCGCCGGGAAAATGCCCTTCTATGCGTTTCCGCTGTTTTTTTGTGGCCTGCATACAATGAAGCATTAAATCATCGCCATCTACAAGACGCGGCCATCCGGTCATTTCTCCGCCTTGTATGACATCCGGATGTTCAATCCACTGCTTTCTGACGTCAAATGGAAGAACGTGATCCTCGTTCAGAACCTCGGTCTGCAGGTCATACCGTGACCACCAAAAATACTGAACCGGAAGCTTTTTGAGTTCATTCAAAATAGTAAGCGCTTTCTTTTTTCCGCTTTGCAAAAGCAAAAATAAGTTATCATTTACGAATGTCGTTGTACCGTACTGAGACACATATTCCGCCAGCGTTTGGGGATTATATATTTGAAAAGGATGTGCGTGCGGTTCGATATAGCCAGGCACAATGTATTTTCCTTCACAATCAATCGTATGAATTTCTTCGGTTCTATCCGGAAGTTCATGACCAACATAAACAATACGGTCCTGATAAATCCAAATGTTTTTTTTCAGCCATTGTTTTACATATGGATTTAAGACGAGAGCATTCCGTAAAAGGAGCGTTGGAAGCAGCTTAGAGTCTACAACATCAACCTGTGCCCTGATGTCTTTATTTTTCCAGTTAAAGGTGCGTTCGGACATTCACATACTCTCCTTTACATGTATTAGACTCATGGTATCACATCCTTCTCCATCACGCACGATAAAAACGTTACAAATTTTTGAAGGTTCGATTAAAAAACTTTTTAAAGTAAAGGAGCGGATTTCATGAAACCAAACATCAGTCTCATCAATGCCGTCTTCCGTATCGCCTGTGGACTGACAATCATGTCAGCTGCCAGTGCCAAGTATATGAAAAAACCTTGGTGCAGAATGCATCTGTTCTGTATCTTTATTGGTGCCATGAAGGCAGGTTCAGGCATACTGCGTTTCTGCCCTGTGACCTATATGTTTCAAAACAGCACTGGTGAGAATCATGGACAGGATCATCAAGAATCGTAAGAAAAAAAGCTTGATCATAAAATGTGATCAAGCTTTTTTTCAGAATATCCCTTTGTCTTCATATAGAGAAAACCAACAGCCACAAACGCAGCAGGATACAAGAGCGCCCATCCGCTAAATAAGTAGATCGCTGTACAAAGAAGAAGCGCCCCCAAAGCCATCCACCAGCCTGAATCCTTCCAGTTCAGCAGTTTCAGCGCTGCCGCCATTGTACATATGTAAGATGCAATAAATGCCGAGCTTGGTCCTTTCAGCAGCGTTGTCAGATCAATTTGAAATATGCCGTTCGCCATAAGAACGAAACCAAACACGATAGCCAGCGCTGTTAATACACGGACAGGTGTATGTTTTGTAGGACTGAGTTTCCCGAAGTACCCGGGAATATGCCCTTCTCTTGCCAACGCATAGACCATCCTTGAAAACCCTGCAATGTTGGCGTGAATGGTGGCGAATGTAATAAAAAGAGCTAAACAAGTCGTTACATATACCCCAATATCCCCTGTACCTTTTGATATGAGCATCGTCAGAGATGCGATTTCTCCCTTTTCTCCATATGCATGGGTGCCCACAGTGACAAACGACAGCATAATATACAGCACCGCCACACAAGCTGCCGCTAAGAATAAACTGATTGGAACATCCTTTTCCGGATGTGTGAACTCTTCAGCTAATGGGGTAATCATTTCCCAGCCTACAAAAGAAAAAAAGATGATGACAGAAACAGAACCTGCGGCAAACCAGCCATGCGGCAGAAAAGGCTTAAATTCAGCTGCTTTTACGAGAGGCAGTGAGACAGCAACAGAAATGACGAGCAGCAACAAAATGACACAGATGACGAGTATGCTGATGTTTGCTGATAATTGAATGCCCCTGATATGAAGCAAAATGGAGAGCGCCAGCATACTTGCTGCAATGAAAGCAATCTGCCAATCCGAAGCCTTTGTGACGTAGCTGACATAATGTGCGCCAGTCAAAGCGATCACTGGCACACCGATCGGAACCGATCCCAGCATAATCCAGCCCAAAATGGCTCCGGCTTTTGGCCGAAAAGCTAGCTGTACATAAGCCGTGATTCCTCCTGCGCTAGGCGCCATTCTGACAAGGCGCGCCAGTGTGCCGACGAGGAGAAAAGATAAGAAAGACATAAATCCCCAAACCAATAAAGAAGCGGGACCAGCGGCGTCAGCCGCGACAGACGGAAGAATTAAGATCCCGCAGCCCAATACGGCCCCGATCGTTAATGCCGCTCCTTGAATCCAAGTAATTGAACGCTGCAATTCCGGCAAAATGATGCCTCCTCTCATGGTGATGGCTTTATTATAGAAAAAAGATGACGACACTTATATGCTACAATTAAGCTAAAACAACAACATCACCTAATCATAAAAGGTATTTTTATCAATTCACCTAAATATGTAAAGGAGCCATACGAATGGATGATACAGACCTTCAAATTCTGTCGCATTTACAGCAAAATGCGAGATTAACGATGGTTGAATTAGGAAAGCTTGTCGGACTCAGCTCTCCCAGTGCGGCGGAACGTGTCAGAAAGCTTGAGGAAAAAGGAGTCATTACCGGGTACAGCGCTGATATCTGTTTTGAAAAGCTAAACAAACATGTTACGGCTTTTATTCTGATGGAGCCGAAAAGCTGCAAGCACTACGCCGCCTTTGCCGCAGCCCACCTCGATGTGGCAGAGAACCACCGGATTACAGGTATGTACAGCTATGTGACAAAAGTGGTGACGGAATCTGTGCATACCCTAGAAGATTTTATAGATGCTTCAATGGCCCATGGAAAACCGACCACGCTTGTTGTGCTTTCTTCTTCCGCTTTCCGGCACGCTTTGGTATAACAGAAAACCCGCAGCACAATCTGCGGGTTTTTCATCTCTTTATTTTTGAGCAGCCTTCAGAGCGCGTGCCCCGATATCTTTTCTGAAAAACAGTCCAGGTTTGATGATCTCATCAACGGCCTTGTACACTCGGTTTCGTGCCGCTTCAAACGTTTCGTCAAAGGCGGTCACATTGGCGACGCGGCCGCCGTTTGTGACGAACTCTTCACCTTCTGCTTTCGTTCCGGCATGGAAGACGACAACTTGATCAGCATGTGCTGTCAGGCTGCCAATCGGCGTGCCTTTTGCATAGCTTTCAGGATAGCCTTCTGAAGCAAGCACGACACTCACTGCCGCCGTATCCTTCCATCTCAAGTCAACGTCCTTATCATCTAAAAGATCAAGAAGCACTTTGACCAGATCAGATTCCATACGCGGAAGCACAACCTGCGTTTCCGGGTCGCCGAAGCGGGCATTAAATTCAATGACCTTAGATCCATTCGCAGTGAGCATCAGTCCCGCGTACAAAACGCCTGTGAAGGAACGCCCTTCTTGAACCATTGCTTTTGCGGCTGGCTTGACGATCGTTTCTACAGCATGACTTACGGTATCTTCCGAAATTTGCGGAACAGGAGAGTAAGCGCCCATACCTCCTGTATTTGGCCCTTTGTCTCCATCAAAAGCACGTTTATGATCCTGGGCAATGACCATCGGATATACCTTTTCTCCTTTGACAAACGCCATGAGGGAAAACTCTTCGCCGGAAAGAAATTCTTCAATCACGACAGATGCGCTCGCATCACCGAATTTTTCATCCTCAAGAAAATCATGCAGACACGCGATGGCTTCTTCTTCCGTCATCGCAACAGTTACGCCTTTTCCAGCCGCAAGTCCGTCCGCTTTAATGACAATCGGAGCGCCTTTTTCCTGCACATAAGCCTTCGCTTCTTCAAAGGATGTAAACGTGTCGTATTCTGCGGTCGGTATGTCGTATTTCTTCATTAAATCCTTTGCAAACTGTTTGCTTCCTTCGATGATCGCAGCGGCTTTTGACGGACCGAACACACGAAGACCGGCTTTTTCGAACTCGTCAACAAGGCCCTCAATTAAAGGAACCTCAGGTCCGACAATGGTCAGTCCGACCTGATGTTCTTTTGCAAATGAGATAAGCCCGGCGTGGTCGCTTTCCTCAATGTTTACAAGCTGTGCAGCAGATGCCATGCCGTCATTTCCCGGAGCGGCAAATACCGTATCAACAAGGCTGCTTTGCGCCACCTTCCATGCCAGCGTATGCTCTCTTCCGCCTTTACCGATAATTAATACATTCACGCGTTTTCATCCCCTTAATGTTTGAAGTGTCTGATGCCGGTGAACACCATGGCAATGCCGTATTCATCCGCTTTTTTGATGGAATCCTCGTCACGCACAGATCCCCCCGGCTGAATGATAGCCGTAACGCCCGCCTTTGCCGCTTCTTCAACCGTATCCGGCATTGGGAAAAATGCATCAGATCCGAGCGCACTGCCTTTCGCTTTTTCTCCTGCTTGCTCGATTGCGATTTTCGCTGATCCGACGCGGTTCATTTGTCCGGCTCCCACGCCGACTGTCATGTTGTCCTTCGCGAGAACGATCGCATTGGATTTCACATGTTTCACGACTTTCCAAGCAAGCTTCAAATCTTCCCACTCTTGCTCGTTCGGCTCTCTTTTTGTTGGAATGCTGATCTCAGCATCATTAAAGCCGTGCATATCTAAATCTTGAATCAGCAATCCGCCTTGTACAGATGTCAGCTGTTTTTCTTTTTGAACGGCAGCTGTTACATCAAGTGTCAACAGACGAAGATTTTTCTTCGCTGTCAGGATATCAAGCGCTTCTTGGCTGAATGAAGGCGCAATGATGATTTCTAAGAAAATGTTATGAAGCGCTTCAGCTGTTGGCTTGTCCACTTCACGGTTCAACGCGATAATGCCGCCGAAAATCGATGTTTTATCTGCTTCGAACGCTCTGTCAAACGCTTCTGCGATCGTTTCGCCAGTTCCCACGCCGCATGGATTCATATGCTTCACAGCAACCGCAGCAGGCTCCGTGAATTCACGAACAATCTGAACAGCAGCGTCCGCATCTTTAATGTTATTGTAAGAAAGCTCTTTGCCGTGCAGCTGTTCTGCTTGTGCAATAGAACCTTTGACAGGAAGCGCGCTTTGATAGAACGTTGCTTCCTGATGCGGGTTTTCCCCGTAGCGAAGCGATTGTTTTTTCTCAAACGTAACGGTGAATTGCTCTGGTTCTTTTTCACCGACAACATGTGTCAGATAGTCAGCGATCAGCGCGTCATATGCTGCAGTGTGACGGAATACTTTTGCCGCCATCTCGCGTTTTTTCTGAAGCGAAACATCGCCTTCTTCTTTGATTTGATTCAGAACAGGGCTGTAATCCGCTGGATCAACGATAACCGTCACATCCTGATGGTTTTTCGATGCCGCACGCAGCATGCCAGGTCCGCCGATATCAATGTTTTCAATAGCCTCTTCGTACGTCACATTCTCTTTAGAAATCGTTTCTTTAAATGGATAGAGGTTGACGACAACCAGGTCAATTGGCGCAATGCCGTGTTCATTGATCTGCGCCATATGCTCTTCATTGCCGCGAACCGCAAGAAGACCGCCGTGAATATTCGGATGAAGCGTTTTTAAGCGCCCGTCCATAATTTCCGGAAAACCTGTCACTTCAGAAATTCCGATGACTTCAACACCGTTTTCTTGAAGAAGCTTTTTTGTGCCGCCGGTTGAAATAACCTCAACGCCAAGCTCTGTCAGTTCTTTTACGAAAGGAACAAGATTTGTTTTATCTGAAACACTGATTAGTGCGCGTTTAATGGTCATGCCTTTTCACCTCTGTTATTTAATCCTAATAGCTGTTTAATCACACTTGGATACCATTTATGCTCAAGCTTGTGAATCCGCTGTTCGATTGTTTCCAATGTATCATGTTGATTAATGTCAATTGCCTTTTGAGCGATGATCGGCCCTGTATCCATTCCTTCATCGACATAATGAACGGTAATCCCGGCCACCTTCACACCCGCCCGGTATGCCTGTCCGACTGCGTCTATTCCAGGAAAAGCGGGAAGAAGGGACGGATGGATGTTGATGATTTTTCCTCCGTATGCCTGGAGCAGCGTATCACCGATCAGTCTCATGTAGCCGGCGAGAACGATCAATTCTACTTCATGAAGATGAAGCTGTTCAATAATGGCCCGTTCAAATGCGGCCTTATTTTCATAAGACTTCGGCTCAAATGCAAAGGATGGAATCTGGAATCTTTCCGCCCGCTCGATGACTTTCGCCTGCGGTTTGTCGCAAACGAGGAGTGATACGGACGCATCCCAGTTCTCCTCTTTCAAGCGCGTGACGATGGCTTCGAAGTTTGAGCCGTTTCCGGATGCAAATACCGCAAACTTTTTCATGAAAGTGCAGCACCGCCGAATGTAACGCCTTCACCTTGTTTCACTCGCCCGATTAAATAGGCTTTTTCGCCATGGCTTTCAAGCGTTCCGATAACTTTTGTGAGATGTTCTTCTTTTACTGCGAGAACAAATCCGATGCCCATATTAAAGACGTTAAACATGTCTTCTTCTTTCAGCTTGCCATGCTCCTGCAAGAAAGAGAAGATTGGCGGGATCGGCCAAGAGCCGTGATCGATTTCCGCACTTAAGCCTTCAGGAAGCATACGCGGAAGATTTTCGATAAATCCGCCGCCTGTTACGTGCGCCATACCATCAATGAGTCCGCTTTTCACAGCCGCAAGCACAGGCTTCACGTAAATTCTTGTCGGCTCAAGCAATTCTTCGCCAAGCGGGCGTTCAAACGGCTCATACGTCTCGTCAAGATCAAGCTCTGCATCGTCCAGAAGCACCTTTCTCACAAGGGAAAATCCGTTGCTGTGAAGACCGCTGGAGCTTAGTCCGATTAAAAGGTGGCCTTCCTTGATGTTTTCGCCGGTCACGATTTCATCCTTTTCCGCCACACCAACTGAGAAACCGGCAATATCGTATTCATCAGCTGTATATAGTCCCGGCATCTCAGCCGTTTCGCCGCCGACTAAGGCTGAACCTGACTGCTCACAGCCGTTCGCTACACCTTGTACGATCTGCTCAATTTTCATAGGATCCGCTTTGCCGACCGCTAAATAATCGAGGAAAAACAACGGCTCTGCGCCTTGCGCCAGCACATCATTGACACACATCGCAACAGCATCAACGCCAATCGTGTCATGTTTATCCATGGAAAAAGCGAGCTTTAATTTTGTGCCGACACCGTCCGTTCCTGAAATTAAAACAGGTTTTTGATAAGAAAGCTCAGACAGGTCAAACATGCCGCCAAAGCCGCCAAGGCTTCCCATAACGCCAAGCCGTTTTGTGCGCTCCACATGTTTTTTCATTCGTTTTACAGCTTCATATCCGGCTTCGATGTCAACTCCTGCGTTTTTATATGCTTCAGACATCCTATTCACTCCTTTAAGGCGCTTTTCAATATATCTCCCCGAACGAGGGCAGAAAGAGAAAGGCAGCCGAACTGCGCTGCCTTTATGTCATTTTCAAGTTTTATTTGGTTAACACCGCTTCTTTTACATGAGGAAGCACAGTGTCCTGATAAATTTCAGTCGGATATTTCCCTGTAAAGCAAGCAAGACATTGCCCGCAATTAGCGTCTTCGTATTTTCTGCCGATTCCTTTCAGCAGCCCTTCGACACTCAAAAATGAGAGAGTGTCGGCTCCGATTTCCTGACGGATTTCTTCAACCGAGTGAGAAGATGCGATCAGTTCTTCATGTGTAGACGTATCAATACCGTAGAAGCACGGATGAGCGATCGGCGGCGAACTGATTTTCACATGCACTTCTGTCGCACCCGCTTCTCTGAGCATCGTTACGATCCGGCGGCTTGTCGTTCCGCGCACGATAGAGTCATCTACCATGACGACGCGTTTTCCTTCTACAACACCGCGCACCGCAGAAAGCTTCATTCTGACGCCCTGCTCACGCAGAGCCTGTGACGGCTGAATAAACGTTCTGCCCACATAACGGTTTTTGATTAACCCAAGCTCGTACGGGATGCCTGTTGCTTCCGCGTAGCCGATAGCCGCTGAAATACTGGAATCCGGAACACCTGTCACGACATCAGCTTCAACCGCTGATTCCTGAGCAAGCATTTTTCCAAGGTTTTTACGCGCGCTGTGCACGTTAATGCCCTCAATATTGCTGTCAGGCCGTGAGAAATAAATGTATTCCATACTGCAGATGGAACGGTTGATATTCATGGAGAAGCGCTCTGATTTCATGCCATCATCATTGATAATCAGCATTTCACCCGGCTCCACCTCGCGAAGATACGTCGCGCCGACGACATCAAATGCACATGTTTCTGAAGCGACAACATAAGCGTCTCCCATCATGCCGATTGACAGCGGTCTAAGTCCGTTCGGGTCAAGCGCGACAATCATTTCTGTTTCAGTCATGATCAGGAACGCGTAGGCGCCTTTCAGCATGGAAAGCGAGTTTTTAATTTGATCCTTCAGCGTGAAGTGGCCGCTTCTTTTGATCAGGTGAGCCAAAACCTCAGTGTCCGAAGACGTCTGGAAGATGCTCCCTTGATTTTCAAGCTGCTGCTTCAGCTGAGTGGCATTCACCAAGTTCCCGTTATGGGCAAGCGCCAGGCTGCCGTTGTTTTGGGAGCGGAAGAGGAGCGGCTGAACATTTTCATATCCGCCGCCGCCGGCTGTTGCATACCGAACGTGCCCAATTGCGCCTTTCCCTTTCACTTTGCTGAGCTCACCATTTTGAAATACCTCAGTGATCAGCCCTTGGCCTTTATGCGCCGTCAGCTGTTCACCGTCAGTCGCCACAATGCCCGCGCCCTCCTGTCCTCTGTGCTGGAGGCTGTGGAGGCCGTAATACGTAATTTGCGGGGCTTCTTCATGTCCCCAAATCCCAAAAACGCCGCATTCTTCATTTAAGCCTTTGATTTCAGCAAGCATGGGATAGCTCCTTTCCACGCGCGTTCAAGCTCTTTCGTCTGCGCGTGAATCAATTGTTTTCCGTCTTGATTTTGAATGCTCAGAAGTCCGTCAGCTGTTACCTCACCAATATGAACCGCATCTTGTACAGCTGCTTCAAACGCTGCTTGATGTTCTTTTTTCACAGAAACAACGAAGCGGGATTGAGATTCCGAGAATAATAATGCTGCTTCCCCTTCAACAGTCACGTTAGCGCCAAGGTTTTCTGTCGTCATGACACCTTCCGCAATTGCTACGCCTAAGCCGCCTTCAGATACATCGTGCGCTGATTGAACAAAGCCTTGTTTAATCGCATCAAGCAGTGCCTTTTGGCGTGCCTGCTCTACATCAAGATCAATTTGCGGCGCTTTGCCGTAAATGCGGCCTTCTGTCATTTTTTGCAGCTCGCTTCCGGCAAACTCAGGTTTTGTTTCGCCGATGACGTACACAAGGTCGCCCGCTTGTTTGAAATGCTGCGTTGTAATGTGATCTGTATCTTCAATTAAACCGACCATGCCGATTACAGGTGTCGGGTAGATCGCCGTGCCGTTTGATTCGTTATAAAGCGATACGTTTCCGCCGATTACAGGTGTGCTGAGAACGTTGCACGCCTCACTGATGCCGTCAGCCGCTTTTTCAATCTGCCAGAAAATTTCCGGTTTTTCCGGGTTTCCGAAGTTCAGGTTATCTGTAACCGCAAGCGGTTCTGCACCGGAGCAAACGATGTTGCGTGCCGCTTCAGCGACAGCAATTTTTCCGCCGACCTCTGGATCAAGGTAGAGATAACGGGCGTTACAGTCAGTTGTCATCGCCAGCGCCTTTTTCGTTCCGCGGATTCTGAGAACACCCGCGTCAGATCCAGGAGCCACAACTGTATTCGTCCGCACCATGTAGTCATATTGATCGTAAACCCACTCTTTGCTTGCGATCGTCGGCTGCTGCAGGAGCGCCTTCAGTGTTTCATTCGCATCGTCAATTTGAGGAGCCGGGATATCCGTCTCTAAAAATTCACGGTAGTAAGCAGGCTCTTGAGAAGGCTTGTGGTAAACCGGCGCTTCTTCTGCCAAGGCATCAACAGGGAGCTCGCATACAACCTCACCTTTATGTGTCAGGCGCAGCATTTTATCATCTGTTACACGTCCGACAGAAACTGCTTCAAGATCATACTTGTCAAAAATATCGATGATTTCCTGTTCACGTCCACGCTCAATAACAAGCAGCATTCGTTCCTGTGATTCAGAAAGCATCATTTCATAAGCGGTCATGCCTGTTTCACGCTGAGGGATCAAGTCAAGGTTCATTTCAATGCCAGAACCCGCTTTACTTGCCATTTCCGCGCTTGAGCTGGTCAGGCCGGCAGCTCCCATATCCTGAATGCCGACTAAGGCGTCACATTGAATAACTTCCAGACACGCTTCAAGCAAAAGCTTCTCCATAAATGGATCGCCGACTTGAACCGCGGAGCGCTTTTCTTCAGAAGCATCAGACATTTCTTCAGACGCAAACGTTGCGCCGTGAATTCCGTCTCGCCCTGTTTTTGCGCCGACATACATGACCGTGTTGCCGACACCCTTTGCCTGGCCTTTTTTGATGTCTTCATGATTGATTAATCCGACGCACATTGCGTTGACAAGCGGATTTCCTTCATAGCTGCTGTCAAATTGCACTTCGCCGCCGACTGTCGGGATTCCGATGCAGTTCCCATATCCGGCGATACCTGCTACTACTTCTTCAAACAAGTACTTCACGCGCGGTGAAGTCAGTTCACCAAATCGAAGAGAGTTTAATACAGCGATAGGACGCGCACCCATTGAAAAGACATCACGGATTATGCCGCCTACGCCAGTCGCAGCGCCTTGGTACGGTTCGATGGCTGATGGATGGTTATGCGATTCAATTTTGAATACAACCGCTTGGTTATCACCGATATCAACGATTCCGGCGCCTTCCCCCGGACCTTGCAGCACGCGTTCGCCGCTCGTCGGGAATTTACGCAAAATCGGCTTTGAGTTCTTGTAGCTGCAATGCTCTGACCACATGACAGAAAAAATTCCGATTTCTGTGTAGTTCGGCAATCTGCCAAGAATGGATTCAATCAATGCAAACTCATCATCACTGACACCCATTTGCTGATATATTTTCTCTTCTTTAATTTGTTCTTTACTTGGTTCAAGCAGTAGTGACATGAGTTTCCCTCCAATTTTTCACGATAGACTGAAACAATGTAAGACCGTCGGCGCTTCCAAGCAGATCATCGACCGCGCGCTCTGGATGAGGCATCATGCCTAACACATTTCCTTTTTCATTTACAACACCGGCAATATCGCTGACACTTCCGTTAATATCGGAACCGTATGTGAAAGCAATTTGATTGTTTTCTTTTAATGAAGCAAGCGTTTCGTCATCGCAGTAGAAATTCCCTTCACCGTGGGCAACAGGAATTGTAATCGATTGGCCTTTTTCATAGGAAGAGGTGAATAAAGTTTCGTCGTTCTGCACGATTAATTCAACCGGACGGCAAATGAACTTCAAATCTTTGTTGCGTCTCATTGCACCTGGCAAAAGGCCAAGCTCCTGTAAAATCTGAAATCCGTTGCAGACGCCGAGGACAGGTTTTCCTTCAGCCGCTGCCTGTTTTACAGCAGGCATAATATTCGCAAATCGGGCGATGGCGCCGCATCTCAAGTAATCTCCGTAAGAAAAACCTCCCGGAATTAATACGCCGTCGAAGCCGTCAAGGCTTGTTTCCTCGTGCCAGACGTATTCCACATCATGACCGAGTTCATCCTTTACAGCGTGATACATATCGATATCACAGTTAGAGCCGGGTAACACAATCACCGCAAATTTCACTGTGCGACTACCTCCTCAACCTCATATCTGTAATCTTCAATCACTGTATTCGCAAGAAGTTTTTCGCACATTTCTTTCACTAGCACGTCAAGATCACGGTCCGACTTTTCAATTGTTAGCTCCATGTATTTCCCGATGCGCACGTCGGCGACTTCCTTGTAAGACATACTGTGCAAGGCATGCTGGACAGCGCTCCCTTGTGGATCCAGTACACTTTCTTTTAAGCTGACATAAACTTTTACTTTATACATGATGAATGCCTCCCAGTCTTTTGAAAATCTCTTCGTATGCGTCGGTTAAGCTTCCCAGATTGCGTCTGAATAAATCTTTGTCCAGCTTTTCGTTCGTGGCTTTATCCCACAGACGGCATGTATCAGGTGAAATTTCATCCGCCAAAAGCACTTGCCCGTCTGCATCTAAACCGAATTCAAGCTTGAAATCTATTAATCTGACATGACAATCGTCAAAAATGTTTTGAAGCTCTTCATTTACTGTTTTTGTGATGGACTTAATGGATTCTACCTGTTCAGGAGTTGCCGCTTTCAAGAGCCAAATATGATCTTCTGTGATGAGCGGATCACCCAGCGCGTCATCCTTGTAGTAAAACTCGATAATCGGCTGTTCAAGCTCCGTTCCTTCTGGAATGCCGAGACGTTTGGACATGCTCCCTGCCACAACATTTCTGACGACGACTTCAAGCGGCACAATCGTTACCTTTTTAATGATCTGCTCTGTTTCCGACATGCGCTCGATAAAGTGGTTATTAACTCCTTTTTTATGGAGGTGTTTGAAAATCAGGCTAGAAATCTCATTGTTTAAGCGCCCTTTGCCGCTGATTTCCGCCTTTTTTTCTCCGTTAAAGGCAGTGGCAGAATCTTTATACACCACATACAGCATGTTTTCGTCATCGGTTTTGTAGATCTTTTTTGCTTTTCCTTCATATAAAAGTTCATTCTTCACAATATTCACGGAAGGCCTCCTAACCCGAATGTTGGGAATTTTCAAACTGCAGCGGCTTAGAAGAAGCCGCTAAAAGCTTCTTCTAAGCTAAACCTAAGCGTTCAAAGATCAGATCCACATTTTTCAGATGGTAATGATAATCAAAGCAGTCAGCAATTTTTTCCGGAGATAGACGGGACGTGATTTTCTCTTCCGCTTCCACAAGCTCACGGAACGGTACTTGCTTCTCCCATGCCTCCATTGCTTTCGGCTGCACTGTGTCATAAGCTTCTTCACGAGTCAGGCCTGTGTCAATCAATGCCAGCAGCACGCGCTGAGAGTAGATCAGCCCCAATGTGCGGTCCATGTTGCGCTTCATGTTTTCCGGGAAGACCGTTAAGTTCTTCACGATATTGGAGAAACGGTTCAGCATGTAATTCAGCGCGGTTGTCGCATCCGGAAGAATAATCCGTTCCGCTGAAGAATGAGAAATATCGCGCTCATGCCATAACGGAACATTTTCGTAAGCTGTCATCATGTAGCCGCGAATGACACGCGCTATACCTGTCATGTTTTCAGAACCGATCGGATTCCGTTTATGCGGCATTGCGGATGACCCTTTTTGCCCTTTCGCAAAAAATTCCTCGACCTCACGTGTTTCACTCTTTTGCAGTCCGCGAATTTCAACTGCGAATTTCTCAATACTTGTCGCGATCAAAGCAAGTGTCGCCATATAATCAGCATGGCGGTCACGCTGAAGCGTTTGTGTTGAAATTGGTGCGGCTTTCAGGCCGAGTTTCTCACAAACATATTGCTCAACAAACGGATCAATGTTCGCATATGTGCCGACAGCACCGGAAATCTTCCCAACCTCGATGCCTTCCTTCGCTTGTTTAAAGCGTTCAAGGTTGCGTTTCATTTCTTCGTGCCAAAGCGCAAGCTTTAAACCAAATGTTGTAGGCTCTGCGTGTACGCCGTGTGTACGGCCCATCATGACTGTGTATTTATGTTCTTTCGCTTTTTCTTTTATGATGTCAACAAATCTCTCAAGGTCCTTGAGCAGAATGTCATTTGCCTGTTTTAATAAGTAAGAAAGAGCGGTATCTACGACGTCAGTTGACGTTAAGCCGTAATGCACCCATTTTCTTTCTTCGCCCAGTGATTCGGATACAGCGCGTGTAAAAGCAACTACGTCATGACGCGTGTCCTGTTCGATTTCTAAAATGCGGTTGATGTCAAATGACGCGTTTTCGCGCATCAGCTTTACGTCTTCTTTTGGAATAACGCCGAGCTCCGCCCACGCTTCACAGGCAAGAATTTCAACCTCTAACCATGCTTGAAATCTGTTTTCATCCGTCCAAATCGCGGACATTTCAGGTCTTGAATAACGTTCGATCATTCTGCTTGTCCTCCGTCTCTATTTCTCCATTTATTTGTGATCTCCTGAATCCATTCGTCTTCAGGCTGCTTCATAAAAGTAATATGCCCCATTTTGCGGCCTTTTTTGATTTCATGTTTTCCGTATACATAAAGCTTTGCTTCTTTTAAAAGCTCCGGCTCTTCCTCTGGGATCTTTACTTCATCGCCGAGAAGATTCACCATCATGCCAGGCTTCAGCAGCTCCGTTTTTCCAAGCGGAAGGCCGCAAACCGCTCTGATATGCTGTTCAAACTGGCTCGTCTCGCAAAGGTCCAGCGTATAATGTCCTGAATTGTGCGGTCTAGGCGCCAGTTCATTAACCAAAAGCTCATCGCCCTCTGTCAGGAACATTTCAACAGCAAGCGGTCCGACAAGATTCAGCTCACCTGCGAGCTTAACGGCCAGCTCAGCAGCCTTTTCCTGAATCCCTTCTTCAACCCGTGCAGGCACGATGCTTTGGAACAGAATATTATTGTGGTGAATGTTTTCCGCTGCCGGGAACGTCGAAATTTCTCCGTTTACCGATCTGACAACGATGACCGACAGTTCCATTTTAAAAGAAACCCAGCTTTCGAGAATGCAAGTTCCGTGCTCTAAAAGAGCTGAAGCCTCTTCTATTTGTGACGCTTCCTTGATGACAAATTGGCCTTTGCCGTCATATCCGCCGCGGCATGTTTTCAGCACTGCGGGAAGCCCCAGCGACTGAACCGCCTCTTTCAGCTCATCCATTGTTTTAACGATGCTGTAAGGGGCAACTTCACAGCCCGCGGATTGAATCGCTTTTTTCTCTGTTTCACGGTTTTGGGTAATGAGCAGCAGCTCACTTCCTTGCGGGAGATACGCATGACCTTTCAGCCAATGCAGCGCATCATAATCGATGTTTTCAAACTCATACGTGATAATATCGCTGATCTCAGCCAATTTCCGAATCGCTTCGAGGTCATTGTAAGAAGCGGTGATTTCGATATCCGCGACCTGCCCGCACGGCGAGTCTTTCACCGGATCAACGACCGCAACTTTATACCCCATTTGCTTTGCGGAGACAGCCATCATTTTCCCAAGCTGTCCGCCGCCGATCATGCCAATGACGGCTCCTGGATAGATGATTTGATTAGACAAGCTGATCACTGCTTTCTAACACTGTTTGTTTTGTATTTTCTCTTCTTTCATCTAACGTTCTGGCTAGATCCTCGTCAAAAGCTGACAAAATTTGCGCCGCTAACAGACCTGCGTTCACAGCGCCTGCTTTTCCGATGGCTGTTGTAGCAACCGGAACGCCTCCAGGCATTTGCACGATGGAAAGAAGTGAATCGAGTCCGTTCAGCGCCTTAGACTGAACCGGAACGCCGATAACCGGCAGCGTCGTTTTAGCAGCTGTCATCCCCGGCAAGTGCGCGGCTCCACCGGCACCGGCGATAATGACCTTAATGCCTCTATCTCTGGCTGTTTCAGCGTACTCAAACATGAAATCAGGCGTACGGTGAGCGGAAACCACCTTCTTTTCGTACGGCACTTCAAGTTCTTCAAGTATGTCGCATGCGTTTTTCATTGTCTCCCAATCGGAAGTGCTTCCCATGATGATTCCTACTAGCGGCTGCATTCTGTTCCCACCTTCTAATGCTTTAGTTTTCAGAAAATAAAAAATACCCGGCTTTGTATTGCATTATGAGGAAGCAATACAAACCGGGCATGGTGCATGTATCGGCAGTCGTTCGCTTCTGCGATATATCCATGTCAGTTTTATCGATCACTTTCCTGCATAGTCCGGCAATTTACGGTTGCCGGGTAGAAACTTATGGGCCATATTCCCAAGATTATATGAGGTCGTGTTTTGATTTCATGTTTATCTTAACAACGGACATGAATAATGTCAACGACATTATCGAACGATATAAAAATTCATTCTGCTAATGTTCGTGTTTTAGATCAATTTCCCTTCAAATACGATTTTTTTTCCGCACGGAACGATCTGAATTGACCCATCTTCCATCTTTTCCTTAAAGATCGGCTCTTCCATTCGACGTACAGGCATATATCCTTCTTCTTTCATTTGCTGAAGCACTGCTTCGATCGTTTGCTGTTCTGTCACTTCAAACTTTTTCTTCTTCGGTTTTGCCATTATTCTTTAATTCTCCTCTTCTTCACCGCTTTGACCCAGAAGCCGCCGTGGATCGTTTTTGGTTCATACGCAATAATAAAAGCTTTTGAATCAAGTGTTTTAATCGTCTCGTACAGCTGCAGCTCATATCTTCTCGGCGTCAAAATCTGCAGAGCTGTGCGGTCGCCTTCAAGTCCGCCGGCCACCCAGTTCGTCACGCCATAGCCTTTTTCACGAAGCTGCTTCGGAAGATCGACGTCAAGCTCTTTTGTAATCACATTGACCATAATATAGCCAAGCGCCAATTTTTCTTCGATTTTCATGCCGACAATCACGCCCAGACCATAGCCGAGGGCGTACGCAATCACGTTTTGAATCTGGTCTAAGTTATCGAGCACGAGGCTCAGCCCAGTCACATAAACCAAAATTTCAATCGTGCTGATTCCGGCCGCTAAATACCGCTGGCCTTTCAGTGTTAAAATCATTCTTATCGTAAAAAATGATACATAAACAACATTGATAATCAGAATAATGAGAACCATTGCTAATCCGTTTGATAATAAGGTTTGCATCATTTTATAAAACCCCCTTACTCATTCAACTTACGTAAAGCATTCATATTCTACTAGAGAAATGAACCCTTTACAATCAGCTATGGCCGTTATCGCAGACAAAATTTTTCGACACACTCTCTTCATCACTCAGCAATAGTTTACCCTCTTTCTATCCTTTTCAAAATCCAAACAAAAAAGCCTGCTTTTCAGCAGACTCACATTTCTTTATTTATTGTCATATCTCTTTTTTCATTTTCCGAAGGGACTCATATTCTTTCTCAAGTTCACTCAGCGTATAATCAGCGAGCTGTTCCCCTCTTCCGCGATAAAATTCTGAGAGCATTAATTTGGTTTTTAAAAATTCCTTCTTTTGATAAATCGCCTGACGAAGTAAATGGGCCATGTCCATCATCCTCCACAGCATTTTCCTCATCATACACGGATTAATCCTACAATTCAACTGTGTTTTTTAGATATATTTGTAAAAACTGTGACATCAAAAAACCGGCCTTTTCAGCCGGTTTTTTTACATTAAAGCGGGATAAGCGATGCCGTAAAATATTCAGAAATAAACGGCCATGTCACTGCCGCAAACAGCAGCGCAACGGCTAAAACAGCAAACACACAATAGATGTAGTCAATCGGTGCCTCACTTGCCGTCTGATACAGACGCTGTATATACAGCGCCATCATAAAGAAAAGCGAAAACAGGATGAACACTGTGAAAAGGACAGTCAGCATCGGTACATTCACGATCGCAAATATCATCCAAATGATTGAAACGGCGATCACCGGTACAAGCAATGAGCCAAAACCAGCTGCAGCTTCCTTGAATGATACCTTTTGCTTCATCATATACCGAGACACGGCCCATATCGAGAAGACCATAACAGCAAAAAAGACGAGCATATACACAAGAACGACAAAAAATCCGTCATAAAACGCGTGATGGCGTTCTCCAAAACCGAGCGGCCTGTTCCAGCTCGCCTTTAACTGAAACCAGTTCCCGATTGAAAAAACGATACTGAATATGAGCATTGAAATAAGACCATATTTATAATGAGAGAAACCATCTGCCACAACCGTTTTCGCCGGAGATTTCAATATTGCAAAAGCAAAGCCGCAATATCTGTTAATGGCAGCCCAAACAGAGGCTAGCTTTTCTTTCGCAGACGATTCTACGCGTCCCTTATGTTGTTTCTGCTTTTGTTTCTGCTTCTGCTTGCTTTGGCGGCTGGCCTTTCTCGACATCCGCGAAAGCGGCTCTTCATCTATTCCTTCATTCTGGTTAACTTCTTCTTCCAACGTTTCTTTTCTTTCTTCCGTCATGTTAGCAACTCCTATCAAAAATATACGGCGGAATACCATTCAGCAAGAAAATAAAACACTTATATAAGGTACCGAAGCCTTCCTGAACAGTCAAGTCATTTCCATTTCAGTAAACAATGGCGGCACATCTACATGACGGTATATGATATGAAATGGTTTTGCCTTTCGCAACAAAATAAAAAACCAGCCGCAAAAACTGCAGCTGGTTTTCAATATTATTTCAGGAAAATAAAGTAAAGAATAAATACAACAAACAGTCCGTACATGATCGGATGAACCTCTTTGGCTTTCCCTTTGCACACCATTGTAATCGGGTAGAAAATAAATCCGATCGCAATTCCAGTCGCAATGCTGTACGTTAGCGGCATCATGATCATTGTAAGGAATGCGGGAACCGCCACTTCAAACTTGTCCCAAGCGATTTTGCCAAGCGGTGCTACCATTAATGCACCGACTATGATCAGTGCCGGAGCTGTTACATTTGACGTAACGACTGATAGAAGCGGTGAGAAAAACATAGCGAGTAAAAAGAGAATTCCAGTTACAATTGCCGCAAAACCGGAACGGGCCCCCGCAGCAACACCCGAGCTTGATTCCACATAAGACGTTGTTGTAGACGTCCCAAGCACGGAACCGATAACGATTGAAGTTGAGTCAGCTAAAAGTGCACGGCCTGCACGCGGCAATTTGTTTTCCTTCATTAAACCAGCCTGTGTTGCCACAGCAACCAGTGTACCAGCCGTATCAAAAAATCCGACAAACAAGAATGTTAAAATGACGATCAGCATTTGCACAGAGAAAATATCCGGCAAGTGAATCCAAGCCTGTCCAAATGTCGATTCAAGGCTTGGCACACTTCCGACGATTTGAGACGGAACCGGAACCAAACCGAAAATCATACCGGCAATCGCCGTTAACAGCATCCCGATAAACACGCCAGCGTTGACGCGAAGCACCATCAAAATAACCGTTACGATGACACCGAAAATCGTTAACAGCACAGGACCGCTGTGAATGTTTCCGATTGTGACAAGGGTTGAAGGATTCGCTGCAATGATCCCTGAGCCCTGTAAGCCGACAAATGTAATAAATAGGCCAATCCCAGCTCCAACTGCCAATTTCAGCTCAGGCGGAATAGCGTTAATGATTTTTTCACGAAAACCTGTTAAAGAAAGAGCAACAAAGATCAGTCCTGAAATGAAAACACCAGACAAAGCGGCCTGCCAGGAGATCCCCATACCCAGAACAACAGAAAACGCAAAAAACGCGTTGAGCCCCATACCGGGCGCAATGGCAATCGGATATCTCGCAATTAAGCCCATTAAAATACAGCCTGCTGCTGACGCCAAAGCTGTCGCCGTAAAGACCGCGCCTTGATCTATTCTCAATGCTTCCGGAAAATCTTTTACACTTTCCAAAGCTAGCGTAATCGGATTGACGAACAGGATATACGCCATGGATAAAAAGGTCGTTAATCCGCCGATGATTTCGTTGCGATAGCTGGTGCCCAGCTCATCAAACTGAAAAAACTTTTTCAAGCTATTTGACTCCCTTCACTCTTTGCTATTTATCCTGCCCTGAAATCGCCAAATAAAAAACGCCCCAATATATTTTGGGACGCTTGACTACAGACGGATTCCAGTTTGAATAAATAAACGTGTTTTATTTATATCAAACGAAAGAAATGTTTACGTAGTCAAGCCATTTACGGTAGCTTGGTAGAGACTTGCGAGCCATATCCCCGCGATTATACGAATTCATCTTATTTGATTTCTGTGTCTATTGTACCAAGTTCGATTTGAAATGACAATATAAATAACGAACATTACTTATTAAAAAAATTGGTTTATTCGTCTATTGACCAAATGGGCAACAATGATAAAAACCGTATGTATGGCAACATACGGCTTTTCAACTTATGATTATTTTATCTTGGAGGCTGACTCACTTGATGCACTGGTACAGTAAACGAGAATGGCTCTAGTTGAATCAAGTCATTTAAAACGCCTTTATCAATATACAGACCGTATTCATTAAACACAAAATGCTTTAAAGACAGTTTATCAAGATAAGCATCATCCAGTTCAAAAGTAGATACCATTTCTGCTGTGTCCATATTTTCCACTTCAGCTTTATTCCATTTCAAATAATAACCTTCTTCATAATAAGCCATCGGATCAGACCATGATTGCATTCTTTTTATATCACCAAGGCCAATCATTTCACCTATATCCACTAAGTCATTTTTTGACATACTTGAAGTATCAACTCCAGTGAAGCGGTAATGAACCAATACTTTCCTCCCTTCCTGTTTAATGTTATTGATTTCAATCCCTATGTTTTGATGTTTTGTTTCTGAAAGACGAAGCGGCATCCCTGCATTTAGCGGAACGATTTCACTGCCCTCTGCCTCAGATCTGATATCTGCTATTAAAGTTAGCTTTTTCGCTTTTGGATTAATTGGTGATTTTAACTGTGTTTGCCCTTTTGCTCTTAGCGTTCTCTCGTTCATTTTTTTGCGGTCTCCAAGTTCGATATTTGACGCTGTCATCTCATATGTGTTTCCTAAATCATCTTTGACTTCGTTAATTTCAACCGTATCATGCTTTGCTATGCCTTGATAATCTATTGTAAATTGAAGGACAGATCCAAGTTTCCCGTTTTCCACTTGAATATTGGAAAATTGATAACGATTATGATAAGCCGATACCACTTTTGAGCTTTCTAAATAATTCGCATTCTTTTTGGTAATAGGTAGTTTAAATCTCCAATTTCCCTGTATTTCATTGATATGAGTAACAACAAAAGGTACGGTATCCCCATTTTTTATTTCAGTACCATTTGTATAAATCCTTAATTGTCCTGCGTATTGCTTGTTATTTAATTTTTTAAGCATTAAGGAATCGTAGTTGATTGAAAAATTGTCGTTATAACTCGCTTCATCCACATCATACATGATCTCTTTTTCATCAGACTGGAAGTTATCAACAGTAAAGTTATAGACAAGCTGTCCGGCATCGTAATAGGAGCTGTTTACAGAAACAGTGATTCCCCTAGACTCTGCTTTTTCATTCAAAGCTGTGACCAAATTGCTTTTAAACAATGATAGGCCAACTTTATCTTGAAAATCCTTATAAATTTGGCCGACAATGGGTATGCTTCCCATCGCTTTGTTTACAGATGGCAGAAAAAGACCGGACGTTAAATACAGTATACATACCATAGCAGCAACAGCGATTCCGTTTGTAATGGTTCGTGCCCATTTAAAACGGCGCCTTGTGTTAGTTTCATTTTCAGCACGAACGACAGCTTGATGTATTGCTTTTTTGAGTACTTTCTTTGGCACTTCTATGTCATCATACAACTGCTTTACTTGATGTTTTTCCATATTTTTTTATCCTCCTTTTCCAGCTCCTGTTTTAGTGATTTTCTTGCTCTATGTAAATGTGTTTTAATTGTGCCTTCTGCCATTCCTGTTTGTTCAGCTATCATTGAAATCGAATAATCTTGAAAATAATAGAGCTGAATTGTTAACTGAACATGTTCATCAAGTGTATCAAGCGCATTGCGCAAATCTATATATTCTTCAATATTCCTTTGATCCGTGCCAGTGTCATGATGGCTTTCAAACGGAACCAATTCTCCCTTCTTTTTCTTCATTGCAAAAATTGAATTAATGAGTATTCGGGTGAGCCACGTTAAAAAGTACTTTGGCTCTTTTAGTTTTTCTATACCTATAAAAGCTTTATAAGCCGTTTCCTGTACAGCATCAAGTGCATCTTCTTTATTTCTCAAATAGAGATAGGCTGTTTTATATAGAGTCTCCTGATGTGCCAGCATAAGCTTTTCAAAGGCTCGAGAATTTCCTTTTCTCGCCTTTGTAATCAATCTTTCTTCCTTCACCTTATCCACCTCCTATGTTGTTAGATATAAGAATTGCCAAAACGGTTTCAAAAAGTTAACAAAAAAAACGCCCCTTTTATAAAGGGACGTTTTTCTTAGGTATTTACTTATTCCCACTCAATCGTCGCAGGCGGCTTACTTGTAATGTCGTACACGACGCGGTTGATATGCTTTACCTCATTCACGATACGTGTAGAAATCACTTCAAGCACATCCCACGGGATACGCGCCCAGTCAGAAGTCATGCCGTCAATTGAAGTAACGGCGCGAATTCCGATTGTGTAATCATATGTTCTCGCGTCACCCATAACACCAACGCTGCGGATGTCAGGAAGAACAGTGAAGTATTGCCAGATATCACGCTCTAACCCGTGATTTGCTACTTCTTCACGCAGTATCGCATCTGATTCACGAACGATTTCCAGTTTTTCTTCTGTTACTTCGCCAAGAACGCGGATGCCGAGGCCCGGTCCTGGGAAAGGCTGGCGCCATACGATTTCATCCGGAATGCCGAGCTCTGTGCCAAGCGCGCGCACTTCGTCTTTGAAGAGCGTGTTTAACGGCTCGATCAGTTCAAACTGCATGTCTTCAGGAAGCCCGCCGACATTATGGTGAGATTTGATCGTTTGCGCCGTTGCAGTACCGCTCTCGATGATATCAGTATAAAGCGTTCCTTGTGCAAGGTAGTCGATGCCTTTGAGCTTGTCCGCTTCATCGTCGAACACATAAATAAATTCATTACCGATGATTTTGCGTTTTTGCTCAGGATCAGAAACGCCTTTCAGTTTATTTAAGAATCTGTCTTTTGCGTCTACTTTAATCACGTTCATGTTAAAGCCTTCGCTGAATGTTTTCATAACACCTTCAGCCTCGCCTTTACGGAGCAAGCCATGGTCTACAAAGATACAAGTCAGCTGGTCGCCGATCGCTTTATGAATCAAAACAGCAACAACAGAAGAATCAACGCCGCCGCTAAGCGCACAAAGAACCTGTTTGTCTCCGACCGTTTCACGGATTTTTTGCATTTCGATCTCGATAAAGTTCTCCATTGACCATTTGCCTTCGCATTCGCAAACGCCGAATACAAAGTTTTTCAGAAGGTCATTGCCGTATTCAGAATGGCGCACTTCCGGATGGAACTGAACACCGTACCATTTTTTATCCGCTTTGCTCATCGCTGAGTTCGGGCAGTGATGGCTTGTCGCATCAACAGTGAAACCTTCAGGCACTTCTACAACCAAGTCACCGTGGCTCATCCAAACCACTTGTTCATTCGGAAGATCTTTGAACAAATCAGGTGTTCCTTCGATGTGGATGTTCGCTTTACCGTATTCACGCTGGCTGGCAGCTTCTACTTTACCACCAAGGTAATGAGTCATCAGCTGCATGCCGTAGCAAATTCCCAATACAGGAACATCTAATTCGAAGATTTTCTCGTCACAGCGGAAAGAGCCTTCATCATATACACTGTTCGGACCGCCGGATAAAATAATTCCTTTTGGATTCATTTCTTTAATTTCTTCAGCCGTCAATGTATGGGGATGCAGCTCACTGTATACACCAAATTCACGGATGCGGCGTGTAATCAGCTGATTGTACTGACTGCCGAAATCAAGGACAAGAATCATTTCATTCACTAACTTTGTCATGGTTGTCACCTAATCTCCTCTAAGTTTTTTGACACAGAAAAAAACGAGGACAGATATGAAACACGCTCCGCCCTCTTTTGGCAAGGCCGTTTGCCGGAGTCAGGCAACTCGCTCCCAGACTCCGATAATATTCACTAATTCTAACAACACGTCGATAAGCGGTCAAGACCATCTTCTTTTAATTAAATTTTCCCATAACTCTCTGGAATCATTCCAAAGCTTTGCCGCATCATCATTTCTGTACAGCGCCCGCTCATAGTTTGCTGTCAGCTTTAACATGTCTTCAGAATGATATGTTTCGTCAATTCGTTTTGCATACTCCCGCAGCGTTTCGCTGTCACGTTTGGGCAGGCCTCTTCTTTTCATCTGTTTCAGAAGCGCGCCGTATGCCTCAAAAAACACATGCTGATCACTGCGGCGCTTCAATTTTCTCACTGTGAAAACAGGCAGCCATAACGAACGGAATACATACAGCAACACCGCTGCCAAAAGTACCGCAGCAATGGCGACATACCAGCCTGTACTAACACTTGCATGCGCAGACGGCGTTTTTTTAGAAACGGCAGGTTCACGTTTTTCCTTTTGTTTTTCCTCTTTCTCCGGCTGTTTTCTCTCTTCTTTCTGGTCCTCTTTTGCTTTCTCAGGCGAATTGCTGCTCTCGCTGCCTGAATCCTTTTTATCAGAGGAAGCAAACTCAGCCGGATTTGTGAATCCTTTTGTCGGCTCAAAAGTGACCCAGCCCTGCTCTGGAAAATACACTTCTACCCAAGAATGGGCATTGTTATTTGTCACTTCATAGATGCTGCCGTTTTTGTTCCCCGCTTTTTTATATTCACCTGACGTATATCCCTTTACCCAGCGTGCCGGAATGCCAGCCGAACGCAGGAGCACCACCATCGAGGACGAAAAGTTATCACAATAGCCTATCTTTGTTTCAAACAGAAATTGATCCACATAATCTTCGTCATCTTTAGGGACAGTCACGTTTTCTGTTTCATAGGTGAACTCATTTGATCCTAAATAGTCCTCAATAGCTTTCACCTTATCAAACATATTATCCTGGCCCTCAGTCAGCTTTAACGCAAGGTTTTTCACCCGATCAGGAAGTGTATCAGGCAGTTGCATATAGCGATCGCTGAATGTGTACTCTTCACTGTTTTGTCTTACTTTCACCTTTTTCAGATCATCCTGTTTATAGACCGGGGAATTGTACGTCACTGTATAACTGCCCATGTTCCGAATATCACCGCTCTGCTCACTAATCGGAGTTATTTGTTCAGTGTTCCCGTTCATTTCAAGTGAGACGGCCTGCTTAGGCTTAATATTTTGCGCACCAATCGGATACATTACATGGTTATATCCATAATGCTCATCGACCTTCACGCGTACAGTGTTTCGCTCTGTGGAAACCTTATGATCAAACCACAGATTTTCAACGTTGCCACCGCTAAGCTGATACGACATGCCTGTATCTGTTTCAATCCAGCCTTTTCCCGTATACGTATCCTTCGTTTCTACACGGAAATATGTGCGCTCTTTTCCCTGCCACGTAAAAACAGGGGTATCGTCCTGCTGAAACGGACCGCCAAGCGATTCATCGTGATTCCCGTATCCGATTTTACTTTCTCCTGCCGGCACCCGATCTTGATTGGTGACTTTTTTGAGAAAAGGAACGGGATCCGGCCACTTCGGATCTGATTTCGGCGCGGCAAGCCCAAATCCCACCGCAGCCAAAATCAGCACAGACAGGGGGAGAAACCATTTCAGAACAGCCGCTTTCGGTAGTGTTATTCGTTCCATCAGCTTAATGCGTTCCAAATACAGAAGGCCCAACATAAAGAAACCAATCAGCACGATACGGATAACGGCGTAGGAAGCGTCATAAGGCGTAAATGTATCAAGAATCGTAATATATGCCACTGTCATCATAAAGAAAAATAAGATTCTCCTCTGGTAAATCACCCAGTAATGGAGGAGGTAGACCAGCAGCCATAGCAGCACAAAAAACAGCAGGGTCCGAAAAGAAGGAATCATATCATTCCATTGTCCTGTCTGAATAAATGTGATATTCAAATAGACATCCTGTAAAAAAGAGCTGATCCAGCTCAAGTCAAAAATAGACCCTTCGTAAAACAATATGTGTATCGAAATGAACGTAAATAAGACACAAAAAGGAACGGTGACAAACCACCTCATCCTGAAAAAAGTCAGCAGAAATGTCAAGCCGATAAAGACAGCAAAAAAGCCTGTATGCTTTGTGTCTGTAAAATGATCCAGCGGCCTGAGCCACTCCCACAGCAATAAAAAAGCCAGAAAATAAAATAACAGCAAGCTCAAACGGCTTCCCTTCTGATCATCAAGCGGCATGTACACCGTCACCTCTCTTTCTAAACAACACGCGAAGCTCGGCCGCCTCTCATGATTTGAACTCTGATTTGGTGTTTCAGCATGCGTTCGATTATCATATGCTCACCTTGGGAAAGATCGGTGTCTTTCTCTTTTGCGAGTATAATGGTAACCGGGCCGATCCCTGCTTCTGGCATTCTCATCAAATCCTCAGTGATCTGTCCCGTGACAATCACTTTATCAGCCTGGCGAACAGACGGCTTCCCAAGCTCCTCACATGCATAACGGCTTACGGGGTCAGCAGCATTACAATCGCAAACGGCTAAATGATGCAGCATGTGTTTAAAATGCTGCTCTCCCTCTTGTATCGGAAAAATGGACCTTTCCTTACCGATTGAAGCCAGACCTGCTCCTGCGCTATTTTTCAAAACAGAATGAAGAATTGAAGCTGTCACGGAAACAACCTCTTCGAATCCGTCAGAGCTAAAACGGTCCATCAGAAGAAACAGGTTTTTGCTTTTCGACGGTTCAAATTCCTTCGTCATCAGCTGGCTCCTTCTCGCTGAAGTCTTCCAGTCTAACGCCGCAAAACGGTCTCCCGGCTGATAGTTCCTTACACTCGCCGCGACTGAAGACTGGTGCTGATGAACAGGCGATGCCCCGCTTACGCCATCTTCCTGATAACGCTCATTCAGCTGATACTGAAGAGACTGAAAGGACGG
Source organism: Bacillus sp. 0909A (assembly GCF_036765115.1). Taxonomy (NCBI): domain Bacteria; kingdom Bacillati; phylum Bacillota; class Bacilli; order Caryophanales; family Bacillaceae; genus Bacillus; species Bacillus sp. 0909A. The sequence continues at coordinate 258,944 of NZ_JBAIZU010000004.1, forward strand.
ATAAACAAACACTGCATCATCAGCTCCATAAAACGCCGTTTTTTCAATCAGGCCGAGAACATCCCCGGCCCGCACCCTGACGGCATGAAAATGATGTTCTCCACGCGGTACTGGCGCTATTTGATATGACATCGTGATGCTCCGTTTGAACCACGGAAACACCAGCTGTTTGGCCAAAGCTTCATCTCCGTTTAATGGCTCTAACCCTGACGGCAGACAATCTTCAATCACCATATACATCAGGGGAAACGGCAGTTTTCTTTTAAGCGTAATCGAAGCTTCCAGCCTGTCTCCCGCATGCAATTGCGTTTTGACGATATGCCGCGACACCTGAAAAGAGCGGAGAGGATACATCGCCAGCAGCCCGGCGTATACAACAAAAGGGAGAAATGCATAAAACAAAAACCAGCTGACAAAGCCGCCCTGAAACATTGCATAAGAGAAAACAGCACCCGTCAATAACGTTAATGCGAGCAGTTTCCACCCGTACATCAACCATTGAAATGTCTTTTTCATCGGCGGACCGACGACCTTTGAACCGGAACTTTCACGTTTGACATGATCTCCCGTACGATTGTTTCTGCCTGAACCCCTTCGAATTTTGCTTCCGGCTGCAAAAGCATCCGGTGCGGCAGCGTATAAGGAGCTAGATATTGAATATCATCCGGAATGACATAATCGCGGCCATGAAGCAGCGCAAAGGCCTGGGCCGCTTTCATAAGTCCGATGGATCCGCGCGGACTGACGCCTAAGTGAACGGAAGCATGCTGTCTTGTCTTCTGCACGATTTCAACAATATATTCCTTCATGCTGTCATCAGCACGGACATCCTGCACTTCTCTTTGCAGGCGAATGAATTCTTCTTTTGAAATCACAGGCTCAAGTGTCTCAATCGGATGGCTTTTTTCCTGAAGAGATAAGACATCGAATTCCTCTTCAAAGGACGGATAGCCCATGCGAAGTTTAAATAAAAAACGGTCAAGCTGGGCTTCCGGCAAAGGATATGTTCCTTCATATTCCACAGGATTTTGCGTTGCCATGACGAAAAATGGGGCGGCAAGCGGCATTGTATTGCCATCAACCGTGACGCTTCCCTCTTCCATCGCTTCAAGCAAGGCAGACTGTGTCTTAGGAGATGTTCGATTGATTTCGTCAGCCAGCACGATATTCCCCATAATCGGGCCCTGCCGGTATTCAAACTCCATTGATTTCGCATTATAGATAGAAACACCCGTTACATCGGAGGGCAGCAAATCCGGTGTGAATTGAATTCGTTTAAAATCTGCGCCGATTGATTTCGCCAGAGCGCGAACCATCATCGTTTTCCCTACGCCCGGCACATCTTCGAGCAGCACATGTCCTTTGGCAAGAATAGCTGCTAAGCTGAGTTTTGCGATGTCTCGTTTTCCAACCATTACTTTATCGATATGTTCAACTGCTTTCCCCAGCAAAGGATGCAGGTCTTCTTGGTATGACATTCTCTTCCTCCTAGTCATCTACAAAATTCATCATATAGTAACCTAACTTTACCACAAAAAACGACCTGTATAAAAAAACGATTCTAGCAAATTGTTACCAATACATACAGGCCATTCAAACAAAAAAAGCTTCCCATGACAGGAAGCTCCTTACCAGTTATTTGTTTTCCAAAGGCTCCATATGAACATGCGAATAATCAATCGCATGCTCCTCCTTCATTCTCCGCTCAATTTCATTCGCGATATCATGGCTCTCTGTAATATTTAACTCTGAGGACACTTCAACCACCACATCTACATGAACAGAGCTGCCTAAATATCTCGCCTTGATGTCTTTTAAACGGCTGACACCGGAGATTTTTTCAATCGTCTGTTTATAATCGGACATGTCCTTTACGTCAAAGCCATCCGTCAATGAATGCGATGATTCTTTGAAAATATCCCATGCCGTTTTGCAAATGAGAAGGCCAATGACAAACGCTGTCACTGTATCAATCCATGCCAGATGGAATTGCGCGGCCAAAATACCGATAAACGTGCCGACACTGACGAACGCGTCCGATTTATTATCAGCAGCTGCCGCAAGCAGCGCTTGGCTGTTCACCTTTTTAGCAAGCCTTTTGTTGTACTGATAGACAATCAGCATCATGACTGCCCCGCCTGCAGCCGTCCAAGCCGCAATGATGTCAGGTGTCTCTTCTTTCACAGAAAAAATAGATTCACCGGCGCTGAAAAGCACTTGCAGGCCGACAACCATCATAATAAACGATGCGATAAGGGATGCAATTGTTTCCGCCCGAAAGTGGCCGTAAGGATGATCTTCATCAGGAGGCTTTTGAGAGATGCGGAGACCGATCAGCACAGCAACAGAAGCAATAATGTCGGTTGTATTATTTAAACCGTCTGCCGTAAGAGCTTCCGAGTGGAATACATAACCGATGATCAGCTTAATCGCGGACAGCACAAGATACGCGGCAATACTGACCAGCGCCCCGGATTCTCCCTTTTTCAGTTCATCATATCTCTCCATAAAAAAACCTCCTTTCCGCTCACGTTTTCCTATCATTATGATACAAAGCTGAACCGCAGTGGGTCTATAGAAACATGATTCACTCACCACAGAAAAATAGTGACGGTAGAACTCTTTTTACTTAATGCAACAAATTTTCATTTATAAAAAGTGTTTCAAACCCAATCATGCCAATACTTCTAGCCACTCAACACTTTTTCAAAAATATAACAAATCGAAAAAACGAATAATTGACGGAAAATTTTTTCTTTTATTTCGAACGTACGTACTCCAAAAACAGCCAACAAAACCCGACAAATTTGAAATAAACTGTTATATTTTCTGACATAAATTTTCGACAAAATGTATATTTATGTTACAGTTTCAATTATCATAATATTCAGTAACAACTCTATTCTTCAAGGAGGTAACATATGAACCAGTCTCAATCAGGATTAAAAAAAGAATTAAAGACCCGACATATGACGATGATTTCTATCGCCGGCGTCATCGGAGCCGGACTATTTGTTGGCAGCGGTTCAGTGATTCACTCGACCGGGCCCGGTGCCATTGTCTCCTATGCATTAGCCGGATTACTGGTCATCTTTATCATGCGAATGCTTGGTGAAATGTCGGCCGTAAACCCGACAAGCGGATCATTTTCCCAATACGCTCATGACGCTATCGGACCGTGGGCCGGATTTACAATCGGCTGGCTCTATTGGTTTTTCTGGGTTATTGTCATCGCTATTGAAGCAATCGCGGGAGCCGGCATTATCCAATACTGGTTCCACGATATTCCGCTGTGGATGACGAGCTTAATTTTGACGATTTTACTCACTCTGACAAACATCTACTCTGTTAAATCGTTTGGTGAGTTTGAATATTGGTTCTCCCTCATTAAAGTTGTTACAATCATCGCATTCTTAATCGTTGGTTTTGCATTTATTTTCGGCTTCGCCCCAGGCAGTGATCCAATCGGTTTCGCAAATATTACGGGCCAAGGCGGATTTTTCCCGGAAGGCATAGGCTCTGTATTGCTCGGAATTGTTGTCGTGATCTTCTCCTTTATGGGAACGGAGATTGTTGCGATTGCTGCAGGTGAAACATCAAACCCGGTTCAATCCGTAACAAAAGCGACCCGATCCGTTGTGTGGCGCATCATTGTCTTTTACGTTGGTTCAATCGCCGTTGTCGTTGCGCTTCTGCCTTGGAACTCAGCTAATATTTTAGAAAGCCCTTTCGTCGCTGTTCTTGAGCATATTGGAGTGCCGGCAGCCGCGCAGATTATGAACTTTATCGTCCTCACAGCTGTACTTTCTTGCCTGAATTCAGGTTTGTACACCACATCCAGAATGCTGTATTCACTTGCAGAAAGAAACGAAGCGCCGCGCCGCTTTATGAAACTGAGCAAAAAAGGAGTTCCCGTACAAGCAATTGTCGCCGGAACATTTTTCTCTTATATTGCGGTCGTAATGAATTACTTCTCACCTGACACCGTCTTTTTATTCTTAGTTAACTCATCAGGCGCAATCGCCCTGCTCGTCTATCTTGTCATCGCTGTTTCCCAGCTGAGAATGCGAAAAAGTCTCGAAAAAACAAACCCGGAAGCATTGAAGATCAAGATGTGGTTCTTCCCGTTCTTAACCTACGTGACCATTATTGCCATCTGCGGTATTTTAGTATCCATGGCATTTATTGAATCGATGAGAGATGAACTGCTGCTGACAGGCTTTATCACAGGCATCGTGTTGCTTTCTTATCTTGTGTTCAGAAAACGCAAGGTGTCTGAAAAAGCATCAGCCAAACAGGTTACTCAGCAACAGCCCGATATCCTGCCTTAACGGCAGGATTTTTTTGTCACCTTCACGTCCATAATGTCATTAACTATAGTACCAATTAGGAAAATTTAAATAAGGACAGATGAAAATGACACTTGAAAAATTTGCGGATGCTCTCCCAATCCCAGATACACTAAAGCCGGTACAGCAGTCAAAAGATAGCACATACTACGAAGTAACCATGGAGGAATGCTATCATCAGCTTCACCGCGATCTCCCTCCAACCCGCCTGTGGGGCTATAATGGTTTATTTCCCGGCCCTACCATTGAAGCCAACAGAAATGAGAACGTTTATGTGAAATGGATGAATAACCTTCCTTCAGAGCATTTCCTACCGATTGATCACACCATTCATCACAGTGACAGCCAGCATGCCGAACCCGAGGTAAAAACCGTCGTTCATTTACACGGTGGCGTCACTCCTGATGATAGTGACGGTTATCCGGAGGCATGGTTTTCTAAAGATTTTGAACAAACAGGACCTTATTTTAAACGTGAGGTTTACCATTATCCAAATCAGCAGCGCGGAGCTATTTTGTGGTATCACGATCATGCCATGGCACTGACGAGGCTGAATGTGTATGCCGGGCTCATCGGCGCTTATATCATTCATGATCCAAAGGAAAAACGCCTAAAGCTTCCATCAGGTGAATACGATGTGCCGCTTTTAATCACGGACCGTACGATTAATGAAGATGGCTCTTTATTTTATCCGAGCGGACCGGAAAACCCTTCACCGTCACTGCCTAATCCGTCAATCGTTCCAGCCTTTTGCGGAGATACAATTCTCGTCAACGGGAAGGCATGGCCATACATGGAGGTCGAACCGAGAAAATACCGCTTCCGCGTCATCAATGCCTCTAATACGAGAACATATAACCTGTCACTTGATAATGGCGGAGAATTTATCCAGATCGGTTCTGACGGCGGACTTTTGCCGCGCTCCGTCAAACTAAACTCTTTCAGTATCGCGCCGGCTGAGCGCTTTGATATTCTCATTGACTTCGCCGCGTTTGAAGGACAATCGATCATTTTAGCAAACAGCGAGGGCTGCGGCGGTGACGTTAATCCGGAAACAGACGCAAACATCATGCAATTCAGGGTCACAAAACCGTTAGCCCAAAAAGACGAAAGCAGAAAGCCAAAATACCTGGCATCTTACCCTTCAGTACAGCACGAAAGAATACAAAACCTCCGAACATTGAAGCTGGCAGGCACTCAAGATCAATACGGCAGACCCGTCCTTCTTCTTAACAACAAACGCTGGCACGATCCTGTCACAGAAGCACCGAAAGCCGGTTCTACCGAAATATGGTCAATCATCAATCCGACACGCGGAACACATCCCATCCATCTTCATTTGGTCTCCTTCCGTGTATTAGACCGGCGCCCGTTTGATACAGCACGTTTTGAAGAGCGCGGAGAACTGTTCTACACCGGACCCGCCGTACCGCCGCCACCAAGTGAAAAGGGCTGGAAAGACACGGTTCAGTCCCACGCCGGTGAAGTCCTGAGAATTGCGGCAACATTCGGGCCATACACTGGGCGGTATGTATGGCATTGCCACATTCTTGAGCATGAAGATTATGACATGATGAGACCGATGGATGTGATAGACCCCCATAAATAAGTCCAAAAAAACTTGCCTGCTGCAGGCAGGTTTTTTTATCTATGAAACTTTTTCTTCCATAAATCGTATAACTTAGAAACAGCGAAGAAAGGAGCTGCTTTTTATGCTGACAAACGATCTCAAAGATAAAACAAATCAATACATTTCAATTTATGACGAATTAAAATCAAAATTAAGATGGAAAGTTGCTCATAATCAGATATTAATGCTCATCTCCTCTGCATATATTGTGAATAAAAGAGATTTTGATTTTCAGCGCTTTTATGATTTGAGCAGCTATATAAAATCAAACATCGGCAGCTTTTCAACACTCAATACTCACCACCGATTTACTGTCGCATCAATTCTGGATATTCATTTTCAGCATGAGGCGAAACAAGCGTTTCTTACGTTTATCGATGTATACAACCAAATGGTGAGGCTTGGATATAAACGGGATATTTTCACGTACATTTCCGCTCTGATCTTGCTCACCGGCAAGACCGAAACGATAAACCAAAGAGAACAGATGAACATGGGGCTCTCTGTTTACCAGCAGATGAAGAAAAATCACTATTTCCTCACTTCAACTCAAAATGTTCCGCTTGCCGTATTGCTTGCCCAAAACGGAAAAGGGTTGCAGGCGCTGAACAAGGCAGAATCATGTTACCAGCTGCTGTCCGCTAACGGCTTTAAAAAAGGCCAATACTTACAACACGTCAGCCATATTCTTGCTCTGCAAAGTGAAAAAGAACCTGAAATCCTTGTATCCCAATGCAAACATATCTTTCAATCCATTACTGAATCTCATAAAAAGCCAAAAGATTTTCATTATCCCGAACTCGCCCTTCTCACATTCTTGGAAGAGCCGGACATCAAAACCGTTTTGAGCATTACGCATGAGCTGAACCAAGAAAAAGCATTTAAATGGGAAAAGGATATGAACTTCAAAATTGCTGTCAGCTTATATCTCAGCGAGTATATGGAGAAAAATCTGCTGATGGAATCAGGGCTTTATACAGCCATTGAAACGGCCATCCAAGCACAGCAAGCAGCTGCGACAGCTGTGATCATCAGCTCATCAGCCATTCATTCGCATGACGGAAACTAGAGGAGGAGATAACATGCCATATATCACATTAGAAGATCAGACCCGCCTATACTACGAAACTCACGGCAGCGGGACACCGATCCTATTTATACACGGCGTGCTTATGAGCGGACAATTTTTCCACAAACAACTTTCAGCGCTATCTGCCAATTATCAATGTATTCGTCTCGATCTTAGAGGGCACGGTGAATCCGACAAAGTTCTTCATGGACACACCATTTCCCAATACGCCCGTGATATCAAAGAATTTATGTGTGCGATGGAGCTTGATCCTGCCGTCCTTGTCGGCTGGTCAATGGGCGCTTTCGTGGTATGGGATTATATCAATCAATTTGGGAATGATAACATTCGAGCCGCTGTTATCGTCGATCAATCGGCTTCCGACTACCAATGGGACGGCTGGGGACACGGTCCGTTTGACTTTGACGGCTTGAAAACAGCGATGCACGCTATTCAAACTGACCCGCTGCCATTCTACAAAAGCTTCATCAATAATATGTTCGCAGAGCCGCCAGCATCAACAGAAACAGAATGGATGCTTGCCGAAATGTTGAAACAGCCGGCAGCCATTTCAAGCACGATTTTATTTAATCAAACGGCAGCTGATTATCGCGAAACCATTCAAAACGTTCATGTGCCGACATTGTTATGCTTCGGAGAAGACCGCAAATTTTTCTCAATAGAAGCCGGAGAACACCTGCGTGAACATATTCCAAACGCAAAGCTCGTTACATTTTCTAAGAGCAGCCATTGTCCGTTTTTAGAAGAACCGGATGCTTTCAACAGCACGCTCCTGTCCTTTTTAGATGAGCGGATTGGAAAGTCATAAAGAAAAAGGAATTAGGAGATTAGGGCAAAGTATGAGACAATAAGAGTGTGCAGTAAAATACATGAGGGAAGAAGTGACTTTATGTCTTACTATAATAAACGAAATCAAGAACCGCTGCCAAAGGAAGATGTGAGTACTTGGGAATGCACAAAAGAAGACTGCAACGGCTGGACCAGAAAAAACTTCGCCAGCAGTGACACGCCATTGTGCCCTTTGTGCGGAAGTAAAATGGTCGAAGGCATTCGTTCATTAGTGAATCTCCAAAACAACAGCCAAACGAAAACAAGTTAGCTCTTCCCTTTTTTTAAAAAGCAGTCTCTATCAGCGAACAATCCTCGATCAGAGAAGCAAATCTTATATCCAATAGCAAGGCCTCCCGGTTTGACGAGAGGCCGAGATAATGAAGCCCAAAACTGTAAACGTTTCGGGCTTTTTCACTTTCGATTATGGTATAATATGGATATGAGGGGTGATGATGTGATCAAAAACCAACAGCAGGCTGACCTGGAGAAACGAGCTTCAGACAAAAAGTTGAACTTAGCTATAAACTTATGTGCGGAACTTATGAATTGGTCAATACCAATTATTCGTTTCTTTAAATGGCTCGGATCATTTGCCCTGCACCTCGTCCATTAAAAAAATCACTCAGCATTTGCTGAGTGATTTTTTCAGTTGACGACATAAAAACTATTGATGATGCCATTCGGATTTTCCCATACTTTTTTGAACGTCTTCGTGTCAAGGTCATAAGAATAAATTGTCCGAACCTTGGCTTCACGCCCTGTTTCGTCCTTCAGCTTTTTAGCCCCTTTGGCTTCGGCAAGGAAATAAATTTTCTTTCCGTCCTTGGAGAACTGCGGCTGCGCGTCCATTAACAGCTTATATGTTTTCTGATTTGAAATGATTTTTTCATAGGTTTTCGTGTCTGCATTCAGCATTTGAATAGAAGCCGTTTGCTCCGTGCCTTTTTGTGTATATGACGTAAACAAAATCCGTTTATCGTCATCAGAAACAGCAATATCACTGATAAACTGCTCCAGGCTCTTAAGCTCATGAAGGCCGCTTTCATGACCGGCAGAAAAATGAATCTTAGTCGGCTCTGGATCGATTCCCTTCTCATTGGCTTCATCGGTTTTTTTGTAGTCTTCTTCTACAGAATAATGAAGCAATGCAAATGAATCTGTTTTTTGGTTATAAAAGAAGCTGCTGACGCTATCATCCTGGTCATTAGCGGCAGGATACAGATTTTTGTACTTCTTCGTTTTCAAATCAAAGGATACGATACGGAAATTGCTTTCGTCCGCTTTTCCTAAACGGAAATAAATTTTTGAGCGATCCTTTGATAAAAACAAGCTGTCCGCGCTTTCCGGGCCTTTATAAAGCATAGTTTTCTTATCAGACTTAAGATCAAGCTTAAAAAGCCTCATCTCATTTTGATCGGTATTGCTTGTATAATAGAGCGCCTGCTGCTCTTGATCCAAGGCAAACGCCGGGTAGCTGGTCAGCTTCTCCTCATGGATCACCTTATCATTTTCATAATACTTCGTCAGAAGATCGGTATCGGTAATCGAAACCAGAAGCTTCTCATTGTTCTCCGTGCTCACGGAAACATCGGCCGCACTCTCACTGCCTTTACCTTTAAAAGAATAAAACATAAAACCCGCAGCTGCCGCCAAAACAACGACGATTGCCAATAAAACGATTCCTTTTTTCATCTCTTATCTCCACCAATAGAAAAAGCAAGAATGCGACTTCTTGCTTTACAGATTTAAACTATGTATTAATAGCTGTAATGCCCCGATACTTTTCCTTTGCTCAATGGGTATCCCAGCGCTTTAAACGCTTTAGGGCTTACATCCAGCACTGCATTAGGCATTCTGCCAACATCATTTTTATAAACCGTAATGACCTTTTTAGGTTTCGCTTTTGCATAAGCTCTGATTTTTGTCCCATTTCTAGGTACGTCAAATCCGATCTTTGTCGCACAGTCCCAATGTCCAAGTTTTTTACCTGAAGAGCCTTTTTTCCCAACTCCGTTATACCAAGTAATATTTCCGTTCACATGTTTCGCACTGGCATCTGCCGAAAAACTGAAAGCTCCCAAAGTACTTCCTACTAAGATAAAAGCGGCTAAAATGACTTTCTTCAACATTTCGTCCCCCTGTTTGTTAACATCTAGGAAAAATTATACACGATCAACCGGGGATTTTTTATTTCAATATCCTTACAGTAATGTTACAAAGTCGAAAAAAATGACCTCTGCTAAAATAACCCATGGAAGATTATCCTATTATAATTGCAGTGTTAGCGTTATAATTGTTGATAGAGTAGTTGACGCATTCAATATGAACGAACCATTACCGTATTGTTCAAGCCAAATTCATAGTTATGTAAACGATTCTTACTCTCTCATCATAAAGAAAAAAGAGTGTGCGAGACTCTTTTTTCTTCAAAGTTTCTTTTTTCAAAAAAACGTAGTCTACATTATATATAAGTTTTATCTTTTTTTGGTTTTTAAAAATGGCGATTTTGTGAACAGTTCATATTGATCGATGCGGAATTACTCATATCAAAAGATATAGGAGTGGTAATCCATGAAGGCAGCTAGATGGCATAACCAAAAGGATATCCGTATTGAAAATATTGAAGAGCCAAAAGTGGAACCGGGAAAAGTCAAGATCAAAGTCAAATGGTGCGGCATCTGCGGCAGTGATTTACACGAGTATTTAGGAGGCCCGATTTTTATCCCGGTGGACAAACCCCATCCTTTAACAAAAGAAACAGCACCTGTCACAATGGGGCATGAATTCTCCGGTGAAGTTGTTGAAGTCGGGGAAGGCGTTGAAAACTATAAAGTCGGAGACCGAGTCGTTGTGGAACCGATTTTTGCAACACACGGACATCAGGGCGCGTACAACCTTGATGAACAAATGGGATTCCTCGGCTTAGCCGGAGGCGGCGGCGGATTCTCAGAATACGTCTCTGTAGATGAAGAGCTGTTATTCAAACTCCCTGAGGAATTATCATATGAACAAGGCGCACTCGTTGAACCTTCTGCGGTCGCTTTATACGCTGTCCGCTCAAGCAAAATCAAAGCTGGTGACAAAGCGGCTGTATTCGGCTGCGGCCCGATCGGACTACTTGTCATTGAAGCGCTGAAAGCTGCCGGTGCTACTGAAATTTACGCTGTTGAGCTCTCACCTGAGCGCCAGCAAAAAGCTGAGGAGCTCGGCGCCATTATCGTGGATCCGTCCAAAACAGACGATGTAGTGGCCCATATCACAGACCTTACAGAAGGCGGCGTTGACGTAGCCTTTGAAGTAACCGGGGTTCCAGTCGTTTTACGCCAAGCTATCCAATCTACAACAATTGCCGGTGAGACAGTGATCGTCAGCATCTGGGAAAAAGGCGCTGAAATTCATCCGAATGATATCGTAATCAAAGAACGCACAGTGAAAGGAATCATCGGGTACCGTGACGTATTCCCAGCTGTATTGTCATTAATGAAAGAAGGCTATTTCTCAGCCGATAAACTCGTTACGAAAAAAATCGTGTTAGACGATCTAATCGAAGAAGGCTTCGGATCTCTGATCAAAGAGAAAAACCAAGTGAAAATCCTTGTCAGACCAAACTAAACATACTAAAAAAGAATCCGCATTCAAGTGCGGATTCTTTTATTCCTCTTAGCCAATCACTTCAGCGCCGGCCTCTTCTTTAACCTCACTGCGATCGTGAGCACGGAAGCTTTCCTCAAGCTGCTCAAGCGAAAGACCTTTTGTTTCCGGTAAAAACTTGTTTACAAACAGAATCGAGCAAATTCCCAGCGCAACGAAGATGAAAAACGTTGTTGATAACCCAATGCCTGCCATCAAAATAGGGAATGTCAGACTGACTGCGAAATTGACCATCCACAAGCAGAATACCGTAACACCCATTCCTAGGCCGCGAAGGCGCAGCGGGAAAATTTCTGAAAGCATCAGCCATGTCACTGGTGAAATCGCACCCTGCTGAAATGCCAGGAACGAAACCGTTAACGACAGAACCACATATGGAAGTGCAGGCGATCCTTCCAGCACAAGTGAAAATATTCCGATCAGCAGCAATGCCGATGTCGTTCCGATCAGCCCTGTAATCAGCATCGGCCGGCGACCGACTTTTCCGAGCAGCCAAATTCCGACGAACGTAGCCAGAACGGAGATCACACCATTGGCAATATTTCCGATCAGCGCTGCTTCCGTTTGGAACCCGGAATCTCTTAAAATTTCAGTGCCGTAATACATGATGGAGTTTACACCCGTAATTTGCTGTACAATCGCAATTCCGATTCCTATGAAGACAATCCGGCGCACCCACGGCACTGCGAGATCTTTAAACGTAGCTTTCTCAAGCTTATCCTCTTTTTTGAAAGCGGATTCAATTTCAGCCAGCTCAGATGCAGCGCGTTTTTCGTCTCTGATTTTCTTCAAAACCCCTAAAGCATCTTCATTCCTTCCTTTTGAAACAAGCCAGCGAGGACTCTCAGGCATTCTGATCATTCCAAAGAACAGGAATATGGCCGGAAGAGACGCGATCACGAGCATAAATCTCCATACATTGGAGCTGTCCCCCATTGTCGTCCCGAGGATGGCATTAAAAACAAAGGCCAACAGCTGCCCGGATACAATCATTAATTCATTCTGGGTCACCATCCGTCCCCTGCTTTCCACAGGTGACATTTCCGCTAAATAAGCAGGCACCGTCACTGATGCGCCCCCGACGGCAATCCCTAGCACAAAACGGGAAATGATCATGATTGTTACGTTTGGAGCCAGTGTACATCCAATCGTTGAGATAAAAAATATAATGGCAAGGAAAAGAATATTTTTGCGGCGTCCGTTAAAATCAGACATCCTTCCGCCAAGCACAGCTCCAAGTGCAGCTCCAAAAAGAAGAGAACTGGTGACGAGCCCCTCTGTGATAGCATTGAGATTAAGCTGATCAGGCTCACCCATATATGGTAAAGCCCCATTTAATACTCCGGTATCATAACCGAAGAGAAGCCCGCCGAAAGTCGAAACTAAAATTATTGTGCGTAAAAATGACATTTGACTGCCTTTTGTATTCATACCGTTTCCCCCAGTCTTTTTCAAAATCGATCACTGCGTATTTTAAAAACGTATTCTAGGGCTGCAACCTTTCTCAAATGCCGAGAAAAAAGTTCAAAATGTCTTTTATCACTGGCTATATAACCTTCCCTTCTTTTCAGCATGCGTTGAAGTCAATTGTTTTGGAAGCGATTTCATTATTACTAAACAACAGTGGATATATTTTGGTGTCCGGCTTAATGATTTGTCATCTTATAGTCACTTTGTAGTGTTGTTATAGTAATATCGTAGTCATATATTTGTTACTTCTGCTATTATCATAATTATAAAAACGCTTTCAGTCAATATAAACTTCTGAATTTTTTTTCACTTCAAGTCAGTAAAATGACCACTCCAAGGGGAAATTGAACTTTTTTCTTGCCGGAAATGTGGTATTATTTTGTATGTTATGCGACATTTCTGTCATCCTCAAAATGAGTAAGTGTTGGTTAACTTCTCCTATATAAATCTTCTCTGCATGATTCACTGCTCACACATTCAAATAATTGTTTCATATTCAAGACAAAAGGAAATAGAAAAGAAACATAAAGATCTAAATGGCTGGCTCTAATTGAATAGGAGGAGGCAATAAAATTGAATGAGATGTATATCATTGCAGGAATTTTATTGTTGGCAGCGGGGATGATTGATTTTATATGGACAACATTATGGCTTGAGAGCGGAGCCGGTCCGATCACAAGATGTTTGTCTGCATGGCTGTGGAAAGGTTTCCGTAAGATCAGCGGAGATCACGCAAAGGTCCTCAGTACGGCAGGGCCGCTGCTGTTATGCATGACATTATTGGTGTGGATCGGTTTATTTTGGAGCGGCTGGATGTTTATCTTCTCAAGTGATCCTCATTCTCTTGTTGTTACTCAAAGTAAAGAACCAGCCTCCTGGTCAGATCGAGCTTATTTTTCTGGATATGTGATGTTTACATTAGGAAATGGCGACCTTACACCGAACGGAGCCCTTTGGAAGCTTGTGACAGTGGGTGCTACAGCTGAAGGTCTGCTTACGATTACTTTTTCTGTCACGTATTTAATTTCTGTCTTGAGCGCAGTTAATCAAAAGCGCTCATTCGCCCAGAGTGTACTGAGTCTTGGGCATAACGGAACAGAGATTGTCCAAACTGCGTGGAACGGGAGACATTTTCACGACATGGATCTGCTTCTCGCTACATTTTCTTCAGAGCTGGGAAAGCTGACCGCTCAGCACAACGCCTTCCCCATTCTTCATTTTTACCATAGCACACAGCGTGAGGAATCTTCCGTGATTGCAGTCACTGTACTGGATGAAGCGTTAACCATTTTGACATATGGCATTCCAAAGCAGTATCTTCCGAATCAGCTGCACATAAAAGAAGCTCGCTCAAGTGTCAAAAACTACTTAGACACCGTTCATACAGCATATATCCATCCGGCTGAACAAGAACCGCCGGAGCCCAACCTTATGAAGCTAAGGGATTGCGGCATACCAACCCTATCAGAACAAACCTTTCGAACAGCAATCAAATCTTTAAAAGAACGGCGGCTATTGCTTTTGGGCATTGTTCAAGCGGGTGCGCGTAAGTGGCCTGTCCAAGAGTAAAGTAAAAAAGAGGATGCCTCCCAAAAGTCCAAAAGACTCTTAAGAAACATCCTCGATTTTTATCACAAAGATATAGAAGCTTCAATCTCTTCCATACGCGGCAGCGCATCTATCGCTCCAATTTTGGTGCAGACAAGCGCTCCCACCTTATTGGCAAAAGATACGATATCACGCAGCTTCTTAAAATCAGTTTCTACCGATTGAATCTTATCTGTACCAGCTAATTTGAATAAGGCTGCCCCGACAAAAGCGTCTCCCGCTCCTGTAGAATCAATCGAAGTGACAGGAATACTCGGAATGATTTCATGTTTCTTGCCATTAGACAGCAGTGTTCCGTTTTTCCCAAGAGTCACAGCAACCGTCTTGGCTCCGATGCCATGGAGGATATTGACGCCCTCTTCATGATTCTTCGCACCGGTGATGATCTCCAGCTCCTCGTCACTCACCTTAACAAAATCACTTAAAGCAATGGCTCTTTTTGCAGCACTAACAAACTCAGAGACTCTTCCCTTCCATAAATCCCCTCGATAATTAGGATCAAATGAAAGAAATTGCCCGTTATCCTTCGCAATGGACATAAGCCGTAAATAGGCTGTACAAAACGGATCAGATAATAATGCCGTCGCTGAGCCAAAATGAAGGATTTTTGCTTGATTCATTTTATCCTGATCGACATCTTCGATCGTAAACAGAGCATCCGCGCCTCTATTGAATACAAAATCGCGCTCTCCGTTATTCTTTAATGAAACAAAAGCAAGCGTTGTAGGTGCTTGCTCATCCATCACCAGCATAGAGGTATCAACATGAACAGCCTCTAACGTTTGCTTCAGAAAATACCCAAAGGGATCCTTCCCTACTTTTCCTGCGAACGCAGCGTTCCCTCCCAGCTTGGCAATAGCGGCTGACACATTTGCCGGGGCGCCCCCGGCACTTTTTAAGAAATGGCGCCCTTCCATTAAATCAACATCAACATCGGTACAAAAGAAATCGATCAATAACTCCCCAATACAAACAACAGACTGACTTCGCATGTTATCACACTCTTTTTACATATTCTAGATTACAGTCTCAGTATATTACTTTCAGTTATAAATACAACCTTTTACATCGAATATTAGAAATATTAAATATATTCACTCACCTGGGGTTCTTCTCAGCTCGGTGATGATCTGTTTATATCTTTTTTCAGTTAAAGGATAAAAGGCTATGATGATGATAGAGAGTAAAATAAATAGTCCCGGAATTAAAGCATTCATATGTTTAATCGCATTCAGTGACGTTACGGTTTGATCAGTATTCGCCACATATCCTGCGATTCCTAAATAGATCGCAGAAAACGAACCGGCCAGTGCAACACCTAACTTATTGATAAAACTCATGCTGGAAATCACCACTCCGTCCGCACGAACGCCTGTCTTCCATTCCGCATAATCAACACAATCGGCAACCATTCCCCAAGCAAGCGTATTTAAAGGGGTTGTAAAGAACCCTGAAGCAAATAGCCAGATGAAAATGAGCGTCACCGAAGAGTACGCCGTGAAATGCAGACCTGCATACGAAATCAGTGACAAAGCGGCCGATATGATCATCACATTTTTCCTGCCCCACTTCTCAGAAAAGTATGGAATAAACAGGTTACTGATGAGGGCTGCGCCAAAAAATAAAACAGTACCAAAGAACACCAATTCCTTTTGATTCACGTTATACGTAAAGTAGTACACCATTGTACTGATTTTAATATTAAACCCGATTGCAAATGCTAAAAATGATGACGTTAGAATCAGCAAAGGTTTGTTTTGAAACAAAACAGATAACGTCTTTTTCATTCCCTGTTTCTTTGTTTTCTTAGGCGCAATCCGCTCACGCACAGTAAAGAAACTAAAGAGGTTCAAAGCGATGCTAACAATGGCATAGACGAGAGCTGTCATTTGAAACCCAAATGCCTGGTTCTCTCCTCCCAAAGCTGCTGCAAGCGGTGTTGCGCAGGAGATGGATAGAAGGATTCCGACATAGACCAAGATCATACGAGTCGTTGTTAATACCGTTCTTTCTTTTACAGAATTCGTCATCCGGCCCGTTAAGCTGTTCACCGGAATCGTTTGCATACTAAAGGACATGCCGAGCAGAATATAGGTAATATACGCATATACAATGTTTCCCGTTGCTCCAAAGTGAGGCGTGGTGAAACACAGGACAGTAAATAATGCGAAAGGAAATGCAACCCACAGCAGATAAGGCCTTGCCTTTCCCCACCTTGTGTTCGTTTTATCTAAGATAACCCCCATAATCGGGTCAAAAATAGCATCCAGCACCCGCACAACAAGA
This sequence comes from Bacillus sp. 0909A, assembly GCF_036765115.1. Taxonomy (NCBI): domain Bacteria; kingdom Bacillati; phylum Bacillota; class Bacilli; order Caryophanales; family Bacillaceae; genus Bacillus; species Bacillus sp. 0909A. The sequence goes on from NZ_JBAIZU010000004.1 coordinate 275,859, forward strand.
AATAATGTGGCGATGACCGCCGGCTGTATGCCGCCGATGTCCGTATAATAAAACAGCAGGTATGCGTTTACAAATTGAAACACAATATTATACGACATATCACCGAAGCCGTATCCAATTCGTTCAAGCCAGGACAGACCGGCACTGGATTTTGTTTGATGTTTCGCCTTCATTACCGTTGCTTTTTCTGTTTCGATCATCTTTCCCACCCCAAGAATCCGTTTTCATTATTGAGTACAAATCCAGTAAACAAGAGGGAGAATACGAGATTCTCCCTGTTCACTCAGCTATTCGGATAAACCATCACTTTTAAACATTCATTCTTAAATTGCAGTGCCCGCTCCATCGCCTCTTGCGTCTGTTCGAGCGAATATTGGTCCGTTACAAGATGCTTCGTGTCGACAATGCCTGAAGCGAGAAATTCGATTCCCTTCGGATACGTATTGGCATAACGGAAGATCCCGTAAATATCAATCTCATTATCCGCAATAAATGGCACATTGAGCGGAATCTCGTTCTGAGAAGGCAAACCAACAATCGCCAGTTTCCCGCCCCGGCGCACAGAAGCCAGTGCGGATTGCAATGCTGCTGGATTCCCCGCTGTTTCCCAAGCAACATCAACGCCTCTATCATTCGTGATCGTTTTAATCTCTTCAAGCGCGTCCTGTTCACGGATATTAATAATATGAGTCGCTCCCATTTTTTTCGCAGCTTCTAACCGCAGCGGCTCTAAGTCGGTCACGATAATTGTGCTTGCCCCAAACGCTTTAGCTGCCGCAACAGCCATTAATCCAACAGGGCCCATCCCCATAATCGCAATCGTTGATCCGGGCTGAAGCTTCGTTCTCGCCGCTGCATGGATACCGACAGAAAACGGTTCAATCAAGGCAGCATCCTCATAAGAAAGTGAATCTGGAATAGAGAAAACAAAGTCCTGTCTGATTTTGATATATTGTACAAACGCGCCGTCTACCGGTGGTGTGGCCAAAAACTGTACATCCGGACAAAGGTTATAACGCCCTTCCTTGCACGCTTCACAGCGTCCGCACGTAACACCCGGCTCAACAGCGACGCGGTCACCTACTTTAAATTGATCAACAGACGAGCCGACAGCCGCGATTTCTCCCGCGCACTCATGTCCGAGGATAAATGGCTTCTCCACTACATAATTGCCTATTCTGCCGTTTGTATAGTAATGCAAATCAGATCCGCAAATTCCGACAGCCATCACTTTAATCAACACTTCATCCTGGCTGATGTCAGGTACAGGCAATGTTTCAATTTTGATCTCTCTTGTGTTGTGCATAATAGCTGCTTTCATGGTTTTAGGTACTGTGTGAGTCATTACGGCAAATTCCTTTCTTTATGAACACTATTAACGGCATTTAAGCCGCTTCATCAAGAAATGTAAGTGCATACATTTTTGCATTTTCTGTTACTGCCCTCATTTTATCTGCTTTTCAACATGTTCAACAGCTTTTCATGCTGTATAAAAGGACAGCCGCACTGTACTTTTTGATTTTTCATATACAAAACAAGCAGGATTGATAAAATAGTACTAATAGGAGGTGCAGGTTTTATGGCTGAACTGGAAGATCGAAAACAATTTGCAGAATTGCTGGCACCTGGCGTAAAGTCATTAAAACTTCATCCAGATTATAAAGTCAGAAGAAATAAGAACGAAAAAACAGGACAGTCTTATTTAGACAACATTTCACACCAGCTGGGAGTTTCCCCAAACACGATTAAAAGCTGGATCGGACAGATGGGTGTGAACTATGTTCCCGGAAGAATTGAAGACGGAAAACTGTTCGGAATGATCTGGATCATTCTTGAAAAAACCGATATGAATATACAGTGGTTTTCCGACCTGCTTGAGACCACCACTATACCGGTAATCAAACCTGCACTGCCTGTATGGGCGGCCTCATGTCTTAAAAAAGCGAAAATAGTACGGCAGGACAATTCATTCGGAGCACCGCTTGATCAAGATATTGAAAAAATAGTAAAGCGTTTATTTCCTGATGTTCTCGACCATAAAAAGAATGCGCTTACAGAACAGATGCCTTTGACACACAACTTACCGTCACGCTGGTCGGGTCACTTTATAGGACGGAGATTCGACATCGAGGCGATACGGCAATGGATGCTTTCCCCATCACCCGTCTGTTTAATTACCGGATGGGCAGGCATGGGAAAAACAACAACTGCTCTAGAAGCAGCCTATTCCTGTATCGGCGATTCCTCAGATTGGCCGGCATTCAACAGCATCATCTGGCTCAGCGCTGATTGGAAGGGATTAAGCTTTAGTGATTTTTTAAATACGATTGCCTATCAGCTCGGTCGAACGGAACAAATCGATAAATCCATAAATGAAAAACGATTTGTCGTCCGCAATGCGTTAGCCAATTATACAAGAGAAAAACCGGTACTGCTGATCGTTGACAGCATTGATACGGCAGACCGTGACATTCACGAATTTATCACCAGCCTGCCCCAAGGCGTGAAAGTTCTCCTCACAGCACGTGAAAATTTGAAGCAAGCCTATCGGGAAGGCTTCGGTGAAATGGTAACCATCCAGCTGAGCGGCCTTGAACAAACAGATGCCCTGGAATATTTTCATCAAGAAGTGAATCGCTGCCTGCAAATGTGTAACGATCCAACTAAACGAGAAAAGCTAGCGCAGCTGCTGGAACTATCTCCAGAACTGAAGAGCGAGTTCATTTCAGCGACAGCCGGAAACCCGAAAGCCATGGCACTCAGCATCGCCTATATGTCAGACGATGACATTCCCGCTCGGCAGCTGATTCATGAGCTCGGAAAAGCAGGCTACTCACTGCTGGAATTGTTTGAGTTCCTCTTTGGCCGCACATGGGATAGATGCAACGAAGATACGCGAAAGCTATGGCAGGCACTTTGCTTTTTCAGCAAGCCGCCAGATGAAAAAAGCCTGGCGGCAGCGGCCGGATTAGACGCTCGCTGTTTTCATTACGCAGTTGAACAAATGCGATCTTTTGCTCTGATTCAGCCCGAACGAAGCAAAGGAAGTACACAGTACTTAGCCCATCAAACCGTGGTCGCTTACGGAGAACAGCACTTGTCCGAAAATCAGAATTATGAACCAGAAGCCCGCAGCCGCTGGGCGCTCTATTATATTCATTATGCAGAAACCCACTTAAAGCGGGAACAGCCAAACTCTTTCTATTGGAGCTATCTCTTGGGACGTGATTTGGACAAAATCAAAAAAGAATGGCCAAACATCCTAAAGGTGATCAAATGGTCAAGCGAAACCGATCAAAAAGAAATTCTAATCGAACTCATCACCCGCATCAGCCATTTTCTAAGCAGAATCAACCTGCCCTTACGAATCGAATACGGCCGTAAAGCCGCCGATGCCGCCCATCAATTAGGCCAACACACACGAGAAGCCTTCTTCAGAATTGACACAGCGGGCTGGGCACTGATGGAAGTCAACGATTTAGACGAGGCACTTCAGCAAATTGAAGCCGGCCTGAAAACGCTGGAACAATCAGACACTGAAGAGCAAGACGTTCATGATCTAAAGGTATGGGGACTCGCACTGCAAGCAAGGCTGTTTTTAAAAGCCGGGCAACAGAAAAAAGCAGAAGCGATTTTAACCGAAATCAAAGATAAACCGATTTCCCCTGCGATTCAGCACAGAATTCTATTGGTTCGCGGAGATCTGAGCTTTGTGAAAGGTCATAATGAAGAAGCCATTCAATTATACGAAGCTGCAAATCAAATCAGCTCCATGTATGGGGGCGAAAAAACGATAGAAGCCTATTTCAATTTGGGTGTCGCTTACGTGAAATGTGATCAGTTTGAGAAAGCGGAAGAAGCTTTTGAGCAAATGCTTTATGACAAACATAACGCGAATCAGGTTGAGTTGATCTATTATTATTATGGAATGGCTCAGCTGTTGTACCGTAAAGGAGAGAAAACGAAAGCGATGGATTCTAATCAGAAGGCGATTCGTCTGATTGATTCGTGGGAGCCTGCGATTGGGATTCGGGGAGAGGTAGAACAATTGGCAATGGTGATCAAAGAAAACGACTAGTACGTAGTTCTGTCAGGAATCTCACTCAGTTTCTTTATTATAAATAGAAAAGGCCAACTGAAGTCGCAGTTGGCCTTTCGTTTCTTATTAATGTCTACAAATGTACTGAACCAGATTTTCCCGTATGTATTCTTTCTCGTATAAAGGAAAGCGTATCATTTGCCAGCTTTTTGCGGCAAAGAACAATGCCGGAATGACCACAATTATAGACATATCTTTTCGGTTTCCCCCAACTTCCCCATAAAGAATCTGCATCTTTTAAGTCAATATACTGATCATGTTTAGCAGAAATCAGCAGAATGTTATCTTTATTAACTTTCGGTAAGGCTTGACTAGGAACTGTGATATTCCAATATTTCACTAAATCTTCATAGGTCACACCATTTTGTTCTAATTCTTCTCTTATGAATTTACCTGGGATCGTGTTCCATATTGAATAAGAAAGGCGATTGGCATAAAAGATTGATACCACTACATCAATTTGGGATTCTAGGGTTGCAATTAGATTAGTAACCCATCCCCCTAAGCTTACCCCCACTATGATAACAGGGCCTTTTTTATTTGCTTTTATCCAGTGAATTAATGCCCGTAAATCTACAATGGCCTGTCTTGTCGACTCAATTGTACGATCAATATTTGCACTAATCATCAACTCGCCACTATACAGTGAATTTTCCGGTTCTCTTTCAAAATGGTATGGAAGAGAATAATAATACATATTCCAGCCTAAATCGTTCATTATACGTTTATGAAATATTTTTTTGATTCTATCGAACGAATCCATGCGCCAGCCGTGTACAAAGATGACATTGGGCGGATCTATGTCATTTTTATTTAAAAAAGTCTCCCCTTTTAAAGTATCATTAACAGGATTCCCAGTTTGAATTAAGGATTCATAACGAAATGTTCCAACCCTATAATTTTTTTTAGATTCATTCAAGTCAATTGAAACATCGGCTATATTTGCACTGTAAAATTCCTCTCTATCATCTGCATCGGCTGTAAAAGCAACAGAAAATTGTTTATCTTTGCTTCTTTTTCTATGTAAATCATATAAAGCCAAGCGATCTATCATTTTTGAGAAATGCACGATTAAGTCCTCCTTGGTAATCATAAAAAACTAATATTAGATTTAATAATTGGAATGTCGGTCTCCATAGAGTAGGGATGAATATTATCAAGATGTTGGTGGAAGAACCTAACTACATCGCCAGTGAATTTTTGAGAATCAGATTATTCTGCCGTTCTATATTTAACATACATCGTCTTAGTAGCTAAAAAGCAGCACAAATAGACATCATTTTAATAGGTTTTCTCTTTGACAGTGTTTTCCTTGGGGAAACGTCTAAGAGTGTTGGTGACACTATTTATTTAGGTAACTGGGGCTTTTTTGTCTTATGAGAGGATACCATCTCCTGCCTGCAATAGGGAGAGAAGTAACAGAGGTCTGGACGAATAATTTTTAAACCCATTTTATAATCATAACAGAAGTGCAGTTTACTGAAGTTACAGTAAGCCGTTTGTCAAAGAAGACGTAAACAGGAATCTGAGCCGGTGGAATTTTGTATTTTGGTCAATTGAATAATTCATATCGGGATTACCTACCATTTATCAAAACTATTAAAAATCGATATAGAACAGTGCTGAAAAAATCAAACTACAAAAGACAGAAAAAAAGAATCTTCTCACAATTCGGCTGAACTTATGAGAAGCCTCGAGAATTTATAAATGGCATCAAATCTTGTCTGAGGATTACATTCATATCATTTATTCCTAAAGGAATGTGTTCATATGCTAATCCAAAGTCATCTAAAATTTGAAGGATTCTTCTACCGAACCCATTCTCTCTATTCATTAGCATTTTTCGAATATAAATGCTACAAAATCCTCTTCACTAGCAATACCTACAACAGGTTGGTTTTCATTATAACGTTTTTCTACAACCATTGTTCCAATTTCTTTAGGATTGTTTGTATTTTTTATATTAACAGGAATGTTTGCGCGAAAAGCTGGGACTAAAGCTTCGTCATGAAATACAGTAAAACCTGCATAAGATAATTCACATTTCTCTATAAGTTAGTTCATTAATTTTTTGAGGATTTTCTTCTATGTTTGGATTTACAGTGAATACAGAGTCGACATCTGTGAAATTCTCATATATATCTGCTTTTATAGAATTCGCGAGAATAGCACCAGTAATATCAGAACCTCCACGCGAAAACGTTATTACCTCTCCTCTTTTATTATAACCAAAGGAACCGGGAAAGACTAAAATGCCTATACGATTTCTTAATGAGTAAAGTCGCTGATATGACTCTGATAGGACTTGTGCATTTCCAGGTTCATCTGTAACAATTAGTCCTGCATCCTGGGGATTTACATAGTATGCTTCATATCCTTTCTTTGGAAGTAAGCTGCAATAAGTTTTGCATTATGATCTTCACCACTTGCATTAAGTGCGTCCAGAAACCGTATGGGATTACTATTATCGCTATGTAAGAGATTGATAAGTTCTAACTTAATTCTATCAATAATATTTTGGGGTATATCTAATTCATCTGCAATGGACTTATATCGATTGATAATTATATCCACTATTTCTGTTACTTTTCTGTTTTTTAGTATGTTCTTTGCGCATTCTATTAATAAATCCGTTACCTTTATATCGTGAACTCCCCTTTTTCCAGGCGCTGATACTACTACTATTTTTCGGTTTGGATCTGACACAACTATATTAAACACTTTTTTGATTTGATTACCTGTTGCTAACGAGGAACCACCAAATTTAACTACCTTCGTATCTACATCTCCTAATATTTTATTATAGCTCTTTTGCTAATAACAATTTACATAAAATGAATGCCACAAGTATTCTGTAATTAACTTGTGGCATTCATTATTTCAATAAAGTAGTATTATTTATCTCGCAAAAATATAAATTTACCGCATATGTCCTCTATAACCGATGAAAATCCAGGTAAGAAGGACTTAAAGAAGCCCGTACAATGATGCGCCTCTCTATATTCTTGATTTTCCATTAATATAATATGTGCCTTTTTTAAATTGTAGTGCGGTATACCAGGAAATAAATGATGAACAAGATGGTAATTATCATGATGTGGATGCAAGATAAATCTTTCGATAGAATTACCAAGTGTGTTTCTACTTGAATAGAGGGGATGGTCAGTTTTTAAACCTGAGTGCTCTGCCATTTCTGCCCAATATCTAATAATTTGAAATGTTGTTAATAATGGTACAAACCAAAATAACAATAACTCTAACCATAGATTAAATACAGCAATAACTACTAAAATAGTTGCCCAAAAACCGAGGCGTGCGATACGTTCGCTCAACGGTTCTTCTTTTGAGAAAAGATTAACTTTTAATGTTCCAAATATATACTTAGGTACATGTAATAATGTTAATGGTTTAATAATATGATTAATTAAGAATGTGCTCATTTTTTTCTGTGGTTTATCTAACCCCATTAACTTATATCGTTTGGTATCTGGGTCTTTCTGAGGATCCCATAAGAAACGGTGATGTAGTACATGTGACTTACAGTACGTTGTAAAAGAAGTGAATATAGGAAAGGCTATAAAAAAGCAAGTAATCCATTTATTTAAGTGCTTATTCTTAAATAACATTTTATGACTTGCTTCATGCATGAGATTGTCAAAACCTCTCATTCTACTTCCAATCAAGGTAATACTTAATAGGTATATCCAAATATTATGGGTTTTCATAGATAAATAAATCGAACTACTTATCACCCCCCAATTAAAGAAGATACATAAGAAGTTATACCAGTTATTTTTCTTGTAAAGTTTGGTTAATTTTTTTCTAGTTTCTTGTGAAAAGATAGAGTTCACTGAAGACATGACATTTCCTCCGTTATTAATTAGGAATAGGGAGCCGAATGGCACCCTATTATTTATATTAATTTGTTACTAAATTTGCTTGATTTAATGCATTTTCTAAATCAGCTTGGATATCTTCAACTTCCTCAATTCCAACTGAAAGTCTAAGCATTCCATCTGTAATTCCACCTTTTTCTCTTTCCTCACGAGGTAATAAATTGTGAGTCATAGAAGCAGGGTGTGTAATGGTGCTTGAATAACCACCAAGACTAACAGCCATCTTATTAAGTTTCACGTTAGATATAAGTGAAAGACCCGCGTTCATTCCACCTTTTACTTCGAAGCAAACCATTCCCCCCCCACCAGTCATTTGACGAGCGGCTATATCATGTTGTTTGTGACTTTTAAGGAATGGATAATATACCTTATTTACCATAGGGTGATTTTCGAGGAATGTAGCTATTTTCAAAGCATTTTCGTTATGTTTTTGAACTCGCAATCCTAAAGTTCTCACACCGCGGCATAAAAGCCATGCTGCAAAAGGATCTAATTTCGGACCATGGAACGAAAATACTTTTCTAACTTTGCTCATTAAGTCTTTGTTTCCTGCACAAACTCCAGCTACAACATCAGAGTGACCACCAATATACTTCGTTGCCGAGTGTAGTACAATATCAGCTCCGAGCTTTAAAGGTTGTTGATTGTATGGTGTTGCAAAAGTGGAATCCACTACAAAGATTGCGTCACTCTGTTCTTTTGTAATCCTAGACACTTCTTGAATGTCTACAAGAGTGATAGTTGGATTTGCTGGTGTTTCTGCATATACAAGTTTTGTATTTGGGTTAATGGCATTCCTATAGTTTTCAATATCCTCTGAACTAATCATTGTAAGTTCAACAGAATGTTGTTTGCATAATTCCTCGATTAATATTTTCGACTCGGAATAACAATTATGTACAGCAACACAATGGTCTCCTGGTTGCAGTAAAGCATGGAATACCATCGATATTGCTGCTAATCCTGAAGAAGTAGATACGGCATCTTCTGCTCCTTCTAATGCAGCTATAATCGCTTCAAACTCCCTTTCATTTCTACTACCCCATCTTCCGTAAAACTCATCCGCATGTATATCTGCTGCTCTACGTGCACCTTCCTCAGTGTTTGGAAATTCAAATGCTGTAGATTGACATATTGGGGGACTCAAATGACCACTCTTATTCCATTCTTCTCCAGAGTGAATACAACTAGTTTGAAAACCTCTATTTTTATTTTCCATTAATAACTCTCCCTTACGAATAATAATTTATTTAAACTTCGAAATAATTAGTGGGATACTCGTTACTTAGTTCAAATTGATATATAATTTGAGCATCACATGTATCTTTTAGTAGATTTGCTAAGTCCTTGATCGCATTTTTCCCTTTTGTAGGTGTTGCGTCAATTTCATCTATAAAGAATATAGCGTTTTTTGTATTTTCAGTAATTTTTGTATACTCAGAATCTCTATAGTTCCAATAGGAACACAACACTTTTTCTTCATCCGCATATACAACAGAGTTCTTAGAAAGAGAAATTGGTTCGCTTGCTCCAATTGGTAAGCAAGTTTCACCTTCCTTCGCAAAACGGAGAGTAATTTTATTTTGAATCTTGTCTAGATCATAACCACCAATACTTTTTTGATGTAATAGACTCACAGAGTTATAGGAATCTACAACATTATTAATGCCCAGAAAATTAAAGCCTTTTAAATATCTTCGAAGAATACTTTCAAAAGAACAATGGTATTTACTTGGCTTTAATCCCATTTCTTTGTATATATTTCTCCATTTTTTCACCTCTTCATTTTCAGTTACATCCTGTTGTTTATAGAGTTCATTTAAATCGGAAATATAAGGTTCAAAAAAATTAGGATTTATACTTTTCACCTTCAAGTTTTTAACGATAATTCCTGTTAAATGAATGTCATTGAATTTTTCTAACATTTCTTTCTCAATAGATAATGTGTAAAGTTTACCCATATGAAAATTAGTTCTCCTTCTTGATTTTGTTTGTAAATGCTCCATGGAACATATGCAATAAAACTTCAATCCTCCCATTCTGATATTTTTTTCGTTATTGCCTGTTTTTCTGTGGTGTTTCATGTGTCAGTTTATCGAGATATTCCTAAATTTGTAAATAACAATCGAATACAAGTGTTATTCTAAATTCCCTAGTGTTATAAGTAGTGTTATTGCTCTTCCTTGACTGTTTTTAAATCTTTTTATACGATTGAAGTTTTTAGTAGAGTTATGCTCTTTAACCCTAGTTTCGCTAATTAGCGAAACACAAAGTAAGAATTGGACACCAGTATCCTTTATGATAATTTCCCATTTATAGGATTTTGCTTCTCCCCCTAACTTATCTTGAATTGCAGACTCAGCAAATGTCACCTAACCTTTTATAAACTTGTGTTCTTCAGGGTAGAAGTTTGCCGCCGCCATACAAAAAGAGTGAACATTTTTAATGTTCACTCTTTTTTTGATAATAGGTTACTAAAATATCTATTTTATAATATTAGTCGACTATTCTCTGGGGAGGAGTAACTGATAAAAATTCTTTTAAGATTCTACATAATTCTATAATTCCTGTCTCTAAAACATTATCGTTTAGATATGAAAAGCTTAATCTTAAATGATTTGTTTCTGGTTCACCAGAAAAACATACAAAACCTGGTAGGAAAGATAAGTTTTTCTTTTGACATTCTAATAATAACTGTTTAGTATCCCACTTTTCAGGAATAGATATCCAAATATTTAATCCTCCTTCTGGTTCTATCCACTCAACACCTTCAGGCATATGTTTCTTTAACAACTTAATTACTAAATCTCTTCTTATTTTTAATGCAGTTCTTAATTTTTTCATATGATCTTCCATTCTTTTAGATTGAAAGAGTGGATATAAAGCTTTTTGTGTTAATAAAGGACTTCCAAGGTCAGCATTCATTTTTGATGATACCAAACGATTAAAAATAGTCCCATCTGCAGTTAGTAATCCTATTCTACAACCAGGAATTAGTGTTTTACTTAATCCTTTTAAATATATAACATTCCCCTTAGTATCCAAACTTTTAATTGGATTTGGTGGTTTTTCATTGTAATAAATTTCACTCCAAGGATCATCTTCAATAATTATTATTTGAAATTCTTGAGCAATTGTTAACAGTTGTTCTCTTCTATCGTCACTAAGAACTATTCCTGTGGGATTTTGGAAATTAGGGATTGTATATATTAATTTAGGATTTTTTGTTTCACATAGTTTAATTAATATGTCTGTTCTTATTCCATTTTTATCTATTGGAACGGGTAAAATTGAGGCTCCTCGCGAACGGAATATGTCTAATGCTGCTGGATAAGTAGGCGCTTCTGCTATAACTACATCTCCTGGACCAATAAATGTCCTTGCTACTAAGTCTATTCCCTGTTGTGTACCGTTTGTAACTAAAATATCCTTTTCGCTAACATTAATTTTTTGTTTCTTTAAAGTTCGTTTCATAGCTATTCTTAAATCTAAGTCTCCCTGAATCGGTCCATATTCTGATAAGATAAGAGGATTTTTTTCTAACATTGTATGAATCTCGTTTTCTAGATATCTATTTGGCAAGAGGGAGGGAGCAATAGCTGCTAATGAAAATTGTAAACTATGATCTGACGAATTGTAATGTGTATCAAAATGTGTTCTTGGAAGATAATCTTGTATTGAAAGTTGCCACTTGTATGGACTCCCCATGTTTTTTAATTTTTCACACTTCATGGAATTCCATTTAACAAAAGTTCCTTTTCCTTGTACTCTTTTGACAAGGTTATTTTGTTCAAGTAAATCATAAGCTTTCACAACTGTAAGAAAACTCACCTCTAAATTTTTGGACATTTCCCTAATTGAAGGTAGACACTTCTCCTCATTTAATATCCCTGACCGTATTCTGTCGGACAGATTTTCGTATATTTGTTGGACAAGGGATATTCTACTATTTCTGTTCAATTCAATTTTCAAATTTAATTCCTCCATAAAACCATCAAGGTGTTATAGTGTTATGTTGACTGTTATTCTAATTATTGGTTTATATTAGGGTCATACCATACAATATAACTTATTTTGAAAATTATAAAAAGGAGGAATTCGTATGTCAGACAGTGCTCTTCAACTTAAACGTTCAGCACAAAGCCAAGATACTTTTATGGATGGTGTGAAAGCTTGCTTGCCGACTGTGTTTGGTTATCTCAGTATTGGTTTTGCAGCAGGGGTAGTTGCAAAGACAGCTGGTCTAAGTGTTCTAGAAATTGCATTGTTATCCCTATTCCTTTATGCAGGTTCAGGACAATTTGTAGCAGCTGGAATGATTTTGGCTGGAAGTGCAATTACTTCCATTATCTTTTCAATCTTTTTAGTAAATCTACGACATTTGCTATTTAGTGCTTCTTTAGCTCCTTATTGTCGTAAATTTTCCGCTTGGAAAAACTTTGTTATTGGTTCGCAAATTACGGACGAAACATTTGGTGTTGCATCCAATCATCTAGAAAATAGGATGGAAGCGAGTTTTTCTTGGCTACTCGGATTAAATATAACAGCATATATTAATTGGTTACTTGCTAATGTCCTAGGGGGTATCTTTGGAGGTTTAGTAACAGATACAGAGTCTATAGGGATGGACTTTGCTTTACCTGCGATGTTCGCTGGCCTATTGGTTCTACAGATTTTGAGTAAGACCAATAAAGCTCTCGAAATATCAATAGCTATCTTTACAATTTTTTGTTTGATCGCTGTTAACTATTTAATGCCAGGTATGTGGGCCGTCATGGTGACAACTATTATTGCTTCAACAGTCGGGATGGTGATTAAGAAATGGAATTGAGATTAGATATTTTACTCATTGTTTTAGGTACAGGTATTGTTACATTATTACCTAGAGTAATCCCACTCCTTTTTTTAAGTAAAATAGAGTTGCCTAGATGGTTTTTGAGTTGGCTAAGTTTTGTACCGGTTACTGTTATGACTGCTTTGTTGGGTCAAGAACTTCTTTTTGAAGAGAATAATTTTTCACCTCTCTCAAATAGTCATGAGTTATTAGGAATCATACCAACTTTTTTAGTTGTTTTATTAACTAAGAGTTTACTAGGTGCTGTAGTGGTAGGAATGATAACTATTAGTTTACTAAGATATTTTCTATAATTTTAAATATAAAGGAAAGAACAAAAGCGCAAGCGCCCTGATCAGCCTCGGGCAAATAAGCGACTCATGAATAGAAGGTGCTCTTTACCTTCAATTCATGAGTCGCTTATGACCTCGAGGGGCTAGGCGCTGGAGCTGGATGCCAAGCGCTTATCCACAGTACAAGAATTTTATAATTTCCTGGTAAACGATAAAAAGTAGAAATGATAGTAATAAATAGAAAGAATATAAAACTTTTTTTCAACTAATTAATCCCTTTCATTTTATATTTCATTAGAAGATAAAATAAAGAAGGTAGTAATAACTCCAATAGTTTCCATGTATCGTACGTATTCTCTACGCAACCCTTGAAGCTTTTCGCTCCCATGGTCTAAGCTCTTTCTTCCTATCAGGATGATAAACATTACCTTGCGGCAAAGATTGTTGTTGATCTTTCTTTAACAAATGTTGCGGTTTTTGATCAACTTTCTTATTCCCATTTAGAGTTGGGTTATTGATGTTTCTCCTTTTTGAGGTGTCCTAGAAAAAGTAACAGTATTGCCACCTATCCCGAATTCGGCCGGCAAAGGCATCCTTTGAAATACCATCACCATCGCCCGATAAACTTTTCGCAAAATGACTAAACATATTCGACACACCCGAACCTAACGTATTCGCACCTTTTTTAGCCGTTTCCCACGAAGGTTGAACCATTTCTTTACGTACATTTTCCATCATATTGTTATCAATAGATACAACTTTTCCTGCCGGTACAAGCTTGATAATGGAATCTCGCTTTTTAAATCCAACCCACAATATGGCGGACAACACAACGACATTTAACAGATACATTCCGAATCCATTCGGCGGAATCAATTGATCTACGACAAAGCACATCACATATACAAATAAAATTATGATGCCCAACATTGCTTTAAGAAGAAAAACACTTCCAAGCCGTCCTAAAGTAACAAAACCAGAATTGGCAAGTTGAGGAATATACGAAATCATAAAAGCAAAAGGAATAAAAAATATAATCGCTAGTGCTATGATTTGAAGCAAGAAATTTAGAAACGCTAACCCTAGAAAAGGAATGCCCAATACAATAGCTACCAACACGGCAATAATGGATTGACCTAACTGGTTATAAACATTCCCAGAAGACACAGCATCATTACCGTATTTTTTTATCTCGTAATCTTTTAAATACTTCAATTTCTCCTTTTCGCCATCTTTCGATAATTTATAAGATAGAAATTTATCGATTCGATTTAAACTCCCTTTTTCATCGCTGCCTTCATTTATTTTCTTTTCACTCGTTTCATCAAAATTCACAATTAAGTACGGTTTTTTTTATGCCAGGTTAAAGTAAACATTACGCATAATGGCCACAGTACCTTCCATTTCTTTTCCTTTTTCAATTTTTGAGTTATCAACGTAATTTCCCTCATCCTTCACGATGCCAACAAATCCATTACCGGCAACTAATAACTTTCCTTGTGCTTCAACTGACAATGCATTTAGAGCCTTCATATAATAACCAGCGTTTGACATCCACAGGCCACCGATAACCATTCAGTAATAATGAGAACACTTCTTCTAATCGCTTCTTTTACGCTTCCCCTTACCACAAAGAGATACACCACATATCCACAAAGAAATATAAACAGTGTTTCTCCGAAATTATTCTTTAACGTTGTATATACAGTTTTTGACACAGTAGTCATCGAATCCGCAAATTCATCAATAGGTTGGAGATTATACAAGATATCCAATCCTGTATTAACGACACGTACAATATTTCCCGCAAAAGAAAAAGTGACGTTTGTTAAACCAACACACGCCCCTTTTATACGACTATCAGACTCCTCGTTATTTGCTTGGTAACGAGATAACGGAAATCGCTTGATTTCTAACTCAACACCACCAACCTTCACACTTTTAGGTTGAGTGGTTGTATCACCATCAGCAGCCATAACTGAAATTACCATGATCAATAAACCAATAACAGAACAACAACTGAAAGTAAAAGAATCCTTTCTCTTTTCATCACAACTACCCCCTTTGAGCTAACCTAGTCAGTAAATAGAATCGATAGTTAGCATTCTCTAACTCTTCATTTGTCAGCACTTTATTTTCTTGAAAACGCTCATATAACTTAAAGCAGATCACCTATTGATACTTTCTTTGTTTAAAACGTGTTCGATTGAACTCAATCTTAATTCCTAATAATTCTTGTAGAAATAAAGCTGTTGACTCATGTCCTATAAAGCTCTTATATACCCCACCATAGGAAGCTAAATATTTATAAACTTCATCTAAAGAAATGACCTCTGCTTTATAAAAGCCCGGATTGGTTAAAAGGATTTATTAAACAAAAAGACGCCAAGGATGCTCTTAAAGAATTCGAGCGTAAAACAAGTGGTAAAAAATTTGAAGATACAAATGTAACTTTTGAAGAAATGGCAGGAGAATGGCTTGATATCTATAGTGATACAGATGTAAAGATTAGTACTATCCGTGTTAGAAACCATGAAATAGGGCATTTAAATCATTATTTTACTAAGTACAAGATCAAAGATATTACAAAAAGAATGTATCAAAATGCATTAAATGATATGAAGAAGAAAGAACAGCTTGCTCATAATACCAGTTCTGGTATACATGGAACAGCAAGGATGATATTTAAAAGAGCAATGGAACAAGACCTATTATTAGCTGATCCAACAGAGTATGCTTTCATTCCAAAAGATAAAAAGACAGTTGAGGATATTGAAAATCAGAAAGTGGAAGATAAGTATTTAGAAAAAGCATGAGTTAAAGGCATTCTTAGACACAGCCAAAACACAAGGTGAAATAACTATGTTATCTTTTTAATTTGGCTTGGACAGGTCTTAGAGCTGGTGAGTTGTTAGCCTTAAAGTGGAAGGATATTGACTTTGAAGAGAATACAATAAATATAACTAAGACTTACTATAATCCTAAAAACAATACAAAGGACTATAAATTACTTCCTCCTAAAACCAAAGGGTCCATTCGTAAGATCGATGTTGAAAATGAAGTTATCAGTGCATTACAAAAACATAGATTAAAACAAAAAGAAATTAAATTACAAATCGGCAGTGAATATTATGATAAAGATTTTGTTTTTGGAAGGCTTAATGCTCCATATTACGGTTATCCACATTTTATTAAGACAATAGAAAATCAAATGGAAAGCTTGTTAAAGAAAACAACTCTATTAACAAACGGTTAACACCTCATTCATTAAGACATACGCATACTTCTTTGTTAGCTGAAGCTGGTGTTGAATTACTTCAAATTATGGATCGACTTGGTCATACAGAAGATGAAACTACAACACAAGTTTATTTACACATTACAAAAGACAGAAAAAAAGAAGCTACCCAAAAGTTTGCTCAACTAATGAGAAGCCTCTAATTTTTATTCTCGGATTGGTTCGGGCACCTTTTCGGCACCTATAATGATGTTTTCACCTTTAAATCCTTGATATATAAGGGTTTTTAAGGCTAAATTACATCATACCGCCCATGCCGCCCATGTCAGGCATTCCTGCGCCGCCGGCATTTTCTTCCGGTTTGTCAGCGACAACAGCTTCAGTTGTTAAGAGCATTGCTGCTACAGAAGCTGCGTTTTGCAGTGCAGAGCGTGTTACTTTCGTTGGGTCAACGATACCTTTTTCGATCATGTTTACCCATTCGCCAGTTGCAGCGTTGAAGCCTACGCCGATTTCTTCGTTTTTCAGGCGCTCAACGATGACAGATCCTTCAAGACCTGCATTGTGCGCGATTTGACGAATTGGCTCTTCAAGCGCGCGAAGCACGATGTTGATACCTGTTTGCGCATCACCTTCAGCTTCAACTGCAGCGACTTTGTTATATACGTTGACAAGCGCTGTACCACCACCGGATACGATGCCTTCTTCAACAGCTGCGCGAGTTGAGTTCAGGGCGTCTTCGATGCGAAGTTTACGCTCTTTCAACTCAGTTTCAGTCGCAGCGCCGACTTTGATGACAGCTACGCCGCCAGCAAGTTTAGCAAGACGCTCTTGTAATTTTTCTCTGTCGAACTCAGAAGTTGTTTCTTCCACTTGTGCGCGGATTTGAGTGACGCGTGCAGAAATTTTATCTGTTTCGCCAGCGCCTTCAACGATTGTTGTGTTTTCTTTTGTAACCACAACTTTAGAAGCGCGTCCCAATTGTCCGATTTCAGTAGATTTCAGGTCAAGGCCAAGATCTTCAGTGATGACTTCTCCGCCAGTAAGGACAGCGATGTCTTCAAGCATTGCTTTACGGCGGTCACCAAAGCCAGGAGCTTTAACAGCAACTGCGTTGAATGTGCCGCGAAGTTTGTTCACAACAAGTGTTGCAAGAGCTTCGCCTTCAACATCTTCAGCGATCAGAAGCAATGGTTTGCCTTGCTGAACAACCTGCTCAAGCACAGGAAGGATTTCTTGAATGTTTGTGATTTTTTTGTCTGTGATTAAGATGTAAGGATTGTCAAGAACCGCTTCCATCTTATCAGAATCAGTTACCATGTAAGGAGACGCATATCCGCGGTCGAATTGCATACCTTCAACAACTTCAAGCTCAGTTGTGAAGCCTTTAGACTCTTCGATTGTGATAACGCCGTCGTTTCCTACTCGCTCCATTGCTTCAGCGATAAGGCTTCCGACTTCCTCATCAGCAGCAGAGATCGCAGCAACCTGAGCGATAGATTCTTTGCCTTCGATTGGCTTAGAAATTTCTTTCAAGTTCTCGATCGCAACGTTTACAGCTTGTTCCATACCTTTACGCACGCCTACAGGGTTAGCGCCTGCTGTTACGTTTTTAAGGCCTTCGCGGATCATTGCTTGCGCAAGAACTGTCGCAGTTGTTGTACCGTCACCGGCAACGTCGTTTGTTTTGCTGGCTACTTCAGCTACAAGCTTAGCACCCATGTTTTCAAACGCGTCTTCAAGTTCGATTTCTTTAGCGATTGTTACACCGTCATTTGTGATTAACGGAGAACCGAATTTTTTCTCTAGAACCACGTTGCGTCCTTTTGGTCCTAAAGTTACTTTTACAGCATCAGCAAGTGCATCAACACCGCGAAGCATTGCGCGGCGAGCTTCTTCACTAAACTTAATATCTTTTGCCATGTGTACGAAACCTCCTCGAATTTTTAAATATTTGTTTATTTAAGAATTAGCCGATAACAGCTAAAATGTCGCTTTCACGTAAGATTAAGTATTCAGTACCTTCGTATTTCACTTCAGTACCTGCGTATTTTGAGAAGATAATGCGGTCGCCCTCTTTTACTTCTAAAGCAACGCGCTCTCCGCTTTCTAACACGCGACCTGAACCAGCTGCCACGATTTTGCCTTCTTGCGGCTTTTCTTTTGCAGAATCCGGTAACACAATTCCGCTGGCAGTTTTTTCTTCAGATTCTACGAGTTCAATGACAACGCGATCACCTAATGGCTTTAACAATGTAATAACCTCCTCAATAGTATGAATATGTAATTTTAGCACTCAGCACTAAAGAGTGCTAACACAACTCTTATAATAAAGAATCTGACTTCCAATTTCAAGTGATAAGATAAAAAATTTTTCACGCTTAGATCATTCTTTTCAGCTCTGATATCCCTTGGTTTTTTCACCCCCGTTCAATTATGTTACAATAGCTGTAGACAAAAGAAACCCACTTAACAAAGGAGTACATACCATTTGAGAAAACAGTATTGGTTTATTATTTTGACATATATCATCATGCAGTTTTCAGCAGTAATCGGGATTCCCTTGTTATTTAAATTCGGTTATGCGGGAGGACAGCCCACAAAAGAAAATCTGCTGTACGCGCAGGGATTATGGTCCGTCATCAGTTTTATGGCCTGTCTGATTGTTGTATTGCTCATTCTCAGAACTGTGCCTAAAACTACGTTGCGAAACGAAAAGAAAGACTCTGTCGGACTATCGATCCTTTGGGCGATAGCCGGTTTTTTCATAGCCCTTTTCTCTCAAGGAATAGCCGGTTCTATTGAATATTATGTATTTGGCATCGGAAGAGAATCAGAAAATACAAAAGCCATCCTGGATGTGATTCAGGCAGTCCCGCTTATGATTATCGTTTCTTCTATCATCGGGCCAATATTAGAAGAAATCATCTTCAGAAAAATCATTTTCGGCGCGCTGTACGAAAAAACGAATTTCTTTATTGCCGGACTGATCAGCTCCATTATTTTCGGAATTGTTCATGCCGATTTAACGCACCTTCTGCTGTATACAGCAATGGGCTTTACCTTTGCCTTTCTATATGCGAGAACCAAACGGATTTGGGTGCCGATTTTCGCCCATGTAATGATGAATACATTCGTTGTCATTATGCAGCTTGAGCCTGTTCAGAAATACCTTGAACAGCAGAGCACACAAATGCAATTGATTATTGGAGGATTACTTTCATGAGAAACCCGATAGTGTGGGGAATGATCTACTTTGCCGTAGGGTGCATCTTTACTTATCTCGCCGCAAGCTCACCAGGCAGCATGTGGTCATTTTACTCCATCCTGCTGATGGTGTTTGCTGCATACAACATCAGCATTTCTTTTAAGATGTTCGCCTTTTCATTTAAAACAAAGAAAAACCAGAAATAAAGAAAATCCATTTCTCTTCTATGAGAAATGGATTTTTTATGATGGTTAAGAAGAAACGTCCTGATCGGCAGCTCTGCTTTTCTGCGCTTTCCGATAGGCAGCCTTCGATATTAAAATACTGATTTCATATAAAATCAAGAGCGGAACAGTCACCATCATATGAGACAAAAGCTCAGGTGGTGTAATCAGAGCAGCAATCACAAGCAGCGTAAAGTACGCATACTTTCTGATTTTCGCTAAAAACATCGGTGTCACAATTCCAAGCCTTGTCAAAAACATAAGGATGACCGGCATTTGAAACAATAGTCCAAACGGAATCGTCAGCTGCAGAAGAAAATGAAAATATTCATTAATTCCAATTACCTGAGTGACATTCAAATCCTGAGAGATCCGTTTCATAAAATCGACAACAAAAGGAAATAAAATATAATAGGAAAAAGATAAACCCGCTAAAAACAGCAAAATAGAGATCGGAATGTAGCTGAGCGTTACTTTGCGTTCCCTTTCATAGAGACCCGGGCTCACAAAAGCCCAAAGCTGGTAAAGAATAACCGGCGAAGTCAGGACAATCCCGATGATAAACGCAAACTGCATAAACACATAAAGCGGGTCTGTCAGATTAAACGCATTGAGCGTGAGCTCCTTCGCTTCATCCGTTTCTTGCAGATACACTATAATCGGCTTCGCTAAAAAAAATCCCGCGATAAAGAAAACGACAAACGCCAGCGCCACAACCAGCAATCGTTTTCGAAGCTCCGCAATATGCTCCAGCAGCGACATTTGATTCACTTTCATTTGTGTCATCCTAACTTACTGATTCTCTTTCTTTTTTTCCTCATCATCACTCGCTAATCCTTTAGTAGCGTTTTTGAATTCACGAAGAGTGTCTCCAGCCGCTTTTCCCAACTCAGGCAGCTTTTTGGGACCAAAGATAATCAGAGCAACGATTGCGATAACAGCAAGGCTTCCAGGACCGATCGGCATATTTGGGCTCCTCCTTTCCGGTTACTCGATTTCCTCTAAAACAGAATAATGCTTCAAGAAATAAACCAGTGACTGAAGCTCTACAGCTAAATCTATATGATGAATTCGAATGTGTTCCGGCACATTCAAACGGGCCGGCGTAAAATTAAGAATACCCTTAATCCCTAACGCAACCAATCTGTCGGTAATCGATTGGGCCGCAACTGCGGGCACTGTCAGAATGGCAACTGATTCGCCTTTTACATGTTTTTCAAGATCATCGAGGTTAAAGACGGGCACACCGCCTACCTCAGTTCCTATTTTACTCTCATTTATATCAAAAGCCATAGAAATTTTCGTGTTATTATTTTTTGTGAAATTATAGTGAAGAAATGCTGTTCCTAAGTTCCCGACACCAATCAAGATAACGTCTGTCATTTCATCCTGATCAAGTGTTTTTCGGAAAAATGACAGCAAATAATCAACATTATATCCGTATCCTTTTTTGCCAAGAGCTCCAAAATAGGAAAAATCCCTGCGAATCGTGGCAGAATCAACCTTTACGGCATCACTGAGTTCAGCAGATGATACACGCTGTTTTCCTGACGCATGCAGATTCTTTAAAAAGCGATAATAAAGCGGCAGCCGTTTTGCCGTCGCCTGCGGAATTTTTGATTGATCCTTATTCATTTTTGGTCCTCCAAATTATACTCGGATAGTTCTCTTTTAAAGTCACCGTTTTTCCCACCTGTCTTTTCCAGCAAGCAGGTAGGGCCGATGACCATCCCCTTATCAAGCGCCTTGCACATATCGTAAACAGTAAGGGCACACACCGATGCAGAAGTTAGCGCTTCCATTTCCACACCTGTACTCCCTTTTGTTTTGACCTGTGCTTTTATATGAAGTATAACTTCTGTTTCTTTCATTTTCCAGTCAAACGAAATATCGACCCCGCTCAAGGATAGCGGATGGCACATCGGAATGATGTTTGATGTTTGCTTTGCAGCCATAATGCCCGCCACTTGAGCGACAGCAAGTACATCTCCTTTGCCGATATCATGGCTTTTTATTTTCTCGTACACTTCACTCTTCATGTGTACGCTTGATACAGCCGCCGCAGTACGGACAGTCGAAGATTTTTCGCTGATATCCACCATCTGGGCTCTGCCCTGTTCATTAAAATGAGAAAATCCATTCATAGTAAAAACTCTCCTTAAACAGATCATACACTATTTTCTTCTCTATGTCTTATTCGGCCAATGTATTGTTTGCTGAGTTCTGGTTCATAAGCTACACTTAACTTATTATAGCAGAGGTGAAATAATATGATGATCTTACAAATTAATCAGCTTTCCAAATCATTTGGTGCTGATACTATTTTAAACAATATAAAGCTGGAAGTCAGAAACCGTGATCGCGTCGCAATTGTAGGAAGAAACGGCGCGGGGAAATCTACACTCCTTAAAATTATCGCAGGTCACCTTTCATATGAAAAGGGTGAAGTTATCAAGCCGAAAGATATCACAATGGGCTACTTAGCCCAGCATACCGGCTTGGATTCTAAGCTTACCATAAAAGAAGAGCTGCTGACTGTTTTTGATCACTTAAAAGCAATGGAAAAAGAAATGCGCACCATAGAAGAAAAAATGGCAGCAGCTGACCCAGGTGAACTGGAAAGCATCATGAAAACCTACGACCGCCTTCAGCAGGAATTTAAAGATAAAGGCGGCTATCAATATGAAGCAGATGTCAGATCTGTGCTGCACGGTCTCGGCTTCAGCCATTTTAACGATTCAACGCAGGTGCAAAGCCTGAGCGGTGGTCAGAAAACAAGACTGGCCTTGGGTAAGCTTTTGTTAACACAGCCTGACCTTCTCATTCTAGATGAGCCGACCAACCATCTGGACATTAATACGCTGACCTGGCTTGAACATTATTTGCAAGGCTATTCAGGCGCCATTCTGATTGTTTCTCACGACCGCTACTTTTTGGATAAAGTGGTGAATCAGGTATACGAGGTATCAAGATCAGAAAGCAAAAAGTATCACGGCAACTACAGCGCTTATCTCGATCAAAAAGCTGCCCAATATGAAAAGGATCTTAAGCTGTATGAAAAACAGCAGGATGAAATTGCTAAGCTGCAGGACTTTGTAGACCGAAATCTGGCAAGAGCCTCAACGACAAAAAGAGCACAAAGCCGGCGGAAACAGCTTGAACGGATGGACGTCATGTCAAAACCGCTCGGCGACGAAAAATCAGCAAATTTTCATTTTGATATTACAAAACAGAGCGGGAACGAGGTCCTGCGGGTTCAGGATCTGACCATCAGCTATGAAAACCAGCCGCCGCTTCTGACAGATGTTTCGTTTAGGCTTACAAGAGGAGAAAGCGCCGCTCTTGTAGGTCCCAACGGAATCGGAAAATCAACCTTGCTGAAAACATTAATAAACAGACTGAAGCCGGATCAGGGAACAATAGCGTACGGCTCAAATGTCAGTATCGGTTACTATGACCAAGAACAAGCTGAGCTGACTTCCTCTAAACGCGTCATTGATGAGCTGTGGGACGAGTATCCGGAGCTTCAAGAGAAAGAAATCAGAACGTGCCTCGGAAATTTCTTATTCTCCGGGGATGATGTCCTTAAACCCGTCCATTCCCTAAGCGGGGGCGAAAAAGCAAGAGTGGCCCTGGCCAAGCTGATGCTGCAAAAAGCTAACTTTCTCATTCTTGATGAGCCGACAAACCATCTTGATTTAGACAGCAAAGAAGTTCTCGAAAACGCATTGATCGATTATCCGGGTACATTGTTATTTGTCTCACATGACAGATATTTTATTAACAGAATCGCAACAAGGGTATACGAGCTTTCTCCAAACCATATTGAGGAATACCTCGGAGATTACGATTATTATACAGAGAAAAAAACACAGCAGCTGGAATTGGAGGAAATGAAACAGCAAGAGGAAACTGAAAAAGCAACGGCTGCACAGAAATCCGACTCTAAACGTTCATACGAGGAAGAAAAAGAATGGAAAAAGAAAGAACGCCAACGACTCAGACGCATAGAAGAAATTGAAACGACAGTTCAGACCATAGAAGAAAAAATCAGTCACAATGATGAATTACTTTGTGATCCGGAAGTATATCAGAACCACGAAAAGGTACAAGCTATCCACGCTGACAACGAGAAACTCAATCAAGAATTGGAAAACCTATTATTAAAATGGGAAGAACTATCCACAGAAGAAGATTAAAAAAGTCAAGCACCTCTTTTTTAGAGGTGCTTTTTATCCACAGTAAATATCCTTATAAGCAAACGAAGAAAGCGATTTATACACAATATCCACAAAATATTCTGAATTTATCCACTTTATTAACAGCCTCTCAACCCCTTTATCCATCTATATCTCCATAATGACTCACAGATATGTGGATAAATTGAGAATTATCTGTTAATAACAATAAAAAAGCCTCACGTCATTATGTCGTGAGACCTTGATAAGAAGTCAGTTCAAGACCAGGCTGGCCATTCATATCATATGATCCGCGAATCCCTTTTTCAAAAGCAATAGTACCGGCCGCAGCAATCATTGCAGCATTATCCGTACATAAGGATAGCGGAGGAATGATGAGCGCTGTTCCCTCATGCTGGGAGAACTCCCTCTGTAACGCCGCTCTGAGCCCTCTATTTGCAGCAACTCCGCCGGCTAAAAGAACCTGTTTGACACCATATTCTTTTGCAGCGCGTGCCGTTTTTGTCACTAAGACATCAATGACGCTATTCTGAAAACTGGCAGAAAGATCTTCCGGCGCAATGACCTGTCCTTTTTGAGCCGCGTTATGAAGCGTATTGATTACAGCGGATTTCAGCCCGCTGAAGCTGAAATGATAAGAACCTTCTTCAAGCCATGCGCGAGGCAGAGGAATAGTGTCATTCCCTGATTCCGCAAGCTTGTCAATCTGCGGTCCGCCTGGATACGGGAGCCCCATCGTTCTTGCCACTTTGTCATAAGCTTCCCCTGCTGCGTCATCGAGTGTTTCCCCGATCACTTCAAATGAACCGTGTTCTTTCATATAAACCAATTCCGTATGGCCGCCGGAAACGACCAAGGCAAGCGCTGGAAAAACGATCTCTTCTACCAGACGGTTTGCGTATATATGGCCCGCTATATGATGGACTCCAACTAACGGAATATGATGCGCAAAGCTCAATGCTTTAGCGGCGTTTACTCCGATTAGCAGTGCTCCCACCAATCCCGGGCCTTCAGTCACTGCAATCGCGTCTATATCACGATATGTCATGTCTGCTTTACGGAAAGCCTCTTCGATCACTAAAGTGATTTGCTCCACATGATGTCTTGATGCAATTTCCGGCACAACCCCTCCGAATCGTTTATGGCTTTCAATTTGAGAGGCCACAACGTTCGAGACGATTTCTGTTCCGTTTTTTACAATCGCTGCTGCCGTTTCATCGCAGCTCGTTTCGATTCCTAATATATAAAGATCTTTTTGCTCATTCATTTATCGTCACCCACATAATTAACGCATCTTCCCCGTTATCAGTATAATAGTTCTTCCGTATTCCACCGGGCTGCATCCCGAACTTTTTATATAAGCTTTGAGCAGGGTGATTGGAAACCCTCACTTCAAGCGAAAGCCGCCTCGCCTCTTTTTCTTTACAAAGCTCGAGAGCTGAACGAAAAAGTGCTTCTCCTAAAGACTGGCCCCTATACTCTGGTTTAATCGCTATATTTGTGATTTGGGCGTCGTCCATCACAATCCAAATTCCGCAATAACCCGCGATACAATCGTCCTTTTCAATCACGAGATAGTGGGCATATGGATTTTCAAGCAATTCATGATAAAACGAATCCTTCGTCCAGGGAGACGTAAAGGAGGATGTTTCAATATCGTATACGTGATCAACATCATTAAGCTGCATTTTTCTAACTGCTGCTTTTGTTTTCATCCTATCACCCTACTTTTGACTTTCAATCCATTTCGCTTCTGCTTCTGCAAGCCGTAAATAATCCGGCACCAGCCCGTGAATATCAACAGCTTCCCTATCCGCACCTGCGTAAGCCAATTCTGAAGGGCGGGGATTATGCTGAGCCGCAGGCCCTATGATTCCTTTTGTTCCTAATACATCCAGTATCGTCTCCTTGTGTATAGATGTATCATGACCTAAAAACAAAACAGGGCGATCCTTCTCTTTTAGCATCTCCAGCCACTCTGTCAGCATCACGTTTTGATCCGGAACAGCCTGCTCTAAGAGCCCGTTTTTATATTCATAAAGACCTGTATACACCTGTCCGCGTCTCGCATCAAATATAGGGCTGATTAGACCATCAAAGTGACGTCCATTTGCCGCCAGCGCTTCAAGACTTGATACAGCAGAAATCGGAATGTTTAAAGACCATGCAAGTGTTTTGGCAATGGTTACACCGATTCTCACCCCTGTGTACGAGCCTGGACCTTTTGCAACAACAATTTTAGAAAGATCCTGTGGGGTTATATCACAATCATTCAGCAAAGAATGAACAGCAGGCATCGCCCTTACAGAATGATTCTTTTTTAAATATGTGATGTATTCTGCTATGACAGTGTTGTCCCGAAGCAGCGCTATGCCTAAAGTATAATTCGATGTATCAATCGCTAATATTGTCATGTCTACTTATCTCCTCACAAAGCATTTCATACCGATTCCCCACCGCTGTAAAGGTGATCTCTCTTTCATCATCACCAGCTCTTTTAATGACAATTTGCAGTCGTTCCTGCGGAAGCTGCTCTTCAATTAAATGTGCCCACTCCACTAAGCAGACACCTTGTCCGTGAAAATATTCATCAAGTCCCAAGTCTTCACTCTCGTCTTCCATTCTGTATACATCCATATGATAAAGAGGAAGTGAACCATCGTTATATTCTTTTATGATTGTAAACGTCGGACTGTTTACAACACGTGTAATTCCGAGTCCTTCAGCAAAACCTTTTGTAAAGGTTGTTTTTCCAGCTCCTAAATCGCCCTCTAATGTCAGGACATCCCCAGGCTTTGAAAACGATGCAGTCAGCTTTGCAATCGCTTTTGTGTCTTCAGGATTTACAGTTCTCCATTTTAATTGCTTCACACGAGTCACCCGTCTTATTTAAAATGATTATATCCTTTTTTCTCTAAAGTCATTGTTTCTTCTTCTGTCTTTAATATGACATTGGATTCTGTCTTTTCCCGGACACATCCAATCTTTTTAATTGGCAGTTGAAGTCTGCAGCACTCCTGCTCTAACACTTCCCAGTCTTCCTTTGAGATCGTCCCAGTCAGTTCAAAATCCTCTCCGCCAAACAAAGCCCATTCCTTCCATTTGGAATTCAGCTTAGGCAAGTCTGGATGAACTGGAAGAAGGCTCTCGTCAATTTCTATTGAAACGGAGCTGGATTCTGCAATTTCATGCAGCTCACTTGCCAATCCGTCACTAATATCATTAAGAGCCACACGCTGAGCGTTTGAGCATAGTCTGCCAACACTCACTCTTGGCTGAGGCCGTTTATGTCTATTGATAAAGTAATCTGTTTCAAATGATGTTTCCGGATAGGAAGACTCTTTTAGCAGCAATGAAAGTCCAGCGGCAGAAGAACCGATTTCACCAGTGACAAAGACAATATCATTCGGCTTTGCCAAACTGCGCAAACAGGCACGTCCCTTTTCAACTTCCCCAATCACAGTCACTGTGACGACTAGTTTATCGGAAGTAGAAACTGTATCACCGCCAATCAGATCCATACAATATAGTTTCGCCAGTTCATTCATTCCTTCATACATTGCTTTGATTTCTGATTCCGTCCATTTTAAAGGCACTGCAAGAGACACTAAATAAAACTTAGGAATACCTCCCATAGCGGCAATATCACTTATATTTATGGCTAACGCCTTATACCCAATGTCCTCCGGCGAAGAATAGCTTAATTTAAAATGCACGTCCTCTACCATTGTATCGACACATACAATTTCCTGCACACCGTTTTTCGCTGTGTAAAGAGCGGCATCGTCTCCAATTCCTACATCAACGGAAGAATGGTGAATGGTCCGAGGAGTAATACTATTAATTAAATCAAACTCATCCATTAACCAAACCTCCTTTTGGTCTGACCATGTTTTATATGTACTGTATCTAGTGTATCGGATTATGCTGAATTATCCAAGATGTTGCTGATATAAAGAAAGCTTGGCTATCATACCAAGCAAAAGACGCAATAAAAGAAAACACAAAAAAAAACGAAAACATGATCGTTTCGTTTACAATAAATGGCGGTCCGGACGGGACTCGAACCCGCGACCTCCTGCGTGACAGGCAGGCATTCTAACCAACTGAACTACCGGACCATTTTAATTTGGTTGCACCCTTTGGGCACTCCTTATTTAAAAGGATAGATTTTTTTGGTTGCGGGGGCAGGATTTGAACCTGCGACCTTCGGGTTATGAGCCCGACGAGCTACCGAACTGCTCCACCCCGCGATGATATAATTAAGATAAAACTGCTTGGCGGCGTCCTACTCTCACAGGGGGAGACCCCCGACTACCATCGGCGCTGAAGAGCT
>NZ_JBAIZU010000005.1:0-222617 GCF_036765115.1 Bacillus sp. 0909A
CAATAAATAATGGAGCGGGTGATGAGAATCGAACTCACGACATCAGCTTGGAAGGCTGAGGTTTTACCACTAAACTACACCCGCGTGTATATTATATTGGCGCGCCCGAGAGGAGTCGAACCCCTAACCTTTTGATCCGTAGTCAAACGCTCTATCCAATTGAGCTACGGGCGCTTATCGAGCGACTTAACTATCATACTATTAATTGATGTTAAAGTCAAGATGTTTTTTCGAATGTTTTTTTAAAATCTTTTTGATTCGACTTTATCTATTATACACATTCTGAAGTGTTTGTAAACACCTTCGAAAAACTTTTTTGTTTTTCATTTTTTGTGCTGTTCATCAGCGACATTTAATAATATACCATGTGTGTATTCACTGGTCAACACTTTTTCTATATTTTTATTTCGATTTTCTCATTTTCTTTTCCGCTGTTTGTTAGTCCGTATATTTTATCTGATTGAACAGATGATATAAAAACAAAATAATATAGAAAAGAGGCATGTTATGTTTTACTACAAAGAAGAATTGATCAATATCGTTAAACCCGATAAGCCAGATCCGGCCGCAGCTAAAGTACTGCAGGAAATATTAGGCGGACATTATGGAGAAATGCGTACAATGATGCAATATTTCTTTCAAAGCTCTAATTTCAGAGGAAAGCAGAAACAATATCGTGATTTGCTGCGCGGTATCTTCTTAGAAGAAATTGCCCATGTAGAGCTTGTGCAAAATACAATCAATGCTTTATTGGATGAATCAGGCGGTGCTGGAGTCGGCAGCCAGGGTATAGATCACGCTCCCCTTGATGAAGCAGTTAAACATGCTAACCCCCATCATTACATTATTGGCGCACAGAGTTCACTCCCGGTTGATGCGGGCGGCAACCCTTGGAACGCGTCGTGGGTGTATAATCACGGAAACTTAATCACTGACCTGTTGGATAACTTGTTGCTTGAGTCTACTGGTGTTCTCCAAAAAACAAGAATTTATGAAATGAGCTCTAATCAGACGTTCCGGGAAACACTCGCTTTTCTTATTGTACGTGACAATGCTCACCAAAATGCTTTTGCTAAAGCGCTTGAGACTTTGGGCGTTGACTGGGCTAAGCTTTTTCCTGTTCCGAATTACGACATTAATAAATACCCAGAGTGCAGAAAGTATGTCGAATTGGGCTACCATAATGTACAGTTTAACTTCAGATTAGATGAAACAAGAATTGCAGAGATCTTCCAAGGAAAATCTCCAAGTAGAAATGGCGGCGAGCTGCAAGTAACTGAACCTCCGGCTGGTTTCCCTGTTCCGGTTCTTCCGGACATGCCGAATGAACATAGTCCTGGCTTAGGGGATATGAACGCCTAATGAAGCAAAAGGTTCTCAAGGATGCCTTGAGAACCTTTTATTAATTTAACACAGCAAACTGCATTCTTTTTTATTCAACTATAGGTGTTAATGTATCACCGTTCCATATTTCTCCCTTATTTAATGTCCAGCTATCATTATAAAGAGCGGAAGCGCCTTTGTTCACAGCCGGGCTCCATTCATCATTCCAGGCTAGATAATAAGTGGTTTTAGGGTATTTCTGTTTTAGCGCACTCATAAACAGGCTGTAATCAAAGCTGCCGTTTGCTGTTTGCGGGCCAACTTCCGTGAAAGCAAATGGTTTATTAAGTGCTGTCAGCTGGTCGTATCCGTTTATCGAATATGGATCTTGAAAGTATGCATCTAACCCAACGATATCCACGTATGAAGCTCCAGGGTAAAAATCTGTTTTAAAATCTCGATTAGCGTCAGGGGAGTAAACCCATAATAAATGATCCAATCCTCTTTCGTCAGTCATATAATGATAGATTTTGATATAGAGCTGTTTATATAAGAAGATTCTTTCATCATCCTTTTGATTATATGACGTTAGCCCCCACCAAAACCACTCGCCGTTCATCTCATGCAGCGGCCTGAACAGAACGGGCACGCCTTGGTTTTCCAGCTCTTGTAGTCCGTCAGCAACTTTGCTGAGCATGGCATTCAGCCGCTTCCCCTCTGTTGTAGAAGAGTCTAACAGTTTTTTATACTGTTCATTGGTAATCGGTGTTTTAAAATGTCCTGACTGATAAGCAGGATTTGCTAGATGCAGACTGATCTGCGGAATCCCTCCGCTTTTCCAGTACGATATTAAATCACTGTTGCAGCTCACGTCTATAGAATCTTCAATGTTTGAGGTTTCAAGCCATCCCCTCGCGTAATCGCAGCCATAAATGGCAGGTGATTGTCCGGCTGAGCTCCGGATTCTTTCTGCTTCTGCCATAGAAAATGTGTCATGACTGTAACCGCCAAACGCACCGGAAAGCACTCTGTTTTCAGAACGATTCGGCAGGTGGGCAAGCCAATTCATCACATCTTTTGTTGTCTGCTGTGCCTTAGGATTAACAGGTGACACAGTATGTGCTTGAATTGGTTCAGCCATCGCGGCAGAAGCAAGTAAAAATAGGATGACCAAACAGATGATAGGTTTCTTTAACACAGAAATTCCTCCGTTCTTATGAAGGATGGGCTATGATCAGTTCACAAGTTCCTTCTATTGAAAACTCACCAAAATGGGCAGGCAAAATAAAGTGTGAGCCTTTCTTGCATTCATACTGCACACCGTTGTTTTCTATTATCCCTGAGCCTTCGACAACACTGCACAGCAAATAGGTTTGATGAGAAGGAAAAACCGGCTTGCCACTGACGTTCCATTTGTAAACTGAGAAATATTCTGACTGAACATAAGACGTAATCACGGCATCCTTCATTTCTTTCACTGCCGGTATTGGTTCAGAGTCCGTATGCGGTATGTTTACGACTTCCATCGCTTTTTCTATATGGAGATCCCTTTTTTGGCCATGGTCATTACAGCGCTCATAATCGTATACGCGATATGTGGTATCAGAGTTTTGCTGAATTTCAAGGACGAGGGTGCCCTCACACAATGCATGCAGCGTTCCGCTTGGCACATAAAAGAAATCTCCGGGCTTTATGTTGATGCGCCTAAGCAGCCCGTTCCAGTCACCGCTTTCAATAAGCTGTTTGAATTCTTCCTTCGTGCCTGCATGATGTCCCAAAATCAGTTCTGCGCCTTCTTTGCAATCAATAATATACCAGCATTCTGTTTTTCCAAGGTCTCCGTTTTCGTGTACCATGGCATAATGATCATCTGGATGCACCTGTACGGAGAGATCCATGTTGGCATCAAGTACTTTCACCAGTAACGGAAACACGCTTCTTTGCGGAAAGCCGAAAAACTCCGGGCATTCTTTCCACACTTGATCCAGTGTTTTTCCTGCCAACCGGCCATTTTGAATAGTCGATGATCCATTGGCATGGGCAGAGCAAGCCCAGCATTCACCCGTTTTTTCTGAAGGGATGCTGTAGCCGTATCTATCACGAAGCGCTGTGCCGCCCCATATCCTTTCTTTAAAAATCGGCTCTAAAAATAAAGGATGCTTCATGATGGAACCTCCCCGGATGCTTCTTCTGCTTTTAATGCCTGCTCGGCTAAAACAAACGTTCCGATGATTCCGGCATTTCTGCCTAAACGGGGAGATACAATATACTCATTTATACTTTCTGATAATTCAGAAAAATTAAAGTAGCTGTTCATTATTTTAGGTACATATTGATATATATAAGGGAACAGCTGGCTCTGATTCATGACGCCGCCGCCAAGAATAATTTTTTTTGGCGCCAGGATGAGGATATATTGTGCCAGAGCCTGCGCAATATAATATCCTTCAAGTTCCCAGACCTCATTTACATGTGATAAATCTGCGGCCTTGTTTCCCCATCGCGCTTCTATAGCGGGACCGGAAGCCAGACCTTCGAAGCAATCCTTATGATAGGGGCACTTTCCTTGATACGTGTCATCCGGATGGCGGCGAATATAGATATGGCCCATTTCAGGATGTGACAATCCTTGCAGAAGCCGCCCTTCTATAACCGCGCCTGCACCAATGCCAGTTCCGATCGTGATATATAAGCAGCTGTCGAGGTCTTGAGCTGCGCCAAAAAGTGATTCTCCGAGCGCCGCAGCGTTTACATCTGTGCTGAAGCCGACAGGAATATTCATTTCTTCTTTTATTGTTTTAAAGAATGGATAGTGCCTCCAGCCTGGTTTAGGCGTGGCAGTAATGGTTCCATATGTTTTACTGTTTACATCTATATCAACTGGACCAAAGGAGCCGATGCCGATTGCCTGTAGTGAGAATTGGCGAAAATATTGAATCACTTTCTCTATCGTTTCATCCGGCATCGCTGTTGGTAGCTCCATTCTGTCAATGATCGTTCCATCTTCTGTTCCGACGGCACACACAAATTTTGTGCCGCCTGCTTCAATACCGCCAAGCATGCAGATGGCCTCCTTGTTATCTCCGCGATC
Organism: Bacillus sp. 0909A; assembly: GCF_036765115.1. NCBI lineage: Bacteria > Bacillati > Bacillota > Bacilli > Caryophanales > Bacillaceae > Bacillus > Bacillus sp. 0909A. The sequence continues at coordinate 4,415 of NZ_JBAIZU010000005.1, forward strand.
AGCGCCTTACATTTACCGAAGTGACGACAAATTTGTCATGCCGATGACGTGAAAAGGAATATTCAAATGGAATTCCGTTATCTAAGAAGCCCACGTGCTCCACTTCAAGAATAGGATCATCCTGTTTGCAGCCCAGATGCTGCTGATCCATCTCATCAGATTTACAGGCTCTGATTTTCCGGTGCGTTCCGGCAATCTTTAGCTGAAGCCTGTTTGTTATGTGTTCATAAATAGAGTGGTGTAGCACCTCATCATTAATGCCGGCTATTAAGTGTGTCGGCATATATGTTTTTTCCAACACATATGGCTCTCCTTCCACAATCCGCAGCCGTACAACATAATAAACCGGTGTTTTCTGATCAATTGATAAATGCGCAGCCACTTCCTCAGTGGGAAATTGCACCTCGAACTGAATGACCTTGCTTTCGATTTTTTTGTCTTTTAACAAATTGGTCAGTCCGAGGATTTCATTGCTGACGACATGGACATGATCATCCTGTATCGCAGATTGAATGATAAAGGTTCCATGACCGCGTTTTCTGAATAACAGTCCTTCAGCAACTAAATTATCAAGAGCTCTTTTCATCGTCATGCGGCTTGAGTTGAACTCTTTTGCAAGAGATATTTCATCGGGAATCGGCTGATCGATGGGATATACGTTATTTTTGATTCGTTTTCTCATTTCATTTGCAATGATTTCGTATTTATTCATTGGTATCCTCCGGCAGCTGTAAAAGTTTTGATATCGAATAAGCTTCTTTACCGATATCATAAGTTCTTTTCCCTGTTTCATCAATGTTATGGCTGATTGTTGTCTCTATTAGAAATCTTGACCGCCGGAAGACCTTTTTGCTATAGCAACCTAAAAACCATTTTTCTCAGCAACCTCTTTGAACCATTTTCCGCTCTTTTTGACAGTTCTTTCTCCGTCTTTCTCCAGATTGACTGATACAAATCCGTATCGGTTTTTATAAGCATTTGTCCATGACCAATTGTCCATAAACGTCCATAAGTGATAGCCTTTTACGTTTGATCCTTCCTGTATAGCGCGGTGAATCCATTTTAAGTGCTCTTTGATAAATTCAATTCGGTAGTCATCTTGAATCATGCCCTGTTCATCTCTGAAACGCTCTTCCCCTTCAACCCCCATGCCGTTTTCAGAAATAAAGCACTCGATATTCCCGTAATTTTCTTTTAGATTGATCAGGATATCATAAACGCCTTTTTCGTAAATCTCCCAGCCTCGGTGAGGATTCATTTTTCGGCCCGGCATGACGTAAGGATCGAAATACCTGTCAGGCAAAAATGGCGCATCCGGATTCGGCAGGTGCTCTTTTGCTTTTACACGTCTAGGCTGATAATAATTCACACCTAATAAGTCAACCGTATGCTGTTTAATGATCTCAAGATCCTCTTTCTCGTATTCAGGCATAAAGCCTTCAGTTTTTAAAATGTGTATGAGTTCTTTTGGAAACTCGCCTTTTACAGAAGGGTCTAGAAAAGATCGGTTAAAGAACGCATCTGCTATTTCTCCCGCTTTTACATCCGCCGGGTGGCTGCTTCTCGGATAGGATGGCGTCAAATTTAAGATGATGCCGATTTTTCCATCCTGCCTCATCTCTCTGTAAGCCTGTATGGCGCGGGCGCTTGATAACAACGTGTGAAACCCGACTTGAACGGCTTCTTTAAAATCAACTTTGTTCGGATAATGAAAATCATATAAATATCCGCCTTCGACCGGCACGATCGGCTCGTTATGCGTGAACCATTTTTTCACGCGATCGCCAAACAAACGAAAGCACGTTCTCGCATAGTTTTCATAAGCGTCCACCGTTTCTCTGTTTGCCCAGCCGCCGATGTTTTGACGTTCCATCGGCATATCGAAATGAAATAAATTGACAAAGGGTTCTATTCCATTAGCTATGAACTCATCAATGACGCTGTTATAAAAGTCCACTGCTTTAGGGTTGATCTCGAATGTTCCGCCCGGTATTAAACGTGACCATGAAATCGACATACGGAACGAGTTGTGGCCAAGCTCCTTCATCAGCCTGATATCGTCTTTATAGTTGTCATAAAATTTCGATGTGGATGCAGGTCCTACATGATCAAAAAAGCGATGAGGCTCTTTTTCAAACCAGTAATCCCAAATATTCTTCCCTTTTCCGTCTCGATCGGCGGCACCCTCCGTTTGTGTCGCTGAAGCAGATGATCCCCACCAAAAATCTTTCGGAAAACGATACTGTTCTGTTTGAGTCAAGTTCTCTCTCTCCTTATGTCACATTTTGATGCTGTTATCATTTTGCTGTGCTGTTTCCTGAACAGCCTGTTCCTTTTCTTTTGCCAAATGTAATTTATCCATCGCTTTCAGGAATGGGAACCATATCACAAAGACAATCATCAGATTGATAAGCTGCATCACGCCGCCCATGATTGAGTTTGTCGCCATGATGCCATTAATAAATAGTGGGACCGTCCATGGAACCGTGACACCTGTTGGAGGCGGAACAAGTCCGGCGGACATGGCCAGATAGGTGACGAGTGTGACAACCATCGGCGCCAAAACCCAAGGCACAAGGATGATCGGATTCATCACAATCGGCAGTCCGAAGATAATCGGTTCGTTTACGTTAAAAATACCTGGAGCAAGGCCGAGCTTTGACACTTGCTTCATCTGCCTGCTTTTCATAAATATGAGAATTGTAAACACAATCGCCAGCGTCATCCCGGTTCCGCCCATTCCCACTGTATAAATCTCCATAAACGGTTTTGAGATGATGTGCGGCACTTCTTTCCCCGCTGTGTAGGCTGCCAGGTTTTCCACCTGCAGTGTATTCCAGATCGGATCCATCACAGAGTTGATAATGATTTGCCCATGCAATCCGAAAAACCATAGAATTTGAATGAAAAATACAGCAATCAGCGTCGGTATGATACCGCTTCCAAGTCCGACAAGCGGAGCCTGAATCGCATGATAAATGACATCATGCATATTGGTTTTGAAAAGCTGGGTGACCAGAACGTTAATCAGCAAAAACACAGTCAATGTGATAAAAGCCGGAATAAGTGCGGCAAATGATTTTGCTACAGCCGGCGGAACCCCGGCAGGCATTTTAATCGTCAGGTTTTTTTGAACGATTCTTCTGTAGATTTCACCGGAAAGAAATGCCGTGATCATCCCCAGAAACATTCCTTTGGCACCGAGGCGGTCTACCGGAATGACCCCGGTTATGGCATCTCCTGTTTCTGGCTGAACAATAAAAGGCGTCAGCAGCAAAAAGGCAACCAAAGCGATCGCACCGCCAAACACAGCTTCGACCTGGTAGCTTTTTGAGAGATAATAGCCTATACCGAACACGACGAAGACAGACATAATCCCCATGGTCGCCGTAGACGCAATGCCAAAATTGGACTGAAACGTTGTGAGCATTGAAGCATTCATAATTTTATTTAAAAACGGCAGGTTCGTTAACACCACAAAAATGGACCCAAATATCGTAAGCGGGAAGGCCAGCATAAACGCATCGCGCAACACCTGCAAATACCGGTTATTATTTAACCTCCCTGCAATTGGAACAAGGAATTGGCTAATTTTTTCGAACACCCTATCCACCCCGATTTTTATAGATTCTTTGTTTTAAAGATGCCAAGCAGCTCTTTTACTAATTCTTTCATGGTCAATGTTGACATCAGGTGATCTTCCGCGTGCATAAGCAGCAATGAGAAATTGGCTGCCTCGCCGCTTGATTCTTTCTGTATCATTTGAAAGTGAATGTCATGGGCTGCAGATAGAGCATCCTCAGCCTGGGCAATAAGGGCATCTGCCTCCCCCCTGTTTCCTTCCTTGTAGGCGCGCAGTGATTGAATGATGCAGCTGCGGGCATTACCGCTGTGGAGAATGAGCTGAAAGCTAATTTGTTCGTCTGTTAAGCCGGCAACTTTTATGTGCTCCATCATTGTTGCCCCATTAATGACAAAGCCTGTTCATACGCTTTTTTGCCATCTGCCATTCCGTAAGCCATCATGTCAATGACCTCAACCCGAATGTTGTATTGGTCGGCTGCTTTTGGCAGTTCGCTTTTCAGAAAGCTCATTTGCGGGCCGATTAAAACCACGTCGGCCTTTTGCATATTTTCTTTCGCTTTATCCTGGCCGACAGCCCAGATCTCCGCTTCCTCTCCAATGGATTGCGCGTATTCTTTCATTTTTGTCACCAGCAAACTGGTGGACATTCCCGAACTGCACGCAAGTAAAATTTTCTTCAATGGATGTCCCTCCCCTTTTATTAAAACGCTTACAAAATTCATTATAGTCAATTAACCCTAAATGTCTATACTTTTATAAAATAAATATATTCATATATTTATCATTCAACTATTTATCAAATTTTTCTATGGAAGATTCGCTCACAATATGTTAAACTCATCCTCGGAAACTAAATCAATTAAATAGCTATTTTTACTTGTATAACCTCAATAATATGGATTGAGGGTGTCTACCAGGAACCGTAAAATCCTGATTACAAAAATTGTTTATCACTTTTTTTGTAATCAGGATTTTTTTATTTGTTAAAAAATTGAAGTAAAGGAGTTTGTTATGAATTTTAAAGTTTTTCTGCTTGCAGCTTCTACGATTGCAGTTGGATTGGTTGAGTTAATTGTGGGTGGGATTCTTCCTCAAATCGCAAATGATTTACACATTTCCATTGTTTCGGCCGGACAGCTGATCAGTGTGTTTGCGCTGGGATATGCTGTTTCAGGGCCGCTGCTTTTGGCATTGACCGCGAAGGTTGAACGGAAGCGTTTATATTTAATTGCGTTATTTGTTTTCTTTTTGAGTAACCTTGTCGCCTACTTCAGCCCTAATTTTGCGATGCTGATGGTATCAAGGGTATTGGCGGCGATGAGCACAGGGCTGATTGTTGTGCTTTCCTTGACGATTGCGCCAAAAATTGTGGCGCCTGAATACAGAGCCCGCGCAATTGGCATTATTTTTATGGGATTCAGTTCCGCCATCGCATTAGGTGTGCCGCTTGGCATATTGATCAGCAATTCCTTCGGATGGCGTATTTTGTTCCTTGGCATCGGACTTCTGGCGCTTATCTCTATGCTGATTATTTCGATCTTTTTTGAGAAGATACCGACGGAGAAAATGATTCCATTCCGGGATCAGATTAAAACAATTGCCAATGCAAAAATCGCCAGCTCGCACCTTGTGACGATGTTTACATTAGCGGGGCACTACACTTTATATGCTTATTTTGCCCCGTTTTTAGAGACGACTCTCCATCTAAGCTCTTTTTGGGTCAGCATTTGTTATTTCCTATTTGGAATATCTGCCGTGTGCGGAGGCCCTTTTGGAGGAGCGCTTTCTGACCGGCTCGGTTCCTTTAAGAGCATCTTGCTGGTGACCGGTTCCTTCGCTATCATTATGTTCTTATTGCCGCTGTCAACGTCGTCTATGATTTTCTTTTTGCCTGTTATGGTCATTTGGGGATTGCTGAGCTGGAGTCTGGCTCCCGCCCAGCAAAGCTATTTAATTGAGATTGCACCGGACACGTCTGACATTCAGCAAAGCTTTAATACGTCTGCGTTACAAATCGGGATTGCCCTTGGTTCAGCCATTGGCGGTGTTGTATTGGACCAGACGGGGACTGTTGTGTCAACAGCTTGGTGCGGAGGATCGATTGTTGTGATCGCCGTTCTGTTTGCTTTATTTTCTTTAACAAGACCTGTTCATACCGTAAAAAAATCCTCCTTGTAAAGGGAGGATTTTTTCATTATTTAGCGGAAAGCTCGTCTTCAGTTACCCACTTATGATTTTTTACTTTTTCTCCGCTTGTTGTCGATGTATAGTCCACCATGTATACCGTTGTTTTTTCTGCAGAGTCGATTTCAGCAGTTGCTCCCTTCATGCCTTTCATGTGAGAGGCCTCCAAGAGTACCTGATCTCCCGGATTGAGGGGTTTATCTCCTGCATCTTTTATCTCTTCTTGGATCACCCATTTATGATGATCAACTCGCTGTCCTCCGGTTGTCGGTGTGTAAGAAACAACATATGCCGTTGTATCGTATGCGCCTGTAACTGTTGCTTCGGCGCCCTTCATCCCTTTCATATGAGAAGCATTGATGATGACCTGGCTGCCTATTTTATATGTAGGATGTTTCGATTCCGCTAATCCCTCTGGAACTTCAGCAGATCCGGAATGATCCATTTCTTCGTGTGAGCCGGAGTCCGAATGACTGTCATGAGTGCTTTCTTTTTTGCTATCGCTATTGCCGCATGCTGATAAAACAAAAATAAGAGACAGCAGTAAAATTCCAAGTGCCTTTTTCGAAATCTTCATGTTCATTCTCCTTTGCTTTATTTTTTGGTGTAAACCTTCACATCTGCCTGTCATACATGATCTTTTCAATAATACGATACCCCCGAAAGGTATGTAAATGCGCTAATATTCTCATAACATATGCTGCTGTTTGTCCTATTCCCTGTGATCCGCAGAATAAAACGCGGTGGATAAAAGCCGCGGTGGCACGGCTTCGGTTAGTTTTCGATTACTTTGACATACACGCCTTTTTTGGCTTTCTGATAAGCGGCCTCTCCCATTTTTCTGATGTGTTCAGATACTGATGAGGATGTGATCCATTCATTATGAAAGAAAATAGAAGGGTCGATGAGACGCATTTTCGTTTTTCGATGAAAATCGAAATGAATGTCATCCTCTTTTACTAGTATGTGAGGATGTATTTTTTCAAGCAGTCTCAGTACCTCGTCATTTTCTGATGAATGCAGGATGCCTAGTACCTCTTGGTCTGTTTTCAGCAAATCTTCGGCGGCGATGACATTGTGCTGCAGCGCAGCCTTCAGCGTTTGCGCTAAGTATTCATACCCATATACATTCACTGGGTTCATAAAGAAATCGATCACTTCCTTGTAATACACTCGCACAAACCATTCAGCTGTTTCGATACCATCTGGAAACACCCTTCCGTTTCTCACAACGAGATGATCCAAAAAGATTTCAGCTTCGCGCAGCGTGATCTGTCCATATTGATACATGTCACGCAGCGTGTAGTCGATGCGATCAGCACACAGCTCCGGTGCGGGCTGTTCGAGCAGTGTCCATCTTGTATCATTTAATAAAAGATCGTCAGCATCATAACCATGTTTTTTTAGAATTCCCGGGATCTCGGATTGGTCAATGACTTGTTGAAAAATGTTTTCATGATAATCTTCCGCTTCATTTTCAAATACAACATCAATTACATGAGAAAATGCTGTGTGCGACACATCGTGGAGAAGGCCGGCGATCTGCTCTTCTATGGTTCCCCCCAGCCTTTTGATTAAAAGCATAACGCCAATGGAGTGCTCATACCGGGTCACATTCCACTTTGGATTGACTAAAAAGCTGGCGCCGCCTTGATAAACCCCTTTTAATCTTTGCACGGGTGCGCTTTTTATGAGTTCTTCCAGTACTCTGTCTAGTTGATGCCTGCCGTAAAGCACATCGTTTATTTTCATCCTGTCACCTCAACATCTATTCTCTTCTTCGGATGCATTGCCGGTCACATGTTTTTCTTTAATATCCCCTCAGTGAGAGATCTTCCCCTAGCATTTTTAAAATCTTTATCAAGGGATTGATTGACTTCTTCAATTCACATACATAATCACTAGCCGGTCAGATTTGCACATCATATTTACCTTCGCCACTGCCTTTTCATTTCCTTGTAATCTTGTAAATTCAATCTTTAAAAACGATTAATACTAGCTTAACACTTTAAAAATATAATGGGTTTGTCATTGAGATTCATATATTTTTAGGAGGTTATCCAGTTGAAAAAATTCCCGAAGAAATTACTGCCTATTGCGGTGTTATCATCTATTGCGTTCAGCAGCTTAGCCAGCGGCAGTGTGCCTGAAGCCAGTGCCCAGGAAAAGAAAAAGGGGAATCAAAACGAAATTAAAAATGTCATCGTCTTGATCGGTGATGGGATGGGTGTGTCTTATACGTCCGCTCACCGTTACTTAAAGGATAATAAAAAGACAAAGGTTGTAGAGCCTACGGCTTTTGACCAATACCTTGTCGGACAGCAGACCACTTACCCTGAAGATCCCGAACAAAATGTAACGGATTCTGCTTCCGCCGCAACGGCTATGTCAGCTGGGATTAAAACATATAATAATGCAATTGCTGTGGATAATGACGGTTCAGAGGTGAAAACAGTTCTTGAAGCAGCAAAAGAAAAAGGAAAATCAACCGGGCTTGTCGCCACTTCAGAAATTACACACGCCACTCCGGCTTCTTTCGGCTCACATGATCACAGCCGGAAAAATATGAATTCTATTGCAAACGACTATTTTGATGAAATGGTGAACGGCAAGCACAAAATTGATGTCCTTCTTGGCGGTGGAAAAAGCAATTTTGACCGCAAGGACCGTAATTTGGTAAAGGAATTCAAAAAAGCGGGGTACAGCTATGTGGATAACCGCAAGGACATGCTGAAAAACAAGGACAGCCAAGTTCTCGGCCTATTCGCTGACGGCGGCCTGCCTAAAAAGATCGACCGCACGAAGGATATTCCTTCATTAAAAGACATGACAAACACAGCCCTCAAAAAATTAAGCAAGGACAAAGACGGTTTCTTCCTCATGGTTGAAGGAAGCCAGATTGACTGGGCGGGGCATGACAATGATATTGTCGGCGCCATGAGTGAGATGGAAGATTTCGAACAAGCCTACAAGGCGGCAATTGATTTCGCCAAAAAAGACAAGCATACTTTGGTTGTCGCAACGGCTGACCATTCAACCGGCGGGTACTCCATCGGTGCGGACGGCATTTATAACTGGTTCAGTGAACCAATTAAAGCGGCAAAGCGCACACCTGACTTTATGGCAGAAAAAATCGCCGACGGCGCAGATGTTGAAAAAACTTTAAAAACGTATATTGACCAAAAGAAATTAGCTTTAACTGCATCTGAAATTCAATCTGTTGAAAACGCGGCAAAATCGAAGGAAGTCCTTGATATTGATAATGCGATTGAGGAGATTTTCAATAAACGCTCCCACACAGGATGGACAACAGGCGGACATACCGGCGAGGATGTTCCTGTCTATGCGTACGGACCGTCCAGTGAGAAGTTTTCCGGGCAAATCGATAATACCGAAATCGCCAAAAATGTTTTCGATGCTTTACAATACAACATTAAAATTAAAGATAAGTAAGAGAATACAAGGTGTCCCGTTGCTTGTATAAGGAACGGGCTCTCTTTTTAATGGAGGACTTATGATGAAAAAGACTCTATCGATCTTATTTTTTATCGTCATACTTGCGGGCTGCTCCTCAAACGTCAATTCAGAAAAACAAAATACAGCCGGAGAGCAAACAGCAAAAGCCACACCCCAAAGCAATTCGTCTCAAAAAGACAGTATAGATGAGTATCAGCCTAATGCACAGGTAACAGATGACCGGTCATTGCTGAAGGTCAATCAAACGTTTTCTGATGACAAAGGAGAAGCCGTCTTAAAAGATATCAAACAAGTCAATCAAACTTATAAGATTGGAAACGTAGAGTTAACAGTAAAAGAAATGAAGCTGATCCACTTACGTCCGGATTACAGCATGATTGATTATTTTCATGTATTAACACACGATGAAGAGTTTGATTTCGTTAAAGTTTTCGTTGATATCAAAAACTCATCTTCCGAGAAAGTGAATTTTGCCCCGGTTGCATTGATGAAAACAAATACAGGAGAAACCTTTGATTGGAACAAAGATATTTACCTTGAAGAGTTGAATGGTGAATTAGAAGCCGGCGCCGAAAAATCCGGCAATCTCGGCTTTATTGTAAACGCAGCAAGCGGCCATGCTCATGATGAACCATCAGCTGATAAGAAGAAAAAAGAGATCAAGTGGATTGAAATCACAACAAGTGACGTTTTTGACCAAAACCATAAGAAAATCAGTGATTCTCAAAAGATTAAAATTCAATTTTAACGATTGCCTTCCAACACGGAAGGTTTTTTTATTGGTGACCTTAAATCTATAATCCTCTTGACAAAACCGTTGATCCTCAAATTGAATCCGGTTATTTCCGCAATGCCAGCAAGACCCTAAATTAAAAAAGAGTGAGAACATATTAATCTCACTCTTTTTCTTATTTCATGCGAAGGTATTTTTGCTGTTTATTTTCTCTGATCTATAAATTGATCGATCAGCTCCATTACTTCTTGCATATTCATGCAATCCTGAAAGCTTTGATTGATTTTTTGAATCCCTTCCTTGTATCGGTCGTTATTCAACACTTCTTCCACTGCATGTTTTAAAGACTGCGCGGTTACATGGTCTTTAGATACTGTATAACCGGCTTGTAATTCAGTCAGCCGCTGGGCCACCATTGGCTGGTCCTTATCGTGCGGCATTACAACTAAAGGAACGTTAAAGTGAATGCCTTCATTTACACTATTCATTCCCCCGTGAGTGATGAAAACATCAGATTGTTCCAGCACTTCCAATTGAGGCACATACGAAGCAATGATAAAGTTTTCCGGCGCTTGCTTTAATCTTGTCAGATCAGCTTTTTCTCCCGCAGCTATCACGACCTTGCCCTTGACATCAGAAAAAGCATCTATACATAAGTTAAAAAACTCTTCAGTTTCGTCTAATACCGTCCCCATTGAAATATAGATGACTTTCTCACCTTTCAATTTCTCAATTGGGAAATCAGTTTTTTCCGCTCTCTTTGGAAAGCTTGGACCGATAAATAGAAACTCATTGCCGAAACGATGGCTTTCCGGTTGAAAATATCGGCTTGTGTACACTACATTTAAGTCACCTTTATTATTCATGAATTGAACCATATTTTCAGGTGATACACCGTAATGTTGTTTCATCTCTAATAATAGATCTTCACACTCTTTATCCAATTGTAAAGGCACTTCTGAATCCGGATGCAGAGGCAATATCTTTAAATGCTCTTCATCGAATAAAAAGGAAGCAGATGAAGAGATGCCCGGGATGTTGAGATAATCTCTGACCAGCTCTCCCGCACCGAATTTATCATAATAAACAAAGTCAAACTGATTGCTTTTTGACAGTTCTTTCACGATATTTAATATGGCCAGAGATGTCTTTATATGAATTTTTAAGAAGGAGAGAATACCGTCAGGGGAACCTGTACGAACAGGAACTGTCCTCAGCAAATCCTGATGAAGGTGGACAGTCGCTCCTACCGCTTCTAATCTTTCTTTATACCTTTCAGTGGAGATATAGTGGACATCATATCCTCGATCGGCAAAGGCTTTCGTAATGCCTAATGTAGGATTTACATGGCCTTCTGCAGGGAAATTTAGGATCAATACTTTTTTCATTCTGACAACTTCCTCTCACTCGTATTCCGTAAGCTTTCATAAGACGATATGCAATTTGTGGCTGATTAGATTGATGATAGTTATCACTATCGATCATAATTGGGGAGACCGACGCCATGCAAGTGACAAATGCACGAATTATTCTGCCACTTTAGGCTGATGCGGCTTTACGGCTTTCAATCTGTTACGATAAAGGATATCGCCAGCGCTGCCAGCGTCAGTGAACTGACAATCTATCGGAAACTCAGAGCTTCACGAAGCAGCTTAGAGGTATTGCACGGTGCGAGAGACAAGGCAAGGCAGACTGAGACCGTTAAAACATTCAGCAGCAGCTTAAAACATCACTAAAAAGACACCGTGTTCGGTGCCCTTACACTTTTCTGATTGTAAAAAATTTCCGCAGAAGCCACGGTGCTGGTGTGAATCCGAGTGTTAACTGCCAGGCACCTATTGCTTGTAATCCATATTCTCGGACGATCAGCATCTTTTGGCTCATGCTCCTGACATCTTCAAACCATACTTCATGCGTCCGTCCCTGCTCATCTCTGTAGCGGAAAAACGGCGATTGATATTCGTTTGAATATTGAATGGGTGCTTGGTACCTCATCGCTGTTTCAATTGATTTTTGATTTGAAATAGCTGAAGCCACTGTTCCCGGCTGGTAAGGGATGATCCAATTGTAGCCGTAGAGCGGGACACCGATGATGATTTTTCTCCGCGGCACCTGGGCAATCGCAAATTCAATTGTTCTTCTTATTTCAGTAATCGGCGCAACAGGCCCCGGCTCGCTTCCCGCATGATGCCAGTCATACGCCATGATAAACATATAATTGACGACCGCTCCGATCCCTCCGTAATCATAGCCCCTCAGCCATGAAATATCATCACTTGTTTTTGCCGGAACAGCTATGGTCAGCACATAGCCACCCGGCTGCAGACGATCTCTGAGCTGACGCAAAAATCCTGTGAACAGATCCCGATCTGCGGCGCTCACTTTTTCAAAATCGATCATCACGCCGCCATATCCCCTTCTGGATACCAGGTTATAAATATTGTTGACCAGATTGGTTCTCGCAGTTGGATTGTTTAACACTTGGTGTACGAGTTCCGTGCTGAAGCCAGCTGAGGTTAGATTTGTTATTGTTGCAAGCGGCGTCACTCGTCTTCTCCATGTGGTTTCAATAGCGGCTGCGTCATTCAATTGGTTTGCAATGTCGCCATTAGGCGCAATATGGTATTCGAAAATGGAAATCGAAGACGAATACGGTGCGTAATCATTGATTAAATCGCGATCAAGATCCGGATTACGGAGCACGTAAAAGCTTAACGTTCCCGCAATATAGTTTGAGATATTAGGGATCGTTAGTCTCATTCCTGCTTGCAGGGCATTTGGGTTTATAGCGGGATTTGCGGCTCTTAGCCGTTCTGCTGGAACAAACGCTTTTACCGCAATAGCTGCGAGCGTGTCTCCCGGCTGTACTGTATATACATAAAGAGGGATGAGCAGAGCCTGCCCCGGCACAATATTCGTTTCTTCTAAACCATTCACACCCCGTATTTGATCAACAGAAGCACCGTATCTTCTGCCTATGGAAAACAAGGAATCACCCGGCCGGACGATATGGATAAACATGTCTAACCCCCATTATTCGTTAGTCAATCATCATAGAATCTTATTAATGGGCTTCCTTATATATGATTTGCGATTTATTAAGTGATGAGAGCAATAAAAAATACCAAGGACTCTTCCTTGGTATCCGTACATGTCATTTAATTTTCTTTTCCTTCTTCAAGCACACGCTTCAAATGTTCTGAGTCATGATTAAAATGAGCCATCATATATTCTTTGGCTGCTTCTTTGTTTCTCTTTTTGACTTCTTCAAATATGCTGCGGTGTTCACGCAGGATCGTTTCAGGGCGGTTGTCCCCTTTATAATTAAGGATTCTGCAAAAGTGAATCAGATCATTTACATGCTCAAGCAAATTTTTCAAATGTCTGTTATGGCTAAAATCGACAAGCAGCTGATGAAACTTTTGGTTTAAGCTGATTATTTCAGTTTCTTCCGCTCCGTTACGAATCGCGTTTTCTGTTTCTTCAAGCTGTGTTTCAAGCGTTTGAAGCTCTTCGTCATTCGCTTTGTCTATTACCAATTCGACAGCAAGCAGCTCGAGAGGAATTCTGATTTTATAAATTTCATCTACATCTTTAGCTGTTAAAGAAGCGATTGAAAACCCATTCCGGTCATCTGCCCGTAACAAGCCGTCTTTCTCAAGCAGCCGCATAGCTTCCCGTATCGGAGAGCGGCTGACGCCGAAACTTTTAGCCAGCTGTGTTTCATTGATCCGTTCCCCCGGCTTAAAAGTTCCGTTAAAAATCATTTTTTTTAGCTGGAAATAAAATTGCAGGTAATAAGGAGTCGGCTTGTCTAATTTAAAATCATCCATATACATAATACCTCTTTTGAATAGATTCAGGGGTCTGTTCTTCATCAAAATCATATAACAGATAATAAAGGGAAGCAACAAACTGCCTTGTCAAATCCCAAAATTTGCGGTACGATATTTTTGATGAACGACGGTCGACGGACTACTGTCAACTAATGAGTTGATTCTCTCATGGGCTACCGAACAGTTCGCCTCAGCTACAATCACTAGATCATTATATTTACAGCTCAGTATACAATGGAGGAAAAAATATGCTCATTATTCTTGTTATGTTTCTTCTCGGAATCATTTTAGGCTTTATTGGTGCTGGGGGAGCCGGCTTTGTTATTGCTCTTTTAACCCTTGTTTTTCATATTCCGATTCATACGGCTCTAGGCACTTCCCTCGCCGGTATGGCTTTCACCAGCTTATCGGGAGCGTACAGCCATTATCGGGAAGGCAACATCCAATTAAAAATCGGTTTAACGGTCGGATGCTTTGCTGCCGTCGGGTCATTTTTCGGGGCAAAGCTGACATCTTTTATTCCGGCCGATTTGCTTCATTATTTGACAGCGGGAATGTTATTTTTATCAGCGATTCTCATTCTAATCAGGTTATTTATTTTAAAAGAAAAAACTCAAGTGAATCATAGCAAGGTATCAATGTACACAAAAGCCGTGATTTTAGGAATCGTATCAGGCATACTTTCCGGCACATTCGGCATCGGTTCTGCTCCTTTTATCCAGATCGGTTTAATGATTATGCTGAACCTTTCCATCCGTCATTCTGTCGGAACGACGATGCTTGTCATTATCCCTCTTGCTGTAGGAGGAGGCATAGGGTATATCACGGAAGGATTTGTTGATTATGTATTGCTGGTCAAAGTCTTGATCGGAACCATGTGCGGTGCGTATGTCGGCGCGAAATTCACCAATCTCATGCCAAAGGCCGTCTTGAAATCAGCCATCTTTTTGACTCCGGCCATCGCCGGCCTGCTTTTGCTATTTTAATGAGATCAAAAAAACCTGACATGCCGTCAGGTTTTTTTGATTAATTTTGCTTCATGCTCTCCTTTGTTAATCTAAAAAAGGCGAGCGAACCGATAACTGCTGTGACAAACATGATCGCTCCCATCGGAACAGCTGTCGTCTCATTAATGCCCACCAGCGGCGAAACGATGGAGCCAAGGAGCAGCGGGAGCATTCCCAGCAGCGCACTTGCACTTCCGGCGCGGTGCCCCTGTTTTTCCATGGCCAGCGTAAACGTGCTCGTCAGAACCATGCCGATCGTAATCATGTAGACAAAAATAGAGATGACCAATGCAGCGAGAGGGCCGTGAATCATCGTCATCGTTAAAAGCACAGCAGTCGCAATCATAGCTGTAATGACCGCAATGCGGAGCAGGCTTTTTTCATGAATGATTCCGCCAAAGCGCCCGATCATAAAACTTCCCGTAATAATCGCCAAGCCGTTTATGCCGAATAAAATACTAAACACCTGCGGCGACACCCCGTAAATATCCTGGTACACAAAAGGCGTACCGGATACATAAGCAAAGCTTCCTCCGTGAATAAATCCGACAGTTAACGCGTAGCCCATAAAAGAACGATCCTTCAGCAGGCTCCCCATCGTTCTGACAGATGTTCCGATTGAGCTTGGAATCCGCTTTTCCGGCGGCAATGTTTCTTTTAACTTTAGCGCGATAATCAGTACAAGTACAAATCCAATAATCGTTAAAAAGTGAAAAATCGTATGCCACGTTGCAAACGGCAGCAATAAAAGAGCACCGCCTGTCATTGGCGCAATCATTGGCGCGACTGCAGTAATCACCATTAACAGTGAGAAAAATTTAGAAAGCTCTCTCCCTGTAAACACATCCCGCACGATTGCCCGTGACAGCACAAGTCCTGCAGAGGCCGTAATCCCCTGTAAAAAACGGGCTGCCACCAGTGTTGTAATGTTTGGTGAAAGCGCACAGAACAGAGAAGATAACGCAAATAAGAAAATACAGATTAATAGCGGTTTCCGTCTTCCCTGCGCATCACTGACCGGCCCGACAATCACTTGGCCTATGGTAAGCCCGATCAGGCAGGCTGTTAAACTTAACTGTACTAGCGAGGCACTGGCTGATAAATCATCGGCAATGTCAGGAAAACTAGGCAAATACATATCTATATTAAGCGGGCCCAATATAGCAAGCATGCCGAGCAGAAACGCCAATGCCAAACGCTCTTTTCCAGTTGGATTTTGCAGCATTCTATCAAAACCTTCCCTTCAATCTAGTATTTATTTTCAATAGATGTCACTCCAACAATTGATTGAAGCCGTAAAACATTTGTATATTGTACCATAACTTTCAGCCAGTGAAAGCCGCTTAAAGATTGAATCAGAGACACAAAAAATACCAGGGTCTGCTTCCCCCTGATATCGTAAGTTTTGATGTTAACAGCTGTTTTATAACCATAAGCGCAAGCCGGCCATAAGAACAACACCGCTGATAACTGTCATAGATAAACTTTTTGTTTTCAATGCAATCAATAGAGTAGGAACCAATACAACTGTTACCTGCCAATTCAATGTAAGAGAATCATTGGATTGAATCATGCAATCCTTCACAACAAGTGCCGTCAATATACAAACCGGTACATAAGAGAGCCATTTCAGAACAGGCTCCGGCAAGGAAATATTCCGGACAACTAAAAATGGAATCACGCGGGGAATCATTGTGACCAGCGCACAGCCGATAATCACCATCAGGATGTATGCATTTATGTTCATTTATCTGTCACCACCCCGATTGTCGCTACGATGATCGTTGACATGATCACAGCGAGATGAGACGGCATAAAGAAAGAGAAAATGATCATCGCAATCACCATATAAATGATGAGAGATACATAGTGTTTAACCTTTGCAGGCACAACATGTTCCATCTGCAAAATCAGCAGTGCTAAAAACATAGCCGTCACCGCAAAGTCGAGTCCGAACATTTCCGGATCGGTAATCCATTTACCAAAGACTGCCCCTGCCACACAAGAAAGCACCCAGCACGCATATGCAGTGAGATTTAAACCGAACATCCATCGATCACTAATCGGTTCTTTTTTTACAATCTTATTTGAAGCAACACCAAATGACTCATCTGTCACCATCATGCCGATCCCCACATTTTTCAATAGAGAATACTTAGAAAAATGAGGAGCAAGCGCAGCACTTAATAGAAAATTTCGTAAATTCACAATAAACGTTGTTAGAATAATAGCGGACATTGGACTGTTTGCTGCTAACAAAGCACAAATAATGAACTGGGCGCCGCCGGCAAAAACCAAACCTGACAACAGTGTAATTTCAAGGACACTTAAATGCGAGGCAATCCCCACGATACCGGCAGCCAAACCTATACTGATATAGCCAATTAGCGTCGGGACACAATCTTTAAACCCTTGTATGAACGATGGCTCGCATGGTTGGGCATGGGTTAGTTCCTTCTCTGATATCATTCTGTTCCCCTCCTAGTCTAACATATTATACACATATGCGTTATAGCTTACAACAGTATGTAAGAGCTGATTTTAATATGCTATAATAAAGCGAATATGACGTAAGGAGATACATGTATGGATGATATCCAAGCCATTATCGCAAAGAATCTTGCCAAACTCAGAAAAAGCAGAAACCTGACTCTTGATCAAGTTTCTGAGTTAACAGGCGTCAGCAAAGCGATGCTCGGACAAATTGAGAAAGAAAAATCGACCCCGACTGTCACCACTCTTTGGAAGATCGCAAATGGGCTGCAAGTATCTTTTTCTGTTTTTCTGAAAGAAGACAAGCCAAAAGTAAGAAAAATTAATCTTAAAGATATTGAACCTGTTACAGATAATGAAGAAAACTACATCGTTTACCCCTTTTTTCCCTACAATCCTGAAACAAAGTTTGAAATTTATGTTGTCGATCTGAAACCGGGGTGCATACATGAAGCAAAAACACATTTAGGAGAAGAATACATTTTAATTAAAGAGGGCGAGTTAACCGTCAATCTGCAGGACCAGAAGCATACGCTTGTTTCCGGAGACGCCTTGCAGTTTACGGGATCCACACCGCACAGCTACATCAATTCATCACAGGAAACGGCCAGCTTTTTTCTGCTGATGTTTTATCCTGAGCCGCAAGGATAACAAGAACCTCCTAACTTATATGTTGGGAGGTTTTTCAAATGTGCAAATGGCTTGCAAATTGAAATCAATCGTTGTATATTAATTGACGTGTCAATCATTGATATATCAATTATTTTTTTTGACAAGAAAGAAGGGATGGGTTTTGGCATCATTTTGTTCTGAGGAAGCCGAGATTTTATATCAGCTGCAAGGCGTGAACAAAGTGATTGGCGTGAAGTTCGAGGCATGCACGGGCATCAGCCAATCTCGTTTGGAATTGCTGACATTGCTTTATCATGCGGATGAGATCAGTCAAAGCGACCTTCAAAAGAAAGTCAATATCGATAGCGCGGCCGTCACAAGACACCTAAAACAGCTTGAAGCCAAAGGCATGGTATCAAGACGGCGCAAGCCCGAAGACAACCGGATTACCCTTGTGCGGTTAACAGATCAAGGAAGAAAACGAATCGAGTCTTCTAAGAAAGAAAAGGAGCGTTTCATGAAAGAAATGCTCGCAAATGTAAGTGCTGAAGAGCGCCGCGTGCTTATTGATGTGCTTGGGCGCATGCGAAACAACATAGATAATATCGAAGCTTAAAAGGAGTGTATCAACATGATTAAAACAAACGATTTTATGGAGATTATGAAAGGACGCCGTTCCATTCGCAATTATGATCCGACAGTGAAAATCAGCAAAGAAGAGATGACAGAAATCCTAGAGGAAGCTACAACTGCACCATCCTCTGTCAACGCGCAGCCATGGCGTTTTCTCGTCATCGACAGCCCGGAAGGAAAAGAGAAGCTCGCGCCGCTAGCAAGCTTTAACCAAACACAGGTCACAACTTCATCTGCCGTCATCGCTGTTTTTGCAGACATGAACAATGCAGACTACTTAGAAGACATTTATTCAAAAGCCGTGGAGCTTGGTTACATGCCGCAGGAGGTAAAAGACAGACAAATCGCTGCCCTGACTGCTCATTTTGAAAAGCTTCCTGCACAGGTAAACCGTGAAACGATCCTGATTGACGGCGGCCTTGTTTCTATGCAGCTTATGCTGACTGCACGCGCGCACGGCTATGACACAAACCCGATCGGCGGCTACGATAAAGAAAACATCGCGGAAGCCTTCGGATTAGACAAAGAGCGTTATGTGCCTGTTATGCTTCTTTCTATCGGAAAAGCTGCGGACGAAGGATACGCATCCTACCGTCTGCCGATTGATACCATTGCAGAATGGAAATAAAACAAAGCTCCCAAGAATGACTCTTGGGAGCTTTTTCATTTTAGATAAATCCGCCGTTCACACGGATCGTCTGGCCTGTGATCCTGGGATTCTTCGCTCACCAAAAAGTCAATCACATTTGAGATAGCCTCCGGTTCGCCAATGCAGTCGACTTTTTCAGTCCTTCTAGCTGCTGCTCGGTTCTGCCTGTATGAAACAGTTGGTGTTCTCTGGCCCTTGTGAAGCCGCATTAATGGTGATTTGTTTCACGGCTAATTCTTTTGCTAGCTGACGGGTGAATTGCTCAACCGCGCCTTTTGTTCCCGCATATACGCTGTACGCAGGAGACATTTGCCTGACAACAGATGTAGAAAAGTTGAGGATCCCCCCCTTCTCCTCCATGTATTTCATCGCTTGCTGACAGGCGAAAAACATCAACAAAAAAGAGTGATGAACAAATGAATTGTCATCACTCTTTTTTTCTATTCTATATTTTTCTTTCTGCCAAACGGCCACCAGTTTCCTTCTCCAAATGTCACAATGATTGCCGGCATCAAGAGCGGAAGAATGACAAGGCCGTAAAGCAGCAGCCCAATAATGATGACACTTGCCACCTGCATCAGCGTATTGACGCCTGATGGCATCATCGCCGCGAATGTACCGGCCAAAATAATAGCCGCGGTGATGATGACAGAGCCCATTTTGCTCATTGACCTGATGACACCTTGATGAATGCCAAGATGCACCTCTTCCTTAAATCGGTCCAGCAAGAAGATTGAATAATCTACGCCTAACGCGATCAATATGACAAAACTGAAGAATGGTACTGCCCAGCTGACGCCGGCGTTACCTAAGCCGTTTACAAAAATTAATTCTGTTATGGATATCGACGTATAATACGTCAGCAGCAGTGACGCGATCATATATATCGGCATGATCATAGAGCGGAACAAAATCGTTAACACAATAAACAGACCAATAATCATGATCACCATTGTTCTGGAGAAGTCCGTTGTGGAAAGCTCTTTTAAGTCAGCATTTACACTCGTGACCCCGCCATATACGATCTGTGCATCCTCGAGCGGAGTGCCGTCCACTTCGTTTGCTACAGCTTTTTTGATTTGGTTTATTGTTGTAATAGCTTGTTCTGAATAAGGATTAGAGTCCAAGACGACGCTTAATTTCACGCCTTTGCCGTCTTCAAAGGAATATTGGTCGATTGACTTCTTAAAGTCTTTATCCTTCATGACTTGATCAGGAATGAATATCCCTGTATCCCTTACGGTTGAGCTTTTGCTCATGTCCTCTAACATGTCACTGGAAGCTGTCATGCCGTCAGAGATTTTCGTCAGGCCATCATTTGCACTCTTCACGCCCCCTGCAAGCTTCTTCAGGCTTTCTATCAGTGTTCCAGCTTGCGCCTGCTGGCCTGAGATCTGCTGGTTCGCTTGTTCAAGTCCGGTTTGCATCTGTCCAAGCTGTCCGCTGATTGCCGTAAGCTGCTGCACGGTCTGTGCAGTAGTGCCGGTTTGGGAAATCTGTTTACTTACGAGCTGCAGCTGCTGATTGATTTTGCCCAATCCGTCTGCCGCATCGCCCAGTGAACCGCCGGAGCTGCTATTTGGGTTTGAGCCAGTTTGACCCGCCATTTGATTCAACCCGTTTTCGATATCAGTTAAACCACTTTGGACATCGGCAATTCCTTTTACCGTCTTATCCAGTCCGTCTGAAACTGAGCCTAGCTGTTTATCAATATATAAATCTTTGATTTTTTCACCAGTCGGCTGCGTGATGGTCAAGACAGAGTCAACATGCTCGACTTTCTCAATCGCTTTGCTGATATTTCCGAGATAAGGGATTGTATCAGCTGTTGTGAGATCTTTGTCTCCTTTTATGACAACATTGATCGGGAACGCTTTCCCTTCACCAAATCCACCCTTGATGGCCTCGAGAGCTTTTACTGATTTATAATCACTGCTGATTTCCGCAGTCGAATCGAAGGAAATCTGGTCATCATAGGTCAAAATAAACGGAAGCGTGATAAACACCGTAATGGCAATAAACAGAAACGGACGCATAACGGAATGTCTGCCGAGAAACGCCCATAATTTGTTGTCACTGTGCGACAGCACTTTCTTAGAAGGCCAGAATAATTTTTCACCCAGCGTTACCATAAATAATGGCAGCAGTGTATAGAGGATGATCATTAAGATCCCTACACCGACTGCGACCCCTACTGCGGATTGGAAAATCGCAAACTTCGCAAATCCTAAGGCGGAAAATCCGACCAATACCGCAAATCCGCTGATAAATAAGGTTTTTCCTCCCGTACGGTAAGCGATAAGCGCCGCTTCTTTCTTGTCATGCCCGTTTGCTAACTCTTCACGGAATCGGGTAAGAAGCAGAATGCAGTAATCTGTTCCGATACCGAACAGGATGGCAACTAAGAAGGTTTGCGTAAACGTCGAGATCGGAAAATCTACATTGTATACAAGGATGCCCAGTATAGATTGACTGATCAGATAAGAGAAACCGACAACTACAATCGGGATAAAAGGCGTCACAACAGATCGGAACACGATCAGCAGTAAACCGATGATCAGGCAGACTGTGATCACTTCCGTTTTCTTAAGCCCTTCTTCTGAGCTGTGAGCGAAATCCTGATTGATGAGAGAGGCTCCCGTAATATATGCAGTCAAATCATTAGGAACGATTTTATAGATGTCATCCGCAATTTTTTCCGCTTTTTTATCAGAACCTGTAATCGTGACAGGAATGAGAATGGTTTTCTTGTCTTTTGAAATCAATTGGTCTTTAACTTCTTTTTCTGCTGTTAGAGGAGACGTTACTTCTTCTACACCGTCGATCTTTTTGACTTTATCAATCATTGTCTCGAGCTGATCCTCTGTTTCTTTCTTCAGAGCGTGGTCTAATGTAAAGACGATACTGAGCGAATTATTGTCTTCGCCCGCTTGTTTTAAAATGGCATTTGCTCTTTCTGAAACAGCATCAGCAGGAAGCTGGGCCTGCCCCTTTTGATTGGCCAGTTCCGTTAAGTTCGGAGAAAACAAACTCAATACGACGGTAAGTGCTAATATAACTGCTGCAATGGCCCACTTGAATCTGATGATTGCTCTCATTCTGCAGAATCTCCTCCTTTAAATTTGCTTTTTAGAATGGTGAATATCTCTATGATAGAATTTAAGTGTTTCTCATCTATATCATCGATCAGTTCTTTGAGAGCATTAAAAATGGCTGAATCTAATTCTTCCAGTATGGTTTCACCGCTGGCTGTGATGTTAATAAGCTTAGAGCGCTTATCACTTTTTGCCGGACAGTCATCCCATTCAACCAATCCCTTATCGAGCAGCTTTTTCAGCCTGTTCGAAATCGCGCTTTTATGTACATTTTGATACATGGCTAGGCTGCCGGGAGAGGTTGGGCCCTTGACTTTTAAAATTTTTAACAGGTCTGCCTGCTCCCTTGAGATATTCTTGAAGACATCCTGATTGATTTCATGATGCACAAACTCTGTCCCTTCAAGTAATACTTCTACAAACAGGTTTATCGCCTGACATAGCTTTTGTTCATTCAACATCTGCCCCTCCTTACTATAGTTTACCCCTATAAACTTTATGATCAATGTCAATTAGTTTATTCCCCTAAACTATGTCTGTCAACATATTTTATTCATGAACACCTTACCAAGAACACTTGTTCGTGTATAATAGACGTTATAAACGCGAAAGGGGAAAATTAACATGTCAGATTTTTCATTAAAATTGTATGAATATAACGTCTGGGCCAATCAGCAAATCTTCAACCGATTAAAAGAGCTTCCACAAGATGTGTACCGACAAGAAATGCAAAGCGTGTTTCCGTCGATATCCCATGTGCTGTCTCATGTTTATCTTTCTGATCTCGGCTGGATTGAAGTGTTTTCCGGCCAAAGCATGACTGATGCTTTGGCATTAGCTGAACAACTTAAAGAACAGACAGAGGCAAAAGAAATGGAGGAAATGGAAGACTTGTTTCTGACATTATCCGAGCGCTATACATTATTTTTACAGCAAAAAGAGCAGCTCAATAAGCCTCTCCAGATTATAAATCCCTCAGGCGGAATCATGAAAACGACTGTTTCTGAGCTGGTTCCCCACGTTGTTAATCACGGGACATACCACCGCGGCAACATAACAGCGATGCTGCGTCAGATAGGGTACGCATCTGCTCCGACTGATTATGGGCTTTATCTGTATATGAAAAAAGCATAAAATGGCGTAAACAAAAGCGGCTCCCACAATTGAGCCGCTTTTTTCGTATCATGTGATGAATCGATAAACCTTAAAATTTCCTTCCATATTTCCTGTATAGTAAAAAAGATAGAAATTTTAATGTTATAATAATCATTAAAAATATATTGCTGACTCAATAAACAATTTTTAATGGAGGAACTCACAAAGTGACAGACGACATGACGAAAGACAATATAAATCAGCAAAAATTGGAAAGAGGCCTAAAAAACAGGCACATCCAGCTCATCGCCATCGGCGGGGCCATTGGAACGGGCTTATTTCTCGGCTCAGGAAAATCCATTCATTTTGCCGGACCGTCGATTCTATTTGCTTACATGATCACAGGGATCATTTGCTTTTTAATTATGAGATCTCTGGGTGAACTGCTGCTATCGAATTTGAACTATCACTCTTTTGTTGATTTTGTACAAGACTATTTAGGCGATATGGCAGCCTTTATCACTGGCTGGACTTATTGGTTCTGCTGGATTTCGATTGCAATGGCTGATCTGACAGCCGTCGGGCTCTACACTCAATATTGGCTCCCGGGTGTGCCGCAATGGGTGCCCGGCTTAATCGCTCTGATGATTTTACTGATTATGAACTTAGCAACCGTCAAGCTTTTTGGAGAATTAGAATTTTGGTTTGCTTTAATTAAAGTCATTGCGATTTTGGCGCTGATCGTCATTGGCCTTGTCATGATCTTTAAAGGTTTTTCCACAAGCTCAGGCGTCTCCAGTTTCACAAATCTCTGGAGCCACGGAGGTATGTTTCCAAATGGCATGCACGGGTTTATCCTATCGTTCCAGATGGTTGTATTTGCTTTTGTCGGCATTGAGCTGGTCGGACTGACAGCCGGTGAAACAGAAAACCCTGAAAAAGTCATCCCTAAGGCAATCAACAATATCCCTGTCCGGGTGCTGCTTTTCTATATCGGTGCTCTTCTCGTGATTATGAGCATCTATCCATGGGAGGTCATCAACCCTAGCGAAAGCCCATTCGTACAGGTCTTTGTTGCAGTCGGCATCGTCGGTGCGGCAAGCATTATCAACTTTGTTGTATTAACGTCAGCTGCCTCAGCCTGCAACAGTGCTGTATTTAGTACAAGCCGCATGGTCTATTCACTGGCGAAAGATAAGAATGCGCCGGAATCAATGGCAAAACTGACACCGCGCAAGGTACCGAGAAATGCATTGTTCTTTTCAGCTATTGTGATTTTAATCGGTGTTACGTTAAACTACATCATGCCGGAAGGCGTATTCACCTTGATCACAAGTATATCCACCGTATGCTTTATCTATATTTGGGGAATTACTGTTATCTGCCATATGAAATACCGTAAAACAAGACCTGAATTGGCGAAAGCAAACAAATTTAAGCTGCCGCTTTATCCATTTACGAATTACTTAATTCTGGCGTTCTTGGCGTTTGTCCTTGTTGTGCTGGCATTAGCACAGGATACTCGGGTTTCTTTATTTGTTACACCAGTTTGGTTTATTTTGCTGATTGTGATTTATAAAGTAAGAAAATTAAAGCAGCAATAACCCTTTTACAGCTCTTGCCCTCAGAAATGAGAGCAGGAGCTTTTTTGATGAAAATAAATGACAAATGACCTTTGCTTTTGAATTTGAAGTTATGATATAGTGTGTGTAATTAAAACAAGAAGGGATGATGGGTGGACAATGATTAACTAATCTTATTTTTGCCGTTTGAAATCAATATTTCAAATCAGAAAAAATAGGATTAGTCTGCCCATTTTCTATATATACGACATTGCTATTTATGAATAAATAGCTTATTTGATCATGCAACGGCGCGGCTAATCCTTCCAAAACATTTGGGAGGATTTTTTTGTTCTCCCTTAAAGCGAGGGATATAGATGAAAGAACAATTAAAACTTACAAACGTCAGCTATGAAGTGAAGGATCTTACCATTTTTAATCACATACATGCAAGCGTTCAACAAGGCGATATCATTGGGATTATCGGTAAAAATGGAGCTGGAAAATCGACACTGCTTCACCTGATCAACAAGGACTTAACTCCGTCACAGGGACAAATCCAATGGATGCAGCACGGCTTAAAAACGGTGCTGGTTGAACAGGAGACTGAATCGTTTTCCTTTGAGAATCAGACACCTGCCGAAGTGAAACTGCTGGAGAAATGGCGCGTGCCATCCCGTGATTTCAGCAAGTTAAGCGGCGGAGAAAAACTGAAAGCACGGCTGGCAAGAGGACTATCAGAGGATGCAGACCTGTTCCTGTTAGATGAACCGACAAACCATCTTGATGACATAAGCTTGCAATTCCTCATTCAACAGCTGAAAAACGTTAGCGGCACTGTCATTCTCGTTTCGCACGATCGGTATTTCTTAGATGAAGTTGCCACGAAAATATGGTCAATCGAGGGCCACAGGCTGACTGAATACAAAGGGAATTACTCTGGTTACATGAAGTTCCGGAAAGAGAAAAGACTGGCACAGCAGCGTGAATATGAAAAACAGCAGAAAATGATTGAACGGATTGAAGCACAAATGACAGAACTCACTTCATGGTCGAAAAAAGCCCACGCACAATCGACGAAAAAGGAAGGGTTTAAAGAATACCATCGTGTAAAAGCAAAGCGCACAGATGCCCAAATCAAATCGAAACAAAAGCGTCTTGAAAAGGAACTCGAAAAAACAAAGGCTGAACCTGTCGATCCGGAATATACTGTTCGTTTTTCAATTGAGACAGCTCATAAAACAGGAAAACGGTTTTTGGAGGTTCAAAACCTGACGAAGTCATTTGGCGAAAAGATACTGTTTCAAAACGCCCGCTTTACGATTCAGTACGGAGAAAAGGTTGCCATTACAGGCCCAAACGGCAGCGGAAAAACAACCTTATTGAAAGTCATTCTTGGACAGGAAACGGCAGAGGGAAAGGTATGGATATCACCATCTGCAAAAATCGGTTATTTAACACAGGAAGTATTTGATTTGCCTTTAGAACAAACACCGGAGGAGTTATTTTATCAAGACACGTTCAAGGCGAGAGGAAACGTGCAGAATATCATGACGCAATTGGGATTTACAGCTTCTCAATGGACAGAACCAATTCAACATATGAGTATGGGTGAGCGTGTAAAGTGCAAGCTGATGGCATATATCTTAGAGGAAAAAGACGTGCTGATAGTAGATGAACCGACCAATCACC
Organism: Bacillus sp. 0909A; assembly: GCF_036765115.1. Classification (NCBI taxonomy): domain Bacteria; kingdom Bacillati; phylum Bacillota; class Bacilli; order Caryophanales; family Bacillaceae; genus Bacillus; species Bacillus sp. 0909A. The sequence goes on from NZ_JBAIZU010000005.1 coordinate 31,068, forward strand.
TCGACCTGCCGTCACGCGAACAGCTGGAAGAAACACTGTCACAATACAGCGGCACACTGATTGTGGTATCACACGATCGTTATTTTCTTGAGAAAACAACGAACAGTAAACTCGTTCTTTCAGACAATGGCATCGAAAAGCAATTGAGTGGCGTTCCATCAGAAAGAAATGACCGGGAAGAGCTTCGTTTAAAGCTAGAGACAGAAAGACAAGAAGTGCTGGGAAAGCTCAGTTTTATGACGCCAAATGATAAAGGGTACAAAGAGCTTGACCAGGCATTCAATGAGCTTACGAAACGTATGAAAGAGCTGGATCAATAGCGTGTAGGGGATACCAAGGGCTGTTCGCCCTTGGTATTTTTCAAGCTTTCGCCTTTAGCCCTCGCCAAAAAATATCGAAGGAAATCTCTAAAGACCGCTCAAATGATTGTTTATTCTCGTAAACCAGCTGAATGTTCAGCCCGTCAAAAAGAGTGATGAAAGCTACCGCACACTTCTCGGGCGGACAGGTGATGCCCGATTCTTTAAAAACAAGTGCAACCCGGCTTTTCAAAGCATGCAGAAACATCAGGTACTGGGCTGAAATAAAATCACTTACTTCAGCAGGAGCCTTAAACGACATCGCCTGCAAAAAGGCTACATTAAGTATAGCATGAAAGCGCATCTGTGTTTCTTTTAAAAAATCATATATAAGATTCTTGGCTGGCATATGCTTTCGTGATTCAAAAAAATCATTGATAAACGCTACTTCTTCTTCAACAATCTCGGGGTACACTTCCATCAGCAGATCCTTTTTTGACGAGAAATGGTAGGACAGAGATTGTTTCCGAATTCCTAATTCTTTTGCAATATGGCCATTTTGACTCCCTCGTAGCCAAGTTCATTAAGTCGTTTCAGGCGAGGAGCTCCATAGAATATTGACAATTAAAAAAGAACAACAACTGTTGTCCTTTTTTCTTTATATTTTCAAACCTTCCCATGACCTTAATGTCTCTAGAGATGACTTAAAGTACCCCGTCACCACTTCCAGATAGTGATTTCCTTTTACCGGAGTAAAAGGATCAGGACCGGCTGCCACCATCTCCATAATAATCGGGCCTTTATAACCGATAGAATGGAGTGCTTCGATTTGCTCTTTGAGATTGGCATGGCCGTTTCCGATGGCCTGGCGATTTGAATCAGCCACGTGATAGACTCCGAGTTTCTGCCCTGTCAATTCAATGGCCTTCACAGGATCAGCCTCTTCTATGTTCATATGATACGCATCGAGAAGAACATCGAGATTGGAACTGCCGACATCACGTATGAATTGTAAAGCTTCTTCGCCAGTGACCACTTGATGATTTTCGTACCGGTTCAATACTTCGAATACCACCTGAATTTGTAATTCCTCCGCTCTAGCCATAATCTTTTTAGAGCTTTTGACCAATAAACTCCAATCCCTCTCATCATCACCGCTCCCTCTCACTTTGCCGACATCGCCGTGAAGACAGATACGGGGAGCGCCTAAATCCACAGCCCAGTCCAGTAAGTCCAAGAAATATTGTACAGCCTTTGACCGAACCTCTTCATTCGTGCTTGAAATATCCACATTCCTTGGCGTTACCGACAAAACCTTTATACGATGAGCAGCCAGTGTTTCGGCAAGGTCTTTTGGATTCAGAGAAATATCCCCCTCGACCTCAACTCCGTCTACTCCGATTTCTGCAGCCAGCCGGCATTTTTGTTCAAAGGGAATGCTGCCGAAAGTCCATAAGCATAACCCATATTCTCTTCCCATATTGAAATCCCCCTTTTAGAAAGATGAAGCTGTATTCTTTGACATGATTTCTCCTTCAATCTGTTCCAATGATTTGCCTTTTGTCTCCGGCACAAATTTATAGACAAAGAGAAAGGCAAGGGCGCCAATGGCACCGTACATGAGAAATAATATACCTGTACCAATCAGATCTAAAAGCAGCGGGAAGGACAGCGACACCGCAATATTTGCCAGCCACAGACAGGTACTTGCGATTCCCAATGCCGTCCCCCTGATGTGTAACGGGAAAATTTCAGCCAGCACAACCCAAACGACCATTCCCCAGCTCGCTGAATACGCTACCATAAACAAGCATAAGCAGGATAATAGCAGCCACCCGGGGGCATGAAAGAAAAGCGTACTGACACCCAAAATACCAAGTGCCACAGACATTCCGACATTGCCAATCAGCATAAGATTTCTTCGGCCTATCATATCAATCAGCAGCAAGCCGAGGATCGTAAATAAGACATTGATAATGCCGATGCCAATGGTCCCTGCAATGGCACTGGAAGCACCGAACCCCGCATTTTCTAAGATGGTCGGTGTATAATAAATAATCGTATTTGTGCCTATCACTTGCTGAAAGATGGCGACTCCAATACCGATAAATAGGATCGGCCTGATTGCCGGCGATAATAATATTGATATTGAAACACGCTCTTCCGTCTTGATCTCTTTCATACTGCGAATCTCAGCATCGATTGTTTTCGGGTCTCTCGTCAGAAGCAAAATATGGCGTGCTTCATCCTCACTTCTTTTCTGCAACATCCATCGCGGACTTTCAGGCATAAAAAACATGCCGGCCATGAGAATGAGGGAGGGAATCACTGCTAATAGGAGCATCAGATCCCACCTGCCAGAAGATGAGAAAACAAAGTTCACAATATAAGCCATGAGAATCCCGAAAGAATTCATCAATGTATTCAAGGAAGCGATTCTGCCTCTGATCGCGGCAGGTGCCATTTCTGACAAATACAAAGGAACAATTGCCGAAGCTCCTCCAACCGCTATGCCCAGTTCTATTCTGAATAGTAATAATATTCCGATATTATGAGCCAAACCTGTTCCAATGGCTCCAATTGTAAAAAGCACACCCAGCCAGATGATGGTTTTTTTCCTGCCATAACGATCGGAAAATCTTCCGCAAAAGGCTGCGCCAACTAAAGCGCCAATCAGCACTCCACTGACAACTAATCCTTCTAAAAATGGAGTCAGCTCCATGTCTTCCCTTATAAACAGCAGAGCGCCTGATATTACACCTGTATCGTATCCGAATAGCAAACCTCCTAATGCCCCGAAAAAGTAAATAAGACTGATATAGGCCTTTTTGGATGTCATCAAGAAACCTCCAACTTATTGTATTTGATGTTTAAGCAAGGGAGATTCCTCCATTTTTAGAGAAAGATCTCCCAATGCCAAAAGGGTTATAACAGTGAGGCCGTTGAATTCCGCATGATTAATGAAGGAGACAGCATCACCCGCTGTACCGCTTTCTTTTGCTTTGAATGAGCCATGCCGTCTATCAGCAGTTCAATTGCCTTTTCTCCCATTTCTTCAGTCGGCTGTGCGATTGTCGTTAACTGAGGATCACTGATCTTTGCCAAGATGCTGTTATCAAACCCAACCAGTGAAAGAGATGAAGGAATAGAAATGTGAAGCTGCCTTGCAGCCTGCAAAACCCCTAAACCAAGCAACTCAGTCGTCACAAAGACAGCCGTCGGCCTATGTTTCTGATGAAGCAGCTTTAAACTGATGTCTTTACTGGCTGACAAGTCATACGGACAGTCCAGAACGGCTGATTCAGCGATTTGGATTCCTGAGACCTGCAGTCCTTCTTTAAAGCCGATGACACGATTTTTAATTGATGTATTGTTAATCTTTTCTGCTATGACCGCTATATTTGTATGCCCTAATTGGGCTAAATGGACGGCTGCCTCATATCCCCCTTTAAAATCATCCGCCACTACAGTGTCTACAGGCAGATGCGGTATATCTCTCGATAGCATGACAACAGGCATGTCGCTTTCAATCAGTTCACGTATCGCCTGACTGTTCTTGAGACCCGTCGCCACAATAATGCCGTCTACATGTTTTTGCTTCAGCATGGTGATATATTCTTCTTCTCTCAGCGAATTGTTGTCCGTACTGCATATGATGACACTAAAGTCCTTTTTACGGCCGCTGTCCTCAACTGCTCTGGCCAGCTCGGCCATAAATGGATTAGCGATGTCAGGAATGAGCAGCCCGATGGTCTTCATCATTTTTCTCGTTGAAGTCACAACACTTGGCTGATATTGAAGTTCCTCAATCACTTTCCAAATTCTTTTTTTCGTTTTTTCACTTATATTGCCTGTATGATTAAGAACCTTTGAAACCGTAGAGATTGAAACGTTTGCTTCCTTCGCAACATCATAAATGGTTGTTTTCATTAAGAAGGCCACCTTTATAAAATAGATCCTCTCTAGTATAAACGAATGCCGACAGGAATTTCTTTTTAAAAAGGCGCTTCTTCTATGAAAACCTCAAACCGTTTGCGGCACTCCGTCTTTTAATGTGACAGGCTGCTTTGTTATGCAAGATTCTATACAAGCAGCGGCAATGGCAAGTGCTGCACGCGCATCTTCACCTGTTACTGAGGTTGGATTATTATTACGAACGGCATCAACAAAGGATTGCAATTCATCAACATAAGCATCAAATAATAAATCCTGGTCGTAGCGAATCGTGTTGTAGCTGACTCCGTCTTTGTTATACCTTGTCATGTTTGTATGGCGGATATCTCCGATGGTCAGCATGCCTTCAGATCCAAACACTTCTCCGCGGACATCATATCCATAAACGGCTTGGAAGTTCGCTTCCGCAGTTGCGATTGCTCCGTTATCAAATTTGATCGTGACAACTGCAGTATCCAAAAATCCTTTGTCTTTAAAATCGGGTCTGACTAATGCATCAGCAACGGCATAGACTTCAATCGGCTTTGCATTTGGATTGAGGTAGAGTAACGTATCAAAGTCATGAATCAGCGTCTCTAAGAAGATCGTCCATTGAGGAATTGGTGTCGGATCACCGAGTGCCGGGTCTCTTGTGATGGAACGCATTAACTGGGGCGTGCCGATTTTTCCTGCGCGAATTTCCTCATACGCACTGCGAAAGCCTTTAGCGAAACGTCTGTTAAAACCGATCTGAAGCGGAACTGACTCTTCATTCACTACCCTGATGACTTCATCCGCTTCTTCCAGCGTGACAGCCATCGGTTTCTCACAAAATATTCCTTTCCCCTTCTTTGCCGCTGCAATAATGTTTGCGGCATGCGTCCTTGCCGGCGAGGCAATAATGACCGCATCAATATCCGGGTGCTCCAGCATGTCTAACGGATCTGTAAACGCTTTAATATTTGAGCCGATCTTTTTTGCAAATGCTTCTGCATTACCCAGAACCGGATCTGCAACCGCATACAAATCTGCCCCTTTCACACGGAACGCAATACTTTCTCCATGAAAAGCTCCCATCCGTCCCGCACCTAATAGCCCAACCTGTACATTTCCCATGATTACCACTCCCATTCTGCGAAAATAAGGAAAGTCTTTCTCTGTATATCATTCGATAATAAAAGTAAACCTTAAATAAATTTATAATATTAATTTAAAAGTAGGGAAAGTCTTTCCTAATTGTTTTCAATTGTAACCCCTTACATTTTACGGGTCAATCTTTTTTTGCTGTTTTTAAAGCAGATCTCTACTTTAGCCGTCGATCAAGCCTGCGATAATTCATGTTCAGGGGGCAAAAAAATATCAAGGGTATGCGGCCCTTGATCATTCAAATGGAATCCCACAAAAGAAGGGAGGTGATGAAGAAATGCAGAAGATTATTAAATGAAACAAAAAAAGTGAGGATGGATCATATGACTGAAGACTTTTACTGTGATGAGGTTTTTAGCGGCAAAACGAAAGTGAATAAGGCAATAGAGACAGATAACGTATTGGCATACTATCATACAAAGCCTTTTTATCCAGTCCATATTGTGGCTGTCCCTAAGAAACATATCTCCCCACTGATCACCCTGGAAGAGCATGACCATGGTTTGCTTCTTCAATGAATGGGAGTCATTCAAAAGGTCGCTTCAATGGTAACGGAAGAAAAAGGCGCATGCCGTGTGATCACCAAATTAGGAGCTTACCAGGACTCTAAACATCTACATTGGCATATTGTCGCTTAAGTAAGCGTCTGGAGTCAGCACAGCTGTTTCCGCATACGTATATTGGTCATGGCATAGCCCATCTTCTGATAGAGATAGACGGCTGTCTCGTTGTGCGCAAACACATGAAGCGCAAGTCTTTCCGCGCCAATCTCTCTTGCTCTTTCATCCAGCGTTTGAAGCGCCAATTGAGCCAGCCCTTTTCCGCGATAGGCTTCATATAATCCAAAGGAATAAATAAACGCTTCCTTTTGTGGATGGAGCGGATCAGCATACAGCCAGAGCCAGCCTATCCTTTCCCCTTGTTCATTTGTAATGTTCCAAAAGTTGTGATTGCTGCTGTTTCGTCCATCCGGAATCATTTTCTCATATGCTTGCTCCGCTTTCTCAATCGCCTCTTTATCTGTCCAAGTTCCCGACGCTATGTTTTGTTTCGCATAATTTTGCACGGACATCCCGCGAAATGCTTTAAACTCTTCCACAGACATATCTTCCAAAGTTAACGCCATCCTGTATTCCTCCTTATAAAAAAAGTCCAGCCAATGCCGGACACTCACTGCGTACAAATGAAAAGCTCTTCAATAACCCGTTTTAAGCTTCTGCTCTCTATCATTCGATAAGAGAAAAAGATTTCCTGCAAACCAGCATAAAAGACTGTAGGGATATAAGAGAAAAAAATGCATCATCTCTAAAAATGCAATGGCCCTGCCGCGGCGAAAAGTTTTTGGTCCATGATGATGTGAATCGCCTCTGCCCTTGTGACGATCCCCACGATGATGCCCTTCTTTCTTAACATCTTTGCTCTTCATAAATAAAGCCCTTTCCTACATTATTTGAATATTACTATTTCTAAAAAATCAAAAAGGATGCTACACCTTGTAACACCCTTTCTTGCTTCACTTATTGGTTTGTTTAGAAATGATTTTGCTGGAGTTTGATGTGATGTTTCTATGCAAGCCCAATGATATTCTACTAGATGACGGCTGAAGATATGATGAAATGAGGAAATCATTTATATCCCCCTGATTGATCCTCATGTATGATACAGAACATCTTGATTCATTTGCTCCAGCCCCATTTCAGAGAGCTCCTTTTCATTTGGAAAGCGTAAAGCTTTATTCATCTTCATATAACCGATAAACCCTTTTCAGCCTTTCTTCGAGCTGTTCAAAATGAACAAAACGAGCTTCTCTCAGAAACTCAGTCCCATCGATAAACAAAAGAAGCACAGGGACGGTGAAGACCGAAAATCGGCCGGCGACCTCTTCTACATCATCAGCATTGATATGCCCCAATGTGATGTTTGGAAACTGATCTAATAATATTCTGAGCTGCGGCAGAACAGCATGACATACTGTACAGCCGGGTCTTGATATATAGATAAAGCTGAATTGATGCTGCTTAATAAAATGCTCTATAGCATCTAATGAATGTAATTCTGTCATCTCTTTCATCCATTTACTCCTTCAAATTGGTCTGTCTTTCATGACCAAGCTCATCGATACGTATTATTCACTATACACATTTATATTAATGATATCCGCTTTTTTGCTTTTACCTGCAAGCTTGCACGAAAATGGAAAAAACAAAGAACAGTTACCGCTTGCCAGTAACTGTTCTTACATACTTTCGTATTAAAAATGCAAAGCGTAAGCCCCTGAACCGATGAGTGCAACCCCGATGGAGACTGCAATCAGCACCACGTTATACTCAAAACCGCCCGCACCATTTGCAAATCCTTTCGCTCCATGGACTTTTACGATGGCACCTAACATAATGATCGTTATGATAGCAGCTCCAAGCGGGAGGAATACACCTAAAATAAATAAAATTCCGCTTACTAATTCCCCAAGACCTGATAAAGCGGCCGCGGCGTTACCTGGTTTAACCCCAATTGATTCGAACCATTGTCCGGTTCCTTTAATTCCGTATCCGCCAAACCAGCCGAATAATTTTTGTGATCCATAAAACAGAAACACCACACCAATCATAATACGAATAAGCAATAGTCCTGCATCTTCCATTTTTATCTCTCCTTATTTTTGATGTAACATGATGTGCTGAAAGGCAGCACGTCATGTTACTTACCTCCAGTAACTTCCAGCGGTCATCTATTGAATATATGTCTCTTTATTTCTCTTCGTGCGTTATTACAATCCGTCTAACTCTCTCACTTCAAACGGCAGCAGCCCTTGTTCAATTTGTGTTCGATGCGGTTCATACTGCACAGGGAGCATCAACCTTCCACCCATTGTTTCTGGTGATTCATCATGAGCAAAGCCCGGCGGATCAGTTGCGATTTCAAACAGGATTTCCCCATGTTCTCTGAAGTAAACCGCATTAAAATAATTTCTATCCTGAACAGGAGTCACACCGTATCCGTGAGAAGCAATATATCTTTGCCAATCTAATTGATCTTCGTCATCGCTAGCACGCCAAGCGATGTGATGCACCGTGCCGATTCCCATTTGTCCGCGGCCAATAGGCGTTAATTTAAGGTCAATCACATTTCCGATATCACCGGCAGAACGAAAACGAACGAGGTCACCTTCCTTGCCGACTTGTTCCAGTCCCATGATATTTTCTAATAGCTCAGCGGTTTTATCAGGCTGTGCTGATAACAGGGTTGCACCGCCAAAGCCTTTAATGGCAACATCAGGTGTTATATCTCCAAACGTCCACGTATTGGCTTCTCCTTCTTCTCTTTCCACGATTTCTAAGTGCAGACCGTGCGGATCATCAAATTCTACATATTGTTCTCCAAAACGCTCGATTTTGGTGTATGGAACGTTGAACTTTTCAAGTCTCTTTTCCCAAAAAGCCATAGCTCCCTTCGGCACGACATAAGAAGTCACGCCAACTTGACCGTCCCCAATGATGCCTTTGCGGGCTCCTGTCCACGGAAAGAAGGTGATGATTGTTCCCGGCTTCCCGCCTTCATTTCCAAAATAAAGATGATACGTACCTGGATCATCAAAATTGACAGTTTGCTTGACCAATCGAAGCCCCAGGACTCCTGCGTAAAAATCTGCGTTCTCTTGAGGGTGACCGACAATTGCTGTAATATGATGTATTCCCATCGTTGTTTTAGCCATTTTTACCCGCTCCTTTACATGTTCATTTAGATATACTCAACAAACTCATTTACAGGTTTCCGGTAACCGCGCGGCCTTCTGCTCTCTGTTTTTTCTTTCCCAATTGTAATCATCATGACAACCTCAAATTGATCATCTATATTCAAAATCCGTTTCACGGCTTCAGCATCAAAGCCGATCATAGGGCAGGTGTCCCAGCCCTTTTCCTTAGCACTCAGCATAAACATCATTGCAGAAAGTGAAGCATTCCTTATCGCCTCATCCCTCTTAAATTGTTCTCCCTTGCTTTCATAAAATGAAACGGTGTCTTGAACCATGTGGTCATACTCTTGCTTATTTAGCACCCCCAACACCTTTAATCCTTCATAGATGTCAGCCGCTTGCTGATATGCCTGCTTATCTCCTAATACCAAAAGAATCGCAGATGAGCTAAACACTTTATATTGTCCGTTTGCGGCCTGTTTCAGCTTTTCTTTTACACCCGGGTCTAGAACCGTCACATATTTTGTATGCTGTAAATTAAAAGCCGATGGAGCCAATGCAACCCATTCAAACATCTCATTAAGTTCTTCTTTCGTGATTGGATGATCCGATAGGAAGTTGCTTGCAGATCTTCTTTCTTGGACTAGCTGTGAAAATTCAGCCATTTACGCCACTCCTCTTTTATCTCGAATTCGAGATATTATTTTAAAAAAAATCACATTAGAAGGATTGAGATTCTATATACAAGCAGGTTTACGCTTGGTCATGGCTATTTACCTTGAATTAAAATATCTTGAATATGAGATAATAATAGAATATGGATGTTCAAATGTCAACAGTTTTTAAAAAATAGTGGAATTTTCCACTGAAGCAGATGTTAATTGGTGTGCCATCACCGCTTGTTTCATAAGAACCTATATGTTTGGTGTGTGATCTTTTAGCCCGGCTCCAACTTTTTTTCTTTCACCTTACTTCCTTGCCAATTCTTTAATCATCAAACCAATTCATAAATCCCCTTTTGAAGGTCTTCAAGCAATGCATAAGCATATGATAAGCGAACATAATCCCCTTTTTCCTGAGCATAGATACTGCCGAGATTGAGAAGAATCCCTTTTGATAAAGCTTTTTATAAAGGGATTTCATTGATATGGAGACTGTCAACCATTGGGCATTATCTAAAGAAGAATTAAAAAGCTTTATTCATGAAAAAGGCATGTCATCTCATGTACTGGTACCGGATGATGGCGAATCATATTCATTTTAAAACAGCTTGGTGCTCAAGAAAAGACCCTTCCTAAGAAGGGTTTTTTAACCTGATTTTTTAAAAAAGATGGAGTATTTGGTCGATATCTCAAATCCAAGTTTTTTTGCTAAATGAATAGATGACTTGTTGCTGACATCACAATCCCAGCTAGGGGTCACGCCTTTTTCGAGACAATCATTTATAAAGGCACTCCCAGCAATATAAGCGAACCCCATCCCTCTATATTCTTCGCTTGTATAGATATCCATTTCCGCATGATCGCCGCCTAGAAATATGGAAGTGCACTCACTGACAACATGATTGTCATACAAAACAGCGAATCCAAATCCGTTTTTTAAAAAATTCGAGACTGAACCCCAATACTCCTCATAATAAGCTTTTTGAAATTCAGTGCTGGTTGGGATGATATCTTCATTTATTCTTTTTAATGTAAATCCCTTTGGAAGCTGAAAAGCCTTTTTGGCAGAAATTTGTTGAGAAAACGCATATCGCATCATTTGGTTCAATTCATCATGCAGTACAGTTTTTACAACACTGTCCCATGAACGATTGGGAGAAAACAGAGTGAATCTTTTTTTGGATTCTGCTCTCTTATTGTATAAATCAACGATATATTCATTGACATTTTGATTCCTTTCATCCCCTGCAACATAATAAATTCCTGAGCTGGTTCCTATCAGAAACGATTGATCATCTTCATAAACAACTCCTGGAATGGTTTGTTCTAATATTGAATAAACAAATGTCGGACAACATGTTTCTTTATGATGGATCAATCTTTTGACATCACTATATTGTTCTTTTTTTACCTCCTGCAAACTGTATCCCTCCTATCACTTTCTCTCTTTTATTTTATCAATAAAAGAATTCCCCTCTTTTAAGAGACACTTCTGTTTTTTAGAACAGCCAGTAAAGATGAGGAGATACCTACTCCTCTACATATTCATCTTACATTTCTAAGAACGCATAAAAATAAAAAACATACCAACATTGCTTGATAGATAGGTTCTCAACATTGAATGCATATTTATTTACTTGCCAGTTCCTTAATGATCAAACTTAATTCATAAATTCCCTTTTGGAGATCTTCAAGGGATGCATAAGCGTATGACAAGCGAATATAATTGCCTTTTTCCTGAGCATAGATACTGCCAAGATTGAGAAGAATCCCTTTTGTTAAGGCTTTTTTATTTGGAATAGTCCAAACAGCTGCATTCTTCATATTGGTTTCTAAAGCGCTCGTAACAAATTGCCTTCTTATCTTTAATTGATGTCTCACACGTTCTAAATGTCGCTGATATTGGCCAGATGTAAACCATTCGGCCGCAACTCTTTGAGATAACGAACTGGATCCGTAATCTGTCTGCATTTTAATGTCAGATAAACGTTCAATCACTGGTTCTGGTCCGACTATCCATCCAATCCTTAAGCCGGGGCTTAGCGTTTTCGATAAACTTCCTACATATAGCACATGCCCGTTTTTATCTATTGTTTTAATAGGATATGGCGGGTTTTCATCTATCCACAGCTCACGATATATGTCATCTTCAATAATGGGAAGCTGTGTTTTTTCGCTTGCTGTAAGGATTTCTTTCCGCCGCTCTTCTGACATTAAGATACCAGTCGGATTTTGAAAACAAGGGTTTGTATATAATATGGCTCTCCCCCGTTCTCCCTTTGTCATATGAATATGGTTTGGCAAAAGCCCCTCTTTATCCATAGGAAGTCCAGTCAGATTCATTCCGGCTGATTGAAATACATGTAATGAATAAAGATAAGATGGCTGATCAAGAAAAACAGTTGATCCTCTTTGTAAAAGCCCCATTGATATAAGCTGTAAGGCTTGCAGTGCTCCTGAAACAATAAGAATGGATGATGGAGAAGCTTGAATTCCGATTGTTTTTAAATAAACACTCAATGCCTCTCTTAAGGGTAAGTATCCTTTTGGTTCCTCATATCCGAACGCCTCTATATTTTGAGATACCTTGCCCATAATCTCTTTCATAGCAGACAAAGGAAAAATCTCATTTGAAAGTTCTCCTTTGCTGAGCTGTATAAGATCAGCATTTGATTCTGATTTATTGATCTCCTGAACAATTCTTCGGCTTGGCTGCTGGATTCCCGAAGTTACATATTTCTCCCAATTAGGTGCAGAATTCTTAGCCAACAGTGTCCAAGTATTGTTGATGACAACTGTCCCTTTACCCATTCTGCCTTCAATCAACCCATCTGCCATCAATTCCTCTAACGCTGTGATAACCGTGCTTCGATTTACATGAAAGTCTTTTGCAAGCGTTCGCTGACTAGGAATCTTACTTCCAATCGGCCACTCTCCATTTCCTATTTTCTCTTTTATATAGTCAATAATTTGTAAGTACTTAGGAAGCTTTCTATTCGTTTTTTCTTCTGTAAAGCTCATCAAAAGCAGTCTCCTTCTACTAAGTGGTTGGGTCATAAATTGCGTAACTGGTTGAAGTCATTTTATCAAATCTCTATTAGTATATAACACACTAAATCACTGGTTGGTTTTTGTAGAGAAGGAGTGAAGATCATGAAAAAGAAAACGGTTCAACTGATTATATCTTACAGTCTTATGATTGGTTTGTGGGCATCAGCTTTTCCTGGAATTCGTGTAGGTTTGGAATACTATACACCAGAACACCTTGCTTTATTTCGTTTGTTAATCGGATCTATGGCGTTGTTACTTTTTGCTGTGCTGACTAAAATGCGCTTACCTGACATGAAAGATGTCCCTGTCATCTTATTATTAGGGTTTTTAGGTTTTGCACTATATCATCTTTTGCTTAATATCGGTGAAAAGACAGTTAGTGCCGGGATTGCAAGCTTACTCGTAACCACAGCACCAATCTTTTCTGCGGTGTTATCTCGACTGTTTTTTGGTGAACATTTTGGTTTTTCTAAATGGATTGGCTCTATCATTAGTTTATTGGGTGTATCATTTATTTCATTTGGGGCAGGAGATCATACGCATTCAATGAAAGGGATTTTGCTTATCCTGCTGGCAGCTTTTGCAGAGAGTATTTATTTCGTTTTTCAAGCCCGCTATATAAAAAAGTATGGATTTATTCCATTTGTAACGTTCACAATTTGGGGTGCAGTCATACCAATGCTTGTTTTTCTTCCAGGTTTATGGGGAGAGTTTATACTCGCCTCAATGAACTCCACATTGTCTATCGTTTACTTAGGTTTATTTCCGACGGTCATTCCATACTTTGCGCTTGCATATGTCACTTCAATCGTCGGTCCTTCTGAAGCAACGATTTCACTCTATGTAACGCCTGCTTTGACACTGGTGATTTCCTGGGTGTGGATAGGCGAAATGCCTGCATTTATCTCACTGCTAGGCGGAATAGTTACTGTCGGCGGAGTGTGTTTCACCTACATAAAAGGAAGCAAAATGAAGGTGGTAAAGGAGAGTAGTAAGTTCTAATTTTCTTTTCTGTCAAACCGCCAATTCTCTTTGCTTTACTGCCTTGATGCAAGGTATCTACTCTGCTTCCTGTCATTGCAGGAATGACAGGTTCCATAAAAAAATGCATGAATAAAAAAACATACCAATATGATTTGGTATGTTTCTTTCTAAGATGAGCCTTTAACATTGATATCCATATCAAATTAATGATGAAAAGCCTTTAATGTTCCATTAGTCACTGCTTAATCAATACTGATAACTCACCTTCAAATACTTTCTCTTCTTTATGATTATAAGTAAATATCAATACAGTAAGTATTCCCGTTCCACTTTTCTTTGGTTTCTTATCTACCACTTCAACAACTGAATGCAATTCATCGTCTGGATACACGGGTTTTATGAATTTAATATGATTCATCTCTGTTCCAGCGATAATATCGTCGCCATAGTAACCCTCTTCAATCCACAGCTTAAAAGAAATGGCTAACGTTTGTATCCCAGAAGCGATGATACCATTAAATCTGCCTTGATTCGCTTTTTCCTCATCTACATGCATATATTGAGGGTCAAATTCTTCCGCAAACCTCATTACATTTTCTTTTGTTACCCTAAAAGACTTTGTATGAAATACTTGTCCAATCGCAAATTCATCAAACCTCATAAATACACCTCTTATCAAAATATTCCTTCAACAACTAACGCTTTAAAAATACTTTATCATATTTCATGTAGATCATCCTTTACATTCTTTCCTATAAAACTTGTCAGATCAAAAGTTGGGTTTCGGGAAAGACACATTTGAAATAGCCAACGTGACATACCCAAAGATGATTTTGCGCATGAAATAAAAAAACCTGCGTTTATAATAGGATAGCTTTTTTTTTTACAAACAAATCAATCAGAAACACATTTCGTCTTCTCTTTTGCTCAAATAAGATTGAAGCGTGAAAAAAGATACCAGTGGTATCTTTTTATATTTAACTATTCATTTAGCTCAAAGAGATATCACTATGGATGGTTTGTTCTTTATATCAAAAATGAAACTGGTATAAAGTTTTATTTTACAGATGAGATACGATACACTCCGCATCCCCTGCGAGTTTGAATTCCCCAAACCTGTAAGGCAGCAACATATGATCTCCTTTTTTAAAGTCATATGTATGCTCGCCGGAGATTATCCGGCCTTCTCCTTCGAGGACGCTGACAAGAAGGAATGATTTTTGCTGTTTTAAACTTGCTGATCCTGTTAAATCCCACTTTTCCACTGAAAAATAAGGGCACTCAATCAATACGGCTCTGTGCAAATCATCTGTTTGTTCATATTGAACCGTTTGCTGATCCGGTTCAAATGGTACGTCTATCACATCTATGCTCTTTTCCAAATGGAGCTCGCGCAAATTGCCTTCTGTATCTTTTCGGCCATAATCATATAATCTGTAGGTAGTATCGGAATTCTGCTGCGTCTCTAAAATGAGAATGCCTTTCCCAATCGCATGAACGGTGCCGCTTGGCACATAGAAGAAATCCCCCGGTTTTACCTTTACGCGTCGCAGGAGCTCGTCCCATTTTCCAACTTCTATCATCGAGATCAGTTCTTCCTTTGTTTTTGCGTTGTGGCCATAAACGATTTCTGCATCTTCTTGGCAGTCTATGATATACCAGCATTCCGTTTTTCCGAGCTCCCCTTTTTCACGCATTTTTGCATACTCATCTTTCGGATGCACCTGAACGGATAAGTCTTGATTGGCATCCAGTATTTTTGTGAGAAGAGGGAAACGGTCCCCCTTCAGATGTCCGAATAAATGCCGATGATGGTCCCATAATTCGCTGAGCGTAAGCCCCTTGTATATCCCGTTTTGAACAATGCTTTGTCCATTTTGATGTGCTGCAAAAGCCCAGCATTCCGCCGTTCGTTCTGACGGAATGTCATAGCCGAAAGCAGCCAAAGCGGTGCCGCCCCAAATCTTTTCTTTGAAAACAGGCTTGAAAAATAGCGGTTCAGCCATCATGAAAATCCCCCCCCTTTATATGATTTCATCCAGGAGTTTGTATGCTTCTTCTTTTGTCTGCACAGAGAGCAGCCTTTCTCTATAGCTGTCATCCATCAGTTTTCGAGATAGCATTTGCAACAGTTTCAGATGCTGGTTCCCTCCGCTATCTTTCGGTACAGCGATCATAAAGATTAACTTTGCTTTTGATCCATCAAGACTGTTCCAGTCAATGCCTGATTGTTTGATTCCGAATGCTACACTAGGCTTCTTGACCGCATCAGACTTCCCGTGCGGAATCGCGATATTCATGCCAATCGCCGTTGTCCCCTCTTGTTCGCGATTCATGATCGCTTGTTTAAAACCGCTCTCTGAATGCAGCATACCTGTTCGGGACAATTTTTGAATCATTTCATCAATAATGTCATCTCTGGTTTCGCCTGATAAAGTTGGTTCAATCAGATCTATACTCATAATGTCTGTCAGCTTGTGAATATCCGTCTTCTCCATCTGTCTGCTTTCCGCTTCATTGTGCTGTTGCGGAACGTCATTCGCTGCTGCAGCTTCACTCAGCCCGGCGGGTGAAGAAACCGGAATATCTTTTTTTAGTACATTAACTAAAAGAGCGGTGGTAAGAGATCCGGCAATCACTGCAATAAAAAACATCAATACATGATCAACGGCGCCTAGTACTGCAACTATGGGCCCGCCGTGTGCTACTCTGTCTCCGACATTGCCGATCATAGCGATCACAGAACCAGTCATAGAACCTGCCATAATCCCCGGAATAACGCGAAGCGGATCCTGTGCCGCGAATGGAATGGCTCCTTCAGTGATGCCGAAAAGCCCCATTGTAAATGATGCTTTTCCCATTTCTCTTTCCGACTCCTGAAATTTTCTTTTTCCAAAAAACGTTGCAATCCCTAGGCCGATCGGCGGTATACAAATGGCGACGGCAATCGGTCCCATAATTTCATAGTTTCCTTCTCCGATCATGGCCGATCCAAACAGGAATGCCACCTTGTTTACGGGGCCTCCCATATCAAATGAAATCATTGCGCCTAAAATCAATGCCAGCAGGATGGAGCTCGAACCTTTCATACCCGCCAGCCATACCGTTAAAGATTCAAAAATTTGGGCTACAGGTGCACCGATCAAAAACACAAACGCCAAACCTACAATTAGTGAAGCGAACACTGGAATGATAATAATCGGCATAATCGGCTGAATCGCCTTTGGAACCTTCAATTTTTTGATCCAAAGGGCAGCATACCCCGCCAAAAACCCGGCGATGATGCCGCCGAGAAAACCGGCGCCGCTTGCACTGCCGTAAAAGCTTCCCGTCGCTGCAATGTATCCGCCGATCATGCCTGGTACAAGCCCAGGCTTATCAGCGATGCTGTACGCGATATATCCGGCCAAAATCGGGATCATGAATGAGAATGAGGCACTTCCGATCTGTTCAATCGTTTTCCAAAAAGATTCATCCGGAATGACTAAGCCTTTCGGTGTTTTCTCACCTCCAAGCGTCAATGCAACCGCTATCAATAATCCTCCGACGACGATGAATGGAACCATAAAGGAAACACCGTTCATTAAATGACGGTAAATCGGATTTTGTTTTTTCTCCTGTTGATTGCCGGCTTCCGATTTTGAAGCTGAACGGTAGACCGGCACATCGCTGCTAAGTGCTTTTTGAATTAATTCTTCCGGTTTGCGGATACCATCCTGAACCCCGACAGACAACAGCTTTTTTCCTATAAACCGGTCTTTGTTTACCGAGCGGTCTGCAGCGATAATGATCGCGTCTGCTTCACGAATCTCCTCTCCGGTCAGCTCATTTTCCACCCCGATTCCGCCTTGGGTCTCGACTTTCATTTGGACGCCTAATCTGTCGGCAGCTTTTTGCAGATTTTCAGCCGCCATATATGTATGGGCAATTCCATTCGGACATGATGTAATCGCTAACAGTTTCATACGAGTCCTCCTTTAAAGTATGAATCATAAGGCCTGTAACAACTGTATATCAAAATCATGCTTGTAAAAGCGCTGTTTTTTACCGTTAATTCCGGAAAAACTAGCATTTTTCCATATGCAAAAAAAAGCAGGGCATCGAAGCCCCGCTTTTAATAATCCAAATAAGATAAAAATCTCATAACATTTGTTTCCTTCGTCAGCTTATGAATGAATGCCGGCTGCTCACTCAGATATGACAGTTCATGGAACAATTGCTTTGTCATGTTTTGATCCTCGTGTTTGACAGCCAGCATAAAGACGAGTGACACTTTTTCGGCCCCCCAATCAAGCGGCTCTTTTAATGTGGCAATCGCAATCGCTGATTGTTTAATCAATTTAGAGTTTGCATGAGGAATCGCAATGCCAGCTCCAATGTTTGTCGCCGACATTTTTTCTCTCATCACAGCATGAATGGCATACTCCTTTTCCACATAGCCTTTCTCGTATAAGACCATTGCCATTTGCTCAATCAGCTTGTAGCGATGAACTGACTCTTGCTGCAAAAAAACTAAGAAAGGAGTCGTATTATTCAGCATCTTAAACGTTTTTTGTATTTGGCGTTGCGATACGTCAACCTGATCCATAAATGCACTTAGTTTCTTCTCATCAGAAGGCTCCAACAGCGGTGATACAACAATATGAGGAATCGGCACATGTTCCAACGCTATCGTGGAAATGACAAGATCTATGTCCCCATGCTTTGTTGTGTAATCTGCTAAATCAGCTTTTGCAATACAGGCCTTCACCGCGATTTGATGAAATTTCCGTTCAATTTTTGTTCGCAGCAATTGTGACATTCCAATGCCCATGTGGCAGACGATGATTGCCTTTTTACGCTTCTCGCTGCTGTGGTGCAAACGTTCGACCGCAGCTTGAAAATGCAATGTCAGATAAGCGGCCTCTTCCTCAGGAATAGAAAGAGCAAACGTTTGATTGATGTCTTCCAGAACGTCAATGATCATATGAAACAGATAAGGGTACATTTTTTTTATATCATTAAGCATTGGATTTGATACAGAAAGATCGTAATTCAGCCGGTTTAGCACTGTATTGAGATGGATGTTCAATCCGTTGATCAAATCCTGATCACTATGAAAATCAAGCATTTTTAGCTCTGATACACGATCGATTAAATGCCGCACAACCATGGGAAGCAAGGGATTTTCCAGAACCTTTTTCTCTTCTCCCTGAGCTCGAAAACGAACTTTTCCGCCGAGTATATGCAGCGTTACATACACGGCTTCTTCTTTAGGGAAGCGGATGGCAAAAACCGCTTCCAGCCGTTTTAAACATGTCATTGCCCACTGATATTCTTTCTTCTTTTCTACTGCTGCCATTTCTGTTGGCGAAATCGAGATGGGCTGCTTCATTTTGATTCGGCGTATCATCAGCAATGTATGCAATAATAAATTCTCGAACGTTTCATCTGTGAAATAGATAGAATGGTGCTTTTGCAATGTTTTGAATTCATTCGCCACAAATTTCACTTCATGACTTAAGAACTTGCTTTTGATAAATTGACTTGTAAACTCTGGATTATCAATCAAATCAGAGATTCTGGCTAAGGCTTTTCTTTTATTTCTTTCATTTCCCTCAATCTTTAAACCGAGCCGCTGCTTTGACACCAATTTGAGATCAAATCGCTTCAGCCACTTTTCAATTTCATGCAAATCCCTTTTGATGGAAGACTTATTCAAAAAATGCTGAGCGGCAATTTCTTTTGCTGACACATGTTTTGGGTTCATTAATAATTGATAAGCGATTTGCAGAATTCTTTCTTCATCGGACTGCTGCTTTGAGCCAAAATGTTCAGTACCTAATTGTTGAGTTAACCGGGCCCTTTCATATTCTTCTATATTTAAATAGACACCTAATCCTGGTTTGCGAATGAGCTGAGCAGGAGAATGTTCATGCAGATAACCTTCGATCGTTTTCAGATCATTCCTGATCGTTTTTTCAGAACACTTTACCCTGTCGGCGAAATCTTGCACGACTAAATAATCATCAGGTTCAGATAACAACAGATACAAAATGTCTTTTTGTCTAGTATTCATGTATCTCATCTGTTTTTCTATCCTTCCTGTGTTTCACTCAAATGATGTACGATAGTATAAGTATACTACAAGAGAAACCGCTTACATTATAAAGTAAAATACATGCGCTAAAAGTTTCGTTTTTTACCGAAACTTCCGGAAAAATTGGATTTATGCTCAGAAAATTCACCTGTTCATCATTAAAAAGAAGATGCCCACCATAAAAGAATGTTCAGGACAAGCTTCAATTGAGATGAATTTTATTAGGTAAAATTAATTTATGAAAGAGCACCTAGTGTACCGCAAGACTCAAAAAAAGCAGCTCCTCAGCTGCCGCGACAAACATATGAAAAATTGTAAAGTAAGGGGATTCACTACAGAACTATTGTTTTTTATAAGACTACATGATGTCGATGAAAGCGTAACAATTGATCTGAAAAGCTTCTGTCCTTTTCAGATAAACAGATAAAAGGAGAATGAAGATGAATATTGAGATAAAGGCGGTAACTGAAGAGAATCGTGAATCTATTCTGTCTCTTCATGTTCACAAGAGCCAAATATCATATATAGAATCAACCAAGCAATGTCTAGAGGATGCATCAGAATGTCAGTATTATAAACCTGCTGGACTTTATTACGAAGGGGAGTTAGTCGGTTTTGCTATGTATGGATGGTTTCCTGAGTTTGATGAAGAAAATAAAAGCGGCAGAGTGTGGCTTGACCGATTTTTCATTGACGAGTGTTTTCAAGGTCAAGGGTTAGGGAGCATGATGCTTGAAGCTCTTATTCATCACCTTGCTGAGCTATATACATGTAACAGAATTTATTTAAGCATTTTTGAGAACAATATACATGCTTTGCGCCTGTATCAAAAATTCGGTTTTACATTTAATGGCGAGCTCGATTATAACGGCGAGAAGGTCATGGTAAAAGAGCTATAAGTACTTAATTTTTTGAAAATCTATGTTGATGAAACCTCAGTTTCAGTTAATGTACCATTATTTCAGGGAGATGAAAAAGCATACAATGTTCTTGGTATGCTTTTTAGATCATGCATGTTCTTAGACTAAACCTCAATGTTTATTTCAGAAAGCGTAAATTTCCGATTTTATTACACTCTAATGCGAACCATACGCAGCCTTCTTTGTCACAGCCAATTCCGTGAGGTTCGCCATTAGGGGTTTGGATTGTATATTCTTCAAAGGTTCTCTCTTTCGTGAACCTTCCTATTTTATTTGCTCCCCATTCAGTGAACCATAAATCCGATTCGACTCCCGCAGCAATAGCATGAGGCCGGGCATTTGGTGTAGGAATATCATATTCCTTTATTTCGCCGGACATCGTGATCCTTCCTATTTTATTTCCCATTATTTCTGTAAACCAAAGGTCACCATCATTTCCGTTTGCAAGACCGACTGGTGCTGCTCCCGATGTAGGGATTGGGTATTCCGTTATTTCTCCTGAGCCGGTTATCTTGCCGATCGCATTGTTTTGGTTTTCAGTGAACCAAAGTGAGTCATCGGGCCCCAACGTAATAAAAGAAGGATAGGATTCTTCATTCGGCAGTTCGTATTCATGAATCACCCCTTCTGCTGTCAATCTCCCTATGCGATTTCCATTCATTTCAGTAAACCAAATATCACCTATTGAAGATATGGTCAAACACAGCACTCGTGCATCAGGAGTTGGAACAATACATTCTTTGATTGTTCCATCTTGATGAAGACAACTGATTTTATTTGCTTTATGTTGAGTAAACCATACATTTCCTTCACGAGAGACCGCTATCCCATAAGGACCAGAATCCGCGTGTGACATATCTATTTCTTGCAGTTCAATATTCAGATAAATCCCCTCGTTTAAGCATAACCTGATACAAAAAAGCCTCCTATTCTCATTATACGAGACAGGAGGCAATGGAATTCCAGTACAGATTTTCTGACCGAATGACAAAAACAATTTAATATAAAATTTCTGAGACTTACTTTAAAAGCGGTATCTCGCTTTTGGGTTAGACGTTGTGTTTTTCTCTAATGACTCGTATGTCTTCTAAAATTACTGCCCTTCACTTCAGCTACGTCATATACGGTAACAAAGGCATTTTTATCAATTTCATTAATAATTTCCTTTAGTTTTGTTTCTTCCAGGCGGTTGATGACACATGTGATTTCTTTAAATTTCTCGTGGGAAAAACCGCCATAAGCTTCTTTATAAGTAGCACTTCGACCTAACTGATCACGTATTGTCTCTACCATTAATTCAGGCTGGGTTGAAATAATTTGAAAGGTTTTAGAACCACTTAAGCCTTCCTCAACGATATGTATGACTTTAGACGCAATATAGTAAGCAATGACTGACAGTAATGCCCCTTGAAAGCCAAATACAATGGATACAAAAATAAACACAAAAAGGTTTAAGAATAAAATGAGATCGCTCGTTCCAAATGGCAATTTTCGAGATAGCAGCACAGCGAGCATATCAATTCCATCCAATGCGCCGCCATTACGTAAGGCCAACCCCATTCCCAATCCAAGGATAATCCCGCCAACAACGGTTATTAACAAGGTATCC
This sequence comes from Bacillus sp. 0909A, assembly GCF_036765115.1. Classification (NCBI taxonomy): domain Bacteria; kingdom Bacillati; phylum Bacillota; class Bacilli; order Caryophanales; family Bacillaceae; genus Bacillus; species Bacillus sp. 0909A. The sequence continues at coordinate 53,445 of NZ_JBAIZU010000005.1, forward strand.
CCCTCTATGATGGCTGGAGTGTGGTGGAAAAACATTGTACCAGCGGCAAGTGATACGATTCCGATAATGGATAATAATGCAAAGTCTTTCCCGATTTGCTTATATCCTAACCAGACAAACGGGATATTTAAAGCTGCAATAAGGACCCCTAATGGCAAATCAAACAGCTGTGAACCAACGATACTAAGGCCTGTCACCCCTCCATCAGACACACTGTTTGGAATCAATACGGTTTCCAGTCCATATGCCGCTATAATTCCTCCAATAATAACCATTATGACTTGCAGTATCCTTTTTATTTTAATATGCTTTTGTTTTTTGTTCGTATTCATATCATTCCTCGTTTCGAATATTTAATCTTATTTAAATATACCATAATAGAGTTATTTGTACTAAAGACCATATTCAGAAGGTATATGTATATTTCCCAATAGTAAACCAATAAATGAATTCCTCTAATAAGTTCCAGAACTTGCTTCTACATGTTCATAACCCGGCCGACTTCTTCCCTTGGGATGCAAAGTATAAGTCGAAAAGAAATTCTGAAAAAACGGTAAACGATCAAAAAAGCCACAAAAAAGGGAGAAAATATCCTAATATTTCTGCGAATCGTTGTTTTATAGACTTCTTCATTGTTGGTCGCTTCATTTGCCTCAAGTCGAACCGCCCCTAGGTGAAGCTGAGGATATAAAAATGATGAAAAAAAGAAAGGTAAAAAAGAGCAACAAGTGCTGCTCCCTTTTACTATGCTCAGCTAAGCGAGCTTAACGTTTATGTTTAGCCACTCATCGGTTTTGCCTAGCCGGCGGAAATTTTGACCTTCATCTAAATGAATAACGCTTTTACTCAGGTGTTACACAACAAGAAGGAGAATTTTGTTTTTGGTCATCATTATTCGGCTTGGTATAGAAAAACTCCCATTCATTTCCGTCGGGATCTGTAACCCAGAATTTATCTTGGACTGCATAACAGCATGTTGTATTCATTTCCTTACGTGCAAAAAAGCCTTCTTTTTCAAGCCGCTCCTTATGTCTCAACACTTCATCTACACTATCGACTTGGAATCCAAAATGATTCACTTGGTTCCCTTGTACCTGATCACGAACATTCAACGTAAAATTCAATCCCGGTTTATCTAACAGAAACTTTGCATAGTCTGTTTTTACGTTTACAGGTTTCACTCCAAAAACTTTTTCATAGAATGTGATCGATTCCCCTAAATTGGTTACATTCACTCCTACATGAACATACATCATAATAATTCCCCCTTTATTGATATTCATCAAGAAATATTGATTTAATGGTTAAAATGTAACCGCATCATCCCTCCCTGCTCTTTCTAAATACACAACAAACCTCTTCTGACAGTAATTGATTGAACACAGGATTATTTACATCATAATAGCTCCATGTTCCCTTAACTTCTTTAGTAATTAAGTTCGCGTCCAGCAATATTTTAAGATGATAAGAAAGCTTTGATTGAGTCATATCAAAGATCTCAGTCAAATCACAAACACAGGTTTTTCCTCTTTGACAAAGTTCATACATGATCTCTAACCGTTTTTGATCTGCTAGAGCTTTAAATTTTTTTCTCATAATTCTGAAGCAGTTCTAATTTCGTATCATTCATCATATCACCTCTTAAATCAATTTTTTTTGATATATTGATTATAATCATAAATTTTCATGAAATTCAATAAAATGAATCAATTTTTTTTGATGAAAGGCAAAATACAAAAGCCGTTTTCGTATGATTTTTCCGCCAACATTGTTCATCGCCGTCACTCGTTCTTTTATTCAACCTGAAGGAATTTCAAATGGCAAACCTGAAAGCTCCCTTATATCTCCCAAGCAGCTTTCAGCTTTTTTATGCCTTCTCGTATGTTGACTTCTGAAACCCCTGCAAATCCAAGTGAAACCGTTTTTGTAGGAGGATGTTTTTGATAAGAAAGTGAAACAGGATAAATTCTCACTCCATATTCCTTTGCCTTCTCAATTAATTCTTTTTCACTGAAGGGCAAGAAAACGTCTAGTAAGATACGAAGTCCAGAATTTTCCCCGCGAATCCTGACGTGTTTTCCTAATTCTCTTTGCACAGTCTCTAATAAAATAGCCCTTTTCTTTCGGTATAGCTTTCTCATTCTGTTGATGTGTTTTTGCCACTCTCCATTTTTTATAAATTGAGCCAGCGTCAGCTGACTGTGGCAAGACACTGTTTGCTTATATAAAGAAGTGATGTCATGGCCTTTTTCCAAAAGAGGCGAAGGGAGAATCATATAACTGATACGCAGCGAAGGAAGAAGAGATTTAGAAAAGGTGCCCATATAAATGACACGGTTATGCTGGTCAAGCCCTTGCAAGGAGGGGACCGGCTGTCCTGTGTATCTAAATTCTCCGTCATAATCGTCCTCTATGATGAATGATTGATTGTCTGCCGCCCATTTGAGCAGCTGCATTCTTCTGTTAATTGTCATGATTGTCCCCAGCGTAAATTGGTGAGAAGGCGTGACATAAACAAGGGTTGGCTGGTGTTCTTTGATCTTCTGTATACAAATTCCTTCATCGCCGACCGGTATTGGAACGATCTTCATACGATTGCCTTCAAAAATCTTCCGAGCTCTTGGATAACCCGGATCCTCATATCCTATGAAAATATTCGGTTCAAAAACCTGGCACAAGATTTGCAGAAGAAAAGGGTTCCCGGCCCCTATGATCACTTGTTCAGGGACACAATGAACTCCGCGTGATTGATACAGGTACTCTGCAATAAGTGTTCTCAGCTCAAGCTCCCCTAAAGCATTTCCCGGCCGATAAAGCTCTTGGCCGTATTGGTCTAAACTATTGACCATACTTTTTCGCCAAGCGGAAAAAGGGAAGTGAGAAGAATCTACATTTCCATAGTGAAAATCAATCCATTGTTCATTTTTCTGCGCATTTTGTCTCGCTGGTGATGTGCTAAGCATTTTACTATGGACAAAATCAGCATCATTATAATCAGCAAACCATCCGCTTCTTGGCTTGCTCACAATATAGCCTTCAGCAGCAAGCTGTTCATAGGCACGCTCAACAGTCGTTTGACTGATGGAAAGCTGACTCGCAAGGAGCCTCTTTGATGGCAGTTTCATTCCTTTTTGAATACGCCCTTGATGCATGTTTTCTTTGAAATACTGATAAAGCTGCTGATAAAGCGGAATATCCAGATTTCTATTTAAAAAAGGTGTGATATCCATTTGCTCGTTTCCCCTAACTGGTATGCATTTTTTTATGAAAACTGGCTGTTTTTAAAAGGTCAATTACAGTTTATAGTCATTGTAATCCTTAAATACAGGTTTTGACAGAGAAGAAATGATCTTGTGAGAAGAACATTTTATGGAGTGATTGTAAATGAACAAAGCAACAAATGGCTGGATGAATGGTTTTATCGGGGTGCTCATTTTCAGCGGCTCGCTGCCTGCGACCCGCTTGGCTGCGGCGGACTTCGATCCGTTGTTCCTCACCGTATGCCGCGCTGCGATAGCTGGTGTACTGGCTGGAGCGCTCCTTTTCATCTTCCGGCAGCAGCGACCTGCCAAAGGTGACATAACTGCGCTATTGGTGGTAGCGTTCGGCGTGGTGGCCGGTTTCCCGTTGCTGACAGCCTTGGCGCTTCAGTATGTCACATCCGCCCATGCCATTGTTTTCATTGGACTACTTCCGCTCGCGACGGCGATCTTCGGCGTACTTCGCGGAGGGGAACGCCCTCGGCCAGCCTTCTGGATTTTCTCAGCTGCAGGCAGCTTACTAGTAGCAGGATTCGCCCTCATCCAAGGCGGAGTATCCTCCCCGATCGGCGACGCGTACATGCTGGCTTCTATCGTCGTATGCGGACTCGGTTATGCAGAAGGGGCCCGGCTCTCACGGCGGCTGGGAAACTGGCAGGTGATCTCTTGGGCTCTCGTTCTGTCGCTTCCTCTTATGCTGCCATTGTCATTCTATTTTACGCCGGACTCATGGTCGGGCGTCGGCGTTCCTGCACTGCTCAGTCTTGCGTATGTATCTTTATTCAGTATGCTGATTGGCTTCGTGTTCTGGTATCGGGGTCTCGCCCAAGGCGGTATTGCGGCGGTTGGACAGCTGCAGCTCCTCCAGCCCTTCTTTGGACTGCTGCTTGCCTCAGTGATTCTGCACGAGAAAGTGGGCTGGGCACTCGTAGCCGTGAATATCGCCGTTATATTGTGCGTGGCAGCTGCTCGGCGATTCGCAAAGTAAGATAGACTATGCAAAAACGGGGAAAACCTTTGTTTATCCCGTTTTACTTTAACTGAATGTTGTAACAAGTGGAACAAAAAGGAAAAAAACTCAAAATCTAAGAGAACATTAAAAGATACCAGGGGTCTACAACCCTTGGTATCTTTGTTTCGGCCGAGGGACTTGAACCTTCATGGATTATTCACCTACTAGCCCCCTAAATCAATGCTTATTTTTTTTACACTCCGTAGTAGTGGTGTTATGGGCATGTATGCCACATAACAATGGAGGTGGAGAAACCTAAATGTTTTCGGGTTAAGTGGCTTGTTTTTATTACAATACATCAATTGTTATTAAAATAAGTTTGTCATCGAAAAACTCAGTTGAATGATTTCGATCATCTCTCTATTGAATTCATTAATTGGTAGAAGTATTCAGGCTGATGAGTCTTATTGAGGTTATACCATGAATATAATGTATCTCGCGCAAATACATCTAATTTTTTCAGTACTTCCATCGCAAATTCCAGAGGAGCTACTCCTGATGCAGTAATCAAATTCTCATCTGATACCGCAGGCTCCCTCTCATAAAATGTTTCTCCTTTATAATGAGGGCAGACCATTTTAAGATACGCTACATCATTGCTTGTATGCTTTCTAGAATCTAGGTATCCCATATTCGCGAGGCCCTCCGTTGCACCGCAAATTGCAGCAACAATAGTGCCAAGTTCTAAAGCTTCGCCAACTTTTTTCAAGATAGGCTGATGAATATCTTCTCCCCAAGTATTCCCTCCAGGTAAAATGAAAAGATCTTTATTCTCAAGGGTACACTCATCAACAGAAATATCTGGTTTTATGCTCAGACCTCCCATCGTAGTAATCATTTCTTGATTAGCTCCTACTGTAACTACTTTTAAAGGTGCTGCATCTTTTTTGAAATATCTTCCTGAGTTTAGTTCAGCAATCAAATATCCATATTCCCAATCTGACATTGTATTACATACATAAAGATAAACTTTTTTCGTTTGCATCCAATCACACTCCGATCCTATTGATATAGCCTATTATAATATGATAAAAGTAAATAAGTTTTATTTTTGTATATCTGAAAAATCAATGCAGAAATAGTTGCTTACTCCGGAAAAGAGACCTTTAGCAGAAACGTTCTGCAACAAGGGTTCCTCTTTGTGTGGGGTTTCGGAAAGAGTTATTATCCAATTGAAGTTATATTATGAGCCGTAATCAAATATGAAACATTCATATCTTTCAAGAAAAAATTTCATGTATAATCTAGTTATAACTATCTTTTCGTCATATCCAGTTTTTTAAAAATACGAATATAAATAGGAGGATTCGCATGCTACACTCAAATACAACTCTATACACTTGGAAGCCATTTTCAACTTCACCGCCACCGCCGTTTACTCCAGCTGTTGAATCAGCAGTGAATAAGCTTATATATAAAACAGATTAAGAATCTGCGAAATATAAGCTGTTTCGCAGATTCGAAGGAGTAGACAATGAAATCTAAGATTCAGTTTATATTATCAATGATCATATTCGGCACAATGGGTTTAGTTGTAAGATACATTGATTTGTCTTCGAGTGAAACAGCTTTACTAAGCAGTTCAATTGGATGTCTATTTTTAATAGTCGTGTTCATGATGATGAAGAAAACCATTCCATGGAAATTAGTTAAAGCGAATGCTTATATCTTATTTCTTTCCGGTATTGCATTAGGAGGAAATTGGATCTTTCTTTATCAATCGTACGATCATACAACACTTACTAATGCAACACTAGGGTATTACTTTGCACCTGTGTTTGTCATGATCCTCTCACCATTTGTCCTTAAGGAACAATTATCTGTCAAAAAAATGGTTTGTATTGGTGTAGCGATCATAGGCATGGTTTTAATTGTTGGAAATGGCATAAGTGCATCTGGAACAGATGACCTGCTTGGGATCTTCTTTGGATTAGTTGCGGCTGCATTTTACGCTGCATTGATGTTACTAAATAAATGTATACACCGCATGGGCAGGTTGGAGATTACAATCATCCAACTTGGATTAACAGCATTCCTGCTCTTGCCATATGTGTTTTTCACAGAAGGATTCGGTATCTTTGGAGTATCTAGATCATCCGTTCCTTTTATCATCATTTTAGGGATTGTAAACACTGGGATTGGATTTTGGTTATTTTTCTCGGGTATGCAAAAATTAAAAGGACAGAGTATTGCTATGCTAAGCTATGTAGACCCATTTGTAGCTATATTAATTTCTGCCATTATCCTGCAAGAACAAATGACCATTGTTCAAATGCTAGGTGGCGCACTCCTTCTAGGCTCAACATTTGTTAGCGAGAATAAATCAATCACATTTTCCAAAACAATTAAAGAAAACATCAGCTAAGTAACGGACAAAACAGTGGGAAGCATTTGTGACCCGCTGTTTTGCTTCTTTTGTTTGGAACTTGACCCAAACTAGGTGCTGATTATTTCTATTACTATTGTCACTTGTTAAACCTGATGAGATATTAATAGGAAATGCTCTACGTGAAGTGCATAAAAAAATAGATTAGAATCAATCACTCCGAGATAGCAGGGCATAACTTGTATTAAAGATCAACAACCCCGAAAGAGCCCCGCCAGAAGCACCCGCTAATGGAATAAAAACATCAAGTGTTCCTTGAACTTTCACACAAGTTGAAGGCTCTGTAGAATCAAAAATTTGATTACTATTGATTAATCCAAAGTTCGCTAATAAAAGTGGACTTATATTTCATCTTTTAATCGCTTTTCCATCAGTTCTACCATTTGTTTTGAATTTGAATCTCCTTCATTTCGTAATTGATCAATGATATTCATATAATCCTTTTCATTTCGGTTCTGACTTAATTTATAGGAAGCCTGAATTTCTCCCACCTTCATCTTAAATCCGACAATACCTTTCAGTTGACTTTCTAAGAGCTGAGGAGAAAGCTTATCCCATAAAACTGGATTCTTACGGTGTTTTTCATATTTTTGCAGCAACATTGTCAGGTCATGTTTTAACTCTTCTTCGTTCAAAATGATGGCTGTACCGTAGACATGTACGGCTTGATAGTTCCACGTTGGGACATTTTCCTTTTCATACCAAGAGGAAGAGATATAAGCGTGCGGTCCCTGAAACATAACAAGCACATCTTCACAGGTTTCAAATGTTCTCCATTGAGGATTCCCATAAGCAATATGCCCCGTAATATAGTAAGTATCTCCCTCTTTCATTAACTGCAATGGCAAATGGGTGGCAATTGGTTTCCCTTGTGCTGTTGTGACAATTGTGCCAAATGAGTTGTTTTGAACAAAGTCCCAAATGTCATCAACATTTGTCACCTTATAGTATTTTGGAATATACATATAAACCCGCCTTTCATAAAAAGTTATACGAGTGTTTTGATCATGATAAAGTCTATTTGTTCTTCATCACCCATATAAAAAGAGTGGGTTCCAGTTTGGACAAACCCCATTTTTTCATAAAAAGCAATAGCATTTTCATTTTTTTCCCATACGCCTAGCCAGATTTTCTTTTTATTAGATTCCAGCGCCATTTCCACAGCTTTATTGAACAGATGTTTCCCAAGACCATGTTTTTGAAATTTGTTCTTGATATAAATCCTCTCGATTTCTAGCGATTCATCACCCATTTCTTCAGACTGAGCCTCGTTGGTATTGATCTTTAAATATCCAGCGACTTCATGATTCAAATAAACAAAATAGAATTGTGAAGAGGTATTGGATAATTCCTTTTCCAATTGTTTAGAATGAAATGCACGTTCCAAATAAGCTTTCATATTCTCTGGTGAATTTTGATCTTTGAATGTATCATTGAACGTTTCAACACTTATTTCTTGGAGTATTTTTAAATCTTCATGGCTGCACTTTTTTAGTTTTATACTCATGCTCATATATGCTCCTTTTAAAATTAATAATCTCTCTTGTTCCCCTTTTTTACATATTCCCAGTCAACTTCTACATTTTTTCTGATTCTTTGAAGAAGGTCAAAAATGGTTTCTGCTTCTTTTTCAGAAAACCCCGCTAATGCGACACTATTCGAATGATTATTTTCTCTTTTTATAACGGGAAACACATCTTTCCCTTTTTCTGTTGGAAAGAGCTTTTTTATCTTTTTGTTATGTTCATCATCCATCTTTTTAATAAAACCATTCATTTCAAGCTTTTTTATGGCACGAGCTGCGGTTGTTCGGTCTACTTTAATCATTTCAGCTAACTTTTCTTGAATGATTCCTGGGTTTTCACATATTCGGACAAGGTACAAATACTGCCCTTTTGTGAGGTTATATTCTTTAAATTCTATATTGCTTATCGAATCTAATGCCCTGGCAATCATTCCGATTTCGCGAAGAATTTCCTTCATCATGACCTCCTTAGTACATATCTTTGTTGCAAATACAACAAAGATGCCATATATTGAATATAAATTAACTTTGTTGTATTTGCAATAAAATGAACAAAAAAGAGGTCGAGTACAGTGAAATATATTGTTTATGTATTAGGAATTTTCATTTTAACCCTTGGTATTTCTTTCACTATCCAATCAAACCTTGGAACTTCACCCTTTGATGCAGTTGTTGTAGGACTGTCTAAAAATGTGGGGCTTACAGTGGGAAGCTGGGAAATCATAATAGCGTTCATATTGATATGCTATAATTCAATTTTAAATAGACAAAGACCGGAAGTTTTGGGGATATTAACAGCATTTATAACGGGGATTGGCATTGATATGTGGCTTTTTTTATTGCACAATTTGTTAACACCTGACCTATGGTACAGCAAAGTGATTTGTTTTGGAATCGGCTTAGTTGTTATAGGATTAGGAACTGCAACCTATTTGCACACAAATTTTGCACCGATTCCAGTTGACCGATTAACATTCATCATAAAAGAATTAACCAGAACAAATATCTTTTTTTCGAGAACATTCATTTACCTCTTATTCTTGATAGCTGCCATGATTTTAAATGGGCCAGTTGGCGTCGGGACTTTATTAACCGTTTGTTTAGGAGGAATAATCCTTAATTTCTTTATGCCATTTACAGAACAAATATTAGACCGCATATTAACACACTCTAGTACATCACCAAATGATGAAATAAATAAAAAGCATTCAATATAATTGATAAGATAGGGGATTACTCAATGAAATGCCACCCGTATATCGTGTGGTCATCATTTCAAAAAGCTGTCGAGATTTACTCGATTGATCTAGCATTCGTTCCCTGTCCTATAATTTTTTCGAACTTTCATTTCTATTCCATGGTAATATTAGGTATAACTAACTGAAAGGATTGGACAATGATGGTATCTGAAGCTACGTCTTTATTTTCTGAAGCTAAAAACCGAAAAAAAAATTATAAAAAACTGAAAAATCAACTGATTAATCCTAGAAGAGCATGTAAGGCTGTTGATGATGGTGAGGAATGAAATAATGAAGAAACTGAGAAATATTTTTTATTGTAATGCTGTCCTGATGCTGCTCGTCTTATTGCTCGTTGGATGTATGGGCGGTAAGGAAGAAAAATCAAATAATGATCCTTCATTACAATCTGAAGAAAATAATAATGAAACTGAAACTGAAGATAACAATCAAATAAGCAAGGATGAATCAGAAACAACAACGGCATGGGAAGAATCCGTTACAAATGATTCAAATAAAAATGCTTCAAAAGAATCCTCAACAGATGAATCACAAGAAACCTCTTCAGAAGAAATAAGAAATGAAGAGAAAAGCCAAAAAGACAATGTATTAGCGGAATATCCCTCTGAGAAAATCGAATATGCCAGAGTTTGGTTGCAGCTAGGAGCAAATCAAGAGATTGATGAATTGAATGTGCGACATATTTCGGCTGGCGAACCAATCAATCCAAATGATGACACCAGTGCTCGCTATCCGGAAGATGTTATCCAGTTAGCAGGCTCTCGTTTAGTGGATGGCTCGGTAACCTATAGCGGTAATGGCGATGGCACGATTAAAGTATACAATGTTCCTTTACGCTGGGATTCCTCTGATGATATAAGTAAAGGCGTAATGCGGGAAGTGACTGAGAATATAATAAAAAATACAGAAACAGTGTACGTTGATACAGGAGACAGTGAAAAAATTAAGCGCCTCATTGATATAATGGCTATCCATTAATCAGTCATCGTTTTATTCACGAAAATGCCAAATAAAATATGGGGCGGTTCTTTCATACTTTGAACCGCCCCTCTGTATTTTTTTGTGACACAAGAAATACCAAGGAACCCAAAATTCTTGGTATTGCCTTCATCCTTCAATGCTTCTTTCATGACAGATTCATAGAAATCTCACCTAGCAAAATGCCTTCCTCACGAATATACTAATCCTTTAATCCCTTTCCATCGAGAATTTTCTTCATATATTTTTCAATTCTTGACTCTCGAGTTTTGGGTTGTTTGGCTTGAGAAAAATAAAGAATGTATGCTCTTTGCCGTCCCGGGGTCAATGCTTCAAAAGCCGTTTTCAAAGCAGGAAATTCATCGAATTTATTTTGAAGTTCTTCTGGAATGATGTATTCCGTATTCTTTTTAACATTCACTTCCAAACCGGCTTTTTCAACTTCAATGGCTTCCTTTATATAGGCTTTCAAGATGGGTTCCATATCAGCTATTTCCTGAACATTGGTGAACCGAATCTGGCGCGCCGCCTGTACATTCTCCGTTTGTTGGATGAGAATCCCATGGGCATCCTGCAACAAGGCGCCTTTGTGGAACAGAAGCGCACAATATTCTTTAAATCCATGTATTAAAACGATGTTTTTTTTATTAAACGTATAGCAAGGATGCATCCACTTAAATTCTTCAGTCAGCTCACAATCAAGAACGATATTTCTCAACCGCTCATATTCTTCCTTCCACTTTTCAGCTTTACTTAAAAATTCATCAACCTTAGGATTCGTTCTACGATTTGTCATTAGGGTCCCCCTCTTTTCCAAACAGTTTGCTTTTTCATTACGTTAACTTCACCGGTTTGATCGTACTTTCCTCTAACAATTTTTTAGGCTCTTCACCTATTTAGATATCACGCTCTTGATTTTTCTTCCTTCATTCCTTCCACTTAATTGAGCACTTATATGATGTCCTGTCAATTTTATCTTTGACATCACCGTATTTGTTTTATTCTCCTATCATCAATTATATAGGTTCCGTCTAAATCATGTATTCAATAAATTAAGATAAAGTATATGCAACATTGAAAAAGACTCGGACGCTTTTATAACAACGACAATAGATGTTTTTGTTTCCTCAACAAACAAAGAGAAACTGCTGACCGTTTAAATGACTTACATTAGGTAAGTGGGCAGTAGACAATTTCAAAACAAGCACAAAAAAAATACCAAGGTAGTCAAAACCCTTGGTATCATTGATGTTTACTTAGGAACAACCATCAGTTAAGGTAAAAAATTAAGATTAAACAAGAGCATTATCCTAAACTTAAAATTCTTTTTATTACATTAGGAATAACAAATGAACGTTTGATTTCTTTATTTACTTGAATAATGTCTTTTTGTGTTTTCCCATTCTCTTCCCAAGTGACGTCTACCTGATAATTATTGGTCGTATTTGGTGGATCTGCCATTATCGCTACTGCTATTTCTTTCGCATTCTTTGGTTCATCTGTTGCGTCACCTGATGCCTCAACAACACCATTTTCCTTAAACATAACCTCTTTTACTGAAAACTCAGAATCCCTTTTCCATGTAATATGAACCGCCCATAAGTCTTGCCTTGCAAGATCTATGTCTTTTTCAGGAGAATAGATAACACTCCATTTTCCATCTTTTGAATTCCCCTTCAATATAGGAGGTTGGTGGGTGCCAGCATAAATAAACCATGCTAAAAAAACTAGCAGTGCAACAGAAACAATACTTACTAAAATAAGCTTACTTTTTTTCACTTTTAACTCCAATCTTTATATATAATATATAGGATATAAACTTATTATATTCTAATATGAATAATTAGTAGTAACATTAGGATATAAACTCATAGAAAAGATTGGAAAATGAAGGTTTTTGAAGCAGAATCTTTGCTATAAGAAAAGCATTGGAGGCTGTTGGTGATTTGCATGACAATGAGTTCCAAGGAGCATAAGCATTTTATCACGATCATGTGAGTGTCACTGATCAATGAAAGGCCTCTTTCCTCGATATTAGCGATAAGCTTTTCATTATTAAGATTTAACTTCTTTATTCCTACCAATTAATAAGGTTACTACAACACTTGTTATACTGACTAAAGTTCCTGCAATAGAAACAAGAATTGTCAAAAAGCCATTGGGAATAAGAAATCCAATTGGAATCATCCCCAGAAAAGTGAAAACGATAAAGCACTGATATACTCCAGATATTATTCTTACAACCATGTTACCAAAAAAGGACATGGCTAATGGAGGGATGAATAAAAAGACAACGATCCCAATGGATATCATTAAGATCATAGGCTCATCAAATGAAATGACATTATCTCCAGGGGAATTTTTAGCAGCCACTAGTATAACAACTATAGACATAATCAGTGTAAGTAAAACCAGAAGAAATCTTTTTAACATTATTATGACTCCTTTTTTTATACATGTACCTATAAACGGGCATCCTATTTATCACTCCTTACTATTAATACATAAATTTACATATTAGTAAATAACCATATGAAATGAGTAGAAGTTGAGTTTCATCATTAGAAAAAAATACCCCCTCTAATATGTTGAATTTCACTGAGTATTTCTTATCATGACTTTTATCGATAATAAAACCCTCTTCCCTAAAGTATTTCAAATCAACATAATTTTGTCATTTAGCTCCAACATAAGTTAAAGTAAATAAAGTCTTTGTTAGGAAGCTTCGTTTTAATACGCTCTTAAGTTTTGAGTGCACGATTTCCCTAATTCATGTAGGAATACATTTGTTTCATGACACTCGGAACAGGACTTCTGACAAATGTGTGGGTTGTTTGCTTGCAGCCAGTACCATGCGTCATACATATCAAAGGAGGCAAAAACAGTATGAAAATCATTGTTACCAGTATATTCGTACAAGACCAAGACAAGGCACTGGCGTTTTATACAGAAAAACTGGGGTTTGTAAAAAAGGAGGACGTTCCCATGGGTAAATTCAGGTGGATAACGCTTGTTTCTCAAGATGATCAAGAAGGAACCGAGCTTTTACTCGAACCAAATGAACATCCTGCCGCTAAGGAGTATCAAAAGAAGATATTCGCCGAGGGCTTCCCAGCAACAATGTTTGGCGTTACAGATATTCAAAAAGAGTCCAAACGATTAAAGGAAAAAGGCGTGACGTTCACTATGGAGCCGACAAAAATGGGAGAAGTCACAATAGCTGTATTCGACGATACATGCGGCAACCTTATTCAGATCATACAGAAGTAACTTCAGGACGAGGAGTAAACACATGGTCTACTCCTTGACTAAATTTGTGCCCATATTAGACCAGCAAACATGTCATTGATGCCAAGTCTTGAATTCCTAAAGGAGATTTCATAACACATTTTCAATGAAAAACTGATCTATGTTAAATCGGCGAGGTTTCAGGATATACACGGACCAATTGACATTTCCTTTATTGGGAATACGACACGTTCCCTATTGTTTTGATGTTGTTTTTGCTCGATTTGATTTTTTTCAAAAAGTTATTGACAATAAAAATATTATCATGTTATTATTAAATATTTGATATTATACCTTCATATGTGGTAAGCTTAAAAAGGTTACCATATATGGAGGTGGATGATATGTTTCAAATTGGCGATAACATTGTTTATCCAATGCACGGAGCAGGAATAATTGAAGCCATTGAAGAAAAAGAATTTTTAGAGGAAAAACAACAGTATTATGTCATAAAAATGTCAATCAGTAATATGACAGTTATGATTCCGACGCGTAAAATATTGAGTTCAAGTATACGACCAGTTACTGATATACTTGCTTTAAAACGTATTATACACATTTTTAAGCATGGAGAATCAGATCGGTTACTGCCTTGGAAACAGAGGTATCAAGTAAACACGAACAAAATAAAAACGGGTGAAATACAAGAAGGCGCTGAAGTTGTACGTGATTTAATGCGTATGAAGAAAGAAAAAGCACTTAATTCAAGCGAAAAAAAAATGTTGGATAATGCATATGAATTTTTGATTAGTGAACTGGAAGTAATTAAAGGAATCACTGAAAATCAAATAAAAAGTTTCTGTTAAAGTTAATTATAGAAAATGTATGGCATTCCAATAAACATCCTGAATTTTTCAGAATGTTATGATCAAATGTAGTCATTTCAGACGTTCTACTTCTTCAACGTACTTTTAGAACATTAACCTCTTTTGTTATCCCTACAAACTAATTCATTTTTATTATTTAAATTTCTTCTACAAACATTTGAAGTTTTATCAAAAAACTCGATAAATTAGTCACTTGATTTTTGTAATCCTGATTCACACTGGCACGGACAAGGAGCCGTAAGGATGGAAGAGAGGTAGGGCTTTCATCGTGTTAGGAATAGCTAAGTGATTATTTCTAGAAAAAATCAATCAATCTCCCCTCTATTTTTAAGAATTTCTTATATCCACTGCGACAGTGAATTGTGATTGTTTATTTTCTTTTCATAAAAGAGATACGCGGGTTGGTAACATCTAAATATATGGTCAACGTAAAAATATTGCTGAGTCTTATGAAATGTTATTTTAATTTCAAGAATACCTAAAAAAAGGATGATTCTTTACAAAAGGGATGGTCCTTTTTGTTCACCGTTGATAATAAGAGAATATACATAAACTTCTTCTGATGTGATGGATTAAAGGAAGGAGAGTGTCGGAATTATCATCATGGATGACTCCCGTTTAGCGTGGCACTTTTGGCGGTTGGTACAAGACACATAGCGTTGGCCTATGATTTTTAAAATCCTGATAAGATGCAGGTGTGTTTGAAAAGAAATAAATAACCTATATACATTACCGCATATTGTCAATCCATTATGTTATACTTGTAAAGAAACCTTTGAAGCGTTAAATCTTTTTTCAATTACCTTGTACCATCTCCCTACTCACACGTTGAGTAGGGTTTTTTATTGAGTTTTAGTATTATAGAGAACGCAAAAAAACAGGCTCTTATATTAAGAGCCTGTTTTTATAAACGAGTTAAGATTAAGAAGCTTTTTGAACGTTAGCAGCTTGAGCTCCACGAGCACCTTGCTCAACGTCAAATGTTACTTTTTGACCTTCGTCTAACGATTTGAATCCGTCACCTTGGATTGCAGAGAAATGTACGAATACGTCGTCTCCATTTTCACGTTCGATAAATCCAAAACCTTTTTCTGCATTAAACCATTTAACTGTACCTTGTTCCATTTTTGTAGCCTCCTAGTGTGTTACCACACATTTAATTACTATCCCTGCCCAAAGTATCATCAAGACGAAAAGTCAATATTCATACTATCCTTTACACGAACAAAAATAATCTTTCTTTATCATAGCACGATTCGGAAATAATTGCAATTAAATATTATCGTTTTCATCATGCATATTTGATAAAGATTGGATTCTGTGCAGAAGCGTAAGCTAAATAGAAAATGTCAATAATCCCGCATCCAATTTATAACATGGTCTAAGACGGCTTATTTATATCTACGGTTTGAAACCCCAAAATTTTTTTAAAAAAGTTCAGCTGTTTCTTGTTCAAGTGCAAGATATTCTTTTAAAAACAGGGCTGTTCACTAGTAAAGCTTTGTTTCTGCAGATGTCTCCAAACTGTCATTCATTGTTTAGCCTGTTCAATTCGTATTAATGGTCTCAATCAATCAATGTTCACGGTCTAAATCAACCGATCTCCACCGGTTTTGAAAAAAGGAAGAATAGTATGTACTTGTATTCGAAAAGAAAAATAAATAATTTATATACATTCCGCATATTGTCAATCCAGTGTGTTATACTATAAACAAACCTTTGAAGCGTTAAATCTTTTGCTATTACCTTGTAACATCTCCCTACTCACACGTTGAGTAGGGTTTTTTTTTGAGTTTTAGTATTATAGAGAACGTAAAAAAACAGGCCCCCATATAAAGAGCCTGTTTCTATAAACGTTTTAAGATTAAGCAGCTTTTTGAACGTTAGCAGCTTGAGCTCCACGAGCACCTTGCTCAACGTCAAACGTTACTTTTTGACCTTCGTCTAACGATTTAAATCCGTCACCTTGGATTGCAGAGAAGTGTACGAATACGTCGTCTCCATTTTCACGTTCGATAAATCCAAAACCTTTTTCTGCATTAAACCATTTAACTGTACCTTGTTCCATTTTTGTTGCCTCCTAGTGCATTACCGCACATTTTAATTACTATCCCTGCCCAAAGTATCATCAAGACGAAAAGTCAATATTCATACTATCCTTTACACGAACAAAAATAATTCTTCTTTAGAATAACACGAAACGGAAATAAATGCAAATTAATATTATTGTTTTATTCGTGGCATTATTTGTTAAACATTCAGAAAAAGAGGCCTTCAATAACTATGGTTTGAAAACACCGTGAAAATGAGTCGCGAGTGGCTTCAACCCTTTTCTTTGCTTAATCGTACTTCATTATTGATTGTTAAGAATTTCTTTCCAAAGCTCAGCCGATTCTTGTTCAAGTGCTAAAAACAGGACTGTTCACTGGTAAAGCTTTATTTTCTGCAGATGTTTACAAACGTCACCATGGTATATCCCCATTTGCCAAGATCCTCTTAAAAAAATAAAACTTGATCTCAAATCATCTTCCTTTTCTTCATTACCATGTTTGTTTCTCAATCAAGGTTCACGGTCTAAATAAACCGATTCCCATAGGAGAGCAAGGAAAGAGTTTGGCTCGATAAAGAGATGGGTATAATCTTTATACGACTTTTGTTTCCAGGCTGTCCCTGCTAATAAAGATTTAGTTAAGCTGGAAATCAATTTCGCATTTCCGATTATTTTACAGACGGATTGAAAAATCGCTCCATTTGACAGCACTTGAAAAGGATCCTTAGCTGACTGGCAAGTTATAACAAAACCATGATACTTATCATATATGGAGTATGACAGCTGGGACTTCAAAGGGAATAAAACGTTTTCTATACTGAGATTAAGAACATTAGGGAAGGGGAAACTTTAATAAATGAGTAAAGAAAACCTAAGGACTTTGAGAAAACTGGTTACCCCTTACGAAAAGTCCGATTTACAAAAAAGTATTTATCAAATCATTAACACATTGGTACCATTTTTCCTGTTATGGTTTTTGGCATATAAGAGCTTGTCGATTTCTTATTTCCTTACACTAGCCATTTCTGTCGTTGCGGCCGGGTTTTTGGTGAGAACCTTCATCATCTTTCATGATTGCTGCCACTATTCCTTTTTTAAGAACAGAAGGGCGAATCGAATCCTTGGAACAATAACAGGAATTCTAACTCTGCATCCTTTTGATCATTGGGCACACGACCATTCTGTCCATCATGCGACAAGCAGCAACCTGGACAAACGCGGTACAGGCGATATTTGGGTACTGACTGTTGAGGAGTATAAGGAAGCCTCAATGAAGACAAAAATCATGTACCGTTTGTACAGAAATCCGTTTGTCATGTTTATTATTGGGCCGATTTACGTCTTCGGGATTACCAATCGTTTTAATCGTAAAGGGGCAAAACGCAAAGAACGGATAAATACGTATGTAACGAATCTGGGGATCGTCGCTTTGGCAGCACTTTTATGTTGGGCTATCGGCTGGCAAAACTTCCTGCTGGTTCAAGCGCCAATTTTTATGGTATCGGGATCCCTCGGAATTTGGATGTTTTATATTCAGCATACGTTTGAGGATTCTTACTTTGAAGAAGATGAGCATTGGGAATATGTAAAAGCAGCAGTGGAAGGAAGCTCTTTTTATAAGCTTCCAAGAATCATGCAATGGCTAACAGGCAACATCGGTTTCCATCATGTCCATCATTTAAGCCCGAGAGTCCCAAACTATAAGCTTGAAGAAGTACATAACAACACTGAACCATTGCAAAACGTTCCGACCATTACACTGGCCACAAGTCTTAAGTCGTTAAAATTCCGACTATGGGATGAAGAAGGCAAAAAATTTGTTGGTTTTAGCCATTTAAAAAAAGCTTCTAAAAGCCAAGTATCAGTGCGGCTAAAAACGGATTAAATACACTCCCTTAATCGAGATAAGGGACAGTGTATCTTGAAGAATAAAAGTGCAGACTCGCGCAACAAGTTTTGTGCAGGGGTCAGCACTTTTTTAATGCCACATACACTTGCAACAAAAATTCCTCTCTAAAAATAATTAAAACTACAGAGCCACTATATTTATTGATAATTGAATTTACATTTTTCCATTTAGTTCTTTAGTTTAAAAAATCTTTTTTATATCGAACGGCTAGATAGATTCCTGAAGCGAAGAATGCAATAGAATACTTAAATAAGAAGAAAACTTGCCACATATATTCTTTTGGGAAAAGCAAGTCGCAAAAAATTAGTGCACATAACGTGCAGAGGCTACCTTTTAAAGCGATTTGGTTTGTTCTTTCGTCAGTCTTACCCATTTTTTTAGTAAATACGAATGTCAGAATCAATCCGACTACAAGCAATACAAACCCACTACCAATAAGAATACTCCAATTACCCGGAGAATGTTCAGCCCAAGACCTTAAAGGAGAAAAAATTGCGTTAGTGATAGTATCTGTGATCGAATTCACTTTCATTTTTGATCATTTCCTTTCTCATAAGTAAAAATCTCGTTTACATCCACATTAAAAAATTCGGCAATTCGAAAAGCTAACAGCAGAGTCGGAACATAATTTCCTTTTTCCATTACAAAGATGGTTTGTTTGGAAACCCCGACTTTCTTTGCTAATTCTTGCTGAGACAATCTGGCAAGTACACGATATTCATAAACCTTATTTGAGATCGAATCACCAAAATCTTTCTTCATGACAATCACCTCTTGAACCAAATTATAAACTGACCTTATACAATAGTAAAGTAAACTTATACAAAAATATAAAATACCTTTATGTTTACCTAAATTACTTTGATTTAACATGACCCAGAACACAGAAAGAACCTGGCGAAATTCATGATTCCGTCAGGTTCACTTATCGATCAGATGTAATTATTTTTAGTGGTACGCTTTAATATTCAGTGGTGGAAAAACGGTTATAGTAATGAAATCGGGTGATGGAGAGCACAACAATTTGAAAAACAACAGTAAGAGGTGAATTTTATGGAGAAAACAAAGAATTCTCTATTATCACTGGAGGAGTCAGCGAGAAAGAGATTCATGAGATAGAAGAAGAACTTGAAGTTTCTCTCCCCGAAAGTTATAAATGGTTTTTAAAAGAGTATGGTTCTGGTGGTGCATACGGAACAATGATCCTTGGTTATGACTCTGAAGGCGCTGAAGTTGTAGAGCAAACAAAAGAATACAGAACATTTTACGGTCTTATACCAGGTCTTGTTGTTATAGAGCATATAGATGAATTCTCTTATTGTCTTGATACAAACAAAATGGTAGATGGAGGGTGTCCGGTTATTCTTTGGGATAACAGTGAAGGATATGGTTATACTGCTGCAAGTCATTTTCTTGAATTTTTTCTTCAGCGACTTGAAAAAGGTAAAGAGGACTTAGATGAAGATGAGGATTGGGAAGATTAATCTTTACTATTCTCAAAATGAAGTTATTTGTGAATTGAATGATTATAACATAGAAAATCATACCAAGATGTTTTGGTATGGTTTTCTAAGGCAGACCCTCAACCTAGTAAAAACATATCATGAGTTACAAAAGCTTTTATTCAAAGCATCTGTTTATTTTATTTATACTTATTTTCATCATTTTTCATGAATTCTGGGCACAAATTGGGCACCGATTAGAGACCAAGGAACTCTACATTTCATCAAGAAATATGTACTCATTGCCCTGCTGTCATTAATTTTAAGCCCTCGCTCTATGCTCCCCTGATTTCAGTATTCGATGTAACTTTGAAATTAATTTTATTAAAATCTATTACAAACCCTTATTTTCACAACACATAATTTGTTTCAGCTTCCCTCGCGAATACCGAATCAACGCTCAGCTTTAAGATAGTCAACCAATTTCTCCGCACTGTTCTTAACATCTTCTTTTGAAAGGTGAAGTGTCCCATATTGTGTAAACGCAGGAAGAAAACGCATTCCTATATAGTTAGCAGTGACTTGAAACGGTCTGATAAGCTCGCTGATCGTGATATTATAGTCTCCGCCTGCTTGATAATCAGATTCCGGTGCGCCTAGGGAGATAGCTAAGAGTAGTTCTTTTCCATGCAATTTCGTTCCTCCAGTTCCAAAAGCCCAGCCATGTGTTAACACATCATCTTCCCATTGTTTGAGTAACGCGGGACTGCTGTACCAATACATTGGGAACTGAAAAACGATACGCTCATGATCTAACAGGAGCTGCTGCTCTTTTTCTACATCAATGATAAAATCAGGGTATTCACCGTACAGGTCATGAACCGTAATGTCATTCTCTTGCTTTAAACGATTCATCCAGGTTTTGTTGACAACAGACGTTTCCAAATTAGGGTGTATAACGATAACTAATGTTTTCATTTGACTGATCATCCTTTCTTCGCCGATTAGTTATTTTTGCTTTTACGATAATGAATTGATTCTAATTTTAAAATAGCCACTTTATTTACACTTATTTTATCATTTTTCATGAATTCAGGGCACTAATTGGGCACCCAAATCAATGATAACTTAAGACATTGTTTTGTAGAAATCCGATATAACAGAATAATCTCGTCTTGCTTCAATACTCATACGATAATATTCATTAGAGAGCATTAAATTTCCTTGTTCATGAAGATAATCAGTGACTTCAATCGAGTATCTGGGTCAGTTATGGAGTTAGGAGGTAAGCCAATACTTTCGGAACTTTGCATAATATCTAAAGAACGCCCACCACTTTCCTGCATGGTGAGCGCCATAACTTGATCAAAAACACCTTCCTGACGGGCGTACTTTTTAAATACAGCCCTAAATTCTTTCCACTTCCCGGTGCAATGCCAACCGTTTCATATTTGCCATCTCCGCCGCCTCCTACTTTAGTGAAATGGTTATAACCACTATTGCATACGGTGAATAATGAATTATTTCAGTATAAACAAATAAACCATCATCATTGTAGAGACACCAGTAGATCATTTAAAAATAAACAAAAAAAATACCAAAGGTCTAAAAACCCTTGGTATTATTGAGATGCGGCCGAGAGGACTTGAACCTCCACGGGTTATTCACCCACTAGGCCCTCAACCTAATAAAAACCTATCATGGGTTACAAAAGCTTTTAACCAAAGCATCTGTTTATTTTGTTTACACCTATTTTCATCATTTTTTATGAATTCTGGGCACAAATTGGGCACTGTTTTTAGGATAATTAAACCGCTGAATAATTGGTTGTTATGCACTTCCCACGATGATCTTTTAAGAGTAAACTTTTTAAACATCTTATTATACTTGCTCCTGACCAGAAATCGAAAAACAGCCTTAAGATGTTTTAATTCTATTTATCTTTTAATATTTTGCGCTAGTAAATATATCAAATCAGTGGCAATTGTCGCAGATGCTAATGATGTGACCTCGCCAGCATCATACATTGGAGAGACTTCCACAAGATCAGCCGCAACGACATTTAACCCAGCTAATTCCTGCAGTAACCGTCTTATATTGTAAGTATCCGGTCCACCAACAACAGGTGTCCCTGTACCGGGTGCAACACTTGGGTCAAGTGAATCTATATCAAACGTTATATAGACAGGCATATTTCCAATAATGCTCTTAATTTTTTGTGCTAACTCTTCTGTAGACATTTCCAAGGCTTCATTTGCGTATATGATATTATAATTTTGATCATTCGGCATATTGGTCCTAATAAACACTTGTACTGATCTCAAAGCATCAACATAACCAATTTCCGCTATATCATTTGCAAATGTACCATGAAATATTTCACCATCATTTCCAGACAGAGAATCTTGATGACTATCAAAATGAAGAAGCGCAATCTTACCATGCTTCTCATAGGCAGCTCGAACCAAACCATAAGGGATAGTATGATCTCCGCCTAATGTTAGTAATTTCGCTCCTGACTTTAATATCTTAGAAGCATGAGAATAAGTTTCGTCAATCATTAATTTTGTAGAATTTTCACCGATATTTGCTCCAACATCGCCGTAATCAATAATGTTCAACTTTTCTTTGACATCATACTTATAAGGATAAAGAAAATTCCCCGCATGCAATGACATCTGACGAATAGATCTTGGTCCAAATCGAGCGCCTGGACGATTTGAAACACCTACATCAAAAGGGACCCCCATAACCGCTATATCTACGTTTGTTACATCTCTTGTTTGTGGAGTTCTCCAAAAAGTCGGAAGGCCTGAGTACGCTAAAAATTGTTTCTTTTCCATTATATAAATCCCTCCTTTGCTAATATGCTGATAGCATAAACTCTTGTGCGACCCAAATGTCAACCATACAACTTTAACTAACGTTTTTTATGTTTCACTACAGGAATTTGAATTTCAAACATAGCTTCGTTCGGCTCATCTGTTATTGAAATATCCACTTGAACCATTTGAAGTGCATTCCCAGCAAGTTTGTAATCCTGTTCTTTGATGAAGGCTATCAATTGGGTTAAACTATCCGTTCTATCCCATATTTCTCCGTAGTGTCTTAAACACACAAATTCCCCCTTTGGTATACGAATCACATATTCCTCAGGGATATCTTTTATATGATTGGTTCTAGCAATTAAAGTTGTCGGCGCTGAATAATGATTTGAAAGAAGATCCTCCTCTTCAATTAAAACCCCTAAACGATTACTTGCGACAAGTGGTGCTTTCTCCAGCATCAGATTCTCAATTTCAATAACCCCATAACTTAGTTCTAAATCATTTGATATTTTCGTGTTTTTCGTAATGAAAAACCGTTCTTCTAAGGAATAGATTTTTATCCCCGGGAGCACCCCTTCCTCAGATACCCTGTGAAAATTTTCTATCTTTTCATTTATACTTTTTTCTAGATCGATTAATTCTTTTATATTTCTTTGCAATGCTTTATGTTTTTCTTTTAGGATTCTGATTGATTTTTCCGTATTTCTTTCTGTTAAAAAAATTTTGATCTCTTCAAGAGTCATACCAATTTGACGCAATTCTTTTATTGTCCCAAGAACCTCATATTGATAAATCGAATAAAAACGATAACCCGTATTCGGGTCAATATATGCAGGTTTAAATAGCCCAACACGATCATAATGTCTTAACGTTTCAGCAGTTATTCTTCTTAATTTAGCCATCTCACTAATTGATAAAAGCTCTTTTAACAATGTCTTTTCACCTTCTTTTATTCTTCATCATGATATGTTCAGACTTTCTTGACTTTTTTGTTACACAAAGGGTTATGTTAATAACAGTTATCTTGATATAACTTGATCTTAAGTAAATCTTTAATTAAATATCTAAGGAGGATCGTTATGAATCGCAATTGGTTCTATGTATTAGTTGCCGGAATTTTGGAGATCGGCTGGGTGTCTGGGTTAAAACATTCAACAAATTTGATTGAATGGATATTAACGATTGTAGCAATCGTTTTAAGTTTCTGGCTATTAATTATTGCCTCAAATAAATTACCAGTAGGCACTGTATATGCAGTATTTACTGGAATAGGTACGGCTGGTACTGTTACAGCTGAAATGCTCTTATTTGGAGAACCTTTTCAACTCATAAAAATATTATTAATCTTATTGCTTCTGGCAGGAGTAATTGGATTGAAACTCATAACTAAAGACTCAACAGAGCCGGAAGGAGGACATGAATAATGGCTTGGTTGCTTTTAATATTAGCCGGCTTATGTGAAGTTATTGGAGTTTCCGGGATTAATCGCTTTGTCATCCGGAAAGATATTAAATCCATATGTGTCCTCATTGTAGCATTCACATTAAGCTTCTTCTTCCTTTCACAAGCTATGACTAGTATCCCTATGGGTACCGCTTACGCTATCTGGACTGGCATCGGGACAGTTGGAGCCGCATTAGTCGGGATGTTTATATACGGTGAACCTAAAGAATGGCGGAGAATCCTCTTCATCTCAATGATTTTATGTGCGGCTATTGGGTTAAAACTGCTTTCTTAGTCTAAAATTTTCATTTAAAAAAGGCATACTTGTTACAGTATGCCTTTTTTAATCACTGTTTAAGTGTTTTTAGATTTAATCATTACATAAATCACTTACAAACTTAGGCAAAACAAACGCTGCGTTATGAATTTCCTTTGTATAATATTTGCTTCCAGTGTCATAAAATCTATCTTTATCAATATTTAAAGGATCATGCTTTTTTGAGCCCATAGTAAAAGTCCATAAACCACTTGGATAAGTGGGTATATTACAAGTGTATAATTTAGTAATAGGGAAAATCTCTTTTACATCTTTGATAACCGTTTGAATGAGATCACCTTTAAACCATGGATTATCAGATTGAGCAACTAATATGCCATCATCTTTCAATGCTTTTGATATACCGGCATAAAAACCTTTCGTAAATAAATTAGCAGCTGGTCCAACCGGTTCAGTTGAATCGACTAGAATTACATCATATTCATTTTCACTTTCAAGAATATGCATATAACCATCTTCAATTCGCAAATCAAAACGCGTATCAGCTATATTCTCAGCAAACCCTGAAAGATATTTTTTAGAGTACTCAACTACTTTACTGTCTATTTCTACTTGAACTACACTAGTAACTAATGGGTGTTTCAATATTTCACGAATGACACCACCATCCCCTCCTCCGACTACAAGGATTTTTCTTGGATTTGGATGAGTAAATAACGGAACATGTACCATCATTTCGTGATATACAAATTCATCTTTTTCTGTAGTCATCACCATTCCATCAAGTGTGAGCATATTTCCGAATTCTTCTGTTTCAAATATATCAAGCTGTTGAAACTCCGTTTTTTCAGACTGCAGAGTTCTTTTCACTTTAGCTGTTATACCAAAAGAATCTGTTTGTTTTTCAGTAAACCATAAACTCATATGATTCCACCCTTTTCTGTTAAAAATCATTTTTCAGTATAATCTTTTGTGTTACACAAAAGTCAATATTATAAGACTAAAAACATAAAAAAACATACCAGTATTATTTGGTATGTTTTCTTCTTTAGATAGCCCCTCAATCCCTCAACCTAGTAAAAACATATCATGGGTTACAAAAGCCTTTATTCTAAGCATCTATATATTTTATTTACACCTATTTTCATCATTTATCATGAATTCTGGGCACAAATTGGGCACCTTACTGAGACCAATTAACACTACATTTCATCAGCATCTAGCGATATACGACTCATTGCCCTCTCATAATGAAAATCTTCCAATTCTCTTTGATATTGTTCCCATTCTTGCTTTGTATACAGGTATCTCTCCGCATCCACTTCCTTCATTACGTTTCTTTCTGTGATATGTTCTTGGAAAAAATCAAGTATATGACTATATAAAAATTTTATCTTCTCAACTAACTCATTAACACTGGGTTCATCTAAAATGATTGAATGATGTGTTATATGATTTCGATAGTCATTAATAAGAGTTATTGCCGTCTCAACATCTTCTGGCATATCTATATCAAATAAAACTTAATTCTTTTAATTGCTTCATTCAAATTAATTTTATACAATTGTTTCTTTTTATTGCCGTTGCCCAAATCAACGTCAAAAACGTTTCGCTTGTTATTAAATTCAAACGGGTTTTTCTTACCCTTACTTTCATTCTTTAACTTTTCTTTTGCTTCCATATATAAATTTATATCAGTAAATATTAATGATTCATTTTGCTTTGACAATATGTATTTCAATAAAATTTCTATTCCATGATTAAGAAATATAATCGCATCTTTTAAAAAGTGATAACTACTTTCCTGATGATACTTCTCAAACTCTTCTATGTTAGTTTTAGCTTTCTTTAATGAATCTATGCCGTTTTCTAATAATGAGTATTCCATTTCACTTTCCTTCTTTTCGTATCTATCTTTTATAAAAAAGCTTAATCAAAAAGATTAAGCTTTTTCTAATTATTTTAGCAACCTATGCCCCTACCCTATCTGCGGCAACTTTGATCTCAGTATTATGATCACTTTGCAGATAAGTTATTGAAAATACACTACTTAAAATCACTGCTGCCAATAGAATCCGGCTGATTTTCATTAATAATCTCCCCTTTTTTAATTTTTCGTCTTGCTTCAATACTCATAAGATAATATTCATTAAAGAGCATTAAATTTCCTTGTTCATGAAGATAATCAGTGACTTCAATCGAGTATTCTAGGTCAGTTATGGAGTTAGAAGGTAAGCCAATACTTCCGGAACTTTGCATAATATCTAAAGAACGCCCACCACTTTCCTGCATGGTGAGCGCCATAATAATATTCACTTGGTCAAAAACACCTTTCTGACGGACGTATTTTTCAAACACAGCCCTAAATTCTTTCCAATTCCCGGTGCAATGCCAACCGTTTCATATTCGCCATCTCCGCCGCCTCCTGCTTTAGTGAAATGGTTATAACCACTATTGCATGTGGTGAATAATAAATTATTTCAGTATAAAACAAATAAACCATCATCATTGTAGAGACACCAGCAGATCATTTAAAAATAAACAAAAAAATACCAAAGGTCTAAAACCCTTGGTATTATTGGGATGCGGCCGAGAGGACTTGAACCTCCACGGGTTATTCACCCACTAGGCCCTCAACATAGTAAATCCATATCATTGGTTATGAAAGCTTATTTTCATTACATTCCTTATATTCATTTGCCATCATTTCCATACGTTTATATGAATTATGGTTAAAAAATGGTGAGCACAAACAATAAACGTCCGTACTACCCTTTTTTATATTATTGATTTTCCTTGTAAAAATGAAGTAGTGCTTTTCATAAACAGACAGTGTTAATTAATATATTTCATTGGTGTCCAGTTCATATGGCTACACAAAAAAACAAGCCGATTTTATTCTTAATCGACTTGTTCAACAATTACTTTACAATCAGCACAGGACAGTTCGCACGTTTAGCAACTTTATGGCTTACACTGCCCAACACCATCTCCTGTAATGAATTCAATCCCCTGCTGCCTACTATGAGCATATCAAATTGATTTTCATTTGCATAAGAGACAATTGTAGGTCCTGGTTCTCCATGTTTCATTATTAAATCATGTTGTACACCAGCTTGATCAAATTTTTTTATAACCGGGTCTAACTTCTTACGTCTTTCCATTTCCAATTCTTCAGTACTTGAAGTATGAAGCACTTCACTTTTTGCTTTTGAAAAGTCCTTAACATAAATGATTTCCACTCTTGAATCAGGTACCAGTTTTGCTAAACGGATTGCATGTTCTGCTGATCGAAATGAATGTTCTGATCCATCAGCTGCCAACAAGATATTTTTATACATACCCCTTCACCTTCCCCTTAATGACCTGACGGCTGTGCGTTAGGATTATTGTAAGTAGCAAGCTTTTCAATCAAATTATGGCTTGACTCGTTTAAGCCAACTAATTTAACCTCTGCATGATGTTCTTTGAATTTCAAGACCACTTTATCCACTGCCGCGACACCTGAATCATCCCAAATATGTGCCTCGGAAAAGTTCATCACGATACGCTCTTTTACATCTTCATATGAAAATGAATTCACAAAATCTTGAACAGAAGCAAAGAACACTTGACCCTTAATATCATAAACAACTTCTTTATCTGAAACAGAAGTGATATCGACCCTTACTCTTGAAATTTTAGAAGCAAAAAATATGGCACTTAATATGACTCCTACAATTACACCAATGGATAAATTATCTGTAGCTACAACTGTAATCACAGTAACAATCATGACAACTGTATCAGTGAGTGGAACTTTTCTAAGTGTTCGTAGCGAAGACCAATCGAATGTTCCGATTGAAACCATAATCATAACACCAACCAAAGCAGGCATAGGCACTTGAACAACCCATTCACCTAAAACGAGTATTAAAAACATGAGGAACACACCAGCCGTAAAGGTTGACAGTCTCCCTCTCCCTCCAGATTTTACGTTAATAACAGATTGACCGATCATCGCACATCCAGCCATACCGCCGAAAAATCCAGCAACGATATTGGCAATGCCTTGTCCTCGGCTTTCCCGGTTTTTATTACTATCTGTGTCAGTCATGTCATCAACAATTGAAGACGTTAATAGTGACTCAAGCAGACCAACGACAGCTAGAGCAATAGAAGTCGGGAAGATAATTGACAGCGTCTCAAAGTTTAATGGAACATCGGGAATTAAAAAGCTTGGTAAGGCTTGTTTAATTGTCCCTAAGTCTCCAACTGTTTGAACATTAAAGTGACCCCAAATAGAAACGACTGTGAGAAATACAATCGCTATTAAAGGACTTGGAACAGCCTTTGTAATAAACGGGAACAAATAAATAATGGCTAATGTTATGCCGACAAACACATAGGTCATACCGGATATTCCAACAAAATGAGGAACTTGCGCCATGAAAATCAAAATGGCCAGCGCATTAACAAAACCTACCATAACCGAACGAGGTACAAATTTCATTAATCGCGCCACTTTCAGAACCCCAAATATGATTTGGATAATACCTGTCAGTATCGTAGCAGCAAACAGATACTGTAACCCGTGATCCTTCACCAATGTTCCCATTAACAAAGCCATAGCCCCTGTAGCCGCAGAAATCATAGCAGGTCTTCCTCCTGCAAAGGAAATCACCACGGCAATACAAAATGATGCATACAAGCCTACCATAGGGTCAACTCCTGCAATAATGGAAAAACCAATGGCTTCAGGTATTAATGCTAAAGCAACGACAATACCAGCTAATAAGTCCCCTTTTATATTTGAGAACCACTCCATATTTAATTTTTTTAACATAAAATACAGTACACCTCTTTATGATTATTTTTGTTGACTTCTAACTCTCATAGAAGTCAGGTCCGTTTGTAACTATTTAAAATGTAACAAACAAGAATTCAAATGTCTACAATTTTTTGTACCAAAATGGATCTTTTTTGGAACTAACGGTACACTCTGCGCTATCCATCTTATTTTGTTATAATAAAATATACAAAATTCATCAGGGGTTGATGATTTGATTTTTGGATATGCGCGTCCGTTTAGTCAAGATCAGGATGTAATAAAACAGCTAGCCGCACTTAAAGAATTCAACTGTAAAAAAATCTATATTGAACAAACAAATTCAGCAAAAAACAGACCAGAATTTGAGTCATTATGTAGAAGTTTAAATATCGGGGATACCATAGTCATTTATAAGTTGTACAGTATTGCTGACTCTACAAAAAACCTAATTGATATCATTCAATTCTTCAAAACAAAACAAATCAACTTTATTTCAATTTTAGATAAAGTGGACACCTCAAAAATAGGCGGCTCCATTTTCTTCGATTTTTTAGAAAGAGTCAGCGAATTTCAATTTGATATTATTAGTGAAAACACAAAGGTTGGAATTCAAGAGGCAAAATTAAAGGGGAAAAATACAGGACGTCCGAGAAAACCTGACCATAATGTCCGCCGTGCTATGGAGATGTATCGAAGCAAAAAGTATACCATTCAGCAAATTACTAAAGAGACGGGTATCAGTAAAACAACATTATACCGATACTTAGATAATTGGAATGAATTTGATTGATTTTTATTTTTTCTTTGAAATTAAAAACTTGGAGCAGACAGCCATAATTGTCTGCTCTTTTTTTCTAAAAGAATAGAGCGTGTACGTTTAATTACAATGATGTGATTCAGGGCAAGAATGTACGTTTGTTATATTTATAAAAGGACACATTTAAAAAATGCATCCTTTGTAAAGAAAACATTCCATTCTATTTACCTGTTTCAGCAAATTCCTTCAACCTATCCCCTATTTCATCACGAACTCTTTGGAAAAATGCCCATTTCTCTTCCTCTGTGCCTTGTGCTTTTGCTGGGTCATCAAATCCCCAATGCTCACGCTTTACATGAGGAGGCGTCATCGGGCATTTATCAGCTGCATCACCACAAAGTGTAACAACTAAATCAGCATTGTTTAAAATATCAGGATTAATAATGTCTGACGTTTGATTAGAGATATCGATACCAACTTCTTTCATAGCTTTGACAGCATTCGGATTTAATCCATGTGCTTCAATTCCTGCACTGTATACATTCCACTCATCTCCAAGGTATTTTTTACCCCATCCTTCAGCCATTTGACTGCGACAAGAGTTTCCAGTACATAAAAAGTAAATTGTTTTCTTTGACATTTTCATCTTCTCCTTGAAAGTTTAATGAATAATCATAAGCCAAATATAAAGACCAACAAGTGTAATAAATAGTGTTGGGATTGTTAAGATAATTCCTGTTTTAAAGTATGTTCCCCAAGAAATTTTCACACCTTTTTGAGATAGAACATGTAACCATAAAAGTGTAGCCAGTGAACCAATTGGTGTTATTTTAGGTCCTAAGTCAGAGCCTATCACATTTGCATATATTAATGCTTCTTTCACTATCCCATGTGCATCTGTGCCGGCAATCGCTAATGCATCGATCATAACGGTAGGCATATTATTCATAATAGAAGACAGTATAGCTGCAATAAAGCCCATCCCAATAGTACCCACGAACAATCCTTGGTTAGAAACAGCTTGGATAATATCAGATAGAACATCTGTTAAACCTGCATTTCGTAATCCATATACGACAACATACATACCTATTGAGAAAAATACAATTGCCCATGGTGCGCCTTTAAGAACTTGCTTCGTTTGAACGGCTGAACTCTTTTGAGCCATTGCGAGAAATAAGATAGCAATAATACCAGCTATAATGGAAACAGGTATTGAAAACAGTTCACTTATAAAGTAGCCAACTAACAAGATTCCTAAAACAACCCAAGAAATACGAAACATTTTCTGATCTTTTATAGCTTCCACAGGCTTTTTAACTTCAGAAAGATCATAACGTTTTGGAATGCTTTTTCTAAAGAAAAGGTAAAGAACAATGATACTCGCAATAAGCGAGAACAGGTTTGGAATAATCATTCTGGATGCATATTCAATGAATCCAATGTGAAAGAAATCTGCTGATACAATATTGACAAGGTTACTGACAACTAGTGGTAAGGATGTAGTATCTGCTATAAACCCACTTGCCATAATAAATGGAAAAACCAATTTTTCTTGAAAATTTAAGGCTCGAACCATAGCCAAAACAATTGGAGTTAAGATAAGAGCAGCACCATCATTCGCAAAAAACGCTGCAACAATTGCCCCCAGTATCGTCACATAAACAAACATCAGCACACCATTACCTTTGGCTGCCTTAGCCATATGTAAGGCTGCCCATTCAAAGAAACCTATATTATCGAGAATTAGAGAAATAATGATAATCGCAATAAACGCTAATGTTGCATTCCAAACAATTCCCGTCACCTCTATAACATCTTGAAAATTAACAACCCCTGCAATTAAGGCTAATACAGCGCCTCCGCAAGCTGACCAGCCAATAGATAAATTTTTTGGCTGCCAAATAACAAATACAAGAGTCAGCACAAAAATAAGTGCAGCTAAGATTATCGATAACAACTTAGAACCTCCTAACGACAAGAAACCTGAGTTTCTTTTTGTTTAATTGACTGTAACAACGTATCGCGACAATCAATCTTATTAAGAATAGACAGTATCAAATCATACTCCGGACAAGATTGGTTTATAGAATAAAACCGCCATTGCCCTTTTTTAGATTCATGTACAAGTCCTGCTTTTTTTAATTTACTGAGATGCTGGCTAATAGCAGGTTGACTCATTTGAAACATATCAACTAACTGACAAACACAGTATTCCTTATTTTGAAGAAGTTTCATTATTACGAGCCTCGTTTGATCACTTAAAATTTTTAAGCAATGTACCACATTAACAGCTTCAAGATTAGATTGAGTAGTCATTTCTCCTCCCCCCTCCTTGCGCACATTGTATAATAAGAAAATAATATAAGTCAACGCTTATATAAACAAGTAGGAATTTAATCATCAAAAAAAATTGATTTTTTCTTGATTTCCTTTCTAATTTCACTTATGATTAGTACATCAAAATTAATTGATTAATCAACCAGCGGAGGACTTCAAAATGCTACAAATACCTCTAGAGAATAAACAGTTGCAAGAGACCTTTGAACATTACGAAAAAAAGTTTAAAGCATTATCTGATAAAAAAAGGCTTCATTTGTTACACATTCTTTGTGACCGTGGCTCTACCTGTGTATGTGATTTAATCGATGAAATTCAGATGCCACAATCTAAATTATCTTATCACTTAAAAATTTTATTAGATGCAGGCTTAATTACAAAAGAAACAAAAGGTACATGGAGTTATTACTCCTTGAACGAAAAAGAAATAAACCATTTGCTATCAGCAGAATTATGCTGTTTATTCCGCCCTTCTCGCTAGGAAGGGAATTATTTTCAATTTATATATCAAAAAAAATTGATTTATAGGGGGATACATATTATGAAAAAAACATTACCAGTAGCCATTATTGGAGGAGGACCAGTAGGAATTGCGGCAGCAGCTCATCTTGTTAAAAGAAACGAATCATTTATTCTGTTTGAATCAGGAAAAGAAATCGGAACCAACTTTTTAAGTTATGGGCATGTACGGCTGTTTTCACCCTGGGAATATAATATAGACCAAGCAGCAAAAGAATTATTACAAAAACACGATATTCCTCTTCCTCCAAAAGATGAACTCCCACTAGGAGAAGAGATTGTTTCCAAATACTTAAAACCACTAACGGAACTGCCTGAATTGAAACCTTATATCCATGTGAACAGCCCTGTTCTTCATGTTGGAAAAAAAGGGTTTGATAAAGTCAAAACAAAAGGCAGAGATCAAGCATCCTTTATCGTTCGAGTGAAAGTAAACAACACTGAAGAGAAAATATATGAGGCAAAAGCAGTTATTGACGCTACAGGTACTTGGCAAAATCCAAATCCAATAAACGCTGAAGGACTCATAACTGATGCTGAAAAAAGGATTTCTAATCAGATTTATTATGGGATTCCAGATATTTTAAATCGGGATCGAAATCGATATAAAAATAAGACTGTTGCAGTTGTTGGGAGTGGTCATTCAGCTGTAAATACTTTGCTAGATTTAACACAGTTAAAAGAGCAAACTGAAAATACAGAGATCATCTGGA
This sequence comes from Bacillus sp. 0909A, assembly GCF_036765115.1. Classification (NCBI taxonomy): domain Bacteria; kingdom Bacillati; phylum Bacillota; class Bacilli; order Caryophanales; family Bacillaceae; genus Bacillus; species Bacillus sp. 0909A. Next base: position 87,068 of record NZ_JBAIZU010000005.1, read on the forward strand.
TTCTAAGAAAACAGGATATTACAGAAGTTTTCGGGGGAGAAGGAAATGATCAGTTGCCTGCTAGAGGGCAATTAGGGATAAAATTACGGGGCATCTTAGAAAATGGACTTATTAAATCGTACCCTTCATCGTTCATTGAAAATATCGCACCCACATCTGACGGTAAATTAAATATTTTTGGATACCAGCAACAGGAACAAAAAATAATTAAGGATGTAGACGAAATTATTGCGAATACAGGTGCAAGACCAGATTTTCAGTTTTTAAAAGAAATTCGCCATACATTTGATTCTGCTTTAGAGTGCGTGCCAGATTTGGCTAATTTAATTGATCCTAATATCCACAGCTGCGGAACTGTTCGACCACATGGCGAAAAAGAATTAAGACAGCCTGAAAAAAACTTCTATATTATTGGCTCAAAAAGTTACGGAAGAGCACCGACATTCTTATTAGCTACTGGTTACGAGCAGGCTCGCTCTGTTGTGGCATATATCACTGGTGATAAGGAATCTGCTGAACGTGTGGAATTAAAACTACCTGAAACAGGAGTTTGTAAACTAACACCAAAACCTTCTGTTGCTAAAACATCCTGCTGTTGTGATTAATATAAAAAAACAGGTCTCTCTTTAGAGACCTGTTTACTTTGTAAGTATTTTCTCCATTGCCATTACATCTACATAATGACCGTCGATTTTCCCTTGTTCTTTAAATATACCAACTTCGCGATACCCCATTGAAGCATATAAACCCTGCCCTAATTGATTAAAAGGAAATGTAAATAACACGATCTTATGTATCTTGGATTTAATTGCTTCTTTTTCAATATTCGACAAAAGTTCTTTACCTATACCTTTTCCTCGATGATTACGATCAATATATATAGATAAATCAGCAACACCTTGGTATGCGCAACGGTGAGAATATGGATTTAGAGAAACCCACCCTACTACACAATCGTCTATTTCAGCAACAAGGACCTTATATTTCCCTTCACGATTAGAAAACCAATTTGCCATATAATCAATATCTTTTTCTTCTACTTCTAATGTAGCAATCTGATCAGCTATGCCTTGGTTATAAATATCTAATATTCTATTTACATCCGATTCTTTTGCAGTTCTTATAAGAAGCATCCCATATCCCCTTTCTTTTTTTACATTTTAATCAATTTTTTTTGATTAATCAAGTATATAAACACTACCTGCCACTTTAAAGGAAAATATCAAAACAACAAGAAATGTTTCATGAACACCTATCCTAATAATTTAAAAAGATAACTTACTTTAGGTAAGTGGGCAGTTTGTGGGCAGCAGACAATCTAAAAACAAGCACAAAAAAATACCAAGGACGTCAAAACCCTTGGTATCATTGATGCGGCCGAGAGGACTTGAACCTCCACGGGTTATTCACCCACTAGGCCCTCAACCTAGCGCGTCTGCCATTCCGCCACGACCGCGTGACTATTAAAATGTTGTGCTGGTTTTCAGGCTCTTAACCTAGTAAAACCAATTTGCGTGCACTTTGTAAATAAAGTGCGGGTGAAGGGACTCGAACCCCCACGTCGTAAGACACTAGATCCTAAGTCTAGCGCGTCTGCCAATTCCGCCACACCCGCAAAAAGACAAATGGTGAGCCATGAAGGACTCGAACCTTCGACCCTCTGATTAAAAGTCAGATGCTCTACCAACTGAGCTAATGGCTCTTACTATTTAATTTCAAAAAATAAAAATGGCTGGGCTAGCTGGATTCGAACCAACGCATGACGGAGTCAAAGTCCGTTGCCTTACCGCTTGGCTATAGCCCAACGAAAATGGAATGACCCGTACGGGATTCGAACCCGTGTTACCGCCGTGAAAGGGCGGTGTCTTAACCGCTTGACCAACGGGCCGATGGTTGAGAACTTATATCGCAATCTTATGGCGGAGAAGGAGGGATTTGAACCCTCGCGCCGCTTACGCGACCTACACCCTTAGCAGGGGCGCCTCTTCAGCCACTTGAGTACTTCTCCAAATATGGCTCCACAGGCAGGATTCGAACCTGCGACCGATCGGTTAACAGCCGATAGCTCTACCACTGAGCTACTGTGGAATAATGAGACAAGATTCATTATATCAGGTTTGTCATTCAGAGTCAAGAGGAAATGTTTTTTATTTATCTCTCGTGACGACTTTTATAATGTAACATAGGCTTGCCAGTTTCGTCAACCTTTTTTACGAAAAAATTCTTTTTATTTTCCCGCGGCATTTTCCGCATCTGTATCTGTCAGGATTCATGGCGCGTCTCTTTATATACTGTTGGCCGCAAGCCGTACATATATACCTATATGTTTTGTTGCTTTCTGTTTTTTTCTTTAGAGGCGTACAGAAGCGGGGCGCATTGACTTGCTGGAGAAGCGTTCTGAAATCTCTGTCCCTGTGCTTGTATCCTTTTCCTTCAAGGTGAAGGTGATAATGGCACAGCTCATGCTTGATAATGCCGATCAGTTCCTCTCTGCCGTGCTCAATCAAATATTTTCTGTTCAATTCGATGTTATGAGAGGTTAACAGGTATCTTCCGCCGGTCGTTTTAAGTCTGTCGTTGAAAACAGCCTGATGTCGAAACGGTTTTTTGAAAAATGTGTTGGAAATATCCTCTGTAAGCTTTTGCAGCTCTTTGTTATCCATGGTGCACCTCACTAAAAAAACATTGAACGGGACAATTCACTGTTCGCATACAATAGGGTAATCACCGCCCCTCTTATATAAAAGCTGAGGAGGAATGAGCCTATGCCAAATTGGCTGAAGAAACAGATGCAAAAAGCGTTCCTTGAAAAAGATAATTATCAAATTAAACTGCTGAATCAATGCTGGTATTTCTATAGGAAAAAACACTGCTCGTAAGCAGTGCTTTTATTTTACCATAGACAGTGATACTCTGCCTTTTTGCACATCGACACCGTCAACCCAAACCGTCACGATGTCACCGACGGATACAACATCAAGCGGATGCTTGACGAATTGATTGCTGAGTTTTGAAATGTGCACAAGCCCGTCCTGTTTGACTCCGATATCAACAAACGCTCCGAAGTCCACTACATTGCGCACGGTGCCCTGCAGCTCCATTCCTTCTTTCAGATCCTCCAGTTGAAGGACGTCTGTTTTCAGCAGAGGCTTAGGCACCTCATCACGCGGATCACGTTCAGGTCTTGTCAGCTGTTCACAAATGTCTTTGAGCGTAATTTCACCGATTCCCAGTTCTTTTGCTGTTTCAGAAAGCTCTAATTTGTTAATTTTGTCCTTCAATTCCGCCGTGCCGATTTGCTCTGTTGAAACACCGAGCTTTTTCAAAAGCGTTTTTGTTTCTTTATAGCTTTCCGGGTGGATCCCTGTTCTGTCCAAAGGCTCTGTCCCTTCCTGCACTCTTAAAAAGCCGATACATTGTTCATAGGTTTTCGCGCCGAGCCTTGGAATATCTTTCAGTTCTTTTCGATTCGAAAATTTACCGAGCTCTTCCCGCTTTTTGACAATGTTGCCCGCTACGGACTTTGATAATCCCGCTACATACTGAAGCAGCGCCGCGGAAGCTGTGTTGACATTTACTCCTACCTGGTTTACCACTGTCTCAACGACAAAGCGCAGGGATTCATTTAAGCGTTTTTGGCTGACGTCATGCTGATACTGTCCGACACCTACAGATTTCGGATCAATTTTGACAAGTTCCGCAAGCGGATCTTGAACTCTCCGTGCGATGGATACTGCACTGCGTTCCTCGACCTGAAGCTCAGGGAATTCTTCTCTGGCAAGCTCAGAAGCCGAATAGACGCTTGCCCCCGCTTCATTGACAATCACATAATAAATATCACGCGGCGTGTCCTTCAGCACATTCACAATGAATTGCTCTGTCTCCCTGGAGGCCGTGCCGTTTCCAATCGCCACCATTTCCACTTGATACTCTTCTAGAATCGCTTTCACTTTCTCATGAGCTTCCTTCGTTTTTTTGACAGGTGCATGCGGGTAAATCACATCAATTTTTAAGACTTTCCCGGTTTCATCTGACACTGCCAGCTTACAGCCTGTTCGGAAAGCCGGATCTACACCGAGAACCGTCTTGCCTTTCATCGGCGGCTGAAGGAGAAGCTTTCTGAGGTTCTCAGAAAAAATATGAATCGCCTGTTCATCTGCTTTTTCTGACAGCTCTTTTCTGATTTCACGTTCAATGGCAGGCTGAATCAGTCTTTTGTAGCTGTCTTCAATTGTTTCCTGCAAAATGTCTTTTACAGACGTTGAGCGGTTTTTGATGATTTGTTTTTCTAAATAAGTCTTAATGTGATCTGCTGGCGGTTCGATAGACACCTTTAAAATGTCTTCTTTTTCGCCGCGATTCATGGCAAGCACTCTGTGCGGAACGACCTTTGCGATTGGCTCTTCATACTCGTAGTACATTTCGTAGACGTTTTTTTCATCTCTGTCTGCTGATTTTCCGGCAGCTGACTTGATCGTTCCTTTTTTAAAGGTTTCCTGGCGAATCCATTTTCTGAAATTCGGTTCGTCCGAGATTTGTTCCGCAATAATATGCTTGGCGCCTTCAATGGCTTCTTCTCTGGTGAACACTTCTTTTTCTTCGCTGATATATTGGTCTGCTGTTTCTGCAAGGCGGTCATCTTGCGGAAGGGTCATGATATAGTCAGCAAGCGGCTCAAGACCTTTGCTTTTGGCAACTGTCGCTTTCGTTTTGCGCTTTTGTTTATACGGGCGGTAGAGGTCTTCTACTTCCTGAAGTTTTACGGATTGGTCAATTTTGCGTTTTAATTCATCTGTTAGTTTATCCTGCTCAGCGATTAGCCTGATCACTTCTTCTTTTCGCTGATTCAGGTTTTGTATGTATTGCCATCGTTCAGAAATGGTCTGGATCTGAACCTCGTCCATTGAACCCGTCTGCTCTTTTCGATATCTGGCAATGAACGGAACTGTGTTGCCGTCCTCAAGCAGGCGGATGACGCTTTCAACATGTTTTTGTGATAAACCTATTTCTTTCGCAATTTGCTGTTTCAAAAGGGCTGACGTTTCCATGTAACCATAGCCTCCAATTTTGTCGTTCTTTCTCTAGTGTATCAAAAACAGAAAAAAACACATAAAAAAAGACAGATGATGCTGCCTGTATCTTTATTCATTTTTAAAAGTTTCTGTAAACCGCCGCTCATAAAGTTCCGTAAGTGGCTTATTAATAGTCCACTACAAAAAAAGAAGCCGGCTTTCCCAGCTTCTTTTTTCTACTTTCCTAGGACAGCAGTCCAAGAATATATGTCAGATCGTCTCTTCTAGATGTCGTATACATTTTCAGCGAATTTGATATTTCTTCTACCGATTGGCCTTTTTTTAAGTGGGAGCGGATATCGGGTACGTTGAGTCCATCTGTATGTATAATGAACTTAGAACCCTTTTCATAGGTAGCGGTGTGCGTTTTGTATTTTTGCGGCTTGCCTGATAAATAGCCTGAAATCGGGAGAGGATAAAAGCTTTCACCAGACGGGGAATGCAGAATAAACTGTACATTTCCGACGGAGCAGTACGTAAACTGCCTTTGTTCAAAGTTGATTTTCAAAACAGAAGCTGTAGCCCCTCTTTTGTTTTTCATCGCCTGATTACAGCGTTCGATGATGCTTTGTACGTCTTCGTTCGCATAGTTTTCCACTAAGTCTTTGATTGCTGAAGAAGATTCGTTGGCAAGCGATCCGCTTCCAAGTCCGTCAGCTACCGCACAAATTAATTCTTGATCATCAGCTTTCATAAAAAAACTGTCACCGCAAATCGATTTTCCTTCTTTATTCAGTTGGTATACAAGGGTTTGAATATGCTCGTTTTCTTCAACCTGGATCATTACATTAACTCCATGGAGGGATCTTCAATCAAGGCCTCTCTGAGCTTCTTCACAGCTTTGCGCTGCAGACGCGAGACGTGCATTTGAGATATACCGAGAATGTCCCCAGTTTCTTTTTGACTTTTGTTTTGAATGTACGTTAGGTCTATAATTTGTTTTTCACGGTCTGAAAGGACATGAAGCACGCTCTGCAGCATCATTTTCTGGTTCACCCGCTCATATCCATCCTCCTGTGAACCGACGATATCGAGAATGGTGACTGTGCTTCCGTCCGCATCTGCTTCAAGACTGTGATCAACAGATAAGGCTTGATAGCTTTTGCCCATCTCCATGGTTTCAAGAACCTCTTCCTCTGATACATCGAGGAATTCAGCAATCTCTTCCACTTTCGGCGACCTTTGTGTTTCTGTCGTCAGCTGATCGACCGCCATTTTGATTCTCGGCCCCAGTTCTTTGATTCGTCTCGGAACATGAACGCTCCACGTCTTATCTCTGAGGAAACGTTTAATCTCCCCGATTATGGTCGGGATCGCAAAAGCTTCAAACGATTTGCCCACCACGGGATCATAGCGCTTAATCGCGCCGAGAAGCCCGATCATGCCGACTTGGCGGAGATCTTCGTGGAAGCTTTTGCCCTTTGAGTATTTCTTCGCAAGCATATCAACCAGATTCGTATACACCCGCACAAGCGTTTCCTGCGCCTGTTCATCTTGTTTTGTTTGGTAATCACTTATGAGCCGATCGACTTCATCTTTAGTTAGTTTCGTAGTTTTTGATGGTTGTGTCATGATCAACTCGCTCCCCATTTAAATACTTTGTCATCGCTACGGTGACGCCGGAGTTGTTTTGCACTCTGACTTCATCCATGAGCGTTTCCATTAAATATAGACCGAGCCCTCCTTCTGATAATTGATCGACTGTGTGTGAAGGTGTGTACGGCCCAAGATCCTGCTGCTTTTCATCAAAATCAAAGCTGTCGCCTTCATCTGCCACAATGACCTCCAAACGATCCTCGAACACGCCGAATCGTATTGACACTTCCCCGTTTTTGTCTTCTTTATAAGCGTGCTGAACCGCATTTGTACAAGCTTCGCTCACTGCGATTTTCAGATCTTCAATTTCATCGTACGTATAGCCCATTCTGCTTGCAACACCAGACAGAGTCAGCCGTATAATCCCTACGTATTCAGGCTGGGCCGGCACTTTCATTTCGATGTAATCAGCTTTGTTATTCATTGCACTCCACCTTCTGACTTTGCTGAAATATCAATGATGTCCTTAAGACCAGTAATTTCGAACAGACGGATCAGCCGGTCAGACAGATTTTCAAGCTTGAGGGAACCGCCTTGTTTTTTCACTGTTTTAAAAACGCCTACGAAGACGCCAAGTCCGGTACTGTCCATGTAGCTGACATCCTTCAGGCAAATCCTTAAGTCTGCACCTTGTTCCGCCAGAGGAACGAGCTTTTCTCTTAGAACCGGCGCTGAATACACATCAATTTCTCCAGCAATGTTTACTTGTATATCATCGACATTCTGTTTCACATCAATATTTATATTCATTCGTATCACCTCAAATTATCCTTTAAATAACTAATAGTTATATACCCACGGCCGGCGAACGCTAAACCTTTCTTCTTAAAACAATTAACGTAAAATCATCATGAAGCTGAAAATCCTGCAATTTGAGGAGGCTGTCATAAATGTTTTTGACCATTTCCTGGGCATCACAACACATATGTTCCTCAATGAGCTTCTGTATATCGTGACGCTCCAAGAAACCGTTTTCCGTCCTGCATTCTGTAACACCGTCAGAAAATAAAACAATCATATCTCCCTTTTCAAGTTGCTTGTCAAATTGCCTGTAGTCATAATCTTGCGAAATTCCGAGAACCAGCCCTTTAGCATCTAAATCATAAAATGTATTATCTTTTTGAGAATAGTAAAATCCCGGTTCATGTCCCGCTGAAGCGTATGTAAATCGATGATTGTCCGTATTGTAATTGGCATAAAACATCGTAATAAACATACTGGCATCAACGTTTTGTTCAACAACGCGATTCAAGTTTTTCAGCACCTGTGATGGGTGAATGCCTGTTTCCGGCAAAGAATCCATTGCGTATTTAATCATAGACATACATAAAGCTGCCGGAATCCCTTTACCGATGACGTCAGCAATGGCAATATTAATGGACTCTTTGTCTTTAACAAAATGGTAATAATCACCGCTCATCTGTTTGGCGGGCACACTGATCGCGCCAATGTCCAGCGCTTCTTCCTCCGGAATTTTTGTTCCCAGAAGCGTCTGCTGTACATTAGCTGCAATTTCAATTTCTGATTTGATTTCCTGCTGTATCCCTCTAAGGGTTTGATGCTCCTGATAAGCCATTCCATATCCAATCATGACTTCTATTAAAAAATCCAGCGAATGAAAAACATCTTCCGGGAGACTTGGATACAGCTCCTTCAGCACTTTTCGGTGAATGCTGATGATTTCTTCCGGAGGAATTTGATGCTCGATTGTTTTTCGGCTGAATTTTTGGGCCTGATATAAAGATGTTTCCGTTAATTCGGCTATATATCGATTAAGCAGCTGATGATACCGCTGCTCAATAACCTCCCTAAAATCCACTTTCTTACCTCCTACCGAAGCCATTTAATGGCTTGTATCTCTGTACCTTCCCCCGTTACGGAATTTAAACTGAATTCATCCATCAGCCTTTTCACACCGGGAAGTCCCGCTCCGAGTCCGCCTGACGTGGAAAACCCGTCTTCCATGACTTTACGGATATCTGGAATCCCCGGCCCTTTGTCTTCCGCTATAATTTTCAGGCCCTTTTTTCCTCTATCTGTGACCTGTTCAATCCCAATCTGGCCCTTGCCGGCATATAAATAAATGTTTCTGGCTAATTCTGATATAGCCGTTGTGATCCTTGCCTGGTCTACCGTGCCGAAACCCAGCTCTTTTGCAACGTTTCGTCCCAGTTGTCTGGCGGCCACAATATCCCATTCTGTCATGATTTTTACACAGGATTGGTCGTTCATTCGCTATTCCCCCAATTCCCGCTTCAATGTCTCAAGCCCCTGCTCTAAGTCGAGTGCAGTTTCGATTTCCTCAAGTGCAATTCCAAGTTCAATCAGCGTAACTGCAACGGCAGGCTGAATGCCGGTTAAGACAACTTTTGCCCCCATTAACTTAGACATTGTAATGACGTCGCCCAGCACTTTAGCGATAAATGAATCTATTATATCTACAGATGTCAGGTCAATCACGACTCCGTTAGCACCTGTTTCATATATTTTATTTAATAAGTCTTCTTGAAAGGTTAATGCGGTTTGATCATCTAGTTCCCATTGAATAGATACTAATAAGCAATTATACAGTTTCAAGATCGGGATTTTCGGATGTCTCACAATGTTATTCCCCCAATGAAACGATTTTTCGATCCGTCAGTTCCAATGCTGTTTGAATTCCTTTTTGCAGGGTATTCTTAGTTATAACTTGGGATAAATCAATGCCCAGGTTGACGATTGTCTGAGCAATTTCCGGCCGTATTCCGGCGAGCAGGCATTTCGCTCCGACAAGCCTTACAGCTTCAGACGCCTGAATAATATGGTGGGCAACCATCGTATCAACGACAGGAACACCTGTAATGTCTATCAACACGACTTGCGACCGGTGTTTAACAACGCCGTTAAGAAGGTTTTCCATAATTCTTTTTGCTCGTTCGGTATCAATTGTTCCGACCAGCGGCATTACGGTGATGTTTTCAAACACCGGGATGAGCGGCGCAGATAGCTCCTGCAGCGCAATTTTTTGCAGTGATACTGTTTTTTCCCATGAAATTGAGTATTGGTTAAAAATCTCAGTATTAATCGGGCTGAAAAAGCGGTCGATCTGCCAGATTAATTCCGTACTCTCTTCATCTGGCAATCTCTTATCGTTCATCTTCGTGTAGAGACGCTTCCAAAATTCAGCTAGCACCGTAGCCAGAAACTTTAAAGAGAGTCCGATTTGGACAGCTCTTAACGCCAGTTCGCTGATTTGGCTTTCAGCAGCACTGTCATCCTTAACAGATGAGAGCAGAATGTCGATATATTCTTTAGATATATTTTCATACACTTGGTGAGTCAGCTGATAGGATTCTTGCTCGCTTAATTCTTTTAGTGTGTCAGTCCACAGTTGGAGCAGTTCATTTTGATTCTCGGCAATGAACTGGTATACAGTCTGGTTCGACATCAAATTCGCTTACCTCCCGATAAAAAACAACATATTTTTTCCGTTATTCCACTATTATATCGTTAATTTTTTTTGAAAACAAAAAAAGTTGCTCTATTTGAGCAACTAGGCAAATATTACTAAAAATCAATGAGTGCCAAACTGATCTGTAAGGCTTCATCAACCTTATCCATCATTTCATCATCCAGATGAGTAATCTTATCCGTTAACCTTTGCTTGTCAATCGTCCGAATTTGCTCCAGCAAAATAACGGAATCTCTTTCAAAACCGTAGCGTTTTGCATCAATTTCGACGTGGGTTGGTAATTTCGCTTTCTGTATTTGGGCTGTTATGGCTGCAACAATAGCAGTTGGGCTGAAGCGATTTCCGATGTCATTTTGGATCACTAAAACCGGGCGCACCCCGCCTTGCTCTGAGCCAACAACAGGAGATAAATCAGCAAAATAAACATCGCCGCGTTTCACAATCAAATGATTATCCTCCGCTGACTAAGCGCTCAACTGTCGTTTCAGCCTCGCACTCCGCAAAGTGAGCCTCGGAAGAAATATTCAGGTTGATCTTCGCCATTTCCATATAGCCGCGTCTCATCAAATCACGGTTGTGACGAGTTGTTCGTTCGCTGACATAGGCTCTCACTGCTTGTGATATCAGTTCGTTTCTGCTTCGTTTCTCCCGCATCGCTACACCATCCAATTCAGCTACTAGGTTTTCGGGCAAGCTGATTTTCATTTCGGTTCTTGCGCTGGATTCAGACAAAAAACATACACCTCCACCAAACTTACGGATACGACTCTTTTATCCATCCAGTGATAATGATACCATTATTCACTCATCAAGCAAAGCTGTTTTAAAAATTCTCTATCGTGACATGAGCTATTTGCTTGTATTCCCCTGCAATAAAGGATTCCTCACTTCCATTATACTCCCATTTTCCAAAAACATACGGGGGACGCGCGAACTTATTGTACAAGCCACCTCGTAGTTAATGGTTTCGAGCCTGCCTGCGATCTCATCCATGGAAATATATTCATCCCCCTGGCTGCCGATTAAAGTGACTTTTGTGCCAGGCGGATATTCATGATCGAGCTCCACCATAAATTGGTCCATGCAGATTCGGCCGGCGATTTTCAGCCGTTTTCCTTTTACGAGTATCTCTGTTCCCTTTAATTTGCGGAGCCAGCCGTCCGCATAACCAACGGGTACCGTTCCGATCCACGTGTCTTTTTCCGCTGTGTATTCCGCCCCGTAGCTGACACTTTTCCCTTTGTGTACCTTTTTGACATGCGACAGGGTCGAATGCAGGGTGAATGCGGGTCGCAGTTTAAACGGGATTTCATCGGTAATTTCCGCTGACGGACGAAGACCGTACATGCCGATCCCAAATCTGACCGCGTTAAAAAAGCCTTTTTTCAGACGCAGTCCGGCGGCGCTGTTGGCGCAGTGAACCATCAGTTTCTTTAAAGGCAGAGGAGCAATCAATTCTTTAAAGCGTTCAAACTGCATCAAAAAGTAGCCTCTTTGTTTTTCATCAGCAGTCGCAAAATGAGTGAAGACCCCTTTGCATTTTAAGCCCGGATTTCGTTCCAGAATGGTCATCACGTGATGAATCTCTTCTTCTGTTTTCACGCCGAGCCTGTTCATTCCCGTATCGACTTTCAGATGAAAATGAAGGGAAGCTTTCTTGAGGTGGCGAGCAGCTTCTTGAAGCCATTCAACAGAATACCCCGTTAAAGTCACGTCGTATTCCGCTGCGATTTTCACATACTCCGGAGGCACCGCACCGAGCACCAATATCGGCGCTGTCAGGCCCCGCTGGCGAAGAGAAATCGCTTCATCCAAGATCGCCACGGCTAAGCATGAAGCACCTGCCTCAAGAGCAGCCTTCGCTACTTCTGCATCCCCATGTCCATAGGCATTTGCTTTCACAACCGCCATCAGGTGGACCTGTTCACCAATGTGTTTTTTCATATTACTGACATTTTCTTTAATCGCGGACAGATCAATTTCCGCCCACGTATCTCTGTAAAAAGGTTTTGTGCTCATTTATGACACTTCCTAGCGTTTATTCAATATCATTTACATATCATACTAAAATTATAGGGCAAAGTGAAATTCTGCCTGACGAAAAAAAGGCCAAATTGTATTCGGCCTTTAGGAGATTATTTGGATGATTGTCCCTGCATGCTTTTGGCGACTGTCACCATCTCCTCTTGTGACAGATCTTTAGATGACAGAAGATAATCCACACCTTCGTAAGTCCATGTTAGCGAGGCATCTGATAAGGCGCCGATTGTGTAGCCAAGGTTAACCGGTTCCGCGTTCAGCGTAACTGAGGAGGAAGCTTTCGCAACCTGGGCTTTCTCCTGAATTAAGGTAAACGATTTTTCTCCGCCGTAAGTCATGATGACGCGCTTGCCATCTTCCGTTGAAATATCTTTTTCTTCAAGCAGTTTTACGCCTAGCGGCAGTTCAAGCGGCGTTTTAATGGCAAAAGAGTCGGAAGGTTTCGCACTAGTGGCGACATCCATTTGAGAAAGGGTCATATTTTTCTTTTCATCAAAGGACTCTTTGTCGAATTGCTTATTGAATTGGAAGCTGCTGAACTCTACTTTCACCATCACTTTTCGGTCGGTATCCATCACTTTGACAGATAACGGGCTCATGTCCTTCTTGTTAAATGTGATTTCTTGTGTCGGAAGCATTTTGTTATGCTGATAGTTCGTTTTTGTTTCAAATACGTATTTTGATTCTTTTGAAGTGAAGACTGCATCCGAATCGTTTTGAATATCCTTCACTAGCGATTCAAACAAATAGACTTGGCTGCTGTTGTTTGGCCAGTCGCTTTGAAATCTGAAGCTCTTATTTAAAGACGGTGTGAGAACAAATACTCCGTTTTCGTTTCGTAAAATGACTTGGTTTTGGTCCTTTTTCGGATTTTCCAGATAGACCCGGTACAGAGACGGTTTTTTGTGCCAAATTTCCACATTGTATACTTGCGGGTCACTCCCTGTCTCAATGGTCATTTTTGCTTTTGCTTTGTACGAGGTATATTCTTTCGCCTTCTCGTCCAGCCCGGTAACGACATCTTCCTGTGATTTTTGTCCGCAGGCAGAAAGAATAAGGACAGCCAGCAGTCCCGTTAAAAGCAAAACAAAGCTTTTTCTCACCTTTTTCAACCCCTTTTTCTCAATTGATGTAAAAGGAAGAAATCGCTTGTTTGACTTTAACGGTACGCTCGGTAAACGTTTAAACAGAACAGAGGCGTACCATAAAAGCCTCAAACAACTCGTCTCCCTTAATGCATTATCAAATATATGAGAGGGGTGTCCCTAATATGCAGACTAGCTTGACAACCTTTCAATGACAACCTGCGCAGCCGCATATTCCTTCGCATGAGTGATTGATACATGAACGGCGGCTTGGCTCAGCTTTGCGCAAACAATAAAAGGCTTGCCATTCAAATCTTTTGTAATTTCAATGTCATGAAAGCTTAGGTGCTTGCCTATTCCTGTGCCGTATGCTTTCGAAAAAGCTTCTTTTGCCGCAAATCTTCCTGCGAGAAATTCGATTTTTCTTTTCTCAGAAAGCTCCTGATACTGAGCAAACTCGCAGCCTGTTAAAATGCGCTCGGCAAATCGTTTCTGGCGATTGGCCATTGAAGCGATCCGCTTAAGTTCAATGATGTCTAATCCTATACCGTAAATCATATTTTACAACCACCTTTGCGCTCGTACTATTTGAATGGTTTGTCTCATAAACGTGTTACTATAGAAATACCAAAATGAAGAAATGGGGCTCGGCATGTTTATACGGACTGAAAACTTTCAAACCTTTGTCAGGCTTTATCCCGTTGTCACCTTTATATTGGCTGCTCAGGCCATTCTCTGGCTGTTCTTTTCACTTCCTGTCCCTTCAGTCGCGTTGTGGAGAGACGCTCTCACAGGCTATAACCTTGGCGTCGCTAACGGAGAATGGTGGCGGCTGGTCACGCCGATTTTCCTTCACGCAGGGTTTACCCATCTGCTGTTTAATTCAATGTCCATCTTTTTATTTGCACCGGCTCTGGAACGAATGCTTGGAAAAGCACGTTTCCTTCTTGTGTATGCAGGCTCCGGAATGATCGGAAACATCGGCACGTATTTTACAGAACCGCTGGATTATCTGCATGTCGGGGCTTCTGGCGCGATTTTCGGGCTGTTCGGCGTTTATCTGTTTATGGTTCTTTATCGTAAAGAGCTGATCGGGCAGGACAATTCCAAAATGATTCTCACATTGCTTGCCTTTGCCGTTCTCATGTCGTTTATCAACTCCAATATTAACATGATGGCCCACCTGTTTGGACTTTGCGGCGGGTTTCTCCTGTCTTTTTTATGTGTGCAAAAAAAAGAGCGGCGGTATTAACCGTCCGCTTTTTCATATGAGTACCAATTTAAAATGAAATCTGCATCCTCTTCTCCCACATCTCTCACCGTTAATTCTTCCATATGGCTTGACGATTTTACCGAGGTGGAAAGAGTATACAGCTTCCCCTTCTTTTGAAAATAAGATTGGCTCGCTTTGCATACCTGCATTCGCTTTCTCAACACAATTGCAGTCGTTCTGCTGATAAACCTCGATGTCAGCTGGAGACGGTCTCCGCTGATCACCCAGGCCGCATCCTTATAGGCAAGATACCCGAAAAACAACTCAATCGGCAGCAGGACAATCGAGAAATAGCCCCATGGCTGAAAGAAAATACAGAGTGGAATAATTAAAAAAATGGAAAAAATGGTTGAGCGGAATAAGTACCGCTTCAATGCGCGCCGCGGCAGATGGCGGCGATTTTCTTCCAGCGTGTATTCCGGTGTAAAAGTACGCAGCATGCCGGGAAGCTTTTTTTTGTGAATCATCGGAAACAGAATGGTCGACGCGCCCTCTGCTTTTTCCGGGTCTCCTCCGCCGCCTGCGCTGACGATTGACACCGTCGCAAAACCGAAAAGCTGGCGGATGATGTTTTCTTTTATTTTGATGGCTTGTATTTTTCGAAGCGGTATGGTGACTTGGTGTTTTTCAATAATACCCCTTGAGATTACCAATTCCTGCTCTTTTTTAATGATTTGAAAGTTAGCATATTTGAACATCATGCCGGCTATGCTGAGCATCCAGGTGATAAATAAACCGATAAAGATAAGCACGGCGTATATGCCTATGTTGGCATGCTGCAGAAAGGAGAATTTCTTGAAGAGCCAATCCATCGGCAGCACCTCGTCCAGCTGAGAAATGAGCGCAAATACAGCAGAGATAATTACGCCGATCCCTCCGGATGTTGAAGCGGCCATGAGTAATTCTTTTGCATTCATGCTATAGCTCACCTGCGGCTCCGCATCCGGGACCGCCTCTTTAGCTTCTGACAGGCCTTCCCCGGTATCGATTGAATGTCTTTCTGCTTTTTTCTTAAATACGGCTTCTTTAATTCTTTCAGCTTCTTCAACTGAAATAGCCGATAATACTGCTTCCGCCTCTTTGCCGCCTCCAGCCGTTTCAATTTGCAGTTTGACAAGCTTGAAAATTTGCTGGACCACTCCCGCACTCGTATTCATTGTCTGAATCCGGTCAATCGATATGTATCTCTTTTTCGTTACAAACAGGCCTTCTTCGATTCTAAATTCATCATCTTCGATTCGATAGGAAAACTTTCTCCATTTGATAATGCTTGCTGCCACGAGCCAGATGAACAAAACACCGAGCGCGATGGCTCCGTAAAAACGGACAGTGTGATTAGAGTTGACGATATACACAAAAAAGAATGGCAGAATGATATTTTTTATCGTTTGAATAATGGTATGGGATAAATTCAAAATGACTGCCGCCGGGTGAAGGCGCTTCGGTTCAGACATCATCGTCAGTCACCCTTGCCAAGCGCGATATGGAGTCTCTCAGCTGATCCGCTTCCTCCATCTCTAAAGCAGGAATTGAATGCACAGTTGCCGCCGTAAAGATTTTCACTGTTGCCAGATTGTATTTTCTTAATAACGGCCCTTGTGAGGTGTCTACGTGCTGGACCCTGACCATCGGTACGATCACGCGTGTCACAACAAAGATACCCGATTGAATGTCTATTTCATTATCATGAACTTCGTAACGCCACACTTTGTGCCGGACCTTTGGAATGAGATAAACCGTCACGACCGAACCCAGCAGCCAAACTGCGCCGAGCACGCCGCTGATCCAGTAAGGCCAATGAAAAAAATAACTTAACACTGCAACTGCTATGACAATAAGCAAGCAGACAGCGGATATTATTATCTCTTGAAGTCGCCAAACCTTTAATCCGTCTGGACTGATTTGGTTTTTTGGCTGCTCTCTCAAAATACCTACCTCCCGTTTTTATCATCGTTACTTATACGCACTTATGCAGAAAAAGTTTCATCTTTAAGCATACATAGAAAAAACGGTTCCGTCAGCTGAAAGTTTGCTTAATGGTCATGCATTTGAACATAAAAAAAGCCCAAAACAACTCATGTTTTAGGCTCTTATATTCTTTACAGAATTAGTATGATTTTTTCTGGCGTCTGTCGCCTGAAGAACGGCGATCGCTTGAACGCTTTTTATCATAGGAAGAACGGTTGTTGCTTTTCCCTTTACCGCCACGGTAGCCGCCGCCTTGTCCGTCTCTGCGTTTAGAAGTGCGTTGGTTTTTGTAGCGTTTGCCGATCATCGGCGCTTCGTCTGTTAAGCGAACAGGCGTGCTATCCGGCTCTTTTGTAGCCATTTTGATAGCCGCTGCAACCACTGTCACTGCATCATGATCTTCAAGCAGCTCAGCTGCCGCTGTCATGTAGAAGTTCAAGTTGTTTTCGCTGATTGTCGTACGAAGACGATCAACTGTAACCTGCTGCTGGCCTTCTAACGCTTCATCTAGTGTCGGCTCTTTCATGCGGTCCATTTTACGTTTCGTTGTTTGTTCAATTGCGCGAAGCATGCTTATCTCACGCGGTGTGATAAACGTCATCGCCATACCTGTTTTACCTGCACGGCCAGTTCTTCCGATACGGTGAACATAGCTTTCAGGATCTTGAGGCACGTCGAAGTTGTACACGTGTGTAACACCTGAGATATCGAGTCCGCGAGCTGCAACATCAGTTGCAACAAGTACTTCGATTGCACCTTCTTTAAATTTGCGAAGCGCAACCATACGTTTCGCCTGCGTTAAATCACCGTGAATTCCTTCAGCTGCATATCCGCGAAGGTTCAGGGCTTCTGCCAGTTCATCAACACGGCGTTTGGTACGTCCGAATACAATCGCAAGCTCAGGAGACTGAATGTCAAGAAGACGAGTCAGTGTGTCGAACTTTTTACGTTCCTGCACTTCCAAATAGAACTGCTGAATGTTAGAAACAGTCATTTCTTTTGCTTTTACTTTTACGTGTTCAGGCTCAGTCATGAAACGCTCTGCAATGCGTTTGATCGGCGCTGGCATTGTAGCTGAGAACAAAAGCGTCTGATGCTCGCTCGGCACATTTGAAAGAATAGATTCAATGTCGTCGATGAACCCCATATTCAGCATTTCATCCGCTTCATCCATTACAACTGTATTTACGTTGTTTAAACGAATCGTGCGGCGGTTAATGTGGTCAAGAAGACGTCCTGGTGTTCCGACAATGACATGCGGGTTTTTCTTTAACGCCCGGATTTGTCGTCCAATATCCTGTCCACCGTAAATAGGAAGAACTTTCGCACGTTTATCTTGTCCGATTTTATATAATTCTTCAGATACTTGAATGGCTAGTTCACGGGTTGGTGCGATTACGATTGCTTGAATATTAGGAGACTCGGGGTTAATTTTCTCAACAAGGGGTATACCAAACGCAGCTGTTTTACCTGTTCCTGTTTGCGCTTGTCCAATGACATCTTTATTTGAAAGTCCGAGCGGAATCGTTTGTGCCTGAATCGGCGTTGCTTCTTCAAATCCCATACGGTTAATTGCCTTCATGAGATCAGAACTTAATTGAAAATCTTGAAACGTTATAGTCAAATTATTCAAACTCCTTCTAATTGCTGTTTCAGTAATGTCGTGATTTACCACTTAAAAACTGCCCTCCATGGAAAAAGGACAGGATCCTTACGTATACAAAGCCCGAATTACTTTAAGTTTTATCTTACCATTACACTACATGTTTTTCAATAACGCGGTAAGCAGATCAGCATTTTGAATGCGCTCGCTAACCTGCTAACCAAATATGCCGGACATGCCCAATCCCGCTCCTTGTGTCCGCGGAAAACCTAAGGTCAGCGGATGGCGGTCCGTACACATATTTTCGTATCGCGAAATAAACCTGTCATTATTGTACCATAGCCTGAGCCAGTCATACATAAATTATTTCGGGCCGGCATACATTAGTGTCTGCACATCATTTTTATTTTATGATTGCAATCTGCTTTTTTCCGCAGGATTTTTTAAGAAAACGGGCTCTCCATTAAATCTTTAACGATTTCTTCAAGCTTCATACCTCTTGACGCTTTGAATAAAATCAAATCTCCCTTTGCCGCTTTATTCTTCAGGGCCTGAGTAAGATCTTTTTTCTCGCTGAAGTGGCAGACGCGCTCTTTATCAAAATGTTCCATCGCACCTTCCGCGATAAATGCCCCAAGTTTTCCATACGTAAAGACGAGGTCAATTTTGTCCGGGCTAATCACAGCGCCGCATTCTTTATGGAACGTTTCTTCAAGATCGCCGAGTTCAAGCATGTCTCCGAGCACGACCATTTTCTTCCCGTATCCTTCAAGGCTTTCTGTCAATTGGATCGCAGCCTTCATCGACGTCGGGCTCGCGTTATAAGCGTCATTAATAATAGAAATGCCGCTGTCTGTTTTCATCAATTCAAGTCTCATGCCAGTGACCTTCAGGCTGCTTAACCCTTTTGCCGCATCCTCAGGCGCGATGCCGAAATAAACCCCTGCGGCAATTGCCGCCATGGCGTTCATTACATTATGCTTGCCTAGTATAGGGATAAAAAACGGTTTTTCTATGCCTTTGATCGTAAAATGGGTCCCCGCTTCACTCTGGCTGACATCCTGCAGCTGATAATCGTTTTGCGCTCCAGTACCATATGTTTTCGTTTGGCAGCTGTAAGCCTTTTGCAAAAGCGGTTCGTCTCCGATATAAATCAGCACACCGTCTTCTTTCAGGCCGTTGATAATTTCCAGTTTCGCTTCCGCGATGCCTTCTCTTGAACCAAGATCCTGCATGTGGGATTCGCCGATATTTGTTATCACTGCCGCATCCGGATTTGCCAAGCGCGTCAGGAGGTCAATTTCTCCTTTTGCGCTCATTCCCATTTCCAATACGGCAATTTCTGTATCCTCAGGCATCGCTAACACTGTAAGCGGCAGCCCGATATGATTGTTGAAATTCCCTCCTGTTTTATGAACGCGGTACCGCGTTTGCAGGACAGCGTGAATCATGTCTTTGGTCGTCGTTTTGCCATTGCTTCCTGTTACCCCGATGACACGTGTGCCGAGCTCCTGTAAATAAGCTTTTGCAAGCTGCTGGAGCGCTGACAAAGTATCTTCCACTAAAATCACGGCTTGATTCTCGGGCGGATTGGGTTCAGAGCGGTTCCACAGAACGGCAGACACACCAGCTTCAAAAGCTTGCGGCACAAAAGTGTGGCCGTTAAAATGTTCCCCTTTCAGCGGGATGAAAAGCTGATTGCTTTCCAGCTTTCTTGTATCTGTAGCTACTCCATGAATGACTGTATTTTCATATTGCGGGTTTGTTAGTGTGCCTTTGACCATTTCGGCAATTTTCTTTACGGTTCGCTTAATCAAGTAAGGTCACTCTCTTTCTTTTGGTGGTATACGGGAAAAGACACTGCCCTTTTACCGGCAGTGTCAGTTTCCATTTAGAATGTATGTTTAATCAATTGTTTTTCAGCGTGGCGTTCTTTAGCCAGTTCTACAAGCTGTTCAATGAGGTCAGCGTATTCCACTCCGGCCTCTTTCCAGAGAAGCGGGAACATGCTGAACGGTGTAAAACCAGGCATCGTGTTTACTTCATTGATCAGCACTTCGCCGTCAGCTGTCAGGAAAAAGTCCGCTCTGACAAGTCCTGAGCCGTCAATTGATTTAAACGCTCTGATGGCCATCTCACTGATTTTCGCGTATTCCTCATCTGTTACAGACGCAGGAATAATCAGATCGGTGTCTCCATCCTCGTATTTCGCTTTGTAATCGTAGAAATCAGTCTTAGGTGCGATTTCTCCCACTGCAGAGCACTTAGGATCATCATTTCCGAGAACGCCGATTTCAATTTCGCGGCCGTTGATGCCTTCTTCTACCACGACTTTCCGGTCATATTGGAACGCAAGCTCAAATGCTTTTTGCAGTTCTTCACGATTGCGGCATTTGCTGATTCCGACGCTTGAACCAAGGTTGGCCGGCTTCACGAAGCAAGGATAGCCCAATTCTTGTTCTACCTGCTCGCAGCTTTCTTCAGGAGAACGAGTCCAGTCTTTTTTAAGGAAGGCTGTGTATTTCGCCTGTGCAAGGCCGGCTTGTGCAAACAAATGCTTCATGACAACTTTATCCATACCAGCTGAGGAAGCAAGCACGCCGTTGCCGACATAAGGAATATTTAAAAGTTCAAGCATTCCCTGAATCGTTCCGTCCTCTCCGTTCGGGCCGTGCAGGAGCGGGAATACGACATCAATTGCTTCATTTTGCTGTGACACTTCCTGCGGAAACATCTCCTGGTTGAGAGCAGATGGAGAAAAAGCGGTTCCGCCCTGCTCAAGCTGAAGCATTTTTACGTTGGAAACAGGCTCTGTTAAACGTGCGCCTCTTATCCATTCGCCTTTTTCAGTTATATAAATTGGATGTATATCAAACTTCTCAGTATTTAGCGCTTTTGTTACAGCCAGAGCTGTCTGAAGCGAAACATTATGTTCGGCTGACTTACCGCCGTACACTAATCCTAGACTTGTTTTCAATGGATACTCCCCCCACTACAATTCATCTTTACTATCTTATCACTTTCACAAGAAAATGATCTAATTATTTTTGGGCATGCTGAAGCTGAATGCATTTGTATGTAATTCCTTTTTATTTTATATTAAAATGGCATTGAAAAGGAGATGTGACATATGAAAAAAATCACAACAAAAGAACAATTTAATGAACTGATTCAATCTGATAAAGAAATCATCGTAAAGTTTTATGCTGATTGGTGCCCTGACTGCACACGCATGAATATGTTCATCGGCGATATTTTGGAAACGTACAATCAAAACGATTGGTACGAGCTGAATAAGGACGAGCTTCCTGAACCGGCTGAAACATATCAGGTGATGGGTATTCCAAGCCTGCTCATTTTCAAAAATGGACAAAAAACAGGCCATCTTCACAGCGCCAATGCCAAAACGCCTGAAGAAGTGACTGAATTCTTATCAGAACATATAAGCTAATTCGATAAGCAGCCCTATTTTGTGTCGTCGGGCTCTACGTGAACATGAACATGAGTGACATCGTGTTCATGTTTTATTTTGTTTTCCACCTCATCTGCGACCCCGTGGCCTTCCTCTACTGTCAGCTTCGGATCAACTGTAATGACCATCTCTATATGTACTGTGCTGCCCAAGTATCGCGCTTTCACATCCTTAAGACGATGCACATTTTCTATCCGGCCGACAGTCTGTTTATAAGGTTCAAGGTCCTTCAAGTGAAACCCGTCCGTTAATGAATGCGAAGCGTCTTTGAAGATATCCCAGGCTGTCTTACAAATGATGATTCCGATCACAAAAGCCGTAACCGGGTCTATCCAAGCCAGCTGCAGCTGGGAAGAAATGACACCGATAAATGCTCCGGCACTGACAAATGCGTCTGACCTGCTGTCTTTCGCCGCCGCCATAAGTGCAGAGCTTTTAATGGATGCTGCGAGCCTTTTGTTATATAAATAGATGCCGTACATAAACACCGCACTGCCTAAAGCCGTCCACGCCGCGATAAGGCTCGGCGTTTCTGAGGTGCCGCCCGCAATCGCTTTTCCTCCGCCGATTAACACTTCAATCCCGACAGCCATCATAATAAAAGACGCAATAAGGGACGAAATTGTTTCAGCCCGATAATGGCCATATGGATGGTCGCTGTCAGCCGGCCTTTGGGAAATACGCAGTCCGATCAGCACCGCTATTGATGCCACAATATCTGTCCCATTGTTTAATCCGTCTGCTCTCAGTGCTTCAGAATGATACAATATTCCGATTGTCAGCTTAACAGCAGCAAGAATGATATATGCCAAAATATTGAGGACTGCTCCTTTTTCTCCCTTTTTAAGATTATCTGTCCTCCCCATTGAATACCAGCCTCCATTCTATTACATAGTATGGGTAAAAACATGAAAAATAGCAGCAGCTCTTCTCAACGGGAAGGGAAATTTCGACAGCAATTATTGCCCGGGAAACTTTTTGTCGATATGTTGAAGGTTTGCTTACTGACGAAAGAATAGGACTGTTTTCACCTTTACAGGCTGTGGCGGACATTGTATACTGATGTTAATTGATAATGATTATCAATATCGATTGATTGGAGGTTGGTGACACAATGACACCTCAGTCTGCAGAAATCAGAAAAAAACATCTCATTCATCTGTTAATACAGAATGGTATATACAAAAAGTCAACGCGACATTTATATGAATTGTCACTGATGGAGCTGGAAAGTGAATATAAAACATTGTCAGGAGGCGCCAGGGCATGCCAAAGCGTAAAATAAAAACCTACCAACAGCTGATCCAGGAAAACAAAGAGGCGATCATGGGCAACCCAAAGCTGATGAACGTCATTTACGACAGAATTGACCGCAAGCATCAG
This sequence comes from Bacillus sp. 0909A, assembly GCF_036765115.1. Classification (NCBI taxonomy): domain Bacteria; kingdom Bacillati; phylum Bacillota; class Bacilli; order Caryophanales; family Bacillaceae; genus Bacillus; species Bacillus sp. 0909A. Next base: position 110,011 of record NZ_JBAIZU010000005.1, read on the forward strand.
AAGAATCTTCAGGAACAAAACAATACATAAAAAAGAGCCGGCAAAGGCTCTTTTTTATTTAATGAAAGGCTTCTGCGGCCAGCTTTTGAATAACCGCGTCGTCCATCGGCGGGTTATGGAGACCTGCGCGCACATCCCGGTAATAGCGCTGAAGCGGATTGCTGCGTTCAAGGCTTTTGGCCCCGACAATTCTCATCGCTTTGTCTACAACAGAAAGCGCGGCGTTTGTGACGATATGTTTTGCCGCACCGAGCTCATTCTTCAAGTAAGGGCGGCGCTCCGGATCGTCATACAATTCAGCCGCATGAAAAAGAAAATGCTTGGCATTCAGCAGTTCAAGCTCCATTTCGCCTGTTCTTTGCTGAACGGCCGGAACGTCCTTGATCGGCCCTTTCAAACTATTTGGTGAATACTCAGAGGCAAAACGCACCGCATAGTCTCTGGCAGCCTGAGCCACACCAAGATAAACCGCCGGAATATGGAGGAGCCAGCCGTTTGGCATTGCTCCCCGCGGCCCTTGAAGCAGTTCCACCAGTTTATTGTCATCGAGCGTTACTTCGTTTAATACAAGATCATGGCTGCCAGTAGCCCGCATCGCCATCATATCCCATGTTTCTTCAATTGATACACCAGGATCATTTTTATGAACCAACACCACACCTGTTGTTTGTTTTTCTTCAATCCATGCTGTTACTAAAAAATAATCAAGCGCTTGCGACATTGTCGTAAACGTTTTTCTTCCATTCACCACCCATTTGCCGTCCTTTTTGACGGCAGCAGTCCCGGGGCGTCCTCCCCTGGTCGGGCTCCCGGTTTTCGCTTCTGTCGCTGCTCTATTGATCACGGCGCCGTTTTGAACTTCCTTTGCGATAAACGCAAACACATCTTCATCCCAGCTGTTTCCTTCTCCGAGCTCTCCCATCACGCTTAAATGCCAGCCGATGCTCAGAGCTGCAGGAGCATCTCCCCGTGCAAGCCGCTCTTGAAAAAGCAGCATGTCGTAAACAGACATTCCTGCTCCTCCATGGGATTTCGGAACGGTTATCGCCGTATATCCCGAATCACGCAGTTTTTGGATTTTTTCGGCAGGAAATCGTCCCTGTTCATCATCCTCAGCGGCTGTTTGCTGAAATTCATCCGCTAGCTGTCCTATTTTCTCTATCCATTGCCGCTGTTTTTCGTTCCGTACATATAATGACATCCGGCAGCCCCCCATTTTTTCAATTCCGATAAATTTAATATGTATTATAGATTTCCAGCCATGATTCCGCAACTGTTAACAATTTGTCCACTATAGAAAAACACGCCGTTCCCGAGGGAACAGCGTGTTTAAACCGGATTTGCATCCCGGTCTTGTTTCATACCGAGATAAATGAGCATATAAGTCAGGTAACCCATTGTCATGACCAATCCGCCGAAGAAAAAGCTTGAGAAAATCGGCTCTTCAAAGGCCGTAACTGCCGCAAGCACAATCCAGCTTGCATACAGATAAATGATAAAATAACGGATACCCGTCTTCATTTTATATATCATGTACAGCCCCACGAGAGAAAACAACCCCAGCGCGAGCCTGAAATACACAAGATGTTCAAACTGGAACATAAATGACACAAATGAGAATCCAAGCAGCAATACAATCGGTAAAGCGGTAATAAAGTTTCTCAATTCGAGACACCTCCGTCAGTACCTTTATTATAAACCAAAACATCGGTTGATATTGATTTACGTGAGCTTTTTCACAAAAATGTCATTCCTTGCCTTTAGATTCGAACATCCCGTTTGCAGAAGCTCCACCAGGCAACGGCAATGAAGAAAACAGCATGAATTAAAAGGATCCCTACAGAGAACAATGGTGTCATGCCTGAAAACAGAGCCGTTTGTCCGCTTTTGTATTGAGTGAAGTCCGTGTTTGCAAAAAGCAAAAAGCTTCCCCATTTGTTTTCAAACAGCTTCATGATTTGCACAAGTGAACTTGCTCCATATAAAACGACAAAGGAAACGACAACTGAAATGGCGCTGTTGCGGAACAGTGATGAACAAAGCAAACCGAATAATCCCATCAGCACCGCTTCAAGCCAGTTTGTGCCGATTAGCTCTAATGTGTTGATGAACAATGTTTTTGATTCAGATGTCACGGACGTGCCAAAAAAGACAAGACCGAATAATAAAGCCAGAATGTAGTATGCCAGATAAAGATAGAAGCTGACCATTATAACTGTCATTAATTTCGACCAAAAAACCTTTTGCCGCTTGACCGGGCGAATGAGCAGAAATTTAATTGTCTTTTTATCAAATTCATTAGAAATAATCGTCGCTGCAATGACGATGGTTAACGCCTGCAGCAAGATATTCAGGCTCGGTGTATAGGAAAAGTAGCCGATGAAGTTTTCGTCAGTTCCGGCACTGATGACGATCCGTTTAATGATCAGCGCCATAAAAAATTGAAAAACGGCCATCAATATAAGCGAAACAAATGTGACTTTTCGATTAAAGAGTTTCATATGTTCATTCCATATTAATTTAGACAAGCTCTTCTCCCTCCTCTTGATGAGCGGTTGTCGCTTTTATAAATTCATCTTCCAGTGACTGCGTATAAGCCATAATTGAAAATACGTTCAGTCCTTGTCCGACTAGTGAGCGGTTCAGCTCTGGTATATTTTCTTTCGCTATATCCACCACGATGGAGCCGTCTTTACGTTCAGCTGTGTACCCATTGCCCACCAGCCAAGCGATCGCTTTTTCCGCCGACTGCACTTCAATAACGGCTTTTTCCGTTTTCTGACCGGCTCCATTCAGGCTCACTTCTGCTTTGATCTCGCCTTTTTGTATGATGATGACACGGTCACACAGGTCTTCAACTTCACGCAATAAATGAGTGGCGAATAAAACCGCTGTTCCTTCCTCTTCGGCGAGCTCCTTAATATGGTCGCGAAAATCCTTCATACCGGCAGGATCAAGACCGTTTGTCGGCTCATCTAAAATGAGAAGCTTCGGCCGGTGAAGAATGGCCTGAGCAATGCCGAGACGCTGGCGCATGCCGAGTGAATAGGTTTTCACCTTATCATCAATTGCTGATGTCAGCCCGACTCGTTCCACAACTTCGTCCAGTCTTTCATCATCTATTTTTTTGTGCATATTTGCAAAATGTTTGAGGTTTTCCCAGCCTGACAGGTACGGGTAAAACTCAGGGTTTTCCACAATCGCACCGACAGCTTCCATCGCTTGCTCGAACTCAGTGTCATGCTTGAATCCGTTGATGGCTACGCTTCCGCTGTTTTGTTTTAACAGCCCGACGATGATGCGGATGAGTGTCGTTTTTCCGGAACCGTTCGGACCGAGAAGACCGATAATCTCTCCCTGCCTGACGTCCATGCTGATCTGTTTTAAAATCTGTTTAGACCCTATTTTTTTATCAAGGCCTTCAATATGTAAAATCGGCTCAGCCATAAAGCCTTCCTCCTTTTTCGACAAAAAATAAACAGTGCCTAAAAATAGGCACTGTTTGTATTATAGCATTTGTTGCTTCCAAATGTTTGGTTAAACCGATAGAGTCGGTGCTTGCTCCGTCTGTTTGTTCTTTTCTGTTTCTGTAATGATGACGGCACAGGCCGCGTCTCCTGTTGTGTTGACCACTGTGCGGAGCATATCAAGCAGGCGGTCAATTCCGAGTATTAATCCAATGCCCTCAACAGGGAGTCCGACAGATTGAAGCACCATGGCGAGCATAATCAAGCCTACACCCGGTACACCCGCGGTGCCGACACTTGCTAGCACAGCCGTCAGTATCACCATCAGCAGCTGCGTAAATGTCAGATCATGCCCGAACACCTGCGCAATGAAGACGGTGGCTACCCCTTGCATGATGGCTGTTCCGTCCATATTAATTGTCGCGCCGAGCGGCTGGACGAAGCTGCTGATCGGCTCAGGCACTTTTAATTTTTTCTGCGCCACATCCATTGATACCGGCAGGGTTGCATTGCTGCTGGAGGTACTGAACGCGACGACCATAACTTCTGAGAAATCTTTAAAGAACGTAATCGGATTTCTTTTTGCTAAAAGGGCCACTGTTGAACCGTAAGTGACGATTGCATGTATGACAAGAGACAGCGTAACAACAATCATGTACAGCCCCATCGCTTTTATTGCACTTAATCCCTGGCTGCCAATAGCTGTCGCAATGAGACCAAACGTGCCGTATGGCGCAAACTTCATGACTAGGTTGACCAGATACATCATCAGTTCATTGCCCTGCTCAACGACTTTCAAAAGCATATCTGCTTTTTTGCCTAGCATCGTAATCCCGAGTCCGACAAAAATGGAAAACACGATAATTTGGAGCATATTTCCTTCTGTCATCGCTTGAACGGGATTGGCCGGTATCATGTTCAGAAGTGTGTCAGCAATACTCGGTGCTTCTTCTGCCTCAAATTTAGCGGATGAGACATCATAAGTGCCGAACTCACCCGGCTTAATGACAAGCGCCAGTATAAGCCCGATCGTAATCGCCACCGCTGTCGTGATGAGAAAATAAGAAATGGCCTTCACACCGATTCTGCCAAGCTTTTTAGGATCGCCAAGCCCGGCAACTCCTAATGTAAGAGAGAAAAAAACAATCGGTACGACAAGCATTTTGATGAGGTTTAAAAAGATGGTGCCAAGAGGGCCAAATACAAACTTATTAAAATTTTCAAATAATTCAGGTGATGTTACGTTCAAAATAATTCCCGTGACGGCGCCCAGAACCAATGCAATGATAATCTTTGTTGCAAGTTTCATCCGCATTCCTCCTTTTTTGAAAAAAAGCCCGCGAGAGACTCCCGCGGGCTTTGGATGTATCATAAAACCACAGGATTCTCTCTTCACGCTGATGAGGTTAGCTGCCGGGTTCGGACGAAGAGATGTCCGTTTTTCAGATGAAAAATAAACCCCAAAAGATTGGGTCCCCCACTCCTTTTAAAAAGGATTAAGCGTGTGGCTTACTATTGTATGATGTAGTTTATTTATACAGAAAAGATCCAATTTTGTAAACTATTTTTTGTTACTTTTTTCTCGGAATCTTTTGGGCCCATCTTCCTTGTTCGTCACATCAAGAATATCAAGAAGAAATACAAAGATCGGAATTCCGATAATTAAGCCCCAAATGCCTAGAAAATGCTCAGAAAAAATCAGGACTGTAAATGTGAAAAAGATCGGCAGCTCTGTTTTCGCTGACATCAGCTTCGGATTGAGGAAATATGTCTCAATCGCATGGATGGCGAATATGACAAGCACAATGTAAAGCACATACATTGCGCCGCCTGTGCTGTACGCAATAATACTGAGCGGAATCAGGGAGATGACAACGCCTGCTACCGGGATCAATCCAAGAAAGAAAACCATGATGGAGAGTCCCAACAGCTGAGGGAAGTGCATAATCGAGAGCGCAATAAAAGTCAGTATACAGTTCACGAGGGCGATGATAAATTGTGCCTCAAGCACCTTGCCGAACGTTCTCGCGAATTTTCCTCCGAAAAAAGCAATCTCATTATAAAACACAGCAAGCTTGCTCGTTTTAAACTGCTCCATAAATTCAGACAGCCGTTTTTTCTCAAATAAGAAGAACATGCTGAGAATGAGCGCCATCATGATCTGCAAGCCGAATGTGCTGATATCGGCCAGATACGTATAAAGTACATTGAAACCCTCTTTGACATACGAACTGATATTAATATCTCCGAAAACACTTGTGATCTCATCAAAGAAAGGAATGCTGCTTGGATGATACGCAATATGTTTAATCTGCTTGATTAGCTGCTGAATCTGTGCGGCAACGACCGGATAAAACACAAACCCTCCGACTGTAAGCAGCACGGCCAGCAAAATGTAGAGAAACGTAATGACAACCCGCTGGCTCACGCGGAAGAACCGGCTTAAAAACTGCCGGACGACAAGCTCCAAACGATCCATAAGAAATGTGAAAATGAAGGTCAGCAATATTAAGTTGATCATGCTCTTAAATAGATATAACACACCAGTTAACACGACAAAGATGGAAAAACGCCTTACTCCCGGGTGCTGAAAAAATTTTACTAAAGCGGCCATTTATACACTCCTGTTAGGACAAACGTCCTTCATTCAATATAGTATCCATTTGTAAATTATATAACAAAAAAATGCTGAGGTCTCTGTCCACACCTTAATAATTTCTAAACAATGAAAAAAACGGCCCCATGGATGGGCCGCTCTTTTTTTAAACTGCTGTTTTCATTTTTTTCAAGCCTTCCACAGCCTCTACGCTTTTTGCTTCATCGAATTCTTTTTCACTTTTTGCAACGATGATTGTGGCGATTCCGTTTCCGATCAGGTTCACAATCGCTCTTCCTTCACTCATGAAACGGTCGACACCGAGCAGAAGCGCAAGGCCCTCAAGCGGGATGACCTGAAGGGCTGAGAGGGTTGACGCAAGAACGATAAATCCGCTTCCTGTCACACCGGCTGCTCCCTTCGAAGTCAGCATCAGAACGAGGATAATCGTTATTTGCTGCCCGATGCTGAGATCCACTCCAAACACTTGAGCCAGAAAGACAGTCGCCATTGATAAATAAATGGATGTTCCGTCTAGGTTAAACGAATAGCCGGTCGGAATAACTAGCCCGACGACTGATTTTGAACAGCCGTAGCGCTCCATTTTATCCATCATTCTCGGAAGAACTGATTCTGATGAGCTTGTGCCGAGCACGATGAGAAGCTCATCTTTGATAAAGCGCAGGTAGTTCCAAAGGCTGAATCCGTATAGCTTGCAGATGATATTTAAAACGACAAACACAAACAGGAACATTGTGATATACACAGACAGCATTAAGCTGGCAAGCGGTTTGATGGAATCGAGTCCGAAGTGCCCGATCGTATACGCCATCGCTCCGAATGCGCCGATGGGAGCCGCACGCATAACATAGCCGATAATTTTGAAAAAGACATGTGAAATTTTATCAAAGAAATCAATGACGCTTTTCCCTTTTTCACCTAACGCCGCTAGACCGACTCCGAAAAGAATGGAAAAGAATAAGACCTGCAAAATGTCCCCTTTCGCGAAGGCATCAACCATGTTGGACGGTACGATGTGTGTGACAAATTCAACCCAGTCGATCCCCTGACCGCCATTTTGCGTGTATTGTGAGACATCTCCCTTTTCAAGCTTGCTGTAATCGAGGCCCGCACCAGGCTTCATAATATTAACGACAAATAAACCGATAATGAGTGCAAGGGTCGTAACAACCTCGAAATAAATAAATGCTTTTCCCCCTACTTTTCCAACCTTCTTCATATCGCCCATTTTTGCAATCCCGAGAACGATTGTGAAGAAAATGATTGGAGCGATTACCATTTTCACAGCGTTGATAAAGGTATCGCCAAGCGGTTTCATTTCTTTGCCGACATCCGGCCAAACCAATCCGACAATGACCCCGATGATGACCGCGGTTATGACTTGAACTGTTAAATTTTTAAACAGTTTCATATTCTTCCTCCCCCTGTCCTAGTCGCCTTTGTGTCTTTCTTACTAGAATGATAGCGTTTTCATAAGGAACGGGGAAGTTTATGTTCATAACGGACATTTTGGTCTTTTTGGTCTCGGATTTACATATTAAATATGTAGCGGTTGACAGGGCGTCCGACTCCTCCGTATTGAACATCAAGCTGAATCGTTCCGTTCTTTTCGAGATAATCAAGATAGCGCCTCGCTGTCACTCTGGCGATGCCGAGAGCCTTGGCAACCTCTTCAGCAGAAAGTGGCGAAGTTTGCTGCTTCAAAAAAGCAATAAGCTCATTCATCGTAAAATGATTCAATCCCTTCGGCAGATCCTGTACGGTCTGCTGCGGGATATTGAGGATGGCATCGAGCTGATCCTGGGACAGTGTGTCGTTTTCGTCTATTTTTTGTTTATACCGCTTATATTTCTCAAGCGCCTGTCTCATACGTTCGAGCTTAAACGGTTTTAAGATATAGTCAACTGCCCCATTTTGCAGCATAAGAGAAATTGTTTCCTTGTCTTTTGCAGCGGATACGACGATGACATCTACCTCAAGCTTTTGCCTTCTGATCTCCTGCAAGGTTTTGATTCCGTCTTTTTTCGGCATGTATACATCCAGAATCACGAGTTCAGGCTGCTTTTCTTTGATCAGCTTGATGCCCTCGTCCCCGTTTCCCGCTTGCGCACAGACGGTAAAGCCTTTAACGGTTGTGATGAAATCCTTATTTACTTCCTGAACCATCGGATCGTCTTCAATGAGCAAAACCTTGATTTCCTTACGAGTCATGCTGCGATTCCTCTCCCTTCATCGGAAAAACGATTGAAAAAGACGTGCCCTGTCCCGGGTGTGAATCGACCTCTATCGCACCCGACCCTTTGTCTGTTATTTGCTTGACTAAATAGAGGCCATAGCCTGTGCCGCCTGTTTTATTCACAGTAAATCCTTTTTCATAAAGGTACGGCATATGTGTGTGTTCAATCCCGCATCCGTTATCTTCTATTAATATCGCTAGGATATCCTCCGTTTGTTCTATACTGATGTCAATTCGTTTATCATCAGACTGAACAGTTTCAAACGAGCCGAAGGCATTTTCAATCAGGTTGCCGAGAAGCACGACGATATCATGCTGGTCGACATGCTCGGGAAATTGCTGCAGGCTGCTGTTTTCATCAATATGCACAGCAATGCCGAGTTCTTTTCCCCTTCTGATTTTACTTAACAAAAGCCCCGCCGCGGCGTCATTTTGAATGGAGCGATGCAGAAATTCAGTGACGTTTTCCTGCTCGGTTGAAGTCTGAAACGCCAACTGCAGCGCTTTTTCAGATTTGCCGAGCTGAATCAGGCCTGCGATGGTATGAAGCTTGTTCATATGCTCATGATTTTGGACGCGGAGCGCTTCGACAAAGTTTTTGACACCCGTCAATTCCTCTGCCATCTTGGCCGCTTCTGTTCTGTCCTGAAAAATCGCGACGGCGCCGATGACTTTTTTCTTCATGACGATCGGAATCCTGCTGCTCATGATGACCTTTCCGCTGACACGAATTTCTTCATTATAAACCGCTTTGTTCCGCTCCACGATTTCAGGCAGGCGCGAATCCTTGAGCACATCCCAAATCACCTTTCCGACCAGATCGCCCTGCACCTCAAAAATCTGTTTCGCTTTTTCATTAAATATTGTGATGATATGCCGGTTGTCAATGGCGATCACGCCTTCGTTCATAGAGTGAAAGGTAGCGGTTCGCTCTTCATACATCCGGACAATCTCATGGGGCTCGAGCTGAAACATTTGTTTTTTGATATGACGGGCCAGCAGGAACGAACCCGCCAGACCGAATCCGAGTGTCAGCACTACAATGAAGGCGATATCCCTTCTTAAATGAAACAATATATCAGCCATCCCCGGCAGTGTTTTTCCGACGAGTACTGCTCCGATCTGATTCAAATCCTGATCCTTTACCGGATAAAAGGCCCGCACAGCCGTCCCGATCTCGCCTGTTGCTTCTGAGAAATAAATGTGCTCCGCAAACGCCGCCTCTTCATCTGCACCCTTTGACTTTTTTCCGATGTTTGCGCTGACAGGATGAGTATAACGAATATGATCCATGTCCATGACGACAATGTAGTCTGCTTCATTGATCATACGGATCTCTTCAACCGCATGACGGACGGCTTCTGTTTGTTCTTTTCGCGATAATGCCTCTTTCACTTCGGTCATCTCCGACACCGTCCGAGCCGTATTCATCAGCCGTTTTTTCAGCTCCCTTTCCTCTGTATGCTGAATATTGCCTATGAGCACAATGCCGCCGATCAAAAAGGAGAAAATGACGAGTATGTAGGAGAGGATTGTGATTTTCCAGCGGATTGAGAGCTTCTTTTTGTTCATCAGCTTCTCCTTTCAGGTCTTTACGAATGGCATTGCCCCCATTATCCTTAACATAAAGGGAGGGCTTTTCGTGAAGAGTTTGCTTGCATGTCTCGGTCTGATGATCGCTGGAATTGCAACCGCTTTATTTATCGGATTCCATGATCATACCGGCAATAAAGAGATCGTTTATGATGACGACCAGGAAGGGCTGCAGGATCAAATTGTGTTTACATTCAGCCATGTCGTTGCTGAAAATACGCCAAAAGGGCTGGCCGCCAATAAATTCGCTGATTTGGTGAACGAAAAATCAGGCGGGAAAATAAAAATTGAAGTATTTCCGAATGGAAGCCTGTACTCGGACATTGAAGAAATTGAAGCATTGCAAAACGGCGATGTTCAATTTATCGCCCCCTCCACTTCGAAGCTCGGCATGCTCTCTCCTGAATGGGGGGTGCTGGATCTGCCGTATGCATTTACAGATTACAATGCCGTCAAAAAAGGGCTGAACGGAAGCATCGGCACACAGCTGTTTGATTCTCTAAAGAAAAACCAACTAAAAGGACTGGCCTATTGGACAAACGGCTTTAAACAAATCACGACAAATCAAGGGCCGGTCAAAACACCGGGTGATTTAAAAGGGCAAGATTTGCGCATTATGCAAAGCGATGTGATAGAGGATCAGTTCAAGCTGCTTGGCGCAACGCCTCATCAGGAATCCTTCAATTCTACCTTTCAGCTGTTAGAAAACAATATAGTCGATGGCGAAGAAAATACAATCTCAAACATCTATTCTAAAAAATTTTATAATGTTCAGGACTATTTGACAATAAGCAGCCACGGTTATCTCGGCTACGCTGTCATGACTGATGAACATTTCTGGAAGGCGCAAACACCAGAAACACGGCGTATTTTGACTGAAGCGATGAAGGAGACGACGGAGTGGAATGAAACGTATGCCGAACAAATGAACAAGGAACAGCTGGAAGAAATTAAAAAGAATTCTACTATACATATTTATGAGCTGTCAGATAAAGAGAAAAAAGAATGGATGAAGCGCCTTGATCCTGTTTACCGGCAGTACGAGCCCATCTTCGGCCGTAATCTGATTCAGGAGCTTTTGGAGCTGCGAAAAGATTCATAGTTCCCATCTCGATACGCTGTGTTTCGTTTATCTTTCATACGATCGGAAATATAAAAAGAGACAAACGAAAAAGGAGATGGGTACATGTTTAAGCACACAAAAATGCTGCAGCATCCTGCTAAACCAGATCGTCCAGATCCATTATTCGCTAAAAAAATGCAAGAAATTTTAGGCGGGCAATTCGGAGAAATTTCTGTTGCCATGCAATACTTATTTCAAGGCTGGAATACAAGAGGAAATGAAAAATACAAGGATTTGCTGATGGATACGGCAACTGAGGAACTCGGGCATGTTGAAATGATCGCTACGATGATCGCCAGACTTCTTGAGGATGCCCCGCTTGATCAGCAGGAAAAAGCCGCTGAAGATCCGGTCATCGGCTCCATCCTGGGCGGCATGAACCCTCACCATGCCATTGTATCAGGACTTGGCGCCATGCCGGAAAGCAGTACAGGCGTACCTTGGAGCGGCGGCTATATCGTAGCAAGCGGAAACCTGCTGGCAGACTTCCGCGCCAATCTGAATGCGGAATCACAAGGCCGTCTGCAGGTCGCACGCCTGTTTGAAATGACGGATGACAAAGGCGTCAAAGATATGCTCAGCTTCCTGCTGGCGCGTGACACGATGCACCAAAACCAATGGCTCGCCGCCATTAAAGAATTAGAAGCACAGGAAGGCCCGATTGTGCCGGGGACATTCCCGAAAGCACTCGAAAAACAAGAGTTCTCGCATCAGTTGATCAATTTCTCTGAAGGTGAAGAAAGTGCCGAGCAAAACTGGTTGAAGGAGAAAGCGCCAGATGGAGAAGCCTTTGAATATGTGAAAGAAGCTAAAGCGTTTGGAGAAAAACCGGAGTTAAAACCAGCACCGCCTTTTGTTCATGATACACTTCCAGGACGTGAGTAAAGACACTATCATAAAAAGGATAGATCATCATTAACCGTGATCTATCCTTTTTTGCGCGTTGTATGCCACTCAAGCATCTCCAGACGATTGCCAAATGGATCTGAAATATAGAATCTGTCCGCTCCCGGAAGTTTATTGTCCTCAACAATTGCAATTCCATTTAATTTTACATGTTCTTTTAAGCCTTCTATATTCAAAACCTCAAATGCAGGGTGTGCTTTTTTAGCCGGGACAAAAGGTTCTTCTATCCCGATATGCAATTGTCTGTTCCCAAAAGTGAACCAGACTCCGCCCCGGGCTTTTAACTCATCTGGTTTTTCAATTTCCTTAAAGCCTAATATCCCGCCGTAAAATTGTCTTGCAGCAGTTTCACAGCCTTTAGGAGCCGCAAGCTGAATATGGTCAATTTCATGAAAATGAAAAGTCATCCGAATTAATCCCCCTGATTGTACAAGTGAATGCCATTTTCTTCATTCTAATTCAATCAAAATAACAGGAGAATATCTTTATTGTTATTATAAGCGATAAAATCAGCTTATCCTCTTTTTTTGAGGGCGATTTCCCATCAATAAGCTTTTGTCACGGTCCATCCAGGCTCGTATTCAATTTCCCGGTTCTCAAATAAGAAAGCGACCCCCTCTGCATCAACCTGGGTAAGCGCCACTTCTATTGAATATAACGTAGCCTTTTGCCCAATTTCTTCATAGATAACGTCATGTTCGTTCTCCATAAAATGATCATAGGCAGCTCTGTTTTCCCAAACGCTGATGATTTCTGCGGTGAATAGCCCATCTGCTGTTTTCCGCCATCCGCCGGTCTGTTTGATGAAGCCATTTACATGTGATAGTGCTCCCCACTGTGACTGCGCGTTTGCAAATGCTTTAGCATTTGAAGCGTCTACTTCACATACAATCCTTTTAATCAGCATGGCAATTCCTCTATCATGACTGTTTTCGCTTGTATATGCTCGATACAGAGATTCACCGTTCTGACGTAAGAGCGCGTGCGGTGAACCGTTCCTTTTGGGATCAGCAGGCTGTCATTCGCTTTGAGTACCGCGGTTTCTTTGTTCTTAAAATCGATCAGCAGCTCACCTTCAAGAACAATGAATAATTCATCTGAGTCAGGGTGATGGTGCCAGTCATATTCTCCTGTAAACACAGCGAGGCGCACACAGTGGTCGTTGACCTCTGAGATTGAAAAATTGGCGTGTTTTTCTTTGACTTCATTAGCGATGGCGAGCACATTTTGCATCTCGGACATTAGCGAAAACCCCTTTTTTTCACTTATTGTACCGCAATACTGGCATAAATTGAGAAAATACCCAAAATAAAAAGCGATCCAGCTGCTGCGCCGGATCGCTTTTTATCTACAGGTTGTCTGCCTTTTATGCTTTACTTAGTTAGTCGTTGTCGCGGGCATTTCCGCCTTTTGAGCCAATTTCTTGGTAGAATTCCTTATCATGATTTTTGCTTGTCGCTTCTCCGCCTTTACGGCCGATTTCTTGATAGAATTCTTTGTCATGATTTTCACTAGTGGCTTCTCCGCCTTTTTCACCGATCTCTTGATAGAACTCTTTGTCATGATTCTTGCTAGTGGCTTCTCCGCCTTTTTCGCCGATTTCCTGATAGAATTCTTTGTCATGGTTTTTGCTAGTGGCTTCTCCGCCTTTTTGACCAATCTCTTGATAGAATTCTTTATCATGGTTTTTGCTAGTCGTTTCTCCGCCTTTTCTACCTGCTTCTTCTCTGCTCATTTTGTTATCTTGTGCCATTTTGAATTCCTCCTTTAATTGGTGTTGGTTGTTGTATTCCCGCTGTCATTTCTTTTAAACAAACAAAACACATTGGGTGTGTTATGACTGAAAAAAGCAGACGGAACGCGGTGCCCGTCTGCTTTTCTTCTATTCATGATTCTGTACTGTTTCTTTGAGCCGCTCGAGGATGCGCCGCTTTTTATAGAGCATCATGCCTGTTTCGGTAATGTCATTTAATGTCGAGCGATTGGCTGCCGCGCCAAAGACCATACCCGCGATCGGCACCATTTGAAAAAGCTTTTTCCAGCCAAAGGTGTCACGGTAGCCTAAAACCACTTCCCGCCAGCCTTGGACTTGGGAAGCGACATTCTTATATGTACGGTCCTGATCATAGTCTTTTAATTCTTTCAGAATGGATTTTTTACCGACAACATCTGCTGAAGTAAGCTGCAAACATTTTACGATGAAGACCCGCTCTTTTTTCTCCTTTGGATTATAGCCATAGGCCACTGCGATATCCTGCAGCGTTTTTAATGATAAACCGAGCACAGCCGGAATGTCTGCCGCCAGTGTAAATACGCCGCCTACACCCGTGGTTGCTCCCTGAACGGTTGCAGCATTGATTCTGTTTTTGCCCATCGCTTCAGCAACATCATCCATAACAGCCAGAGGCGCTTTCTGTACGTCATCCAGTGATTCAAAGGTTTGCTCGGGCAGTTTCTTTTGAAACGTTTTGATAATCTGTTTTTCCGATGTCAGGTACTGACCTCCAGTCTGAACAAAGGTGCCCACCTCATCCAAAAGCTTGCCGATCTTTTTCTGAATGAATTCCGGCGTCAGCTTGTCCAGCAGCTGAAACGGGAGACGGCTGAGTTTTTCCCAAAACCAGACTTTTTGCTGCTCCTTTTCCCATTTCTCTATTTCTTTTAATTGCTGATGTAAGTCTTCTTTTCGTTCTGTTGTCACCCAACTCGCACTTCCCTTCCGTTTTTCTACTATATAGTATACCTTCATTTTTCTCTAAAACGTTTTTATTTTTCACCTGCGGGTACCCTTTTTATAAAAGCAGAAGGAGTGATGGAAATGCCTTGGTCTATGAAGAATTACCCCGCTTCACTGAAAAATCTCGAGAAGCCTGTGAAGAAAAAGGCGATTGAAATCGCGAATGCCATGATTGATGAAGGCTATGAGGACGGACGCGCCATTCCGATTGCGACGAGCAAAGCAAAGGAATGGGCGGAAAACGCCTCAAAAAAGGAAATTGACGACTTTCTCAAACATGATGATGAAACAGAACGCGATGAGGAGGCAAACGATGACGCCAGACCCGAGCTGATGAATAAGGCGGAACATGTCATTAAGCATAAAAATGGCTGGGCCGTCAAAGCTGAGGATGCCAAACGTGTATCTGACATCAAGGATACGAAAACAGAAGCAATTGAAAGGGCAAAGGAAATTGCTGAGCATAAAGGCACAAACGTAATTGTTCATTTGGCTGACGGCAGTGTACAGAGAAAGATAAAAACAGACTCATAAGCAAATATGCTTTTGTACGTTTCGGATTTGTCTAGAACGGTTATTGATATATAAATCATTAAGGAGAGGTGAATATCATGCTTAGCTTTTTGGTTTCATTAGTTATTGCTATCTTAATTGGACTAATCGGAAGCGCCATTGTCGGCAATCGCATGCCTGGAGGAATCTTCGGTTCGATGATTGCAGGTCTGATCGGCGCATGGATCGGGCACGGCCTGCTCGGAACTTGGGGACCGAGCCTTGCAGGATTTGCCATTATTCCGGCAATTATCGGGGCAGCGATCTTCGTATTCTTACTGAGCCTCGTATTCCGCGGATTGCGGAAGGAAGCCTAAATGTTAGATTATTCAGGAGGCATCGTTTCATACAGAAACGATGTCTTTTTATGTATGGACCCTTATCAGATGCCCTACATATCATGTTACATAACAGGGAAAAATTTAAGAGTAATTTTTGATCATCATTGGTTGACAAGAAATCGGGATGGTCATATGATGTAGATAAAATAATTTGGTTTAAGGAAACTCTTTGTTGTATGGCAAAAACAATTAGAATTCAGGTGAGTACATGATGAATAAGGACATCACAGCACAATCTCCCCGTTCCAAAGCAGTCCAAGATGCGCTTGACGGGAAAAGCAGAGGATTCAGAGGACTACTGCCTTTTTTAGGCCCGGCGTTTATTGCAGCTATTGCCTATATCGATCCCGGTAACTTCGCAACAAATATATCAGCTGGTTCTAAATATGGATATATGCTGCTATGGGTGATTTTATTTTCTAATATCATGGCGCTCTTGATCCAATCACTCTCCGCCAAACTTGGTATCGCGACAGGCAAAAACCTGCCTGAGGTCGCTCGTGAGGAATTTCCTAAGCCCGTCTCTATCGGCTTATGGATTCAAGGCGAGCTCGTCATTATCGCGACTGATCTGGCGGAATTTATCGGAGCTGCGCTGGGACTGTATTTGCTGTTTGGCATCCCGATGCTCGAAGCGTCTATTATTGCGGCGATCGGCTCTTTCGCGATTTTGGAGCTTCAGCGCCGCGGTTATCGTTCACTTGAAGCCGGTATTGCCGGCATGCTGTTTGTAGTGGTCATCGCCTTTGCGCTGCAGACCTTTTTCGCAAAGCCTGATGCCGTCTCAGTGATGAAGGGGCTTTTCGTTCCGACATTTCACGGGACCGACAGCGTTCTTCTTGCCGCAGGGATTCTCGGCGCAACCGTTATGCCGCACGCCATTTATTTACACTCTGCCCTCACACAGCGGCGGGTTGTCGGCAAAACAGATGCCGAACGGAAGAAAATCTTCAGATTTGAATTTATTGATATTTTAATAGCGATGCTGATTGCAGGGGCTATTAATGCGAGTATGCTGATTGTGGCTGCAGCATTATTCTTCAAAAACGGGCTGTTTGTCGAGGATCTTGATGTCGCGTTTCAGCAGTTCGGTCATCTTGTCAGCCCTGTTTCAGCCGTGCTATTCGGAATTGGCCTGCTGGTTGCGGGCCTGTCCAGTTCGTCTGTCGGAACACTTTCAGGCGATGTGATTATGCAGGGATTTATCAATTACCGCATCCCGCTGTATGTACGGCGGTTCATCACAATCATTCCGCCGATCTTGATCATCGCATCAGGCGTCAATCCGACGTCGGCTCTTGTGCTGAGCCAGGTGGTTCTTTCCTTCGGCATTGCCTTTGCCTTAATTCCGCTTATTATGTTCACAAGCAATAAGCGGATTATGGGTTCGCTGATCAATGCCAAATGGGTAACAGTTGTTTCTTGGCTGATCGCTGTACTGATTGTTGCTTTGAATGTGTTTTTGATCGTCGATACGTTCCGTTAGAAAAAAAACCGGCTGATAGAGCCGGTTTTTAATTTTGGCTTCAAAGCTCATTGATATCATTTTTTACAGAAATTTGTTATGATAGAAGAAAAAATCGGAGTTTTGATAATGTCAGTATTTATTCTGTTTTATTTGTGGATTGTACCTATTGTAATCGGAATTTTATGTTCTGTTATCGCTTATAAATCAACAGGTAAAAAAATGAGAATCGCGCCTGGCATCGCCATGGTGGTGCTCAGTATCATTTCCTTAATTACCGCTTTTACAGCCGGTGGCGCTAATTTTCACGTGTTTATCGGCGGCATGTTTTTATTCGGCACTTTATTAGTTGGTTCTGCTTTTCCTTTCTTTTTTGGGCTTTCGAAAAAAGGGAAATAAGCTTATAGAGACATTAATTTTGAATGAAACAGACAAGGACAAATGCGCTGATCTTTTTGCTTTAAAAAGCAGATGCATTTGTCCTTGTGTCCGTTTTGGGCACGGCGAAAATGTTGATCCCATTAAGTATACGAGGCATTTTAAAGGTTCAAACAACCGATTTTATGATTCAATAAAACCCAAAAAACAGGGGCCTTCCCGGGCCCCTGTTTTTTTAGAATAACCGTTTTAAGCTCTTCTTCAATGACGGCATTTCGATTTTTTGGTTTTCGAAGAAGTTTTTCAGCATGTATTTGCTGAAGCCTTTTGCCTGTCCATAGGTGATCTTGCCGGGCAGCGGCGGTTCATTTCCGATCATGACGTCAACAACGACCGGCTGATCGGAGTGAAGCGCCTCATGAAAGGCCGGCGCAAGCTCTTCCGCTCTGGTCACCTTGATGCCTTTTGCTCCGCAGCTTTCTGCAAATGCGGCATAGTCAACATTCTGAAGTTTTGTGACATAGTCGATGTTGCCTTTGACCTGCTGTTCATATTCAATCATGCCGAGATTTTCATTGTTTAAAATAACGACAGTAATCGGGAGCTTGTATTTGACTGCGGTCGGGAGATCCTGCATGACCATGGAAAAGCCTCCGTCACCGCAGACTGCGATGGCCTGGCGCTCCGGTTCAGACAAGCTCGCCGCTATAGCTCCCGGCAGGCCGCAGCCCATTGTCGCAAGCCAGCTGGAAACGATGAAATCCTGGTTCGCGTTCATTTTGAAATGCCGCGCCATCCAGACGGTGACAGTGCCGACATCTACAGACAGCACCGCGTCGTCTGCTGCTGCTTCCTGAAGACGTGCGATGACCTGCTGGGGTTTAAGCGGTGTTGTCGCCTCAGTTTCATCTTTTTCGATTTCGTTCCACCAATGCTGCATATGTTCAGTGCAGGCATTTAGGAATCTTCGGTCTTCCTTCCGTTCAATATACTCCGTCAGTTCGCGCAGACCGAGAGCCGAGTCACAGACAAGCCCCGCTGTTACCGGATATCGTTTGCCGATTTTCGCCGGGTCTGAGTCAAGCTGGATTGCCGGTGTGTCTTCCGGCAAGTAATCACGATACGGGAACGAGGTGCCGAGCATGATTAACAAATCGCATTCTTCCATTGCCTCATAGGCCGGTTTTGTCCCAATCTGCCCAAGGTTACCGAGAAAGTGCGGGTGCTTATCGGGAACAACGCCTTTTGCGGGGAGCGTGACGACGATCGGCGCCGCTGCTTTATCCGCAAATTCCAGCAGCTCCCGCTTCGCCTTTTTCATTCCCTGTCCCGCCAAAATGATCGGCTTTTTCGCCTTGTTAATGTATTGCGCGCATGTCACAAGCTGTTCTTTTTTCGGTTCAAGATTCCCTTCCATATACAACGGTGATGTATAAACGGGTTCCCGTTTGATTTTCTCCGCAAACAAATCATCTGACACACTTAATACCGCAACGCCTTTTTTACTGTAGGCAGTGCGGATCGCCTGATTCAACAGATCCGGCAGTGACTCCGCGCTATGTACCTCCCTGTTAAACACTGCCACGTCTTCAAACATTTGCTCAAGCTTAATCTCCTGAAAATAGTCCCGCCCGACTTCACCTGAGGAAACCTGACCTGCAATCGCAAGCACAGGGGCGCCGTCCGCTTTTGCATCGTATAAACCGTTCAATAAGTGCACCGCACCCGGCCCTGCAATTGACAGGCAGACACCGATCTTGCCGGTGAGTTTTGCCTCAGCCGCGGCTGCCAGCGCTGCCACCTCTTCATGGCGGGTTTGGATGAATTCCAATTGATTTCTTTCGTGTCTGAGTTCCTCAATAAATTCGTTAATGCTGTCTCCGGGGATGCCGTAAACATGATCAACTCCCCATTGTTCAAGCAGTTCTGTCATTGTTTGTCCTGCTGTTTTGTGTGCCATGCCGTATCCTCCTTTTTCCTTTTTCAATACCACAGGGGGAGTCGTTTAAAACCCGGAGGCAACTATCGCTTGCTGTATTTCCTTCTGAACAGGTCTAGGGCCGCCAAAAAACTGTTGTCCTTGACGGTACACTCGATGCCCGCGGCGCCGTTTAGAAAATCTCCGATTTGCATTTTCCGGTTTGGCACCATCAAAAGCGGCAGACGCTCTGGCGAAAACCACTTCAAACCGGCCGTTTCCATGCTGTTTTCTATCGCTTGTCCGCCTGTTATGTTCCCTGCAAACACATCCTGTTCGTCCTGAAACTTAGGTCTTTGATAGATACCCAATTTCCCGGAAAGCTCTATCATATATCCCGTTTCTTCCATTACCTCCCGGATTGCCGCTGCCTCCGGGGTTTCTCCTGATTCAACCCGTCCGCCCGGCAAATCCCATAAAGGAACGTCTTTTCGTTTGACCAGCAGAATTTGCCGCTTTGCGTTTGTCACTATAACAAATGCCCCTTCCGTATACATCGCCATTCCCCCTTTATTTAAAAAAGACCAAGGGATGTCCCTTGGTCTGAGCTGCTTACTTTTTAAAATGATACGGCAATGTGGCAACGATTATGTCCTTTTTCCAGAACAGCCGGACTCTCAGCAGGAACGCTGACTGGTTGTGCAGAATGGTGTGCCAGCGTTTTTTTGTTATAAACTGCGGGAACAGCACCATGACAGAAAACTGTTTCTTCTTTGCTTTTGCTTCAACAGTTTCCAAAAACTTATCAAACGGATGGATCAAGCTTCTGTACGAAGAGTGAAGCGTGACAAGACGCACTCCATTATCCAGCTCTTCCCAGCGTTTTTCCACTTTCTTTTCCTGCTCTCTGTCAAACGATACGTGAACGGCAATGACCTGATCTGACAGTGACTTTGCGTATTGTATGGATTTTTGCACGACGGTCGTGACACCGGCTACAGGCACAATCACGACCGTACCTTTGATTTCTTCCGGCTGTTTGTTTACGATACGAAGCTGCTCACCGACAGCCGTATAGTGATTCTTAATCGCAAAAAACAAAAAAACGACGATCGGCATAAAGATCAAAACAGGCCATACGACATTAAACTTCGTGACAAACAGGATGGACAGAACCATAAACGATATCAATGCGCCGCAGGAGTTGATCAGCATTTTTCCAATCCAGCCTTTTGGTTTTTGTTTGATCCATTTGATGCACATTCCTGTTTGCGAAAGCGTAAATGGAATAAACACACCGACCGCGTATAGCGGGATTAAGTGCTCCGTCTGTCCTCCAAATAACAGAATCAGCACAATTGAGGCAACGCCTAAAAAGATAATTCCGTTTGAGAAGCCTAAGCGGTCGCCTCTTACTGTAAACATGCGCGGCATGTACTGGTCTCTCGCCAAATTGAAGGCAAGCTGCGGGAAAGCTGAGAAACCCGTATTCGCCGCAAGGACCAAAATTAACGATGTCACACCCTGAATGACATAGTAAAACACATTTCTTCCGAAGGTATCCGACGCAATTTGTGAAATGACCGTTTCATTCGGTTTCGGAGCCGTCCCGTAACCGTATGCAAGTACTGTGATACCGGCAAACAGAACCGCAAGCAAGATCCCCATCATAGCCAACGTTCTCGCCGCGTTTCGCGCAGGCGGGTTTTTGAAGGCTGGAATCGCGTTGGAGATCGCTTCAACTCCGGTAAGCGCGGAGCAGCCGGATGAAAAAGCCTTTAGCAGCAAAAACAGCGTAATGCCGGCTACCGGTGTGCCGATCGGTGTATGGTGGACAGGCTGATCGATTTGCCCTGTCATAAGCTTAAATAAACCAACGGCAATCAGGATGAAAAGAGCCGCCACAAACAGATAGACCGGGTAGGCAAGTATTGATGCTGATTCTGACAGCCCCCGCAGATTTAAAATCATAATTACTAAAACCAGCAAAACAGCAATGGGTATATGATAATCATGCAGTGCCGGAAACGCCGAGGTGATGGCGTCCGTTCCTGCGGAAATACTTACTGCTACAGTTAATATATAATCGACGAGCAATGAACCGCCTGCAATCAGCCCGGGCTTTTCGCCGAGGTTTTCTTTTGATACAACATACGCCCCGCCGCCCTGCGGATAAGCGTAAATAATTTGCCTGTATGAGAGAATCAGCGCGAGCAGCAAAATGAGTACGCCGACCGCTATCGGAATGGAATACCAAAATGCAGCAGCGCTTACCGCCGCCAATATGATAAGAATTTGTTCCGTTCCGTAAGCGACAGATGATAAAGCATCTGAGGAGAGCATGGCAAGTGCCTTTAATTTTGTCAGTTTTTGTTCTCCTGCTGCTTGTGATTTTAACGGTTTCCCAATCAAAAAACGTTTGATGGAATGATACATCGATGTCTTCCCCTTTTAATTTCATTTTCATTAAAACAATAAACCATCCGCATCTGTTCTCACATTTTATAATAGTCCTTTCTGCTATGATGTCTCTGTATGCGATTTACATTCTGAAAATTGAACAGCAAAAAACACAGAGGCAAACGGATGCCCCTGTGCCTTAACATCGAACACAGGTTTCATTCATCTCCTCTCATGAACGCTTACGAGGTTAGCTGACGGATTCGGGCATATGAGAGTTTGCCCTACCTAAAAAGGATTCACCCCGAGCGGCAAAATGCCGCCAAAATGGGTCCCCCGCTCTGTTTTCAGATTAAGCGATTTGTTTTCTAAAAGAGATCATACTCCCGTTTACGTATGTTGTAAAGAGGCTTATCGGCCGGGAGAAAAAAATAAAATGACAGGTTCCACAAATGGAAAATTTGATCCAAAAACAAAAAAACAGAGGCTGGTATCAGCCTCTGTCTTATTCTCTATCTATCCTTCTTTTTCTTCGTCTAACGGTGACCCAAATGAAGCATGCCGCAATCACCATAATGAGAGCCAGCACGCCGATATACAGCAGTTTTTGGCCTTGATCTTGGGCTGTTTTTTCTGCTTCAGAACTGTTTGGTTCCGATTTGAGCTGCTGGTGGTTTGTAAACACCTGCTGGCTGTTTGTTTCATTGATGACGGTCGCCGTGTCATCATTGCTGTTCAAAAAGCTGATCATTTCTTTTGTGACGGCTGCACCATTTTCTTTCAGCGGCGCAAAAACAGCCATCGTATAATTTGAATCCCATAAAGATGCCTGGGTAAATGCCATTTGTTTCGTTGTCTCGTTCAGCATTTCAAAGCCCGACACGTCAAACGAGCCGTTTTTCGCTTGAGGCACGAGCAGCTCAGAAGATTTCTCTTTCAAAAGAGAGAACTGGCTGACACCGCCGATGAAAATTAAGTTCCGGCCTTTCGCGTCATCCGCTTTGACTTCAGATGCTTTCCTTACTGTAAAAGATTGCTGGGCTTCGCTTCCGAAGGAATCAGTAACGAGAGAAAGCTCTTTAAGCTTAGGTTGGCTCACACTGTCAGGAAGCACAATCAGTGTAGCCTGTTCCTGATTTCCGGCGTAAGGAAGCGGCCACTCCTGAAAATTCGCTGACGGAGCTGTGCCTTTGACGGTGTAAGACAATGTGCTGCTTTTATCAATAAAGACCCATTTCTCTTCGTCGGTTGTATTGCAAGGGTTGTTTTCCTTTAAGCCCGTGGTGATAAACTGCATATCAATGTAGCGGTTTTTCTGCAGCAGCTTAGGGTCTACTTTCAGCGTGACATGATAGTATCCGTTTTTATCTTCTTTTCCTAATTCATTGAGGCGGACCGAATGCGGCTGCCCGTTGATGAGGACCTTCAGCTCTGCTGCTTGAGAGGATGAATCGCTTTCTGCGGCGGCTGCTTGAATCGTTTCCGATTTCTTTAGCTTAAGCGACAGCTTGGCTGATTGGTTTTGATCTATCACCGCCGAAGCCGGATAAAAATAATGCGCTGAAGATGTTTTGTCAGCTCCAATAGTCATATCTTCTGCCCCGAATTTCTCAAGGGTCAGCTTATTGCTTTCCTGCTTTTCAGCCTTTTGAAGCTTGCCAATAGAAAGTGTTTCGCCGCTTAGCTGGCCGGTGTAAGTCTGATCAGTGATGACGCTAATTTTTTCTGAGAGCACATCATCAGACGCCGC
Source organism: Bacillus sp. 0909A (assembly GCF_036765115.1). Taxonomy (NCBI): domain Bacteria; kingdom Bacillati; phylum Bacillota; class Bacilli; order Caryophanales; family Bacillaceae; genus Bacillus; species Bacillus sp. 0909A. The sequence continues at coordinate 133,494 of NZ_JBAIZU010000005.1, forward strand.
TTGAGCAAACAGAACCGGCTGCTGCTTGCCCTGCGCTTTCAGCACGCGCTCCGCAAGCAGAAGTTTTTCTCCTTTTGCCTGTAAGCCGGCTTGTTTGATCAGCTTTTTCACCTTGCCGTTCCAATGCTTGTCCTCACCGATGAAAATGGTCGGCTTGTCGATTTGCTTCACTTCAGATTCCTTCACAAACGAAATGCTGACACTGCTGTCCGCAGTTTTCAGGAATCCTTCTGTTTTGACAGCCGCTTCAATTTCTGCCGAACTCGGGTTATCCGGAATGACAATAGCAGTCTCTTCCGCTGTATTACCCGACTGGGCAAATGGGTATGGGTAATGTTCAAGTGACGTTCCCTTCGCTTCGCTGCTGTCCGCCAGTGTCAGGCGGCTGTCCGGAAAAATTTTGATCCAGTTGCCGGACGTATCCTGTCTGACGCAGACGCCCTCTTTCATGACGCCGTAAAATTTCAGTGATACGCTGTGATAACCTTGGCTGGACTGGCTTTTGGTCAAGTTCAGCTTCAGTGTTTTCCGTTTTGAATGCCCGTTTAGCTTTACCGTTTTTACCGGTTCATCGTCAATCACAGCCGTTAACGAAGAAGGAGAAATTAATAGATCCGATGCCTCGTATTCAATCACCAATTGCTGGCTGCCGTAAGAGGCGCCTGCGGGGATCTGATACGTCAGTTCCGCACTGTCTTTTGATCCGTACAGTGTCACGAGATCGCTTGTCAGCACCTGCTGTTTGGCTTGTTCACGGCTGCTTTTGCCTAGAAGAGAGCCTTCGACCTGCATCTCTTGGGCGAAGGCCGCTTGTCCGGTCATTGCCAGCAGCATAATGCTTGTAAGAAAAATAAGTAGTTGTTTCAAAAAGGTCACCCGCTTTTATGTTGATTGTATCGTTCTGTCTTGTACCATTTGACCTCCTGCTTGAATATACGGTGCTTGATTTCTACGAATAAAGAATAGATCACGAGCACAATCCATGCCTGCGAGTACGTAAAGTACATCAGAAATACGATAAAGAAGTTTTGCCTGTTCATTTCTGTTTTTTCGATGCTTAACGTAATCATGACCTCGGTCATAAATAAGAAAAACGCCAAAATCCAAAGGATCATTGCCAAAAACCCGACCGACAAATGCAAATCATAAAACAGATTGACCACAAATATCGTGTTTGACATGATCACGCCAAAGAAAAACAGGAAATACGTAAAGAAAAAGTAAAACAAGTCAAAGATAATCCGTTTTCGTTTCAGTTTGAAAAACTGCGCCAAAAACTTCAGGACGACATATTGATTGCCGCGCGCCCATCTCGTCCGCTGGCGCCACCACACCTTCCACGTTTCCGGCTCCTGCTCCCAAGTAATAGCAGCCGGGAAAAAGCGGATGTGATAGCCGAGGTTATACACCCGGATGGTCAGCTCGGTATCTTCAGCCAGCGCTTTATCATCCCAGCCCCCGAGCTTTTCAATAATGCTTCTGCGGATCGCGAAATTGGTTCCGGGAATGGTAGCGATTTTGAACCACTTCCATCTGCCTCCCTGCGCCATCCACTGAAAACAGATCGTTTCAATATTGATAAACTTCGTCAGCAGCGTTTTTGCCGCATTGATGACACGGAATTTCCCCACCACTGCGCCTGCCTTCTCGTCATTCATCAGACCGAGAACAAGATAATACACGGCCATTTTTTCAGGCGTGTTGTCGGCGTCATATACACAAATGACATCACCGTTCGATTCAGCAAAACCGGAGTTGAGCGCCGAGGATTTGCCTTTTCCGGCGTTAGGCGGTTTTGTGATCACCATTTTGATAAAATCGTATTTCTGGGAAAATTCATTGACGATATCACCCGTCCCGTCTGAAGAATTATCGTTTACCACAATAATCTCCAGCCGGTCCTTCGGATAATAAAGATTCACCATAGCCTTCAGCGTCTGCCGAATGACAACTTCTTCATTATGGGCCGGGATGAGCACACTGACCTTCGGCAATTCCTTCATGTTTTCTCTCCACTTCGGAATGTTCCGCTCGAAGGTCATGTAGTGGCGGAATCCGCCCTGCATGAGAAACATGTGATAGAGAAGCATGACCCATATTAAACTCAGCGAGATAAAGAACAGCATATTACCCAAGGCTTCTTCTCTCCTTAAACATTCGTTTTTTTAATGTGGCTCTCAAGTAAAACGTATAGCTGACAAACATGATGACAAACAAGAGCACAACTGCGGAGAGAATCCATAACGCCTTTTCCAACGGGGTTTGCCGATGGTGGTCGAAAAACTCGCCGACGGCGCTTACGCCGTTTTTCACCTGAATCGTTCCGTCACCGCTTGTACGAATTTCCACTTTGTCTGTTTTGACGGTTTGTTTCGTTTTCTTCAAATCAAGCCATTCACTGTCCGGAATGCGTTCCATCTGGTCAACAAGCTCAGGCAAATATTTCATCCCAAGATACGGGTGATAAAACCCTCCGGCCACTCCGCCTTCAAAATCAATCATCTGTGAGATGTGCTCCTCCATATCGCCGAGCGGGTTTTGTTTTGATGTATCGACAAAACCGATTGTTTCCGGATACAGCGTCATCCCATGCAGCATAGCTGGTTTGGTCACAAACGGGGATGCGCCGGAGGTTTTCCATGTTGTATTGCTGAGCTGCACCTGCCCAAACATGCTTGAAAAATACTGTGAAGCCATTTGATAGCCGTACTCAGACATCGTGTAGTGCGGGGCTTCAAATGCCAGCGGATAAAGCCCTGCCGAGGTTAAATCCTCAATGGCGTGCGTCAGCTTTTGCCTTGTATATGTTTCTTCCTTTTCCTGAAACGGCTTCAAATAGCTCTTATAGGCCTGTTCATTCGGAAAAGCCTGTTCCTTTTCCAAAATGGACGGGGTGTCATCGGCATTTTCCGAAGTGATTGGCTGGTCCGCCTTGGCATCCCAAAACTCGAAGCCCTCTCCTGTTTCACTGTGGCGATAGGCGTGTGTGTAGCCATGAACAATGATACTGCCGCCCATGCTTTGCAGTTTTTTCAATACCTTGACCATCTTCGGTTTATCAGACAAATACACTTTATCACCTGTTTCCGGATTCAGATATACCGGAATGACTGACAGGATAAAAGGCACATGTCTCTTGTACAGATATGTACCGGCTTGAAGCAGCAAGGTTTCATCAGACATCGGGCTGATATCCTCCAGCCGCAAATATAAAAGCGTGGTTCCAGCCTTCTCTCCAAATGCTTCTCGAAGCTCTTTCGCCACAATCAGATTGTCATTTAACAGATTGGTCAAGCCGATATACACATTTGATTTTTCCGTTTTCCATATAAACGGACGCGCTTTGCCGTCACCAGATGTAAAGGTATACAGCGCCTTTCCTTTCAGGCCTGATACGCTCAGCACGTGAAGCCCGCTCTCTAAGGAGACATCGTTTTTTTCCGTGCTGCTGTGAATCTGATAGACATGTTCTTTGCGGGTTAAGGAGAGGCCGGAAAATTGGCTGATTTGTCCGGCATTATAGCCGATGGCGACGACAGGTTTTTTTACGCCGCTGATGAGGGACACCAGTTTTTTGCTGAGCTTTCTTTTCGTTTGCCCGTAATAGATAACATGTTCTTTGCCTTTCACATCAGATGCTGTAACATCCGAATCTTTTCTGACCGTGACATGAGATGTAAAATGGCCGGCCCATAAATCGAGCATTTTGACTTGAGGCGACTCTTTGCCGTCCAAGGTTGAGTAGATGATGAGAATACCGTCATCCTGCCCCTTTGCTTGGGCCGAAACGGGAAAAGAAGCAATAGCTGTCAGCATCAGAACGGTCACGCAGAGTAGCGTTATTCTTCTAAAGTTCATTCATCATCATCTCGTTTTCCAGTTCATCTAAAAATTGATCAGCCGTCCTTATATCTCTTCGATAAGGTAAATAACAGACATGGAACGTAAGCGACACATACTTTTCGTTTGTCAGCTGATACGTGTCCAGCTGTTTTTTCAGCTTTGCCAGAACGGCCGGCATATGTTCAGCCGGCGTGTGTGTCAGCACAATGCCGAAGCGCTCGTCAGAGGGGCGGAATTTTTTATCCGTTTCCCGGACGCTTGACCTGATTTGCAGGCTGACGAATTGAAAGAGGCGGTCGGTCTCTTTCTCTCCGTACAAAGACTTAAATTCCTTGAAATATTGCATATGAAGCAGCAAAAAGACAAAGGAATTGCCGTAGCGCTCCGCCCGTTTGATTTCCTCTGACAATTCCAGTTTCATTCTTTGCTTGTTATCAAAACCCGTCACTCTGTCGACAGCCACGAAGCTTTTGATTTCAGATTGAAGACGTTTGACTGAACGGCGCAGCTCTGCTGCAATATCGTGGATTCTTCCTGACATAAAGGAAAACAGCAAAAGCGCAATTCCCCACACGATCAGCATGCGCAGCCCGTCTTCAGCCGAAAACATCACAGCCTGTCCAGTCTGAAAAAACATCATGAGCGTGCCAAGAACAAAGAGAACGATTAAAGTGACCGCCAGCGCGTAAATCGGACCGAACCAAATGCCGGCCCCGATCACGACAAATGTGATGCAAATGATCAGAAAGCCCTCCGACTGCTCGGCGGACACATAAAAAATAAACAGAGACAGGGCTGCGATGAGCCCTGAAAGATAAGCAAATAATTTTTGTGATTCATTGAATGATCGTTTCATTAAAAAGCTTCCTTTCGGCTAACAGCGGCAGCAGATTGTCGAACGAGTGCGTGTCAGAGCCGCTCATGTAACCCCCATAATACGATTTCGCCGGATCAAGAATTTCAAAGTCATTCATTCTATCATAAATCGCTTTGATGACCGAGCTGTCTTCATGTTGTTTTGTCAAAAATAAAGCAGCTAACGCGTATACGGACGGCGACTCATATTGGACGGCAGGCTCCTTCGTATCTGCTGAATATCGTCCGTACAGCTTTCCGTTTGCCTGAAATTCCTTTTTGACCCACTCCGCTATCACAGCGGCTTTTTCATTCCCTTCCGGCAAATGCCACGCAGCGTAGAGCTGGTCAATGACGTTTACTTCACTGTCATATTTGTACTGCTTCGACGCTGCGCTGTACGTTTTTGGAAGGAAACCATTCTTTAAAGGGGCTAGATAGAGAACATCGGCATTTCGCTGTACTGTTTCTTCGTCTATGATTCCATACTTTTTCAAAACAGCTAGTGCATCGGGCATGACATACGAAAGCGTCACGTCCTTTGAAGCGGCCTGAGAGGCTGAATCGTAAAAGTCTGTAAACATCCCATTGTACATGTTGTATGATTTTAAAGCCGTGCCGATATCACGGGCCGTTTTTTCATATTGGCTGCTCCCCCAAAGAGCAGCTGCCTGATCGAGAGACACCATGATTCTCATATCATCAATCAGCGCGTTTGTCCCGCTCGCTTGACCGTTTTGTATCTTCCATGTCACCAGGTGATGGTTCAGAAGAAAAGAATCCGTCAGATGCTGATATTGCTCCTGAAAATGCGAGGCGTCTTGTCTGCTGACCAAAAACTCCATCCACAGGCCAATCGATTCTGATAAATAGGAGGGCTGATCTGAGAAATCCGTTTTGATAAGCCCCTGGTCATTCATAAGATTGTGATAGATGAAATACTCCGCCGGCTGAAGCGGTCGGGTATTCCTATCTGCCTCCGACTGATATAGGATTTTATTTCCAGCTTCAACGCACCCTGCGGAAAGTCCGATAGATAAGCAACATAAGATAGCAGCGACCAACACATGCCGCACAGGCAAGTCCCCCTTTGTCGTCCGAAGCGAATCAGACGCACACCAATATATGACGAAATTATTACTGCCATGTTACAAATTATATCAACTATAAAAGAAAAAAACGAAGATTACTAGCTTTTTTTTCCCTTTTTGAACTTTCAAAAAACAGGACCTAAGTCCAATAAAAAGAAACCTGTGCGAATCGCACAGGTTTCTTTTTATTTATCCAAACCGAGTTTCTTCAGCTGTTCCGCCAACGCATTGTTAATCGGTTCATCTTTATTTTGTTTTTTCAAATAGGAAGAGACGTCCCGCTTTGTAGCGCGCCCTTTGTCTTTGTTTTTCCGTTTTTCAAATACAGAAAGCTTCTCACGGTGCCCGCAAACACACGCGAAGGTCTGGCCTTCTCCTTGGCCTCGAAGCTCCATTCTTTTATGGCAGTTCGGGCAGCGCGCGTTTGTTTTTCTGGCGATCGTTTTTCTGCTTCCGCATTCCCGGTCCTGGCACACGAGCATGGTGCCGCGCTTGCCGTTTACCTTCAGCATCATTTTGCCGCACTCCGGACATGCCGTTCCCGTAATGTTATCATGTCGGAAGGTTTGGCTGCTGTTTTTGATTTCTGTTACCGTTTGCTTCGCGTAAGCCTTCATGTCTTTAATAAAGACAGCGGATTTTAATTTTCCGGCCGCAATGGCGGACAGCTTTTGTTCCCATTCTGCCGTTAAAGCAGGTGATTTCAAATCCTCAGGAACGAGCTGCAGGAGCTGTTTTCCTTTTGAGGTGATAAAAATGTCTTTTTCTTTTTTCTCAATTAAAAAGCTGTTGAACAGTTTTTCGATAATGTCGGCACGCGTTGCAACCGTACCGAGGCCGCCTGTTTCGCCAAGCGTTTTGACAAGGTCTTTTTCTTCTCCCTGCATAAAGGCACTTGGGTTCTCCATAGCTGACAGCAGCGTCCCTTCATTAAAACGGGCTGGCGGTTTTGTTTGTCCGCTTGTTTCAGTTAATGTGCGGACAGTGAGCGAGGTGCCTTTTTCCAGAGCCGGCAGCGTCTGATCTCTGTCGTCCTCCTGCTCGTCATCCTCGTCAGCCATGTCATAAACGGCTTTCCAGCCTTGTGACTGCACGGTTTTTCCTTTCGCTGTAAAGGTTTCTCCGCCGATTTCTGCCATGACCTTTGTTTCTTCATATTCGAAAGCCGGCATCAGCACAGCTAAGAAACGTTTGGCAATCAGGTCATACAGCTTGCGTTCTTTATCGCTGAGACTGCTGAGAACAAGCGGCTCTTCAGTCGGGATAATCGCATGGTGGTCTGACACTTTAGCATCATTGACGTAGCCTTTATGCGATTTGATGCCGCGCTTTTTAATTTGGGTGACATATTGGGCATACGGTTTCACTTCCATGCCCTCCAGCCGGTCTTTTAAGGTTGGGACAATGTCACTGGATAAAAACCGTGAGTCTGTCCGCGGATATGTGACAAGCTTGTGCTGCTCATACAGCTTCTGGAGAACTGAGAGCGTTTCTTTGGCGGAAAATCCGTAACGTTTGTGGGCGTCCCGCTGGAGTTCCGTCAAGTCGTAAAGCGCAGGAGCAAAGCTTTTTTTCGCTGTTTTTTTCAGTTCAGCGACCACCGCCTGTTTTCCATCAAGTTCTTTTAGCAAACGGCTTGTCACGCCTTGATCAAATGTTCTCGTCTGCTTCGATTTCTTTTCCTGCCACGTCAGCGTCATTCCATCGACCGCTGCGCGAATGCCGTAATACGGAACAGGTTTGAAGGCTTGGATGTCCGCCTCGCGCTTCGCAATCATGGCTAGCGTCGGCGTCTGCACGCGTCCGCATGAAAGCTGGGCATTGAATTTTGTGGTGAGCGCACGGGTCGCGTTAATGCCGACAATCCAATCCGCTTCTGCTCTGGCAACGGCTGAGTGGTACAGATTTTCATACTCTTTGCCGCTGCGCAGCTTTTGAAAACCTTCCTTGATCGCTTTGTCCGTTACTGATGAAATCCACAGCCGTTTGATCGGTTTACGGACGTTCGCTTTTTCAATGATCCAGCGTGCGACGAGCTCACCTTCCCTGCCGGCATCTGTCGCGATGACGATCTGATTGACGTCCTTGCGGGTAAGCTGCGATTTCACCGCATTGAACTGCTTTCCGGTTTTTTTGATGACCACTAGCTTTAGTGGTTCAGGGATAATCGGCAGATCCTCAAGCCGCCATGATTGAAATTCTTTTCCGTAGCCTTCCGGATCAGCAAGTGTCACCAAATGGCCTAAAGCCCATGTGACAATATATTGATCTCCTTCGAGATAACCGTTCCCTTTTTTATGGCACTTCAGCACCCGGGCCAAATCTCGGCCGACTGAAGGTTTTTCAGCTAATACAACTGTTTTTGACATGCTTGATCACTTCTCTTTCTTTCACGCTCATCCTATTATTATAACAGACTTGACCAAGCACTCTCTAACCGCCCCCGTTTTTTGTATCAATTTCTGAGAAAATGACATGAGTGACGGTTTGGGCGTAAGGTGTTGTTTTATTGATGAAAGCTTCTACTGCTTCAAGGCTCTCCGCATTGATTTTCAGGATATAGCAGGCCGCTCCCGCAATCCGATAGCAAAATTCAATATTCGGCAGCGTTTGAATGTAGCTTTTGAATCGATCGTAATCCCCGTTTTTGACGGTTGCTTCGACAATACAGGAAACCGGAAGGCCAAGTTTTTTCTGATCAACCTCCAGCGTATATTGCTTAATGATGCCAAACGATTCCAGCTGTCTCACCCGTTCAGTGACTGATGGCGGGGACAGCTTAATTTTCCTTCCTAGCTCCCTCATGGACAAACGGCTGTCTTTTTTCAGTTCCGCAATGATATTCAGATCAATTTGGTCAAGTTTCATATCAAAATCCTTCTTTTATTTTTGTTCACATTATCTCGGGAATTTGTGTAAATGACAAGATAAAAGATTTAGATTTCATTGACTTTCAAACACCAGAAAAGTAATATATATTTAACATTATGCAATATATATATTACACAGGGGGCAAACATGACCAATCGCGTAAAACTGGCACGGGTGGAAAAGGGGTGGACCCAGTCTCAATTGGCACAATATGTTCAAGTGACAAGACAAACAATCGGATTGATTGAAAAAGGCAAGTACAATCCAACGCTGCAGCTATGCATCGCGATTGCGAAGGCGTTGGATAAGACACTAGATGAATTATTTTGGGAAGGGGACTGCCAATGAAGCAATTATTTTTTGTTTTTAAAGATGAGTATGTCGAAAAGAAAATGACACAGTTTTATGGGGAAGCAGGATTTATACTTGCTGCCTTAATGCTGATAGATTTCATTATTAGAGGTTTTGTTCTTCAACGAGATCCTATGGAGTACATGGTAAGCGGTGTTGGATTTGTTGTTTTTGCAGGATATATTCTCATTCGCTATTTATTATCAGGTCTTGAGCACCCTGAGATTGCGACTGAAGTGACCTACCGAAAAAAAAGAAAAGAAATAATGGCAGCGAGCCTTACAACAGGTGTAATGTTTTTTATTATTAGTATACTGTTTACAGGCTATCCACATACTCTCAATGAGTGGCTGGAAGCATTGATGCTCGCCATTCTGTTTTTCTTCTTTTATTTTATCATCAACTTTTTAAGTCTCCGAAGATCTTTTCTAAAAAACAAAGAGCTGGATGATGAGTAAGCCAAATATGAATGTTTTCCGAACATTTTCTGAAACTTGTCATATATGCCCGCCGGATTGTTTATAGTATAGATGAAAACGTGTCCACGAGGAGGGCGATTTATGCTGCAAACGCCGATCGGAAGACTTCGCACGATGGGTTTTATTGAAGGAATGTCACTCTTAATCCTGCTTTTCGTCGCCATGCCGCTCAAATATTGGGCAGGCCTTTCTCTTGCGGTGACAATTGTCGGTTCTGTTCACGGCGGATTGTTTATTTTGTATTTGCTTGTGTTGGCCTATGTGACGTTCTCTGTGAAATGGTCGCTAAAATGGTCAGCCGCCGGTTTCGTCGCCGCATTCGTCCCATTCGGAAACTTTTTGTATGACCGCGGATTAAGGAACTTTAAATAAACGATAAAGCGGCATGATGTGATGCCGCCACTATTAAGAAAACAGCTTGAATCTGCTTCAGGCTGATTTCTTTTTTAAACCCGACCATCATGTCATCATTATACAGTAGTGAAAGGAGATGGAATGATGACGAAGAGGATTCCCTACGACCAAACAGCCCCTGATGGATTACAAATCATGATGAAAATGGAGGCATACACAAATACGTCCGGTATTAACCGGACGACAAGAGAGCTAATGAAAATAAGAGCATCACAATTAAATGGCTGCGCCTACTGCATTAACATTCATACGAAAGATGCCCGAAAAATGGGAGAAACCGAACAGCGTATTTACGGATTAAACGCTTGGGAAGAGTGCAGTTTTTACACCCCTGAAGAAAAAGCAGCATTATTGCTGACGGAGCATGTCACTTTTATTTCTAACAAACGTGTGCCTGATGATGTATATCAAGAGGTGCGTAAATATTATAATGAAAAAGAATATGTTGATTTAATCCTCATCATTAATCAAATTAACAGCTGGAACCGAATCGCCATTTCTATGGGCAACATCGCCGAATAAATAAAAAGCTGACCTTTCATTAGGTCAGCTTTTCGCCATCAAAACCATTTTGTCAGCCACGCGATATAATAAGCGCCAGGGATAAACATAAGCTGGGCAAGAAGCGTGCCCGCTACCCTTGACGTCACCATTGTCACAGAGGTCCATTTCAAATAAACATAGCTTCGTTTTCCTTTTGCCACATCATCAGCAAGAACAGACACTTTCGGATCAACAAAAATGGCCAGCAGCATCGTCGCAATCCCGTTGATTAGGCCTGATGCCATAACCGCCGTCGTGCTGCGCTCGGGTGCAAGAAGCCCTGCGTAAAGTGCGGAAAGCACACCGATTGTATAAATGGACGTGATCAGCATATTAATGACAAACAGCCGTTTTGGAATGAAGCGCATGTGAAACCCCTTCAAATACGAAGCAGACGGCAGACGCAAATAGGAGCAGGCATTTTTACATCCATTCTTAGAAAATCCTTTCCGAAAGACCTGAATAACGGAGCCGCCCCCGCTCGCCAAGTGGATGATCGCACGTGAAAAAAGGGCGACAAAAGACGGAAGAAGGATAATGCCCACAATAGTCCCGACCGTCGAGCCAAAGATCAGGAACCGGAACTGCTCGCCTACGAGCGCCAGCGCGTTTTTTCCGGCATCATCAATTAAGTGCCCCGTGAAGGGCTGCTGAACCATGTTTGACATTCTTGACACGATGACCATGACATTAAACAAGGAAAGCGCGGACGCGATAAACCCTACCCGGGCCCCTGAAAGCCTTGTGGCATAGGCAAGGGTCTCTATTGAGTGAATCAATAACAAAAAACAGAAAATAAAAACGACTTGTGTTGTAATAACATGCACGGTATTCTTTCCTCCAGTTTCATCCTAGTGATAAGACTGAAGGTAACAGCCAGAAGTTTCATGTGTGATTTGTTTTTTTCAAAATAAAAAACCGCCGGCGTATGCCGAGCGGTTTGTCTTATTCTTTTCTATACGCAAATAAAGATTATATCATCCGCCAAGTCGGGCGGGTTAGATTCTAAAGCATTGTTCCGAAGAATCATTCTGGAAAGTAAACACCATGGAAATTTCTTGAACACAAGACAACGAAAGCCCTACCTCTCAATCGTCACTGCGGCTCCGAAGCCGCGCCGGTGTGAATTGTAAAACAAAAAAGTCTTTTTTCCATCTCATCGTTAGGGGCGATTTGTTATGAAGGAAAAGAATAAGGGCAGCTGGTTTGCTGCTTGTGAAGCGGTAAAAGCTTCTCTCTCAAAACAGAAAAAAGAAGTTTACTTTCTTTTTTATTTGCTTATTTTCTTGCTTAGCTATTCATGATAACATATCGCCCCTGAAAACACAAACTTTTTTATACATCAAGTGAGACTGGTGTTTTCTCTCCCGCATTCATTAATCTGATATTTTCCGGTTCGATTTCAAGAATCACCAGGTTCGGGTCATCCTTGCCGTCAAACCAGCGCTCCAATTTAGAACTCCAGATTTTGTCTTTCAATTCTGTTGAATTGTTTATTTTTGCTTTTCCTGTGACTTCGACATACGCATCGCCAAAGCCTTCACAATCATACCCTAATAAAATGTGCACATTGGGGTTATTCTCAATTTCTTCAGCTTTATGAGTTTCTTTGCTTGTCGGTGTATAAATCGTCAGCCCGTCATGGAAAAAAGTCATGTAGCGGGAATGCGGTTTGCCCTTTTGAACCGTTGCGAGCGAACCTACTTTATGGTGATCTAGAACTTCAAGCACTTTTTGTTTAATATCTTGCTGATTCATCTCGAATCACTCCTTTTTAACGTCTCCGCTGTTACTTTTCCACATTCGGGACCGATTTAAACAAGAAAATGCGCTCTTTAATTTTTTGCTTCCCATTCACGCTTTAACAGACTGTAATAGACGAGGTCGTGAAACTTGCCTTTAATGAATATGCCTTCCCTCGCTATTCTTTCCTCTTGAAAGCCGAGGCGCTCCGGGATCGCTCTGCTTTTGTGATTTCCGACAGCCGCACAGATCGCAACACGATTCAATTCCAGATCCTGAAAGGCATACGTGATGAGTGTTCGGCAGGCGGCAGTGATAATGCCTTTGCCTTCGTATTCCTCGCCAATCCAATAGCCAATTTCCGCTTTTTTATTTACTTGGTCAAGGTTATGCAGGCTAATCATGCCGCACAAGCTGCCGTCATATAGAATCCCCGCTTCAATGCCGTTCAGGTCAGCATACTGACGCCGCCAATCCGGAATGAGCGTTTCCCTGTACGTTTCGGCATCACTTGGATTTTCAGCCCAGAATAGCCATTGGCTGATTCGCTGCTGGTTCTCATGAATGATTGCTACCAGCCGATCCGCATCTTTTGGCTCCAATAACCGGATGGTAATGTGCTCGTTTACGTTGCAGGTGAACATCTCCCTCGCCCTCTTTCCTTTTTTACCCATTATAACGGTGTTTCCGTTTTTTTCAATATAAAAAAAGGATGGGCTTTTTAAGCCTCATCCTTAAATTCTAGGGTCGGTAAAGATATCATGTTTGTCTGTGCTGGTTGAAGACATTTCCGTTACGACTGCGCCTTCCTCCCCGGCCTGGAACCAATGCTTCGTGTTCGGCGGAATTGTATATTGCCCGCCGGGTTCAAGCTCGATCTCATGCCAGACTGTATAGTATTCTCTATCCTCTTGTGGAGGAAGAACCTTTGGAAGCTGCGTTTTTTCTCCTTCAACATAAAGATATACTTTTCCGTAGCGGCAGCGGAAGGTCTCCTGCTTGCCTTCCTGTTCCCCGACCGGCGGATGGCGATGCTCCGGGCACGTCTGTCCGGGAAACAGCACCAGTTCCTTTGAACAATACCGGTCTGTATTTACATAGACAAAGAGCTGGAGCCCGACTTTTCGTTCTTTTCCCAAGCCGTAGTCCATGAGCTGAATTTGTTCTACTTCATCATCTGTTAAAACAATACCAGCTTTTTGATAGTAGCTGTTTACTTCTTCTTTTGTGATGCTCATTTCCTCACTCCCTCTTACGTCGTCACAAAGTCTCCGCCGTTTACATGCAGCGTTTGTCCTGTCATATAGGATGATTCATCTGATGCCAGCAGCACATAGCAGCCGACATGCTCAACAGGCTGACCCGGACGGCCCATCGGCGTATTTTGCCCAAATTGAGCGACTGTATCTTCTGAGAATGTAGACGGAATTAACGGTGTCCAGATTGGTCCCGGGGCTACCGCATTTACACGGATGCCGTCTTTGACAAGTGCCTGCGCCATTGTTCTTGTAAAGGCATTGATCGCACCTTTCGTAGCCGTATAATCAATCAGCATCGGATTACCGCGATAAGGGTTAATAGAAGTCGTATTGATGATCGCACTGCCTGGTTTCATATAATCAATTGCTTTTTTAGTCAAATAAAATTGTGAATAAAAGTTTGTTTTGAATGTGCGGTGAAGCTGTTCGCTTGAAATGTCTTTGATGCTTTCCTTCGGATGCTGCTCACCGGCATTGTTCACAAGGATATCCAGACGGCCGAGTTCATTCACGGTTTTTTCAACCGCTTCATTACAGAACTCCTCGTCGCCCACATCTCCGGAGATTAAGAGACATTTCACGCCCTCTTGTTCAACGCGTTTTTTGGTATCTTCAGCATCTCCCTGCTCATCCTTATATACAATGGCGATGTCAGCGCCTTCCTTTGCGTAAGCCACAGATACCGCACGTCCGATTCCGCTGTCGCCGCCTGTAATGAGTGCGACTTTTCCTTTTAATTTATCAGCACCTTTATAATGCTCGTACTCATATACGGGACTCGGATTCATTTCACTTTCAATTCCCGGCTGGCGATTTTGGGTTTGTGCCGGCAGTTCTTTCGGATAGTTTGCCATAATGATTCTCCTCCTTTTTTTTCATGTCTATTTGTTGTGTACCTCGTGCCTACTTTGGATAAACATGGTCCAGCACCTTCGGAATGCTTTATCAGAAAAATGTTTCACATGGAACGCAAGGAGGAAAATGATGTGAAAAGGAGGTTGCTGAATGATTAACATGCTTTCTAAAAAATTCAGCAGACCGAAGGGGATGTTCGGCATACTTGCCGGATACATCATGGCTGCTGAAAATAAAACACTGAATCAGTGGACAATAGATCAGCTTGGATTAACACGCGGAGACCGCATTCTAGAAGTCGGTTTTGGACCGGGTTATTGCATGAAGCAGATGCTGAAACGCGAAAAGAACGTTCATATCCATGGGCTTGATGTATCAGAGGCTATGCTGAAGCTGGCTGCACATAGATTAAAAACAGACCGTGTTCGCCTGATACAAGGCAGCATTGAAACGTTTCCCCTCCCCGCCGCGTATTATGATAAAGTCATTTCCGTTAACAACTATACGATTTGGAATAACCAGCAAGAAGGCATCAAACAGATTTATCAAGCATTAAAACCCGGCGGCAAAGCGGCCATTACGATGCAGCCCCGGGAAGCAGATGCCAGTCCTGAAAAAACTGAATCGTTCGGAAAACAGATGCTCACTGACCTGAAAACGGCAGGCTTCAAAGACATTGATATCCAATATAAAGACATTAAACCTGAGCTTTCAGTCTGCGCAACCGCAAAAAAGCCCGTCACATAAATGACAGGCTTTTTCTTTTATGAATGTACGGCTTGCTTGCGCAAGACGTCTTTTTTTACTTTGCCGAGATTATTTTTCGGAAGTTCCTTTACGAATTCGATTTCAGGAATTTTGTAAGCGGACAAGCGTTCTTTACAATATGCAATGACATCCGCTTCCGTTATTTCCTGAGTGCCGTTAGTAACGATAAAGGCTTTTGGTTTTTCTCCGTACAGCGGGTCCGGTATCCCGACAACTGCTGTTTCAAGGATGCCCGGGATCTGCTGGATGACTTCTTCAACCTGATCAGGATAGACATTGTCGCCTCCGTAAATAATGACATCCTTGTATCGTCCGGTGATGAAGATAAAGCCGTCCTCATCCACGTAGCCTGAATCTCCGGTTCTGAACCAGCCGTTTTGCAGCACCTTTGCTGTCGCTTCAGGGTTTTCCTCATAGCCTTTAAATAAGAATGGGCTGTGCACAACAATTTCTCCGATTTCACCTTGCGGCAGCGCTTCTCTCGTCTCAGGATCTTCTACCTTGACTTGAACATCAGCAACGGGTTTACCGGCAGAGGCCGCTTTATCCATTCCCATTTCAGGAACCCATGTGCTGATTCCCCAAGCTTCTGTGCTTCCGTAACCGTGAGCGAGCTGTATGCCGATATCAAGATACCGTTGAATCAGGCTGCTAGGCACTTTTGTTCCGCCTGTCATCAAAATGATGAGCGAGGACAGATCGGTTTGATGTTTTTCCCACGCCTCTAGCAAATAAGTGTAAAACACAGGAAGGGCCATGATCGTTTGAATTTTTTCTTCTTCAATAACCTTTAGCATATCAACAGGATCTTGGTCCTTTGTAAAAATAAACGTGGTTCCCGCAAACGTTCCAAGCATGATACAAATAAGTGCGCTCGTATGATAAATCGGGTGGCACGCCAGAAAACGCAGATTTTTCATTCGTGCGCTTGAGCTATTTGATTTTGATACGTAATTGTAAATACCGCCATGGGTGATCATGCATCTTTTCGGATTCCCTGTTGTCCCTGACGTAAACATCAGGAGCGCTGTATCATCTGGAGAAACGATTTCTGCTTCCGGCAAATGATCAGGACCTGCAAAAAGCGCTTCAAACACTGGAGATGTCTCATACGCTGTACCTGTTTCCATGATCAAACACACAGAAGACAGCTCAGGCAGCACTTCATCCATTGTCTCTTTAAATTCTGATCCGTAAAACAATGCTTTCGGTTCACTTGCTTTTAAAATGCCTGTCATCTCGTATGGTTTCAGCTGCCAGCTGACAGGTACAACAACGGCGCCGATTTCAAGTGCGGCAAACATAAGTGTCGATGCGGGGTGGCCGTTTTTGCATAACAATGCCACACGGTCGCCTTTTTGAATTCCTTTTTGAAGCAGAGCATTCGCCAGCTGATTGATTCGTTTGCGATATGCTGCGTATGTCAGCGTGTGAGCTCCGCTTTTTACAGCTTCTATTTCTTCGCTATCCGGCATGTCATGCAGAATCAGATGCTGTAATGTTTCCATATTGGTCATCTCCTATATCTCTTGAATCCTCTATAATTGGTTAGATTATCTTCCTTACCTCACCCATTTTAACCCAAAAAAGATAACTTGTAAAACTATTTCATTTTGGAACTATTCCATTACAGAATGATAAAATAGTCCCGCATTTTTTTATTTTGTTCTGCATCCATACAAAAACACACGCCTTTTTTTGGCGTGTGAAATGTGTGATTACGGGATGTTTTTTTCTTTCATCCAATTGAAAAAGATGCGGTTTAAACGCTGATACAGTTCTCGTTCCCCTTCCTCCTGAAAGCCCGCCATGCTTTCTTCGCTTTCAATAATGGCAGAGCTGATCGCACTCAAAACCTCTGAGCCTTCTGCTGATAATGTGGCCGGCGCCATCATGACGAGAATTCTCGTCATACTGAGGGTATTTCCGTCCATGCCATTGACTTCAAAAGATGTGCTGAGATCGTACATTTTGAAAAAAGGCAGGACGATATGATCATTTTTGAGATGATAAAGCGCCATGTTTGTACCGGGTATGCCCAATCCCCCCTGTTTTTCGCGTTCTGCAAGGCAATCAGCCGCTTTTTCAGGATCTCGGATGAGGCCATCCTTTTTCAGCTGTTGAAAAAGCTCAAACAGCAGCACGCCGTGATCCGGCTTTGTTTTCATTTCAGTAAGTGAAAAATGGCGCAAGACGTCTTGAATGACCGCCATGTATCGTCCGATGCTTTCCGCCGCTGCCAGCATGTCAGGGATGTCGGCTTGCCGCGTCTCTTCCTTCGGGCTTCTTCTTTTCTCAAGAATGAGCGGGATTTTCCGCTTGATATACTGCTTCACCTGGTTTGCGTCTTCCTCATTTAAAAGCGGGCTGACCATAATATAGTCGATGTCTTGATAAGGGATTGGCACAGTGGACACAATCATATCATAGGCTTGAGTGTCGCGGTCCTTCAGCTCGATCAGTGACGACATATCAAACGATTCAATTTCCGGCAGCTCTTTCTTCAATCTTGAAGCAAGCATTTTCGAAGAACCAATTCCGCTTGAGCAGACAACAAGGGCTTTCACTTTAGCTTCTTCTTTTTTGATTTCAAGCGCTGAACCGAAGTGTAGAACGATAAAGGCAATTTCATCATCGGAAAAGGACATGTCCGGGAAAAATTTCTCCACACCCTCTTCTATCGCCATATACAGCAGAAAATAATCGCGCTTGATCTGTTCCTTCAGTGGATTATAAATATCGATGTTTTCTTTCATGCGGCTGATGGCCGGTTCCAAATGGGCAATCAAGCCCTCATATAAAGAGTAGTTTTTCGTCAGATCCATTCTGATTTTATCTGAAATAAAAGCGATCAGCCGTTTTGTTTGCAGGGCTGTTTCAAGCTCTATTTCCTGTGCTCTGTATTCTGTTTTGTATTTGCGGTTGGCGCTTCGCAGGTGGATCGTTATATAGCCGACCTCCGCTTCCGGGATTGTCACGCCGAAAGCACGTTCAAGCTCACCCGCGATTTCCAGAGCGGAGCTGTATTCTTTTGCACTTTTGAGTTCATCAAGCTCGCTCTCTTCCATGCTGATCGTTTCGCCAAGTTTAATGCGTTCGATCGCAAACGTCAGATGAACGACAAGCGCTATATAGGAGCTGTCAGATAGAGAAAATGCGATTTTTTCTTTCAGCTGGAATAAAATCCGC
Organism: Bacillus sp. 0909A; assembly: GCF_036765115.1. Taxonomy (NCBI): domain Bacteria; kingdom Bacillati; phylum Bacillota; class Bacilli; order Caryophanales; family Bacillaceae; genus Bacillus; species Bacillus sp. 0909A. Next base: position 151,755 of record NZ_JBAIZU010000005.1, read on the forward strand.
TCCATTTTTAACAGCTCGCCTTTGCTGACAACCCCGAACATCTTCTCGGAGGAATCGGCTTTTCCTTTAATGTTTAATTCAACCGCTTCCAAAAACATTTGGATGTCGAGGCGGTTCACAATCAGATTGCCGACAATTTTTCGTTTCGCGTTCTCCGGCCCCATGAGCTGGATGCCAAAGCCTCTTTTTCGAATCAGTGTTAATCCGAATGGAGAAATCCATTTCTCCAGCTCATCTAAATCGTAGCTGACCGTAGCATTGGTGACCTGCAAATCATGAGCGAGGGTGTACAGCTTCACCGGTTCTTGGGACTCCAATAGCGAACAGAGAATCAGCAGTTTTCGTTCATCCGCGCTGTATTCATGCTGTTCATGTGACAGCTCGGTGAGCAGCTTTTGTTTATCTTCGGGATTCCCTAGCACCTTCAAGCCTTTGCCGGGCTGTTTATCGAGCTTGAGCCCCACAGTCTCCATCAGCAGCTTGATTGATTTCAGCTCCCTGTGAATGGTTCTGGTGCTGACCTCCATCACCTCAGCCAGCTCCGTTACGGTTACATATCGGTTCAGTAATAATAAATGCTTTAAAAGCTTTTGTTCTCTTGCAGTCATATACATAAAAAGGCCTCCAGACATTCGTGATGTGCGGATGAGGTCGCATGGAGATATAGAAAGAGGAAAAAGAGGTTTTCTTTAATAATATAAAACGCTTTCATATAGGATTCAATCACTTATAAATGGGAATTTGGCACTAAGCGGTGTGACAATATTGAAAAAGCATCAGCCGTTATGCTGATGCTTTTTCTTTATGGTATATCGTGGCCTTGTACGGCTGTATAAATACGGAACCACTGATCCTGATCAAGCTTATACGCCAAGGCGTTTTCCGCGGCGGAAATACGCTCGCGTTTTCCGCTTCCGACTATCGGCATGATGCCGGCCGGATGCGTGAATAGCCATGCGTACATCACCTCGTCCAATGAGGCAGCACCGATTTCAGCCTGAACGGTTTCAAGCACCGTGCGAATGCGCCGATCTTTTTCCGTGTTTCCGGCGAACACTTTACCGCCTGCAAGCGGCGACCAGGCCATCGGAGAAATCCGTTTTTCCTGACACAGATTCAATGTGCCGTCCTGAATATTTTCTAATTCATATGCGGAAAGCTCAATTTGATTGGTCACAAGCTTTTCAGGCAGATACGATTCCAGCATCCGATAATGATGGCCTTTAAAGTTCGAAACACCGAAATATCTGACCTTGCCGGAGCTTTTCAGCGCATGAAACGCCTCAGCCACTCCTTCCGGGTCCATGAGCGGATCCGGTCTGTGAATCAGCAGCACATCGATATAATCCGTTCTGAGATTCAAAAGCGACTGTTCAACAGACGCTAGAATATGAGTTTTGCTTGTATTATAATGATGCGATCTGTGAGCAGGGCGTTCAGGTGATTCAAGAACGATGCCGCATTTTGTGACCAGCTCTATGTTTTCCCTTAATCCGGGTGAAAGAGCAAGAGCATTTCCAAACCGTTTTTCGCACGTGTAGCCCCCGTAAATATCCGCATGATCAAAGGTGGTGATACCTTGATCGACACACCACTCAATGAGATTGAGCAGCTCAGCGTCTGAATAGTTCCACTCATTCAGACGCCAAAGCCCGTGTATCACTCTTGAAAATTGAAGATCCTCCGCCAAATGAATACGCTGCATGCAAAATCCCTCTTTTCTTAATAAACCGGGTTTTTGCCCCTTACTAGATCATTCGGCCTCAGACGCCCTTTTTCCTTTCACTCCCGTTAAAAAGGTTTTATTTCGATTGAAATTGCTTTTTTGCCTTTTCGACTACGTAGTGGCTGCCGCCGTGATCTTGAACATTTTGAATCATCATCGCGACAAGCAGGTCTTTGTTTTTATAGTCATAGCCGACGAACCAGCCATTTTCGGTGCCGTCTTTATCATCCTTTGATTTTTTCAGTTCGGCTGTTCCTGTTTTTCCAGCCACAGTGATTCCTTTTACGACAGGCTGATACGCTGACCCGCGTTCATCTTCGACTACGCCTTTCAACCCTTTTGTAATGTCGGCGGCTCCTTCTTTCGTGAGCACTTGTTTGTGCCAGACATCAGCGGTTTGTGACTCTTTCTTGATAAGCGTCGGTTTCACGAGGTCTCCATTATCGACAAATGGCGTGTAAGCTGCCGCTAGGTGAAGCGGAGACATTTGCATTTGTCCCTGTCCGTAGCCTGTATCCGCAAGCAAAATGTCTGAATCTAGCTTGCCGTTTGCGATCGATGATTGCTGGACTGGAAATTCATATGGAATATCCTCTGCAAACCCAAATGTTTTCATGCCTTTTGTAAAGGTGTCCGCACCCATATCAAGCGCGTTTTGTGCAAAGTAAATATTGTCTGACGTGATCAGGGCATGTTCCAAATCCACTTGCTCTAGGCTGTCAGACACCCGTGTAACAGAATAGCCGCCCCAGCTTGAATCTTTCTGCCACTGTTTACCTTTGATTGTTTTCTTCTCCGCCGCTTTAAGCGTACCGTTTTTCAGGCCGATGGCAGCAGCGATCGGCTTAATCGTAGACCCTGGCGCATATGTTTTGTTAAATTTCGCAGAAAACGGATTGTTTTTGTCTTCGTTTAGTTTTTTCCATTCTTTATCGCTCCATCCGAAAATAAATCCGTTTGGATCGTAAGAAGGCGCGCTGACAAGAGCCAGTGTTTCACCTGTCTGCGGCTGCAGTGCGACTGCCGCTCCGCTGTCATCCTTCAGTTCGTCATAGAGCTTTGTTTGTGTTTTGATATCAATTGTGAGGTGTAGATCCTCACCGTCTTTCGCTTTCGTTTCAGCGATGACTTCGCCGGTTTGCGGAACGTAGATTTTCCATCCTGTTGTGCCTCTGAGCTTGTCTTCATACACATTTTCAAGACCTGAAATTCCAATGTTTGACGTATCGCTGTACGTTCCGTCTTTCTTTTTCTTCAGTTCTTCCGCCGTAATCGCGCGAACGTAGCCTGTCAGATGGGCTGTTTTTTCGCCATACGGATAATAGCGTGAGCTGACATTTGTTCTTGTGACGCCTTTTAATGACGTCACTTCAGACACTAATTTTTCTTCGTCCGGTTTTACTTTTTTGACCGGCACGAATGAATCATCTTTGACCCAGCTTTGTTTCAGCTTCTGATTGATGTCATCTTCAGTTACATCCAGTTTTTTCGCGAGCTCTTTTATGACTTTTTCTTTTTTATCTCCTAGCTCTCCGGGAACAATTCCGATTTCCGGAACATCTGTGTTGACGGCTAAGCCTTTCCCGTTTTTATCGTAGATTTGGCCGCGTTTCGGTTCAATGCTGGCGATTTGAACGGTTTTGTCATCAGCCAGCTGTTTGAAAATAAACGATGGGTCCCAATCTATATTCCATGACTCCTCGTCATCTGTTTTTTCTTTTTTCAGCACAGCGGTATTTTTAAAGCTGACTTTGCCCGCATTTGTGTCCATGCTGACTTTGTATGGGATGTGCTTCATCGTTTTATTGTCTTTATCATCCTCATCCACTTTTCCCGCAGTGACTTTCAGATTTTTTACGCCTGCCTGCTCATAGATGGTTTTATATCTGCTGACGAAATCCTTTTTGGAGATTTCTTTTTTTACATCTTTGGTCAGGCTTTGATACATGTCATCGAATTGCTGATCGTTCCACTGTTTTACGAATGCTTCCATTCGGTCCTCTGGTGAATCTGTTTTGGAGCATCCGATTAATCCGATCAGCCCGATACATAGAAATAATAGTAGAATACACTTTTTACACATGACTTTCCCCTGCCTTCCACTTGTTATTTTCTCTTAAATGAATTAGTACGTGCAAGATTTTTTTGAAAATGAAGGAAAAGGTTCATCGATTTTTCAGAATTCTCCTTTCGTTTCCTGTAAACTATTTAAAAAGAGGGAAAGAAGGGATCGCATGGTCAGAGAAGCAGCTATGCTTCATATTAAAGAGGGACTCGAACAAGAATTTGAGGAGGCGTTCCGGCTGGCGGCGCCGATCATTGCCGGAATGAAGGGCTATATCACACATTCTTTATCAAAATGCATGGAAGAAACACATAAGTACCTGCTGCTCGTAGAGTGGGAAACGCTTGAGGACCACACTGAAGGCTTTCGCGGGTCTTCCGAGTACAAAGAGTGGAAAGCCTTGCTGCATCAGTTTTATTCGCCGTTCCCGACGGTTGAGCATTTTCTGGATGTATCATAGATTTATATCATATAAAGCGTAAAACTGATGAGAGAAACAGACCAAACGAAAACGGCAGTATAGATGTTAAATGCTCCTGAGCTGTCGTTTTCTTTTTTGCGTTCTTCAAGTCCCTGAATAAACATGACCGCGCCCAGAAAAACGAGCATGACCGATTGGATAACAGAGGTGTGTTCCGTATAGTTAAAAGCGATAAGCGCCAGTATGATAATGATAACCGCAAAAGACATTTTAAAAATGCGAAACAAAAGGACCATCCTTCCTGATATACGAAATATTGAGCGTTATGCCTATATTTGCCTTTGCCCTCCATTATTCTAGCGCACTTTTTTTGTATATAGAACATGAGACGGGGAAATTTAAGTTTCTTTTAATATTTGAATTCATATAAAAAAACGCGCCAGTGATCAGGCGCGTTTTCTATGAAACTGATAATTCTGGATAACCTATTCCGCGAAGCACTTCGGCCATTGCCTGATAGCCGCTGCTATTCGGATGGACACCGTCGAAAGACAGGTATTCCTGCTCTTTCCCTTTAAAGACACTGTAAACGTCAGCGATTTTAACATGAGGCGCTGAGGCCAGCGTTTTTAAATGTGAATTAAATGAAGTAATCCATTGATCAGCAATGCCAATGCCGGGAAACGGATTGTATAAATTAAAAACACGGATGGCGTAAGGTGATGGATCGGCCCCTTTGATTTTGGCGATTTGGGCAATCATCTTTTCAAAATTCTCATGACAATGCGCGGACGCACGGCTGAAAATCGTTTCATCCTGAGAAGATTGATAGGATAATACAGATTCAATCAGATCATTTCCGCATCCTGTGATCGTAATCATATCAGCGGCTTGAATTTGTTTTTGAACATAGGGATATGACAGGAGGCCGAGGATTTCCTCTGTATCAAGGCCGGATTTGGCGAAAACCGATACGGCTGTTTTTGATGTCAGATCGGCTTCCATCATGCCCCTGAAGCGCTGGACAAATCCGGCAGAAAACAGCCCAGAGCCTCTCCCCGTCGTTAAAGAATCTCCGAGCGCTGTATATTGAAGCACCATGATCTTTCCTCCACTCATGAACGTCGATACGTTAATGTACGCAGAAGAGAAAAGATCGGCTACTTATGGATACCCTATTTTTCTGGATATCTGCAAAGCGGCTTGTTTTACTTTTTCCGTTAAGTACGGCAGCCTGTCTTCTGTAAATCTCGCTTCAAACCCTGCAATACTGATACCTGCCGCCACCTGGTGATGATGGTTAAAAATCGGCGCACCAATGGCCGCCGTATAATTTTCGAGTTCGGAATAGCTGACGGTATAGCCGTTTTGCACCGAGGTATCAATCGCCTCAAGAAGCTTTGACGGATCTGTAATGGTCCCTGAACTGATCGGAATGAGCTCTGTCTGTTTCATGTACGCTTCAATTTCTTCACGGGGCAGAAAGGACAAAATGCTGCGGGCACATGCTCCTGCGTACAAAGGAGAACGCCGGCCGATTGCAGTGTACAGGCGAACGGTCTGTGTCCCTTCAATTTTCTCCACGTAGATTGCTTCGTTTCCGTCCCTCATAATCAATTGAACAGCTTCATCCACTTCACGGCAAAGCTCCTCCATCACAGGCTTGGCTATTTTTCTGATATCGAGTCTGTCCGCGACAAGCTGACCGAATTCCAAAAACACCAATCCCAGCGTATAAACGCCCGATGGGTCTCGATTGAGGAACCCCATTTCTTCCAGTGAGCTGACCATTCGGTGAACAGAGGTCTTCGGCATTCCTGATAGGGAAACGAGTTCGCTTAAAGTAAGGCTTGGTTCATGCAAAAACAAATTGAGCAGCGCCATAGATTTTACTACGGTTTTGTTTTTATTCTGCATCATTCCATCCCCTTTGTTATGTCAGCCATTCCATTTTCATTCTTGTTTTCAGTTCTTTTAGATACTCTTCCCGTTCAATGAAAAGCGCTTCCGCTTCCTGAAGGGACACAGGCTCAAATTGGACGTGCTCGCCCGGCATGATTTGCGAGGCAATCGGAAGATCAGCTGAAATGATGTGAGCGATCCTCGGGTAACCTCCCGTCGTTTGCCTATCTGCAAGAAGGATAATCGGATTGCCGTCAGGCGGCACCTGAACTGTTCCAAATGTAACCGCCTCTGACACCATCTCAAGAGGCGCCTTCAATTCAAGCGGTTCCCCTTTGAGCCTGTAGCCCATCCGATCGGACTGCGGAGTGACACGAAACGTCTCTTCATAAAACCTTGTTTTCGATTCTTCTGTGAAAAAAGAGAATTGTTTTCCTTCCAGCACTCGGATCACCGGATTCTTTTTTAACGGCAGAAATCTGTATCGGCTGACTGACCAGTTCGGCGCTGCAAATCCTCGCTGACCAAGGTGTTGGCTCATACGGGAGACGATGGTTTTCGAAAGAAATGACAGTTCACCAATCGGCAGTTCATCTTCCTTCTGAAGCGCTCTTCCGCGAAATCCGCCGATTCCCGCTCTGACATACGTGCTTTTGCTTTCCATGACAGCAGGTACATTGAAGCCGCCGGCTATCGCTACATAAGCACGGCTGCCGAGTTTGCAGGGGCCAAAGGTGATCGTGCTGTTTTCCTTAACGAGCACAGGTTTCCAAAGAGGTGCTTCTTCATCATTCACACGCAGAGTAAAGTCCGCTCCTGTTACGGCAATCAGCGTTGGTTCTGACACATAAAGCGACGGGCCGGGACCCATCAGCGTAATTTCAAGGCCGGCTTCTTTTTCGCTGTTTCCGATCAGCAGATTGGCGATTCGAAGCGACACCGTGTCCATGGCGCCGCTTGCCAGCACGCCGTATTTTTGATACCCCGTTCTGCCTATATCCTGAACCGTTGTGAGCAGTCCGGGCTTTAACACTTTCATGCTCAATTGGACTCCTCCTTATAGGCGTGATAGTCATCCTCTGAGATGCGGACAAATGTAACAATATCTCCTGCTCTTAATAACGTCGGCGGGTTTTCCTGCGGCCGGAATAGAGCGAGCGGCGTTTTGCCAATCAGCTGCCAGCCGCCCGGTGTCGAAATCGGATAAACGCCTGTTTGCAGTCCCGCAATTCCGACTGATCCGGCGGGAATTGATGGTCTTGGCGACGATTTCCTTGGAGCTGCGATACGTTTGGACATACCGCCTAAGAAAGGAAACCCCGGTGCAAAGCCCAGCATATACACCACATATTCGCCGCCTGTATGAATCTCAATGACTTCTTCGGGTGTCAGATGATTGATCTGGGCCACCTCTTCTAAATCAGGCCCGAATTCACCGCCATAGCAGACGGGAATTTCAACGACGCGGCGGCTGCTTTCATAATCAGCCGTTAATTCTCCAAGCCGCTCATGAACATCGCGTTTCACCTTCTCAAAAGGTGAGCTGATGCCTTGAGGCAAATGCTTGTACACTTCATACATATCATAAAATACGGTAAGACTCGTAAAAGCCGGGATACATTCAATGAATCCCGGAAACGGCTGTTCTTCTATATAAGCGGCAGCGGCATGGACAAGACCGTTTACTTGCTCGCTTATTTCTTCTCCAAATCGGATCATCATTGCAGAATCACCGAGCTGTTCGAATTGTAATCGTTCAGTCATCTTTCTCACCTCGTTTATTTCTCGTTCATCAGGAGGACGAGAGGTTACAGCACCGCAAGCGACTCGTCTCGAATATCTGTGATAAGCATATGCCCCGGCGCATGTGTGATGACCATTTCAGGTTTTACATTCATAGCCACAGCTTGCGGAGTGACCCCGCATGCCCAAAATACAGGAACCTCGCCTTCACGAACAGAAACGGCATCTCCGAAATCCGGATTGCCCAGATCCTGTATGCCGATCGCTTTTGGATTGCCGATATGAATCGGTCCTCCGTGCACAGCCGGAAAACGCGAGGTCACCTGTGCGGCGCGTACAGCGAGCCGTTCAGGAACCGGTCTCATACTGACAACCATCTGCCCATGAAACGGCCCCGCCGGAACACAATCTATATTCGTTTTGTACATTGGAACGTTCGTCCCCTCGTCGATATGTCTGACGGGAATTCCATTATTGATCAGCGCCTGTTCAAAAGAGAAACTGCATCCGATTAGAAAACCGACAAAATTGTCCTCCCAGTATGGCGTAATATCAGATGCTTCCTCCGTCAAAACACCGTGCCTGTATACACGGTATTTTGGAAAATCCGTTCTGATATCAGCATCTGGCGCAACAAGCGACGGCACAGGCGAACCGGATTCCGTCACATCCAGCACCGGACAGGGCTTTTGATTCCGCTGGCAAAACAGCAGAAAGTCAAATGCCAGATCTTTTTTCAAAATCACAAGGTTCGCTTGAGCATAACCGCCGGACATTCCGGCGGTCGGGCCGTTTATTTTCCCTTCTCGTATGAGAGCGCGCACATCTCTTGGCGCCATCTTGTTCAAATGATCCATTCTTATCAGCTCCACAAATGAGGAAGTTGTGTAAATAACGTGTAGATGCCCATAATCGCCATGACGATGACAACCAGTGCACCTGAGCCTGTTAGCCAAAGCGGATGCTTATAATCACCGACAATGTTTTTCTTATATGCGGCAATGAGCAGCGTTCCAAGCGCAATCGGCAGAATCAAGCCGTTCAAAGATCCGACAAGCACGAGAATTTTCGCCGGCTGGCCGATGGTGACGAAGGCTAATGTGGAAACGACAATAAATCCGATAATAATGCCGCGTGAATTCTTTTCAATTTTTGGAGAAAAGGTTTTAAAAAACGAAACAGACGTATAAGCGGCTCCGATAACGGACGTAATGGCTGCTGACCACATGATCAATCCGAAAATTTTATAACCGACATTTCCCGCTGCCAGCTGGAACACAGAGGCGGCCGGGTTGCTTTCGTCAATGTGCAGGCCTTTTGAAACAACACCGAGCACAGCTAAGAAAAGGGCGATTCGCATGATGGATGTAATTAAAATGCCGATAACTGAGCTTTTTGTCACCTGGGGGATGGATTCCTTGCCTTTAATCCCAGCATCAAGCAAACGATGTCCGCCGGCAAATGTGATATATCCTCCGACGGTCCCGCCGACTAATGTGACAATTGCGAATATACTGATATGTTCAGGGGCAAATGTGTTTGCCACAGCCTGTCCGACTGGCGGCGCAGACGAGATTGCGACGTACAGCGTTAAGATGATCATGGCAAACCCCGCGATTTGCGTAAAACGGTCCATCGCTTTTCCTGCTTCCTTGATGACAAAAATCAGAATTGCGATGACGGCGCTGATTAAGGCGCCTGTTTCTGGTGTAATGCCGAACAAGACTTGAAGTCCGAGCCCAGCCCCTCCGATATTCCCGATATTAAAGGCAAGTCCGCCAAGCACGACGAGAATAGCGATGAAATATCCCAGTCCGGGAAGCACCATATTCGCAATCTCCTGGCCCCTTTTTCCTGAGACCGCGATGATGCGCCATACGTTGGTTTGAGCGAAGATATCCAAAATAATAGAAATTAAAATAACAAAACCGAAGCTCGCTGCGAGTGTGTTTGTAAATGTTGCGGTTTGTGTCAGGAATCCCGGGCCAATTGCTGATGTTGCCATTAAGAAGGCGGCACCCATGAGCAATGACCAGCTGCCCGTTTTTTTCCCTGCTGTTTTTTTCTGCTGCTCCATCTATTTTCCTCCTTCTATTACTTCTGGGCTGAAATAGCAGTCACTTCGATTCCGGCCGATGTAAGCTCTTTTCGGATTTTTTGCGCAAACGTCAGCGCATGGGCACCGTCTCCGTGAATGCAAACCGTATCTGCTTTTAAGGACACATCTTGGCCTTGCTGAGATTTGACCGCCCCTTCTTTCACCATTTTGATCACCTGAGTGACGGCGGCATCATCGCTTTCAATGAGTGCGTCCGGCTGGGAGCGCGGTGTCAGTGTGCCGTCCGCTTGGTATGTTCTGTCGGCGAATACTTCGCTTGCTGTTTGCAGCCCGATCCGTTCTCCCGCTTTTACAAGCTCGCTCTCAGCAAGGCCGAAAAGAATCAGTCCTGGATCAACCTTGTAGACGGCTTTTGCAATGGCTTCCGATAGCTTCTGATCGACTGCAGCCATATTGTACAAAGCGCCGTGCGGCTTGACGTGCTGCATGTGAAGCCCTTCCGCTTTTAAAAATCCTGACAAGGCGCCAATTTGATAAACCACAAGATCATACGCTTCCTCTGGAGAAATCGCCATATTCCGGCGGCCGAAGCCGAGCAAATCCGGAAGTCCCGGGTGCGCGCCGATTTTCACGCCTTTTTCAGCAGCAAGGGCAACTGTTTTCCGCATGACACCGGGATCCCCTGCATGAAATCCGCATGCGACATTCGCCGATGTGACAAACTCTAAAATATCTTGATCAAGACCTATCGTATAGGCTCCGAAGCTTTCCCCTAAATCACAATTTAAATCAACTTGAAACACAGAATCCCTCCTGCCAAGCAAACGATTGCTTTATGTATTTTATTGTTCCGAAATTCGGAACGACTATTCCGAATTTTTGAACTTTATTTCATTATATTCAATCATATTAGTTTGTGAAATAAATTTGTTAGAAAACCTACCATGGACCTAGAAGAAACTCTCCCTGATTAAATAGAAAAAGAGTCCTTATCTCAGGACTCTTTTTCTTATAGTACCCAATGGCGTATCGCTTTAGCGACTCCATCTTCTATATTTGTGTCAGTGATCCAATCAGCCGTTTCTTTCACGATGTCTTGAGCATTGCCCATCGCTACGCCCAGCCCCGCTTCTTTGATCATCGCGATATCATTCAAGCTGTCGCCCATCGCCATGACATGTTCCATCGTAAAGCCGAGTTTTTCAGAAACCTTCGCAAGGGCTGCGGCTTTGTTGATGCCGAGCGCGTTAACCTCAATGTTTGTCGGGCTTGAGTTTGTGATTTCGAGCTCTTTATTTTTTCTAAGCTCCGCCAGCACTTCGTTTCGAATATCGTCATCCTCTATGTCAAATCCGAATTTGAGCCATTCATGATCGGTGATGTTTTCCGGGAACTCGCCTCTCCACACCTTGTTAACGGTTGAAGCCCAGAAATTGGTGTTATGTTTATTCCGCAAATCCCACATCATTTTGATATGATCCGTGTGGAGCAGCTTACGTTCCACTAAATGAAAATTCGAATCCCAGATTTCGCTTCCGTTAGCCGTGATTAAAAAAGACGACAGCTCCAGCGACTCAGCCAGTTCCCGGCACGTCATCAGCGTACGGCCCGTGCTGATCACCACATACACGCCTTTATCCTCTGCTTCACGAATGGCTTTACGGTTTTCATCCGAGATCAGCTGCTCTTCATTCAGCAGCGTTCCATCCATATCAATTGCGATCAGCTTGATATCTACACTTTCTCTTTGAACAGACATATATGTACCTCTCTTTATCTTAATTGTGCTTCTTTCTATTCTAATACATTACACCGAGCAGAACAAAAAAGCGATTTCACATGTTTGAGGTGCACTGATAAGAGGAAAACAAATAGTGAGGTGATCAAACATGAAAGAAAGAAAACAGCAGAACCGCCCAAATGAAAATCCCGAACATAATGACTTAACCGATCCGATACCGAATGAAGAGCTGAAGGAAAACATGAATGATGAAAAACACAAACGCCAGCAAAGAGATGACTCACAAAGTGAACGAGATTACGATACGAAATAATAGAACCCCTCACAAAAATCGTTGTGAAGGGTTTTTTTCATTTTTCAATATAGATGCCGATTTCAGCTTCCGCAACAGGCCGCCCGCCCACTGACGCCTTCGCATGTCCAAACACAAACCCGCGGCGATTTCGTGTGACTTCAAACGATAGATCAAGCCGGTCGCCCGGTACGGCCGCGCCCAGCTTTTCCGCTTTCTTCACGGATGACAATAAGCCCAAGCTGTTCTCATCTGTAATCCCTGTAAAAGCCGCGGTTTGCGCAAGTGCTTCAATCACAAGTGAAAACGGCATTTCTGTTTGCATGTCCGTGATAAACCAGTCGTTCTCACTGACCAGCTTATAAGCAGCTGCATGTTTCCCGGGCTCACTTTCAATCACGCCATCAATAAACAAAAACGGATAGCGATGAGGCAGCATATCAGGTTTCACCATTTCTCCACCCTTTCTTTCATTTCATCAAGCATCATCTCTTTTTTGCGTATGTATTCATTTTGCTTGTCTCATCTCACCGAACGGATAAAAGACAAGAGACTCAGTACCAATGATATCTTCATCAGAAGGCATACCTATTCCATTTCTGCTGTCCACCGAATTGAGACGGTTATCTCCCATGACAAAATATTTGCCGGAAGGCACCTCAGCTTCAAAATTATTCGTGAGATTTTCCCCTAACGCTTGCATTTCTTGTTTATGTTCCTTTAGATACGGTTCGTCGACTTTCTTACCGTTTATGTATAGCTGATCATCCTTCATGATAATTGAGTCGCCCGGCAAGCCGATTAACCGTTTTATAAATGAACGGCCGCTCTTTTCGTCATGAATCACGATGATGTCGCCTCTCTGAAATCCGCCTGTATATTTGGCTGCTTTGTCCACCAAAATCCGTTCTGAGTCTTTTAGCGTCGGAGCCATTGATGAACCTTCAACAAGATAGGGAATATAAAATGCCATTCTAATCATGAATATGAAAGCCAGGATACATGCGATACTGAGTACAATAAATTTGGTTTTTGATTTCTTTTTTAATGTGATCGTTTTTGCGTTCAACTTCTTTCACCTGATACCTTCCTAAAGAATTCCATGTCATTATACAGCATTTGGGATCTTCTTGGTTAGGAATCTGTTGAAATGTTGTAAGTGGCCGGAGCAACTTCGCCCCGGCCTACATGGTTATAGATTTCTTAACCGCGCACAGATTTCGTCCGTGACCTCAGCCGTTGTGCTTTGCCCGCCAATGTCGCGTGTTTTGATGCCGTCAGCCGTTACTCGTTCCATCACATCGAGGATCTTTGCCCCCAGCTCTTCCTCTCCGAAATGGTCAAGCATCAGCTTCGCTGTCCAAATTTGGCCGATTGGATTGGCAAGACCCTGACCGGCAATGTCGGGAGCTGAGCCGTGAACCGGTTCGAACATAGACGGGTATTTGCCGTCCGGATTGATGTTCGCAGACGGCGCAATGCCGATGCTTCCCATCAGGCTCGAGCTGATGTCGGTTAAAATATCACCAAACAGGTTGCTTGCCACAATGACATCAAACGTTTCCGGACGCGTCACAAAAAAAGCGGCCAGCGCATCAATATGCTGGGATGACGTTTCAATCTCGCTGTAATCAGCGGCAGTCTGCTGAAAGACTTCATCCCAAAACGGCATCGCGTGATAAATGCCATTAGACTTTGTTGCACTTGTCACATGGCCGCACCGTTTTTTCGCCAATTCGAAGGCAAAGCGCATGACTCGCTCTGTCGCTTTTCTGGTAAACACGGCATTCTGGATGGCGATTTCATCATCGCCCCTGTGAATGCGTCCGCCGACTTCACTGTATTCACCTTCACTGTTCTCGCGAATCACCACGAGGTCAAAATCATTTGGATGCAGAAGCGGCGACGTAATGCCCGCCATTTGTTTGGCAGGTCTCATATTAATAGAAAGCTCGAGTTCTCTCCGGATTTTCAGGAGCAGCCCCCATAATGAGATATGGTCGGGAACAAGCTTCGGATTTCCAACTGCCCCTAAGAATACCGCTTCAAATTGAGTGAGTGTATGTATTCCGTCCTCAGGCATCATTTCGCCGTGTTCCATGTAATAGTCACAGCTCCATGGAAATGACGTAAATGAGAATGACAAACCTCCGTGCACCTCAGCAGCTGTATGAAGCACTTTCTCCGCAGCCGCCACAACTTCTTTTCCTGCTCCGTCTCCCGGTATTGCCGCAATCTCGAATTGTTTCATCGCCATTCTCCTTCCCCTGTTATCGTAAGCGTTTTCTATTATACTAGATTGCGAGATGGTAAAAAAAGCCCGTGACGTGCTGTCACGGGTCGGTTATTGATTCAGTTTTTTTAAAACGATGGCATGGAGCGGTTCATGGGACGGGATACCGCATACCTCGTGAAGCACTCCGCTGTATCCTTTTTCCGCGATCAGCGCTTGCAGCTCGACCGCTTCCGGATCACCGGCAAAGTCGAATCGCAGCGCCGCCGCAATGCCTTCAGCCAGTGCATTCGGCGCTTTGATTTTCTTCGCCGGACCTACAAGCCTGTCATTTTCTCCAAGCTTTCTGAGCGGCGATCTCGCCACACGGGTCACATCGTCAGTGATAAATTCATTCTCAAAGCGGCCGATGATTTTTTTAATATATTGCTCGTGCTCTGATTGCTTAAATCCGTACGTTTTGATGAGATAATCACCGGTTTCAAGCAGCGCCGAGTGAACAACTCGGCGGATCTCCGGGTGATCGATCGCTTCTTTTATCGTTTTTAATCCGCGCTGATAGCCGACATAGGCCGTTACAGCATGGCCGGTATTAACGGTAAACAGCTTTCGTTCGATGTACGGCGTTAAATCATCAACAAACAGCGCACCTTTTATTGCCGGTGTTTCCCCGATAAAGCCTGATTCGTCGATGACCCATTCAAAGAACGGCTCAACCGACACTTTGAGCGGATCTTCATGATGCTGAATCGGCACGATTCGGTCAACGGCGGAATTCGGGAATCCGATAGTTTTGCCGACAGCCTCCTGCTCCGCCTCTGTTAAGTGGCTGTATACTTCTTTTTTTAAGAAGCTGCTTCCGCCAATCATATTTTCACAGGCAATGATATTCAGCGTGTCAGTACAGCTTCTCCGTCTTAAACCTTCTGCGATGGACGGAGCAATTAGCTTTAACACATTCGGGCCGACCGCCGTTGTGATGAGCGCCGCCTCATTGATCAGCCGATACAGCTCCTCCGGCTGGCTGCCGCTGTTGATGGCGCGGACCGGGCCGATCACCTCTGACGAACGCCCTTCTTCTGCGAGTTCAACAGTGTATGCCCGTTTTTCATTAAGGAGGCCGACCATCGTGTCATTTACATCCGCGAACACCACTTCATAGCCGGAGTGGTGAAGCAGCGCACCGATAAAGCCTCTCCCGATATTTCCCGCACCGAAATGTAAGGCAATCATGCTAGTTCACCTCGTTGAAAATCGCGATCAAATCTTCTTCACTTTTCGCAGAAATCAGGCGTTCAATGTTTTCTTCTTCTGAGCAGATGATGGCGATGTTTGACAAAATGTCTAAATGCTCGTTATTTTTTCCGGCAATGCCGAATACGACTTTAGCTGTGTTTCCTTCTCCATACTCTACTCCGCCAGGAATTTGAATGATAGAAATTCCTGAGTGAAGCACTTCGCTTTTGGCATCTTCTGTGCCGTGGGGAATGGCAATAAAATTCCCCATGAAGGTAGAAGATGTTTCTTCCCGTTCAAACATTTTTTCAATATAATCGTCTGTCACGTAGCCGTTGTCAATCAGTGTTTGGCCGGCCAATCTGATCGCTTCTTCTTTTGTTGCAACCGTTTGATTGAGTTTGATGTTTTCTTTTGCGAGTACTTGCATGAGTATCACTCTCTTTCTATAAGATTACTTTTTCAGCTTTTCAATCAGCTCGTCGTATTTCGGGCTGTTTAAGAAGTTATCCACTGAGATGTGCGTCGCGTTCGGCAGCTTTGCTTTCGCGCGGTCTGTTAAATCTTTGTGGGTGATAACAATATCCGCGTCGCTTGGCAGATTGTTAATGGCCGTGTTGGTCACACTGATGTCAAGCTCCGCTTTTTTCACTTTGTTTCTTAAGATGGATGCCCCCATCGCACTTGATCCCATTCCCGCATCACACGCAAAGATAATTTTGTTCACGCTTTCAGGAGACAGCTCAGACGCTTCCTCTGCTTTGGCTTGTTCCGCCTCTAAAGCAGCTGCTGCTTGGCTTTTCTTCCCCTTCATGGACTGCATTTTTTCTGTTGCGGCAGCGAGGTCTTCTTCGCTTGCTTTTGAGGATTTCAGGATCACTGCTGATACGATGAACGAAACAGCCGCAGCTACTAATACACCCGCCAATACGCCGAGGTATCCGCCTCTTGGCGTCATTGCCATCAATGCGATAATGCTGCCCGGTGACGAAGCTGCAACTAGACCGGCATTAAAGATAGAGAACGTTAGGAGTCCGCTTGCTCCGCCCGCAATCGCTGCCAGAATCAAGGCCGGTTTCATCAAAATATACGGGAAGTAAATTTCGTGAATCCCTCCGAAGAAGTGAATGATTGCCGCTCCAGGAGCCGTTGATTTTGAAGATCCTTTGCCAAAGAACATATACGCGAGTAAAATGCCGAGTCCTGGCCCAGGGTTTGCTTCTACTAAGAACAGAATCGACTTTCCCGTTTGGGCTGCCTGCTCGATTCCGATTGGGCTTAAGATTCCATGGTTAATGGCGTTATTTAGGAACAACACTTTCGCCGGCTCTACAAAAATACTTGCAATAGGCAGCAAATTAGCGTGTACAATGACTTCCACACCAGCTGCCAGCAATTTGTTTAACGTCAGGACAACCGGACCGATGGCGTAAAACGCGAGAATCGTCAAAGCCGCACCGACTATCCCTGCCGTAAAGTTGTTGATCAGCATTTCAAAGCCTTGTTTGACTTTATCCTTGAACAATTTATCAATCTGTTTAATGAGGTATCCGCCAAGCGGCCCCATGATCATTGCACCTAAAAACATTGGAATATCCGATCCGACAATCACACCGATCGCCGCTGTCGCTCCGACGACTCCGCCGCGGTGGTCGTAAATCATTTTTCCGCCTGTATACGCTATCAAAAGCGGCAGTAAATACGTAATCATCGGGCTGACAAGTGTATTCAGCTGTTCATTCGGAAACCATCCCGCCGGAATAAACAGCGCGGTAATGATGCCCCAAGCGATAAACGCGCCGATATTTGGCATAATCATTCCGCTCAAATAACTGCCGAAACGCTGAACTTTCACTTTCATGCCGCCTTGCTGCTGTTCTTGCTGCATATATAAACCTCCCTGTTTTGTTTGTCGCTAAAAGAATGATAATGTCAGAGAATGATGCTTCCCTTTGACTCTATATTAAAACGCTTACAGTCCCTATACAATTGAAAGTAAAGAGGACTTTGGCACATGGGTGTGACAATTTTTTAAAAATAAAAAGGCTCCTGGTATCAGGAGCCTACAAATTGTTGACAAAATGCTAAAATGGTTTTCATTTTAGCATTTTGTCATCTTCTCAGCGTGATTGAAAACCCTTGAAGTCTAGGAAGGACGAGCATCGGAGCACAGCGAATGTTCTAATTCGTGAGCACCGACGCGCAGGCCTGACAACGAATGCGAGGGTTTGTCGACACGCTGAAGGCTCCTGATATCAGGAGCCTTTTCTCTTTCCTCTATAAATAATGTTTCCGTTTTGAATTACGTACTTTGCGATCATCCGCTCACTTACAATAAAAACGGGATAGGCGCACACAAGTGCAAAAACAGCCATCGGCACATGCTGAACAGCCGGAATCATTGAGCCTGCCGCATTGCGAAGGAGCAGCATCAGATAAATGAGCAGCACGATGACTGCTAATGATACCAGCATAATCGGTGCTGATACTTTATATTCATAAAGCCGTTCCCGGCAGTGTCCGCAGCGAAATTGGCACGGGACATTCGACGATCTGACCATATCGCCTGTCAAAGGTTTGCCGCAGTTCGGGCATACAGTTTCTTTCATATGGTATTTCACTCTCCATTCATATGTCCATTATACCAGAGACCATTATGTTTCGTTTTGTTACCGTTCAACACATTTTCACATTTTTTATCATCAGCATACTTGTCTCGGTCTCTGAAATCCTCTACGCTTAAGAAGATCTTAATGAAGGGGATGTATGAATGCTTCCGATTAATAGACAGCAGCACATACTTGAGTGGCTGAAAGAAGAAGGCGCCCTAAGAATTTCTGATATCAGTCAACGGTTCGGTGTGTCAGAAATGACGGTATACAGAGATGTGAATCAGCTCGTCCAATCAAACCAGGTGATGAAAACAGCCGGCGGCATCACACTCCCAGTCCGAGCGCCTCAGACTGATCACATGTGCAGCTATTGCCTGAAGCCAGCGAATCAAGCTTATTCGGTCCAGCTGATCACGGTGACACAAGACATTGAACAGCTGTGCTGCGCACATTGCGCGTTTTTGCGGTATGCAGATAAAACGGAAGAGGTTTCTCATTTGATTTGCAGAGACTTTCTGTTACAAACTACGGTCAGTGCCGCTTCGGCTTATTTTGTTGTAAACGCCGAATTAAATCTGCACTGCTGCCAGCCGCAGGCCATACCGTTTGCGACTCTTGACCATGCTGAACGGTTTCAAAAAGGATTCGGCGGAGCCGTCCGCACTTTCGATCAAGCGCTGGAAGACATGCTACGGGACAGAAAAAAACGCTGCACCTGCACCAAGAAATAACACAACATAACTAGCGGAAGGTGGTGTCTGAGTAATGCAACGAAACAGATGGTGGATCTTCCTTCTGCTTTTTCTTGTTTTCCTGCCGAAAACAAGCTTTGCTCACGCCTATATTGTCAAATCTTCACCCGGAGAAAACAGTGAATTAAAAAGCGCTCCCGCACAGGTGGACATTGAATTTAATGAACCTGTTGAAGAAGGCTTTCACTACATTAAAGTCTATAATTCAGACGGTGACCGGGTGGATACGGACAAAACAGAAATCAAAAAAGACAACAATCACATCATGACCGTGAAGCTGAAAAAAAATCTGCCTCATGACGTGTACAGAGCGGAATGGAATGCCGTTTCGGCAGACGGGCACCCTGTTTCCGGCGTCATTCCGTTCAGCATCGGCAAAGCGGAAGGAGGGTTCAGCAGCCAGAAAACATCGAGCTCAGCGCTTAATCCGGGAACAGCTGCAGATCGTGCCATTCTGTATACAGCCTTTTCTCTGTTTATCGGGACCGTTTTCTTCCATCTCTTCTGGTATAAAGGGGACGGAAAAAACCTCGCCAAACGGACGAAGCGTTTGCTTGTCATCTCAGTCACTGTGCTGGGACTGGCGCTCCTCCTTCAGCTTCCGTTACAGACAAAAGCAAATACAGGCGGCGGCTGGGCCAATGCCTTTCAGCCGGGGTATATGAAAGAAACGCTGTTTGAAACCGCGGGAGGCACAATTTGGATGATTCAAGCCGTGCTGTACGTACTGCTCGTCCTTTCTGCCATCCCAGTGTTACGCAAAAAGCGCTTTGCGTCCTTCGCATATTGGACGGCGCCGCTCATTTTCTTTTTCGGTCTTCTGCTTGCCAAAGCGTTTACCGGACATGCCGCTGTTGTAGAAGAAAAAACGGTCGGTATCCTGATGGATTTCCTACATTTATCCTCCGCCTCTATCTGGGTCGGCGGAATAGCGGCCATCGTTTTCCTGCTGTCACAGGAGTGGAGACAGCAGGACAAGACGCTTGCATGGGAGACGGTAAAACGGTTCTCTCCATGGGCGCTCACTGCAGTCGGTGTCATTTTGTTCTCGGGCTTGCTCAATGGATTTTTCATCATCCGGTCAATGGATTCTCTTTTCCATACGGCGTACGGCCAAGCCTTGTTAGTCAAAAGCGGACTGTTTGTTTTGATGCTGATTCTGGGCGGTATTCATTTTCTGCTCACCAGAAAACGGCAGGGGTCCAAAATCACCCGCACGCTAAAAGCGGAATGGGCAATCGGCATCGCTGTCCTGATCACAGCCGCCGTATTTACAAGTCTGCCAAGTCCGCCTGAGCCTGCACCGGAACCGTTTTATCAAACCAAAGCGATTGAAAACGGGCAAAGTGTATCTCTCAGCATCAGCCCGAACCAGCCCGGCAAAAACGTGTTTGAACTCAGGGTTACCGATCATAACGGAGACCTAGCAAAAAACATTCAGCAAATCACCTTGACCGTTTATAAAACGGGACTGTCAGGCAGTAAAAACAAAAGCACGTTTCAGTTGAAAGAAAAAACAGATGGCATCTTCCAGACTGAAAACCTGTCTATTAATGAAAAGGGAAACTGGAAGATCAAAGTCCACGGATTGACCGGCGACTTTAACGAAATCAATATCATGTTTACAAAGACAAATTAAGGAGTGTTTGAATTGTTTAAAAAAATCGCATTCACACTATGTCCAGCTGTTATCGGCTCTCTTTTATTCTTTACGGCGCCTGCCAGCGCGCACGTGTCTGTAAAACCGGTAGAATCAGCCGCAGGCTCATGGGAGACCTACACAATGAAGGTTCCTTCCGAAAAAAATCAGCCGACAACAAAGGTTGTTTTAAAAATGCCAAAGAATGTTGAGTTCCAGCAATACGAACCGGTTCCGGGCTGGAAGGTGTCTACTGCAAAACACGACGACAAATCAGTGTCCGTGACGTGGGAAGCCACTGGCGGGGGCATTCAGGAAGGCCAGTTCCAGCAGTTTACCTTTGTTGCCAAAAACCCTGATAAAGCGGAGGAAGCCGCTTGGGATGCTTATCAATATTACAAAGACGGCAGCATTGTTGAATGGACAGGCGATGAAGATGCGGATACGCCTCATGCCATTACAAAAATCACTACATCCAAAGAAGTAACAGACGAGCACGGCGCCACTCAAACGAAAGATGATTCTGCTTCTGCAGACTCAGGTTCATCGGCTCTTGATATAACAGCAATTGTGCTGTCTGCAGCCGCTATTATTTTATCTGTTGCAGCTCTTGTAAAGAAAAAGCGCGCCTAAAGAAAAAGCGATCCAGATGAGTTCTGGATCGCTTTTTTGATTTATCCGCGTCCTGCCTGGAATGAAGGGTATTGTGTCATACCGCCGTCCGCGAATAACGTAATGCCTGTGACGTAGCTGGCTTCCTTCGAAGCAAGCCAGGCTGCCACTGCCGCAATTTCCTCCGGTTCACCGATATATCCCATCGGAATCATGCTTTCAACATCTGCTCTCTGCTTAGGATCAGCAAATTTTTCAGCATTGATTGGCGTGTTGATCGCGCCAGGCCCGATATTGTTGACACGAATGCCTTTCGGCGCATATTCCAGTGCCAATGTTTCCGTCATCAGCTTGATTCCACCTTTACTTGCCGCATAGTGAACAAATAATGGCCAAGGAATCACTTCATGGACGCTCGACATATTAATGACGCTTCCTTTGATATCATTTTCAACAAAATATTTAATCGCTTCACGGCTTCCTAAAAAGGCGCCTGTTAAGTTCGTGCTGATGACTTTTTCCCAATCCTTGAGCGGCATTTCATGAGACGGTACGGGATTTTCAAGACCGGCATTATTAATCATAATATCGAGTGTGCCAAACTCTTTAATCGCTGTTTGGACGATGTTTTTTACATCTTCCTCTTTCGTTACGTCTCCTTGGACGACAATGGCTTCACCGCCTGCCTTGATGACCTCTTCTTTTACCTCGTTTGGATCCTGCTTGTTACTGTAGTAGTTGATTACAACTTTTGCCTGCTCCTTGCCGAAGCGAATGGCCATTGCCTTTCCTAGTCCTGAAGCAGCTCCTGTAATAGCGACGACTTTTCCTTTTAAATCCGGATACATATCCATCCTCCTTAATTGTTATGAATTCGTTTTGGCGATTCCTAAGAATACGGCAGCCGCAATAATCAGTGCAATCCCGATCGCAATCGCAATCAGCTGGCGTTTTGATTTCTTTTCACGCAGGATAAAAATACCGCCAAGCGTCGAGATGACAATTCCCATTTGAGAAAGAGAAAAGCTTGTGGCAACGCCGACTTTCGGCTGAGAAATAAACAAAAACATATTTCCACCTGCCCAGATTAAGCCCGGGAGAATATTTCTGATGGCATACTTATTGAAGGGCTTGTGCTTATAGGTTAGTATGACCCCTCCAATGACCATCCCGATCGCCTGCGGCAACAGGGCCGACCATCCAGATACATTGAACAACCTTGCGACAACAACATAAATCAAATATCCCAGTGTAGAGACAAGAAGGATTAAAATGCCCTTTTTTAAGTTGCTCGGCTCTCCATCTTTTTTGTCTTTCTTATCTTCTAATGACGTGAGAACGATACCGACAATAATAAAGATAAGAGCGAGGATTCCAAGTGTAATCGCAATCGGTGTTGACCACTCTCGGAAAACGATGACACCGAACAGTGAGGTGGAAACAAGTTGCATCCCCGTAGAAATCGGCATCGTTTTGGACACACCCATTAACTGAATGCTTTTGAGCTGGTTGCTCTGCCCAAGTGACCAAAATAAGCCGGATATAATTCCAACGATAAAAATGCGCATGGACAGGACGGGTTGGACAAACAAATAAATAACGATAGAAACAATTAACGCCCCGATCGTCGTTCCCAATGTTTGGCTGTAAGGCCCGCCGCCTAATTTAACATTGAAGAGAACAATGCTCCCCCAAAACAAAGCAGGGAGAAGAGCCAGTATTAAATCCATTGTTGGGGAACCTTCTTTCAAAATGTATTTGCTGTTATTTTGGCTGGAATTGATGTGTTTATTCGCTGAAACACAAAAAGAGGTGCCGGATTTTCCGGCACCTCTTTAGGAGCATATCATTTTCTTTATAAACCGATGGACATATATTTTGTTTCGAGATATGGTTCAATACCTTCTGAACCGCCTTCACGGCCGATTCCGCTTTCTTTCATTCCGCCGAACGGAGCTTGAACCGCGGACGGCCCTCCGTCATTCCAGCCGATAATTCCGTATTCGAGGTTCTCGGAAATATAAATGCCGCGACGGTAGTTTTCTGTGAAGAAATAAGCAGCCAGTCCGTACGGTGTATCGTTGGCGAGCTCAATGGCTTCATCAATATCTGTAAAAGTGACGATTGGCGCAACAGGGCCAAAGGTTTCCTCGTGCATGATATTCATGGACGTATCGACGTCAGCGAGCACTGTCGGATTGACAAAGTAGCATCCTTTATCATCGTTTCGTTCATAAGTGCCCCCAGCAACAACCTTCGCTCCTTTTTCAACCGCATCATCAATTTGGCTGACGATTTTTTCAAAGCCCCTTTTGTTGATAATCGGACCGACGTTAACGCCTTCCTCAAGTCCGTTTCCAACCTTCAGCTTCGATACTTGCTCGCTCAGTTTCGCAGCAAACTCATCTTTGATGGATTCATGGACAATGAGCCGGTTGGCGCATACGCAAGTCTGACCCGCGTTTCGGTATTTGGACACCATTGCCTGTTCAACAGCAAGATCAATGTTTGCATCTTCATCCACAATCAGCGGGGCATGTCCGCCGAGCTCCATGGATACGTGTTTCACAGTATCCGCGCTGTTTTTCATCAGGATTTTCCCTACAGGTGTTGATCCTGTAAAGGTGATTTTGCGGATTTTCGGACTGCTTGTAAAAACGTTTCCGATCTCCTCGCCATCACCGATGACAACCTGAAGCACGTCTTTTGGTATGCCTGCTTCGTATGCGAGACGTGCAAGTTCATAGGCTGACAGCGGTGTATCAGGCGCCGGCTTGATAATAAACGTACAGCCGGCAGCAAGAGCAGGCGCCGCTTTACGTGTAATCATCGCATTTGGAAAATTCCAAGGCGTAATCGCGGCAACTGGGCCGACGGCCTGGCGCGTTACGACAATTCGTTTTCCGGTTGTCGGAGCCGGAACGGTTCTTCCGTACACACGCTTCGCTTCCTCTGCGAACCATTCGATATAACCAGCGCCGTATAGTACCTCGCCGACAGCTTCCTGGTACGGTTTTCCATTTTCCTTCGTGATTAAATCTGCGAGTTCTTCTTTATGTTCAACGATGAGCTCATACCACTTTTTCAACAGAGACGCTCTTTCGTTCGCTGATGTTTTAGACCATGATTTAAACGCTTGATGTGAACGTTCAATGGCTTCTTCTACTTCTTTGGCTGATTGCTGAGGAATCGTTTTGATCGCCTCGCCTGTAGCCGGGTTGTAGACCGTTAATTGATCTGGCATATTGAACATTCCTTTCTATTCTTGGATTTACTTAAAATGATAGCAGACCCGTGCGTATTCTTTCCAATGATTAAGCTCGCAGACCTGCTTCCACAATGTGGAGCCCTTCATTCAGAAGGTCATCTGAAATAACCAGCGGCGTCAGGAAGCGGATGATATTGCCGTTGATTCCGGCTGTCAGCAGCAGCAACCCGTTTTGATTCGCGTACGCTGCGATCGCTGCCGCTTTCGCTTTATCAGGTTCACGTGTTTCAGGGTCTTTGACGATCTCGATTGCTGCCATCGCCCCAAGTCTGCGGATGTCGCCGATACACGGGTATTCTGTTTTCCATTCAAGCGCTTTTTCTTCAATGATCCTGCCGATTTCCTCAGAACGTTTATTCAATCCTTCTACTTCAATAATATCCAAAACTGCCAATGCCGCCGCGCACCCAAGCGGACTTCCCGCATATGTGCCGCCGAGCTCTCCGGGCGCCGCCGCATCAAGCATTTCCGCGCGTCCGATCACACCGCTTAACGGCAGACCGGCCGCAAGAGATTTCGAAACCGTGATTAGATCTGGGACGACATCAAAATGCTCAATCGCGAAATAAGTACCCGTTCTGGCAAATCCGGTTTGGATTTCATCGGCTACAAAGACGATGCCGTGTTCTTTACAGAAGGAAGCAACATGCTGCACAAACCGTTTAGAAGGAATAATGAATCCGCCTTCTCCCTGCACCGGCTCCATCACAACACACGCTACCGTTTCAGGAGCAACGGCTGCGATAAAGAAGTCATTGAACGCTTGAATGACCATATCGTCATATGCATCGTCACTCAGTCCGGCAGGCTTCTGATAATAATATGGAAACGGCGCCTGGTATACCTCAGATGCAAATGGACCAAAACCGAATTTGTACGGCTTCACCTTGCTTGTCATGCTCATTGTCATATTCGTGCGTCCGTGGAACCCGCGTGTAAACGAGACAACGCCTTGGCGCTTGGTATACTTTCTGGCGATTTTCACTGCATTTTCCACCGCTTCCGCTCCGGAGTTGAGGAAAATCGCTTTTTTCTCATGAGTGCCAGGCGCAATGCCGCAAAGCTTTTCAGCTAATTCAATATAAGACGGATACATCATGACGTTAAAGCCGGGATGGATCAGCTCCTCCGCCTGCCGCTTCACAGCTTCTACCACCTTCGGATGCGAGTGTCCGACGTTTAAGGTTCCAATGGCGCCAGCAAAATCAATAAATCTTCGGCCGTCCAAATCATACAGCTCTGCTCCCTCTCCTTTTACCGCCAGGCTGCGGTTTCCGTTGCTCACGCCCTTTGAGACAAATTGGTCCCGTTTTTGCTGCCACTCTGCGGTAGTGAAAGTTGATGCGGTTGTTTGACTCATGTGAATTCCCCCACTGTCATTGTTTTCTTATCATTCTGACTTCTTTTTGGTATGATGAAAAGTACCAATTATAACTTTTTAATGGTATCAGAAGGAGACACCGTAATGGACATCACAATCACGCTCGATCGCTCAGAAAAAGCTGATTATATCTATCAGCAGATTTATCAAAAACTAAAAAACGAAATCCTCAGCCGTAATCTGCTGCCCCACTCGAAGGTTCCCTCCAAACGAGAGCTGGCTGAAAAACTGAAGGTCAGCGTAAACTCTGTGAATTCAGCCTACCAGCAGCTGCTCGCGGAAGGGTATTTATACGCTGAAGAAAGAAAGGGTTTTTTCGTGGAACACCTGGACACATTTTCCTCTGAGGAACAGCCCTCATCTTCACTGCCGGATGACCTGAAAGAGGTTCATATTGATCAAAGCGATTGGATATCATTTTCACATATGAGTGCCGATACAGATCATTTTCCAATGAAAAGCTGGTTTCGCTGTGAGCAAAAAGCGGCTGCCCGCTCATCCCGCACGCTCGGCGACATGTCTCATCCGCAAGGCATATATGAGGTAAGAGCCGCCATTACAAGGCTCATCTCTCTGACGCGGGGGGTGAAATGCCGGCCGGAACAAATCGTCATCGGGGCGGGCACTCAGGTGCTGATGCAGCTGCTGACGGAGCTTTTGCCTCAGGATGCGGTGTATGCGATGGAGGAGCCTGGTTACAGGCGAATGTACCAGCTTTTGCAACATACCGGAAAACAGGTGAAGACGATTATGCTTGATAAAAAAGGGATATCCATTTCTGAAATCATCAGACAGAAGCCAGATGTATTAATCACTACCCCTTCGCATCAATTCCCGGCCGGAACGATTATGCCTGTATCCCGGAGAATTCAGCTGCTGAACTGGGCAGCGGAACAGCCGAGCCGCTATATTATTGAGGATGATTATGACAGCGAGTTTAAATATGACGTAGACAGTATCCCGGCGCTCCAAAGCCTCGACCGCTTTCAAAATGTCATCTATATGGGCACCTTTTCAAAATCACTTCTTCCCGGATTGCGGATCAGCTACATGGTGCTGCCGCCGGAGCTGTTACGGGGTTACAAAAAGCGGGGTTATGACCTGCAGACCTGCTCGTCGCTCACACAGATCGCCTTGCAGGAATTTATCGAGTCCGGAGAATATCAGAAGCATATAAAAAAAATGAAGCAGCATTATAAAGAAAAGAGAGAACGCCTCATCAGCGCATTAGAATCAGAGTTTAGAGGAGAGATCACGGTAAAAGGGGCAAATGCGGGACTGCATTTCGTCACCGAATTTTACACCTGCCGCACGGAACAAGAGATACTCGCGCATGCCGCCGCCCAGCAGCTTGAAATCTTCGGGATGAGCCGGTTCCGCTTAAAAGAAAGCCGTCCGCAGCCGGACAAACCCGCGCTCATCATCGGCTTTGCACGGCTGAGGGAAGAGGACATTCAGGAAGGTGTGCGAAGACTTCGCCGCGCTGTTTATGGGACATAAAAAAATCCCCTGTTTGGGGGATTTTTTACCAGCGCTCCTGGTCCACGTTCAGCACTGCTTCAAGCAGGCCCGGAAATGCCCTTTCCAGATCTTCTGTGCGAAGCGAATAATAACGGCGCTTTCCTTCTATGCGTACTTGAGCGATGCCCGATTCTCTTAACACTTTAAAATGGTGGGACAAGGTCGACTTTGCAACCTGTACATCAGCACAGGTGCCGCACGTTTTCTCTTTTGCTTCGGCCAATTGCTTCACCAGCTCTAAACGAAGCGGATCACTCAGTGCGTGAAGAACCTTTGTCAGCTGCAACGTTTCTGTTTCTGGATGGTTTGGAATGTTCATGACACAAATGTATCACACAACAATTAGAATGACAATTTTACTATTTGAGGGTTTTTCCTTTACCTGATTTTGATTACATGGTACATTTAGTTCGATCAAATTCGAACAATAAATTTAAAAGACAAATGGAGGAGATTTACATGATCGTATTACAAGCTTATATCAAAGTAAAACCCGAAAAACGCGAAGAATTTTTGAGCGAGGCACAATCGCTGGTTCAACATTCAAGAGCCGAGGAAGGCAACGCCCAATACGACCTTTTTGAAAAAGTAGGCGAAGAAAATACATTTGTGATGCTTGAACAATGGAAAGATGAAGCGGCGATGAAATCTCACAATGAAACTGCGCATTTCCAAGGGTTTGTAGCAAAAGGCAAAGAACTGCTGAGCGCTCCTCTTGATGTTGTCCGCACAGAGCTCAGCGAGTAAAGAAAGGATGTCTCACATGAACGAAGTAATCAAATCATTAACAGATCACCGCTCCATCCGCAGCTATACGGATGAGCCGGTGTCAGAAGAGCAGCTAGACCACATTATACAAGCGGTGCAATCAGCCCCTACTTCTATCAACGGGCAGCAAGTGACTGTCATCGCGATTCAGGATAAAGAGCGGAAAAAGAAAATCTCCGAACTGGCGGGCGGACAGCCTTGGATTGACCAAGCTCCGGTTTTCTTGCTTTTCTGCGCAGACTTCAACCGGGCAAAAATTGCGCTTGAAGATCTGCATGACTTCAACATGGAAATCACAAACGGTTTAGAATCCGTTCTTGTCGGCGCTGTAGATGCCGGCATCGCACTTGGCACAGCGACAGCGGCAGCTGAATCACTCGGCCTTGGCACTGTTCCGATTGGCGCGGTTCGTGGAAACCCAAATGAACTGATCGAGCTGCTTCAGCTTCCGAAATACGTCTTCCCTGTATCAGGTCTTGTCATCGGCCATCCTGCTGATCGTTCAGCGAAAAAACCTCGCCTTCCAAAGGCAGCGGTTTATCATAAAGAAACGTATTTGCAGCAGGACGAGCTGACATCACACATTCAGTCATATGATGAACAAATGGCCGAATACATGAAAAACCGGACCAACGGAAAAGAAACACGAAACTGGTCACAAGGGATCGCCTCATACTATGAGCGCCTGTACTATCCGCATATTCGTGAAATGCTCGAAAAACAAGGGTTTAAAGTTGAAAAATAAGCCTCACCACGGCCTGTCGGAATTCCGGCAGGCCTTTTTATTTGTCCGGATAAAATCCATTGACTTTCATTTTGTTTATTTGGTAAAATTTTATCAATGTTACTCATTGGTTTTCTGTGAACCAATGGGTTTTCTATTGTTCAAGAAAGAAGGAAGCCATGAGATGCTTGATAAAAAAACAGAAATCTTGTTAGCCGCGCGGAAGCTTTTTTCTGAAAAGGATTTTACGTCGGTTTCCATGCAGGCAATCGCGGAAGAATGTAAGATGTCAAAAGCATCTATATATAAGCTGTTTCAATCCAAGGAAGATTTGCTTTTGGAGCTGCTGACGTTTAACCAAAAGCAGATGGTGGCCGCGGCATCAAGACTGCAGGAAAATGCCGCGCTGACACCGGAGGAGCGCATGATTCAAAAGGTCAAAATGGAGCTGGAAGGATTCAGACGGAATCAGCAGTTTTTTAATATGCTGACCTACGGAAACCCCAAGCTGCACAATGACCGTGTAAAACAGCATATCCATCAGACCAGATCGACGATTATCTGCTGGCACCGGGATTCGCTGATTCAGGCCTATGGAGAAGCCATCCTCCCTTTTGTATGGGATTTGGTCATCATTCTTCACGGCATGATGCGGGAATTTTTAATGCTGATCAAAATAGAGGAAAAACCGCTTGACCTTGACCCGATTGCAGCGTTTATCATCAGCACCCTCAATCAGATTATCAAAAACAGAGAAACGCGGCAGTCCCTGCTTCCGCCTGAGACCATCGAGCTTTATATCCAATCGGCGTCCTCCTACCAGCCAAAGGATAAATCACTCCTGTTATCAGAAAGCCTGAAAGAATTACATAAAGGCATCTCTTCCCTGCCCGCCGCGGATTATGACATCGATGAGCTGGCATCTGCTGCAGCCATGCTGGAAGAGGAAGCAAAAAAGGAAGAGCCCCGCGCCTTTTTACTGAAATCACTGATTGGCTATCTGGAACAAACCGGTGTTTTAACACAGCCTATTTCGATGTTAAAAACACTGTTAATTACTTAAAGAAAAGAAGGGATCTTATTGGACACAAGTATTGAAAAAAAACCGTTTAACCGTTCTGTTATTGTCGGCATATTGTTAGCCGGGGCGTTTGTCGCCATTTTGAACCAGACACTGTTAATTACCGCTCTCCCCCATATCATGAGGGATTTTCATATAGATGCAAACCAAGCCCAATGGCTGACGACTTCATTTATGTTAACGAACGGTATTTTAATTCCGATTACCGCGTTTCTAATTGAAAAATTCACGAGCCGTACGCTTCTCATTACGGCGATGAGCATTTTCACTGCCGGAACGATCGTAGGCACATTCGCCCCGAACTTTCCGGTTCTGCTGGCGGCCCGTATCATTCAGGCGGCCGGAGCCGGCATTATGATGCCGCTCATGCAGACAGTATTTTTAACAATCTTTCCGATTGAAAAGCGCGGCCAGGCTATGGGTATGGTCGGATTGGTCATCTCCTTCGCGCCTGCGATCGGACCGACTCTTTCAGGATGGGCAGTAGAAGCTTTCTCATGGAGATCATTGTTTTATATCATTCTTCCGTTTGCCGTGATCGATTTGCTTCTCGCTATCATTCTTATGAAAAACGTGACGACATTAAGAAAAACACAGATTGATATTTTATCAGTTATCCTGTCGACACTTGGATTTGGCGGACTGCTGTATGGCTTCTCAAGCGTCGGCTCTTACGGATGGACCAGCTCAACGGTTCTGATTTCACTGCTTGTGGGCGTGATTGCGCTGCTCTTATTTATTACAAGACAGATGAAGCTTGAAAAACCGATGCTGGAATTCCGCGTATTTACGTTTGGTATCTTCAGCTTAACAACCCTGCTGGGAACCCTTGTCTTTGCATTATTAATTGGTACGGAAACCATTCTCCCGCTGTATACACAAAACGTGCGAAACGTCACAGCCTTTGATACAGGGCTTATGCTTCTGCCGGGAGCCATTGTGATGGGCTTTATGTCCCCGATTATCGGAAGAATTTTTGACCGTGTCGGCGGAAGAGGCCTGGCGATTGCAGGTTTCTGTATCATCTTCCTGACGTCACTGCCTTTTATGCAGCTGACTGATCATACGTCACTGGCTTGGATTGTCGTTTTATATACCGTTCGTCTCTTAGGGACAGCGATGATTATGATGCCTGTGACAACAGCCGGAATCAATGCGCTGCCGCGCCACTTGATTCCGCACGGAACAGCGATGAATAATACGGTTCGCCAAGTCGGCGGCTCCATCGGAACTGCTCTTCTGGTATCCGTGATGAGCAACCAGGCAGCCCATGCCGGAACCACAAATGTGAAACACGCCGCTCTGCACGGCATGAACGCCGCTTTTATCGTGGCAGCCTGTATCGCGCTTGCCGGCTTACTTCTATCCTTCACATTAAAGAAACCTCAGCGCCCTGCCGAACAGCAGCCGGCACGCTGATCCTATAAAAAAAGAGCCCCGCTTTGAGAGCGGAGGCTCTTTTTCGTTTTACTTCGCTAAACCGTCTTTCACTTCTTTAATCATTTGCGTCATAGACTCAAGTCCGCCTCCTGATAAGTACCAAGTAGCTGAATCAAGGTATACGACATGATCGTTTTTCACGGCGTTTACGTTTTTCACATAGTCGTTTTCAACGACTTGTTTTGTAGATGATGTTTCTCCGATTGCTGTACCGCGGTCAATAACAAACAGGTAATCCGGGTTTGTTTTTGAAATGTACTCATAGGAAACGCTTTGTCCGTGAGTAGAGGCTTTGATATTTTTATCAGCCGGTGTCACGCCGAATACGTCATGGATCAGGCCGTATCTTGATTTAGAACCAAAGGCGCTGATCTTGCCGTCGTTCGCCATAATCACAAGACCGTTTTTATTCAGCTTTTCAGCTTTTTTCTTAAGATCTGCAATTGAGTTATCAATTGTTGCAAGTTCGTCCTTTACTTCATCTTCTTTATCAAAGATTTTTCCGATTGTTTGTGCATCTGATTTAAATGATTCCATGTATTTCGCTGTGTCTACGCCAAGGTAAATCGTCGGCGCAATTTTAGAGAATTCTTTGTAAGACTCAGATTGTCTTCCTGAGATAATAATGAGATCAGGATCCAAGTCAGCTACTTTTTCAAAGTCTGGCTCTTTTAAGCTTCCGACATCAGCATATTTGTCATCTTTGAATTTGGACAGATAGCTTGGAAGCGCTTGTTTCGGAAGGCCCGCTACTTTATCGTCAAGACCAAGTTTATCTAACGTATCTAAGCTTCCAAAATCGAATACGACTACTTTTTTAGGGTTCTTTGGTACTTTTGTGCCATTTTTGTCCAGTAAGTGTTTCACTGTGATTTGTTCTTCCTTCGAATCAGAACCTTTGCTGCTGCTTGTGCTTTGATTTCCGCATGCAGAAATGACAACTGCCGTCACCAAAGCGATGAATAATAATGCAAACTTTTTCATGCTCTTCACCTCTTCTATATATTAAGAAAAATAAACACCTATTCTTTGATTATCAATCGTCTGAATCGGGATGGTCATATCGTAAATTTCTTCGAGCACAGAGGTCTCAATGATCTCCTCCGGCGGCCCCTCTTTTACGATTCGGCCGTTTTTCAAAGCAACGATATGATCGGAGTATACGGAAGCAAAGTTGATATCGTGAATCACGATCACGATTGTTTTTCCAAGCTCCTCTACCAGCCTCTTCAGAAGCTTCATAATTTCAACTGAATGTTTCATATCCAGGTTGTTCAGCGGCTCATCAAGAAATATGTAGTCCGTGTCCTGGGCAATGACCATTGCGATAAACGCCCTTTGGCACTGTCCGCCGCTCAGCTGATCCAAGTACTTATCCTGAATCTCCTCCAGCTTCATATAGCCGAGCGCCTGGTTGATATGAACCCAGTCTTCCTCTGTCAGCCGTCCCTGTGAGTACGGAAATCTGCCGAAGCTGACGAGGTCTTTGATGGTGAGCCTGATATTAATTTGGTTCGCCTGCTTCAAAATGCTCATTTTTTTGGCAAGCTCTTTGCTGTCGCAGGTTCCGATCTCTTCTCCGTCTATGAAAATCTCACCGGAATCCTTTTTGATCAGGCGGCTCATAATAGACAGCAGCGTACTTTTGCCGGCGCCGTTAGGACCGATAAACGAGGTGATTTTGCCTTTTTGAATCGTGACTGACGTCTCTTCAAGGACAACTTTCCCTCCATATTGTTTGCTTACATTTTTGACCTCTACCATGATTTATTCTCCTTTAACAGCAAGTAGATAAAATAAATCCCGCCGGCAAAATTAATAATAACGCTCAGCGTCGTTGAGAAGGTGAATACTTTCTCAACCAAAAACTGTCCCCCGACTAACGCAATAATGCTGATTAAAACAGAACCTGCGATTAAGTATGAATGCTTATATGTTTTCAGAAATTCTCTCGCCAGGTTAACGACGAGAAGCCCCAAGAACATAATCGGGCCGACAAGCGCTGTAGAAACAGAAACAAGGATCGCGATCACGATCAGCATCTGTTTAACAACTTTGTCGTAGTTAATGCCCAAATTGACAGCGTGTTCACGGCCGAGTGAAAGCACGTCAAAAAATCTCGTAAAACGCCAGACATAGATACCGGTCAGCAGGAAGATGATAAAGGCGAGCCATAACAGATCAGTGTTGATGTTGTTAAAGCTGGCAAACATTTTGTCCTGCACAACCTGAAACTCATTCGGGTCAATCAGCATCTGCATAAAGGAAGACAGGCTGCTAAACAGCGTGCCGAACACGATTCCGATGAGCAGAAGGAAGAAGATATTTTTCCCCTCACCTTTGAACATGATCTGATAGAGAACAAAAGAAAACAGCACCATCAGCAACACAGAGATGATGAAGTTGATGTTTTTATTCATGATTACGATATTCATTGAACCGAACAAAAAGATGATGACGGTCTGAATCAGCATATAGAGAGAATCAAGGCCTAAAATGCTGGGCGTCAGGATGCGATTATTCGAGATCGTTTGGAAGATCATTGTTGAAAACGCAATCGCTCCGCCTGTCAGCATAATGGCAGCGACTTTTTTGATTCTTCTCGGCAGTGTGTAATCCCAATTCCCTAAGTCATAAAACAGAAATAAACCGATACATACAACAGCTATACCAACAAGCAACGCAATTTTCATCTGGTTACGCATACGCTTTTCTCCTTAACAGCATAAACAGGAAAATGCCGCTGCCGATGATTCCGACCATCAGACCAATCGAGATTTCATAAGGGAAGATAATGACTCTGCCCAATATATCGCAAAACAGAACAAAAACCGCTCCCAGCAGCGCAGTGTGCGGCAGGCTGTTTTTCAGGTTGTCTCCTCTGTAAATCGATACAATGTTCGGGATGATTAAACCGAGAAACGGAAGCATACCGACAGTCAAAATGACAAGTGACGTAATCAGGGATACGATAATGAGCCCGATGTTCACAACCCGTTTATACTTGAGGCCAAGGTTGACAGAAAAACTTTCTCCCATACCCGCCACTGTAAATTTATCCGCATAAACATAGGCAATGATGACAAGCGGAATACTCAGGTAGAGAAGCTCGTATCTCCCTTTCACAACTAAGGAGAAATCCCCCTGAAGCCATGATGACACGTTTTGGATCAAGTCATATTTATACGCGATAAACGTCGCGATTGAGCTGACGATATTTCCGAGCATTAAACCGACAAGCGGAATAAAGATGGTGTCGTTAAACTTAATTCTTTCAAGAATTTTCATAAACAGAAAATTACCAACTAAAGCAAAGACAAAAGCAATCAGCATTTTCATTAATGGACTTGCCGATGTAAACAGAAGCAAGGATATTAAGATTCCCAGCCTCGCCCAGTCCATCGTGCCGGCTGTCGTCGGTGACACGAATTTGTTCCTGGTGATCTGCTGCATAATCAAGCCGCAGATGCTCATGCTCATCCCTGCGATTAAAATGCTGATCAGCCGCGGCAAACGGCTGGCAAAGAGTGTTGATGCCTCTTCTTTGCTTAGATCGAAGAGATCAAGCGGCGACAGATCTTCTACGCCGATAAATACAGAAGTGACTGCTAATATGATAAGTAGAAAAAATAAGTAACGTAGCTTCATGCTGCCTCCTTACATCCTTACAGCAAAAAGAACGTATCTCCTACTCCGCAAGGACTCAAAACAATATGGCCATATAGTAATTGATTATCATTATCATTTACATATTACCACTTTTCTAGTGTTAGTCAATATTCTTTAAAAATATTAACCTCGTCATCTATTCAATTTTACTCATAATTCAAACCATTTTCCATCACAAATCGTTAGTCTGTTTACCATATTTATCTTCACTGTGCTTCAGCTTCGGCATCAAACCTGACACAATTCCTCTCTGAAAATACAAATGTTCTTTCGACATAGAAATTTTCCCTTGATTTACAAAACTGAAAGAGGGATAATAAATACTAAATTTGTGTGAAAATTTTAAATATTAGGAGATGTAAACATGAAGGTCGTTAAATTCGGAGGCAGCTCACTCGCTTCAGGCGCACAGCTTGAAAAGGTGTTTCAAATCGTAACCTCAGATCCCGCACGCAAAGCTGTAGTGGTGTCGGCTCCGGGCAAACGCTATTCCGAGGATACGAAAGTGACTGATCTCTTAATCACATGTGCTGAACAGTATTTATCATCCGGAAGCTCCCCTGAACTGGCGGAAGCGGTCATTGAACGCTATGCTTTGATCGCAAATGAGCTTCAGCTTGAGCCGTGTATTATAGAAAAAATCCGCGATGATTTGTTTACGCTTTTAGAAGGAGATAAAAGCAATCCCGAACAATATCTGGACGCTGTCAAAGCAAGCGGTGAGGATAACAACGCTAAGCTGATCGCCGCCTATTTCCGCCACAAAGGCGTGAAAGCGGAATATGTAAACCCGAAGGATGCCGGCCTATTTGTCACAAATGAACCCGGCAACGCGCAGGTGCTGCCTGAATCGTATCAAAATCTCTATCAGCTGAGAGAGCGTGAAGGCCTCATCATATTCCCCGGCTTTTTCGGTTTCAGCAAGGATGGCGATGTGATGACATTTTCACGGAGCGGTTCTGATATTACAGGCTCTATTTTGGCCAATGGTCTTCAGGCCGATCTGTACGAAAACTTTACTGATGTAGATGCTGTGTATTCAGTTAATCCTTCCATTGTTGACAACCCGAAGGAAATCCACGAGCTGACATACAGAGAGATGCGCGAGCTGTCGTACGCAGGCTTTTCAGTGTTTCACGATGAAGCGCTCATTCCGGCCTTCAGAGCGGGCATTCCCGTGCAGATCAAAAATACGAACAACCCGTCGGCGAACGGAACACGCGTCGTCAGCAAACGCGATAACACAAACGGGCCTGTCGTCGGTATTGCCAGCGATACCGGCTTTTGCAGCATTTATATCAGCAAGTATTTAATGAACAGAGAAATCGGGTTTGGCCGCAGAGCCCTGCAAATCCTTGAAGAACACGGTTTAACGTATGAGCATGTTCCATCGGGAATTGATGACATGACGATCATCTTAAGACAGGGTCAAATGGATGCTTCGGTTGAACGAAGCGTCATGAAGCAGATTAAAGAGGATCTTCACGCCGATGAAGTTATTGTCGAGCACAATCTGGCGCTGATTATGGTTGTAGGAGAAGCAATGCGCCATAATGTCGGCACAACGGCAAGAGCAGCCAAAGCCTTATCAGAGGCGAAAGTGAATATCGAAATGATTAACCAAGGATCTTCTGAAGTGAGCATGATGTTCGGCGTAAAAGAAGCCGAAGAAAGAAAAGCCGTCCAAGCATTATACCAGGAGTTTTTCGCGGGAGTGCTGGTCTCTTAGTTTATACATAAAAGCGGGCGGCAGGGCCCGCTTTTTATATTGCCCGCGTCGATAGATGAATTTTTCATTCTGCCTTGTCCACTATTCCCCCTATTCATCTTTCCGTTTCCGCATCCATCATAGGGAGGTCAGGATTCTCTAACGGCGGCGGTTACGGCTTCGGTTCTTTCGCTTTAATCGTTGTATTGTTTATTCTATTAATTATCGCAGGTACTGCATTTGCAAGAGGCTTCTAAGTCTGCAGTAAAGCGCCGTAAGATAATATCATTGTCCTGCGGCGTTTTATTAGTTGTTTTCTTTATTTTTCAATCCCTATCTGAAAGCCCTGTCCGCCGCGTTTATGCAGCATATCATAAAGTATCTCACAAGGAGGTGGCATTAGATGTCTGGTTACGGAAACTCTTTTGCTTTGATTGTTGTGTTATTTATCCTCTTAATTATCGTGGGAACTGCATTTTTTAACGGAGGCTACTAAGAAAAAGGAATCTCCATGAATCAGGCGGTGCCGTAAGATTCATATCCTGCGTCGCTGTTTCTTTAGAAGAAAACCCCTTCTCTTATTGAGAAGGGGCCTGGTTCTTACGTCATTCCTCTTTCTGTGACATGAAAGTCGGATGCTTCAGCATGTGCAGAGACGCCAACCGCTGTAAAAACAGCTGCTGCAGCCAAACAAATAACAAATAACTTAGATTTCAATTTCATACAAACCTTCACTCCTTTGTATTTGTTTTCTTGCCTCTTCAACTCTAAGAAAGTAGGAAGCAGACAGTTCAAACCATTTTTGTTCATAGTAATATTTTGCTACTTCTAGGGCTAAATCCTCTATATCAGCATACATATTTTTATTTTTTAAGTATTGAAAACATCGTTCGATTCCTTCTGTATTGGGCTGTGCCTGATATAGGGATTGTAAAAACTCAAATTTTACCGCGTAATCTGCATCGTCTGTTTCTTTAGCATATTCATAGCCCCTCTTGTGATATTCCGAAGCCTTCTCATGTTTTCCGCGTTTATAATAAATAAGTGTTATTAAAAAATATGCCTGAGGCAGAGAATTGGTGATTCTGCTGTTTTCAAAAGTAGAAACCGCTTTCTCAAAATGGTCAATGGCAGGGTCGAGAAGGTCTTGATTGTAATAACACAGCCCCAAATTATAAAATGCTCTTCCAACCAATTGGGCTCTTTGTTCCGCTTCCGCCATCTCCAGCGCCAATTTAAAATGCCGTGCGGCTTGTTCGAAATTTCTCTCATCCATGAGGTTAACCCCGAACACGAAATGGCATTGGATAATCCGAACATTATAGGTTTCCTGCTCTACATAAATTTCATATGCATTCTTGATATGAATCAATGAAAAGTACGTTTGCTTCATATAATAATAAGCTTCCGCGATTTTAAAATAAAATTCAGCCCGTTCAATATGATCGGAAACAAAAGAAAGTTTTTTCTCCGCCTGTTTGTAATATGTAATGGCAGAAATAAATTCCCGCTTATCAAACTCATACATTCCGCGGAAAAAATTCACATAGTAATCAAGAAGCCCTTTTAGGTCAGCTTGGTTGCTGTCTATATTTCGTGATAATTCAGACAGGCTTGGCTGGTCTTCGATATTTAATTTCTCCAGCGGCTCGAGATAATCAAGCATAAGCTGGTGGCGAAATTCCATTAGTGAGTAATATAACAGCAAGTTGGAGTCATGCTGCATGTGTTTCAGTTCCTGCTGGATTTCAGCTTTTAGCACCTCGGCATCCGGTACACTGAAGGTCCGGATATATTTGTACCACTCGTTAATTTTTTGACCGACCGCTGAAGAAGGAATTACCCCGCTCTTCATTCCTTCACCCTCTCCCATCAAAAACTGTTTATGTCATATTTTATCATGTTTACAGACTGTCCTAACCCGAAAAACACGCAAACTTTATTTCGGGAGCACGCAATAAAAAAAGGAATACCGAAGCGATATGAGAAAGAAGGCGGCAGCATCTGATGATATGCCGCCGCCTTACATGATTTATTGCTGTTTTGCAGGTAAAGGAAAGCGGATAATGAATGTTGTGCCTTTCCCTTGTTCACTCTTAATGTCTATTGTACCTTGATGCATTTCAACAAGCTGCTTGACGATGGAGAGGCCGAGGCCGTATTCTCCGTACGCCGTGTTCGTTCTTGAAATATCAGCTTTATAGAATCGCTCCCAAATATGCTCGATATCCTCTTTTGAAATGCCGATTCCCGTATCTTCAATCTCGATAATGGTCTCTTTATATCCTTCTGTTCCCCGCAGCCAAATGTCCCCGTGTTGTGTAAATTGGATGCTGTTTTTCGTAATGTTCATGAGGATTTGGATTAACCGGTCATAGTCGGCATGAACGATCACGCTGTCCTCCACCTGAATCACCAGCTTATTTTGCTTTTCATCCGCCTGCTGTTCAAGGTGCTCTTTAATGATTTCGAATACCTCTATCAGCGGAACGTCAAGCTTGTTCAAAGTGATTTGCTGTGATCTGATCTTTTCATAATCGAGATTTTCTTTGACGAGCCGCAGCATTCGCTTCGTTTCCTCACTGATGAGCGAGAAGCATTTTTCTTTATTTTCCTCTGGAATTGTATTGCTGTTCAGCCCTTCAACCAAACCGTTAATGGTTGTCAGCGGCGTTCTTAATTCATGGGATACATCGGCAATAAACTGCCTTCTCCGCTTCTCGAGCCGGTCGATTTCATCCCTTGACTGCTTTAATTTCTTTGCCATGATATTAAAGTCAGACGCCAGCACCCCGATTTCATCCCGATAGCTGTTTTCCAAGTGAATGTCATAGTCGCCGGAAGCTACTTTATCCGTTGCTTCTCTCAGCTTTTGAATTCGTTTCACATGGAATTTGGAGAGCAGCCAGCTGACGAGAATGGTAATGACAAGCGTGCTGATCATCGCGTAAAACATATAGAGATTGACCTGATTAATCATTTGCTCAACGCCGCTGATCGGAGAAATCAGCAGTACCGCACCTTTAAATTCATTGTTAACAAAAATCGGCTGTGCCACAAGGGAAACCTCATCGTTAAAGCGGCCATCCGCTCTGTTCATGACTGTCTGCCCTTTTTTCAGCTTCTCCCACTCCGCTTTCTTCAGCTTTTCCCTTGGGTGAAAGTCTTCAGGGTGAAAATAAGGCACCTGGGCTTCATTAAAGATGATAAACTGTGTTTTTCTTGTCCTTAAAATGTCCTGATATGGGTACAGCCGGCGTATATCAACCTGGCCGGTTTGAAATTCGCTTGCAATCTGCACCGCATATGACGTCAGTTCCTCTACTTTATTTTGGTAGGCAAACTCTTTCACGAAGTGAGAAAAAAGAGAAATAATGATAACAAATGCTAAAATTAATATGCTGACATGGCTCAGCAGCAGCTGATATAAATATTTAATCCTCATCAAATTTATACCCTACTCCCCATACAGTATATAGGAAAGGCCTGTCCTCACTTGCAAGCTTTTTCCGCAGCCGTTTAATATGAACATCGACAGTCCGTTCGTCTCCGTAGAACTGATAGCCCCATACCTGCTCTAGCAGCTGCTCTCTGGAAAACACCTGCCGCGGGTTCTGCACAAGGTAATAAAGCAGGTCAAATTCCTTAGGTGTAAGGTTTTCAACAGGCTTTCCGTTTAAAAATACTTCTCTTGTCTTTTTATTAATTTTAAAGCATTCCGATTCAATCGTATCTTCTTCCACTGCCGCCTTGCCCGTCGCCTGATATCTTCTGATCACGGCTTTGATGCGGGCAACCAATGTCAGCGGGCTGAATGGCTTCGTCA
Source organism: Bacillus sp. 0909A (assembly GCF_036765115.1). Lineage (NCBI taxonomy): Bacteria > Bacillati > Bacillota > Bacilli > Caryophanales > Bacillaceae > Bacillus > Bacillus sp. 0909A. The sequence continues at coordinate 192,174 of NZ_JBAIZU010000005.1, forward strand.
CATAATCGTCCGCACCCATCTCAAAGCCGATCACCTGATCTGATTCGGTGTCTTTGGCAGTCAGCATGATAATCGGAACCGTGCTTGTCTCCCTTATTTTTCTGCAGATGGTTACGCCGTCCATAGACGGAAGCATAATATCCAGAATCACCAAATCCCAATTTCCTTCCGCAAAACGCTGATACCCCTCTAAACCGTCATGAACAAATTCAGCTTCAAAACCTTCCTTAAAAAAGAACATTTCTGTCATCGTACAAACACTAACGTTATCTTCTATCATTAAAATTTTCATTGGTTCCTCCGATTGTTTAGATGCTTTTTTCTATAATAGCACCATTTTATACAGAAGATTTTAGGTTCCACAATTGTTAGTTTTTATTTCATCAACTAGAAATAGATTGTTCATATTTTTTTCATACCTTTGGACTACTATAAATTTATCAACAAGCGGGCCTGCCTCACAGGCGGTCTTATCCATAAAAATACCTATACGGAGGAACATAAATGAATTTTATCAAACGGGCTTTTTGGAACATGAGGGCCAAAAAAGGAAAAACGTTTTTGCAGTTATTTGTGTTTACAGTCATTTGTATATTTGTTCTGTCTGGCCTCACGATCCAGTCAGCAGCTCAAAAATCCAGCGACCTTGCCAGACAGGAGCTGGGCGGAACCGTTACCCTTCAAGTTGACCGCCAAAAACAAATGGAGAAGCAGCAGGACAGCGGTGAAAAACGCAGCTTCGAATCTACACCGATAAAAGTGTCTGATGCCAATAAGCTGACAGCGCTTGATCATGTGAAGAGCTACAACTTCATTACATCAGCTTCAGCCAACGCCGGAAACTTCGATGCGATTGAAAGCTCAAGCTCCAGTGATTCGAGCACAGACTCAAGCTCAAACGATACAAAAGGCGCTCCAATGCAAGGCGGAAAACAAATGGTTCAAGCTGATCTTTCGATTGAAGGTGTCATCAGCACGTCGCTGTTAGAGGAATTCTCTGACGGAGATGCAAAAATCACAGACGGGCGCGCGATTACAAAATCTGATGTCGGCAAAAAAGTCACAGTGATCAATGAAACATTAGCAGAAGAAAATGATCTAAGCGTTGGGGATTCCATCACAATTGAATCAGCAACAGACGAAGACACAACAGTCAAACTGAAGATTGTCGGTATTTATAAAACAACGTCTTCAGGCGATGACCAAGCCCAGAATTTCTCATTCTTAAATCCTTACAATAAGCTGTACACACCTTACACAGCAACAGCTGCTCTGAAAGGTGACGATTATAAAAACACGATTGATTCAGCTGTTTATTATATGGACGATGCTGAACATATTGATGCATTCGTTAAAGCAGCGAAGAAGACGTCAATCGACTTTGATACGTTTACATTAAATACAAACGATCAACTTTATCAGCAAATGGTCGGCCCGATCGAAAATGTAGCTTCTTTCTCTAAAAACGTTGTGTATCTTGTATCAGTGGCAGGCGCTGTCATTCTAGGCCTCATTGTCATGATGTCAATCAGAGAGCGCAAATATGAGATGGGTGTGTTAATGGCTATCGGTGAAAAACGGTGGAAGCTGATTGGCCAGTTCTTAGCTGAGATACTGATCGTGGCTGTTGTGGCCATCGGCATTGCATCAGTGACTGGAAATCTGGTCGCCAACCAGCTTGGTAATCAGCTCTTATCCCAGCAGATCAGTTCATCAACTGATTCAACACAAACCGCAAGCGGCCAAATGCCCGGCGGCGGGGGCGGCATGGGCCGCGGAATGTTCAGCCAAAGCTCTTCAAACGCGGACGTCATTGATTCACTGAATGTGGCCGTTTCAATGAACGATATGCTTGTTCTTGGCGGAATCGGAATGGTAATCGCTGTGATTGCAACACTGCTGCCGTCTATTTCAGTACTGAGGCTCCATCCGAAAACAATATTGACTAAACAGGAATAGAAAGAGGCGAAACGAATGAGCTTATTAGAATTTCAACAGGTCGGCTATTGGTATAAAGACAAAAGCCAGCCCTTGTTTCAAGATATAAATATCAGCTTTGAAAAAGGTAAATTATATACAATCGTCGGCACTTCAGGGACAGGAAAGACGACCTTCCTGTCTCTGGCAGGCGGACTTGACGCACCTAAAGAAGGACAAATTCTTTATGGCGGAAAAGCTGTTTCCAAAATCGGACTGGCGAATTTCAGAAATAAAAACGTATCAATTGTCTTTCAGGCGTACAACCTGCTTCCATATATGACAGCTCTGCAAAATGTGACAACCGCCATGGAAATCACAGGTTCAAAGGAAAAGAACAAAGAAGCATATGCGTTGGAGATGCTGGAGAAGGTCGGCATCAACGAAAAACAAGCCCGGCAAAAGGTGCTGACATTAAGCGGCGGACAGCAGCAGCGTGTTTCGATTACAAGAGCATTTTGCTGTGACACCGATTTAATCGCAGCCGATGAACCGACCGGAAACCTTGACGAGGATACGTCAAAAGAAATTGTGCGGCTCTTTCAGGATTTGGCGCACAAAGAAAATAAATGCATTATCATGGTGACGCATGATGAACAAATTGCAAGGGTATCTGACATGAACATCAGACTTTCACGAGGAAGCTTTACTGTAACGGAAAACGCTGCAGTCGTATAAAAAACGCGCCTCTGCCAGTGCAGACAGGGGCGCAACCTATATCCCCCTTTTATATAGAAGTGAACGTAAAAAGAGCGGCGGCTGCATCCCCCCGCTCTTTTTATTGTTTCTGTTTATCAGCCTGCTTTGATTTCTCTCTTCTTTTCTTTTTCCAAACAGCGAGAATAAACAGAAATAATGGAAACAGCAATTGAAAGGGCAAATGAATGTACAGCGGCACTACCTTCAGCCCTTCATGTAAATGCTCTGAAAAGTTGGCGGCAATTGTGATAGAGAGGATGAGTATGCCCAGTCCCATTGGATATGCCAGCTGTGAAGGATTTTTTTCCTTAAAGAGAGTCGACGTACCCACCACCACCGCATACAGGTAGAGGCTGACTTTAAAGAAGCCGCCGATAATCAGTGCCAGCATAAAAAAGATATCAAGCCGATCCAGAAATTCCTCCACTTTGATTGTCTGAATCGTACTTAAAAGCGGAAACTGCGATCGCAATGTCAGATCAACATCAAGCACACTGATATTAATCGCTACGGTAAGCGCCACAACCAATCCGCTGATGACCATAGCAAGCATCCCCGTCTTTTTGACATTCTTGCGATCATTGAGATTGGGGAAAATCATTACAAATAATACGACTTCACCGAACGGCACGTACATGGTTTGTGTAAAAACAGAATGAATAACAGGAAAAATTCCATCTGCTAAAACCGGTTTTAAATTTTTTAGATCTATGGATCCCGATACAATGATCAGCACGAGACCGAGCGCACCCAAAAGATACATGGCCCCGAAGAGAAGCTCACCCGCCCGCGCCAGGACTTCAATTCCTTTTCTGACGGCATATATGCTGACCAACATTAATAAAGCATTCACGATGATAATCGGAGTATCATGGTAAGCAAATGTCAGCAGCATTTCTCCGAAATCACGCAGCACCCGGGCGGCAATATATGCAAAATATAAGATATATAGAAACGAAAAGGTCCAGCTCAGTTTTTTTCCAAGCATATCATCCATGTATTCTTTTGGGGAGAAATCCGGGTAGCATTGATAGATCCCCTGATACAAGTAAAAAAGAAATAAACCAACTGCACAGCCTAATAGCACAGCGATCCAGGCATCCCGGCCCGCCATCGTTCCCGGTGTAATCAATAAGGAGCTGCCCAGCTCAAAAATGATCATCATGACAAACAGCTGCCTAATGCTGATTTTGGCTTTTTCCATCTGTCACTTCTCCTTTCTCGACCTATTCATGATTAAGCTGGTTTCTGAGCGGATTATTTCGCAGCCCTGTTCTTCTGATATAGGTCTCCGCCTTTACATCGACAGGCAGATCAGGCAAATATTCTTTGTCCCATGTATCCCTCATTTTTTCCCACTGCTTCGGATACTTTCTGTATATCGTGTCTCCGAATCCGATGAAGTCAATTTTATGTTCCTTTATGTTTTCAACCGCATGGCTGATTTCCTTTTCCAGCTGTTTGTTGAGTACTTTTTCGATATCGGCTAACACCTTTGGATCAGACAAATGAAATGGATATTTTACTGCGTCTATTATGCCTTCAACCGTCACGTGGACATGAATACGGGGACGGCCGTTTCGTATCTCCGGGGTAAGCTTTGTTGCCTGATGCGTGACCTGTAAGCTTACCGCATCTTTTGTCTTGCCCCAATCGGCATTAATAAAGGTGTGCTGGATTTGATTCTTAAGCCAGACGATCCCAACGCTTTCCTTATCATCAATCCAATATTTTAAATGGCCTGTTTTATCGAACACCGCCAGACCGTTTGCCTGAAGAATGGCTTGCGGGTCAGTCGCCTGTGTGTTTTCCAGGCTGACTCCTTTTTTATCGTCCCCGATCATCCTGTATCCGGGGATCACCGGCGCTTCGGTGGTGATGGCAAGTGTTTTCAAGACATCTTGAATACTGGTTTTAATCACCCGCCCATATTGCGCTTGCGTGAAGTCGAGTGTTTTATTGACTTTATTGGACGGAATCTTATCAATCGGCGTAAGCGTTTTGACGATGTTTTCGGCTTTCGTTTTATGGGCGATGACAATCGTTGCCGTTGTCCTGAATTCCGTATCACGGTCAAGGTTGTCTAACACAACATTTAAACCTTCCTCTCTCGCCAGCTTTTCACTGACCACGACCAGGTTGGTGTGTGCAAAGTAAAGCCGCCTGGATACTTTCATAGAGGCTTTCCTCAGCGCTTCCGTCATATTATCACCTACTATGGAATAGACGGATATAGGCGGTCTGTCCCCCGCACCCCCGCCCTGAAGCCCTCCGGCAACGTTTCCGGGATTAATGATTTGAAAGTGCAGGACGTAATTCCCTTGATTTGTCCGATCAATGCCGATTGCCGAAATAATCGCAAGATCTGTCAGCTCACGCTTATCCCAGCAGCCGGGCAGCACAATGATGCTCAAAAGCATGATAACGGCTAATACACGTTTACGTATCATCATGATCTCCTTCTCTCAACTCTTTGTTCACCATTCCGCGTGAACCATCCGGCTGAGGACGCTGGTCTTTCCCCTGGCGGACCTTATCTTTCTTGCTGATGGATTCGGGCCTTTTTTGATCGGCCCACCAAGGAACACGGAACAGCGTGTCTTTCACGCCTTGTGAAGAAAAGGGCGCAAGCGGCGACATATAAGGAACACCGAAGGAACGCAGGCTGCATAAATGAACAAACATCATAATAATCCCTAATACCAGCCCGTAAAAACCCATTACGGCAGAAGCAATGATAAAAATAAACCGAATGAGGCGGGCAGATATCGCCATGGCAAACGCCGGCGTTGCGAAGCTGGCAATGGCCGTTATGGCAACGATGATGACCATTGCCGGAGACACGATACCAGCCTGAACTGCAGCTTGGCCGATAACAAGCGCGCCTACAATGGACACAGCCGATCCAACAACCCTCGGCAATCTAACCCCAGCTTCCCTGAGAATCTCAAACGCAACCTCCATTGTGATTGCTTCTACAACGGCCGGAAACGGAACGATTTCCCGCTGGGCAGCAATGACGACTAACAGCTGTGTCGGAATCATTTCCTGATGAAACGTCGTGGCTGCCACATAAACAGCCGGTGCGACAAGTGAAATAAAAAAGATAAATATTCGCAGAATCCGTATACTTGTCGCAATGTCAAAGCGTGAATAATAATCTTCAACAGACTGAAAAAATTGAATAAATAAGGCTGGGGCAATCAGAACAAACGGTGTTCCGTCCACAACGATCGCAAATCTTCCTTCTAATAGATTTCCTGCGACGACGTCAGGGCGTTCCGTGTGATACATGGTCGGAAACGTCGTAAACGTTTCATCTTCGATCAGTTGCTCGATGTATCCGGATTCCAAAATACTGTCAATGTCTATTTTTTTCAGGCGCTGCCTCACTTCCTTCAGCACCTTTTCATCACAAATGCCTTGAATGTACATAAGCGCGATATCCGTATTTGTCACAGAACCGATTTTCATTTTTTCGACCCATACATTGGGATTTTTAATATATCGCCGAATCATAGAAATATTGGTTTGCAAAGACTCTGTAAACCCTTGGCGCGGACCCCGGAATGACACCTGGGTGCTCGGCTCTTGAATGGAGCGGTGCTCTCCCCCCTGGGTGCTGCAAATAAGCGCCTCATCAGAACCGTCCGCAAAAACCAGCGCATTTCCAAGCATCAATTCAGTGAACAGCTTGTCCCAGCTCTTTTCAGCTTTTACGCCGCCCAGCGGAAGCGTTTTTTCAAGGATCTGCTTAATTGCATGGGCGTTTTGGATGGCTTGATCCTGAATCAAAGGCTCGATTAACGATTCATGAATCGTATTATTATCAACCAAACCTGCGACATAAATAATGGCCAGGTGAACATTATCCTGTTCCCCTGCTTTCACTTCCCGAATGATGACATCAGAGCTGCTTCCGACTTTCTTCTTCACGTCCGCCACATTTTTCGCCAAACTTGAGGAAGCCAGAACAGGCCCTTGTTCTTTTTTCTGCTGATTTCTATCTTCTTGTTTCTGGCTGTCTTTCGTTTCGGTATTTTTCTTTTGCTTAAAAAATGACGGCATACACAAAATACCTTTCCTAATCGTTTTCTCATATTCTTCCTGTTAGCCTCAGGATTATGCATGTGACTGGGCGATCGGGTATAACTCTCTCATAAAGATAGACACTAAAAGCGGAGGGTGATGAAGGATGAAAATATTAGGCGTGACGGCTGTTTTATTAATTTGTTTGTTAGTGATTTCAGTTTCTATGGACATGCTTCAAGGGTTCAGTTTGGGAAAAGCCATTTATAATAATATGTCCAGCTTCAAGATGACATCGGTTGCGGAATGGGTGATGCTTTTATTTTTTGTTTTGATATTGGCGAGAGATATATTCGCGATCTATAAATCGAACAAAAAGAGCCCCTAGAGCGAGGCGCTTTTGTTCAGACGATAATATTGCCGTTTACCTTATCTCTGCTGTTATTGGTGATGGTTCCTTTGATGATTCGATTTCCGATGATGGTGGAATTCGTTGAGGTGTCCGTTTGAATAGCCACCGCCGTGCTTGGGGATAGATTATTGATGGTGTTTCCTGAAATGATAGAGCCTGAGGAGCCGTTGAGATAAATCACAATTGGTTTGCCGGCTGTTCTATTGACTGAGATGGTGTTATCAAAAATATCATGAACGCCGGTGCTGATATAGATGGTCACTAGAAGAGGAGATCTTTCAAAGTGGTTTCCGATTATAGAGGTTTTTGCACTTGTCGTACAGTAAATCGGGTAATTTTTAAAGTTTTTAAATGTATTGTTTTTAATGATCGCGCCAGCATTGTTTGTAACAGAAACGGCATACGACTCAAGGGGCGCTTCAAACGCATCGGGGTTAAGTGTATTTCCTTCGATCACCGCGTTTCCTTGAGTGATCCAAATGCCGCGGCTGAATTTTCTCAGCACATTATCTTTAATAATCATATCGCCTCCTGAAATATTCACCCCGTCGATGACTTGAATAAGACAGTTATTCAGAAATGCGGTATCATCAGACAGCACCGCCCGAAGACCGGTACTGCGCCTTGTTCCAGAGAGTCCGTTTTGAATCTGGTTGCCATCTACCTTTACGTCGGAAGACTGGTAAACCAATATCCCAGTGTTTTCAAAATTGCTGATTTTGTTGTTCGTGACAAGAACGCTCTTTCCCCTGACATCAATTCCGGTTGAAAATCCGGTAATAAGATTGCCAGCGATCACTGCATCACTGCTTTCTTTTCCTTGTGAAACACCCAGTCCGGTAATCCCGACTCTAGGCGCCGCAGCCCCGTCTTCCGCTCTTCTGAGAATATTCCCCTTAATAACCGTTTGAGTGCCGTACCCATAGCTGATCGTATTGTCTGAGTGGTTTCCTTCTATTGAAATGCCGTACCCGTTAAAATTGGTCACAGAACTTGAAACGTTTCCATTAAAATAGTTATTGCGAATCGAGACATTGATCGGTTCCTCATAATCAATATTTCCTTCACCATATCCTTCAATGTCAATTCCGAATTTCGGCGCTGTTCCATTTCCCGTTCCGGCATCTTCAATCACGCAGTCCTCCACCGTGACTGTGTCACATCCGGTAATCGAAATGTTATTTCTCCTTGATCGCCGAACCTCACAGCGGCGGATGGTAATGTGCTTTGATGTTCGATAATCGTCATTTGTCTTTAAGCCCCGCGGACTGACAATGATCCCATCTCCGGTAAAATCAGAAATGTTGACATCATCAATGACAACATTCGAACACCCTTCAATACAAATGCCGAAGCCCCATTCATGTGTTGACCTTACTCCCGCTGACGCATACGTATGCTCATCGCGCTCGCCGATAATTTGTCCACCGGAAATGGTTATATTCTCTTGCTTGCCTACATAAAATGCAGAATACCCCCATGAGCTGTTTGGAATGACTTTGATAATACACTCAGAGTCCATGACAATATGAAGATTGCCGGGAACAATAATCCCAGCGTTGCGAAACACCTGATTCGCATCCCCTCCAAGCGTCCCGTCAATTAAATATGTTCCTTTCGGGAACCAGACTGTATGGTACCCCTTTGAAACAGCCGCCTTGAGGCATTGATTAATCAGTTCTGTCGAATCCGTTTTTCCGTCCCCTAAAATACCGAAATCTGCTGCATTCAAGATGAATTCAGCCAATGATCCAGCCTCCTCCTGCATGATTGTTACTATGATATTCGCGGCAGCCTGATCCGCTTGTACATTTCTCTAAAATTTTATTAAAAAAGTATAAAGAAATACTATCGTTAGAAAATGTAACAAAATGAGACTTAAGGAACAGGAAAAACTCACTATTTTTATACCCTTATAGTTTTTCCATTCTGGAACTTCTTGAAATAAGTATAATTTATATTGACACAAGTATTATATAAGAATATGATTTTTATAATACACTTTTTTAAGAAAGGGTTTGGCTGACATGGCTTCGATTGATAACGAAACTATCATCAAAAGCGTCCCGCAAAAAGGGTTCTTTGGTCACCCGCGAGGACTATTTACTCTGTTTTTTACTGAATTTTGGGAGCGTTTCTCCTACTATGGCATGAGAGCACTTCTTCTTTACTATTTGTATACAGAGACAGTAAACGGAGGGCTCGGCTTTGACAAAGGCACTGCGGTTGCTATTATGTCAATTTACGGATCTCTCGTATACATGTCCACTATTATTGGCGGATGGCTCGCTGACCGGTTATTCGGTACTGCAAACACTGTGTTTTACGGCGGGATATTCATTATGTTCGGCCATATTGCACTCGCCTTTCCAGGCAGCACGACAGCATTCTATATCAGTATGGCGCTTATCATAATCGGGACAGGTTTATTAAAACCAAACGTTTCAAGCGTGGTTGGAGATCTTTATACAAAAGAAGACGCGCGCCGCGACTCAGGTTTTAGCATCTTCTACATGGGGATCAACCTCGGCGGTTTACTTGCGCCGTTAATTGTCGGAACACTCGGACAGAAGTACAACTATCATCTTGGCTTCGGAGTTGCCGCAGTCGGAATGCTACTCGGACTTATCGTATTTGCTCTGACAAGAAAGAAAAACCTCGGGTTTGCAGGTTCAAATGTGCCAAACCCGCTGTCTAAAAAATCAGCGATTGGCACTGGCATCGGGGCTATCATTGTGGCGATCGCAGTGATTATTGCTTTACAAACAGGTCTGCTGACGATCAATCGGTTCATCGACCTTGTAAGTATTCTCGGTATTTTGATTCCTATTGTTTATTTCATTATTATGTTTACAAGCAAAAAAGCGGACAAAACAGAAAAATCTCGTCTTGCCGCTTACGTTCCTTTGTTTATCGCTGCTGTCATGTTCTGGGCCATTCAGGAACAGGGAGCAACTATTCTTGCGCTTTACGCTGACGAACGCACAAGGCTTTCAGTGGGCGGATTAGAACTTCAGTCATCTTGGTTCCAATCATTAAACCCATTGTTTATCGTCATTTTCGCACCAATTTTCGCATGGTTTTGGATGAAGCTTGGCAAACGCCAGCCGTCTACACCAGTTAAATTTGCGTTCGGAATTATTTTAGCCGGCTTGTCATTTATTATCATGGTATTCCCTGCAATGCAAGGAAAAGAAGCACTCGTCAGTCCGCTTTGGCTCGTTCTCAGTTTCCTGCTTGTCGTGCTGGGAGAGCTGTGCCTGTCTCCAGTCGGTTTATCCGTTACAACAAAACTGGCGCCAGCTGCATTCTCCGCACAGACAATGAGTATGTGGTTTCTGACTAACGCAGCAGCCCAAGCAATTAATGCCCAAGTAGCCGGGTTGTTTGATAAAATACCTGAAACAACTTACTTCGGTACCATCGGCTTGATTTCTATCATACTCGGCGGCATTCTGCTGCTGATTTCTCCAATCATCAAACGTGCGATGAAAGGTATTCTATAATAAAGAAAATCCCGCAGATCAGCTCTGCGGGATTTTTATTCGTCTATCCATTTTATTAAGCTTTGCTCGAAGGTTTGCGGTTCCTCCAGCATCGGCTGGTGCCCGCTCTTTTCAAAGATGACCTTTTTCGCATGCGGATATAAACCGTCAACGGCATCCCACAACGATACAGGAGCAACCAAATAGTCATACCTTCCTAAACCGATATAGACAGGAACACGAACGTCTGCTAACCGCTGTATGAGGTTCATCTGCGCGAATGTATGTCCCCATAATTCATCTATGATTGGCATATTGGTGGAAACACCTTCCCATAAAGCTGCCGCATCCGGTCTCTCTTTATAAAAGCTTTTCGCTTCAGCGCGAATGCACATGTGCACGAAACGCCTTTCAGGCTCTTTTTCTATGTCACCTGCTAAACTAGCAATATCTTTTTCGAAACGTTTCTTTCTCTCAGGACTGGCTGTTTCCCTAAAAAACGCTTCACTGTCCTGCTGTCTCTTTTGACTGTTATCAGGCGCTGAATTGAGAAGGATGGCCTTCCGCACATGCTCAGGATATTTTCTAGCGTATTCTAATGCCATAAACGCGTGCCCCGAATGCCCCATGATGATAAAATCCTTAAGCTGAAGATGGCGTCTTATCGCTTCAACATCGTCTAACACCGCATCCAGGCTTTGATCTTCCGGCCGCAGCGCCCGCGCCGGCTTGGCAAAACCTCTGTGATCGGCAAAGATCCATTGATATTTCTGTTTGATATCCTCATGAAATAAACGCGGGTAGTAAACCGCACTGCCAATTACGAGAATTGACGCGCCCTCTCCTTCAATACAATAAGTTAAATCAAAACCGTCTGAATGACAGATCCCCTTTGTGCCCATTCCTCACGCCCCTTTGTTTTTATATGTTTCATTATAAAATAAAAGCCTGACGCATGGCGTCAGGCTTTTTCATTTATCGTTTTAATTCCTCCAGCGTCACTTTCCATCTGTTCAGCACTTCGTCAGCATGGTGAAGCTGTATCCTGACGCCGGAAGTTACATCAGCGTACTTTGCAACATCCTCCTTAGCTGAAGCGATACGGCAGGCAAAGCGTTCCCTTTCATAGACCGCATCGTTCAGCGGAGGGAGCGGCTCACATTGCAGTTTCACGTAATGAGCGGCTCCCTTCCACCATGCAGTGAGCTGAGCTTGTCCCGTACGAAGGATATTTCCCGCGGTCTCTGTGTGTTTCCACAGGGCGATCCGGATATCCGTCCGATTCAAGGCGATGATTTCTCCGGCGCTGATCATGGCGGCATGCGGCCAGCCGTCCTCTGATACCGTCTGCAGTACGAAGGCTTCATGCTGCTTCTCTTTCAGGCGTTCTCCGTCAAGCAGCTCAAAGAGACGGTCTGATAGTTGATTCACGCCGATCAGGCCTTTCGTTCCGGAACAGCGGGGACTTCAACCGCTGTTTCTGTTTCTTTTGGATCGATTTTAAAGGCCGGATTATATTTTTCCGGATTTGTAATGCTTTCTGGTTCACAGGATCTCCATGTAAAAAAACATGTTTGGCATTGATAGACTTCCCAGGCGCCTTTTACAGGCGATTTGCTCATGACTTCTCCTTTTTTTGAATCGCATCGAGGACATGTGTGCATATGAAATCATCCTTTCCTATTTATTCATCAAGTCCATTAGTTTTTGTTCCCATTCTTTTGTTGTTAATGGAGAATCAAGCGGCTGTGAGTAATGGCCTCTTGTTTCCGGCGCAACAGGTGTTGTGGCGTCAAGAATCATTTTGTGTGTGATTCCTGATGGATTTGATCCCGGGTCAAGCGGCAGAACTGATAAATCCGGTATAATGACCGCATCGTGTTTCGGATGCATTTTTGTAGAGAGCGCCCACATGACCTGCGGCAGGTTGAATGGATCGACATCCTCGTCGACAACGATAACCATTTTGCAGTAGCCTAGTCCGTGCGGGGTTGTGAGCGCTCGCATGCCGACCGCTTTCGCAAATCCGCCGTAGCGGTTTTTTGTTGAGACAATCGCGATTAACCCGTGAGTGTACATGGCGTTCACAGCCACAATTTCATTCGGATACGCTTCTTTTAACTGCTGATACAGCGGCACACAAGTATTAATACCGATCATGTAGTCACATTCTGTCCATGGCATGCCTAAGTATAAATGTTCAAAAATCGGGTTGTTTCTGTGATACACACGTTTAATTTTGATAATCGGCATGCTGCGGCCGCCGGAATAATGCCCTGTAAATTCACCGAATGGGCCTTCATATTCGCGTTCTCCGGCAATGATTTCTCCCTCGAGCACAACTTCTGCTCCCCATGGAATATCAAGGTCAGACAGCTTTGATTTTACGATGCGGTACGGTTCTCCTTGGATTGCTCCCGCCATTTCGTATTCGGATTGGTCATAGAGAAGCGGAGTGGATGCCGCAGTTGTAATGACCGGTTCACATCCGAGCGCAATCGTGACCGGAAGATTAATGCCTCGTTCTTCCGCTTGGCGCAGATGGATCGCAATATCGTGCTGCGGCACAGGCTGAATGCCGAGGCGGTCTTTTCCCTTTACCTGCATTCTGTATATGCCGACATTCTGTTTGCCGAAGTTGTCAGGGTCCTCAAGATCACGAGAGATGACGCATGCTTTGTCTAAATAGTAACCGCCGTCTCCTTGGTTAATCCTGAAAAGAGGCAGGATATCGAACAAATTGATGTCTTCTGTGATTTCATTTTCATGAAATGGCGCTGTTTCTTCGCGTTTGACCTCCATCGGAAACTGTTCATATCGCTTCGCGAATTCAAAAAACTGCTCTTTCACCGGTGTATCTTTCGGCAGTCCGAGCATCATCGCGTGGTTCGGCCAAGAGCCGATGACATTCATCGCGATTTGCGCATTGTTGTAGCCGTAAATATTGTTAAATAACAGTGCGGGGCTTTTATCGCCGAGGTTGCTGGCTGCCCGTGCAGCTGCTCCCAAATCTGGCTCAGGCTTTACCTCCTCATTCACCGTTAACAATTGTCCCTCTTTTTCAAGGGCAGCGAGAAATTCTCTGAAATCTTGATAAGCCATCATCAAGCTCCTCCTTTTTGTTTTTCAATCCCATTCCAGCGCTTTGCCTCAGAAAGGCGTATGCCGAATTGGTCCAAAGTTCTGAATACAATATGGTCGACCATTTCTTCTAAGCTGCTCGGCTGATTATAAAACGCCGGCATCGGCGGAAGAATAATCGTACCCATTTTTGTGAGTGCAAGCATATTTTCGAGATGAATCTGGTTCAAAGGTGTCTCTCTTGTTAAGAGAACGAGTTTTTTTCGCTCTTTCAGCATGACATCCGCTGCGCGAGTCAGCAGATTATCCGCCATCCCGGTACGGATGCTCGCAAGCGATTTCATACTGCACGGCGCCACAATCATGCCATCGGTATCAAACGAGCCGCTGGAGATGGCCGCCGCCTGATCCTTATGCGAATATGTGTATGTGGCCAGCTTTTCAACTTCTTTTAACGTATAACCTGTTTCATGTTTGATGGTAACGTTAGCCCAAGGAGACACAACGAGGTGGGTTTCCACTTCCGCTGCCTTCAGCCATTCTAATAGCCTGACACCGAAAATAGCCCCTGTTGCCCCGGTCATACCGACAACGAGTTTCAAATTTTGCCCCTCCTTTACGCTTGAATTCTGTCTTCATTTCAATCATACTCCTGATATATCCATATGAAAAATATTCGTTAAATCTATATTCAATACCTAAAAGGTATATAAAAGGAGGCGCTTCTTTGGACATCCGTCAGCTGCGATATTTCATTACCATTGCCCAAGAACAAAAGATCACCTCTGCCGCCAAAAAGCTCCATATGGCGCAGCCGCCGTTAAGCAGGCAGCTCAAACAGCTTGAGGATGAGCTGGGTGTTGTATTGTTTGACCGCAATAAGAAAAAACAAATGACCCTTACATATGAAGGAAGCATTTTTCTCAAAAGAGCCAAAGAGATTCTGCACAGGTTTGAAGATGCAGTCATAGAGGTACAAGAGCTCAGGGAGGAGGTTGCCGGCACGCTGGCTGTGGGTTCGACGATTTATTGCGCGGCTCTAATGCTTGAGAAAGTGACGCAAATGAAAGAAAGATATCCTCACCTCACCTTTAATATTTGGGAAAACGAGCCGGCAACGCTGTTAGAGCTGCTGGAAAGCCGGCAAATCGACGCCGCTGTCACGACAACCATGATAAAAAGCGATACCGTACAATTTAAAAAGCTTGACGACATTCCATGTGTGCTCGTTCTTTCTGATGATGCCGGGTATACATGCGGAGACACCATTCAAATGGAGGATATCCCTTCTTTCCCGCTGATTCTGCTGCGGCCTGTGAACGGAAAAGGTGTTTATAATCAGGTCATGAATGAATTTCAGCGTCTTCAGCTGGAGCCGCGTATTGTTTGTGAATGCCACGACTCAGCAACACTGCTCAGTCTCGTCTCATCAGGATTTGGCGCGTCCATATTGCCCGTCACCATGATTCCTGTTCATATGAGAAACCATATTCACACAGTGAACATTAAAAACAATCCCTTCGTTATGACACCGGCTGTCATGTGGAGAACTGACAGTTATTTGCCAAAACCGGTGCAGCAATTTTTGAATTTATTTTAAGTGTTTTTGTCTCATGAAAACCAAATACTTGACTCATACTAAAAAAAAGTTATCCTTTAGATTTGTAAGCTATTTTTTTATTTCAATAAAATTAATCAGAAAAGTGGGGAATAGAATGAAAAAAGCACTTTTAGCTTTATTCATGGTCGTAAGCATTGCAGTTCTCGCAGCTTGCGGAGCAGGAAATGACAATCAGTCAAAAGATAACGGAAAAAACGGCGATCTTTGGGCTTCAATTAAGAAAAAAGGCGTACTGACAGTCGGTACAGAAGGAACGTATGAACCGTTCACTTATCATGACAAAGACAATGACAAGCTGACTGGCTATGATGTGGAAGTCATCACAGAAATCGCAAAACGCCTTGGACTGAAAGCCGAATTCAAGGAAACACAGTGGGACAGCATGTTTGCCGGCCTGAATTCCAAACGGTTTGACGTCATCGCCAACCAAGTCGGAAAAACAGATCGTGAAAACAAATATGAGTTCTCAGACAAATACACAACATCAAGAGCCGTTGTGGTGACGAAAAAAGACAACAACGATATTAAGTCTGAAGCAGATGTAAAAGGTAAAACGTCAGCTCAATCACTGACAAGCAACTATAACAAACTAGCTACAAATGCCGGCGCGAAAGTTGAAGGCGTTGAAGGCTTGGCACAATCCCTTCAATTGATCCAGCAAGGCCGCGTCGACATGACGTACAACGATAAGCTTGCCGTATTAAACTATTTAAAAACATCAGGCAACAAAAACGTAAAAATCGCGTTTGAAACAGGCGACCCTCAGGAAACGTATTTCACGTTCCGTAAAGGAAGCGGCGAGGTTGTCGACCAAGTCAACAAAGCATTAAAAGAAATGAAAGAGGACGGGACTCTTTCTAAAATCTCTAAAAAATGGTTCGGCGAAGATGTTTCTAAATAATATACCGGCACTGACGCTTGGCACGGCGATCCCGTGGGATCTGGTGCAGCAGTCATTCTGGCCGATACTTTCAGGGGGAATCTACTATACGATTCCCCTTACGATTCTTTCCTTTATATTCGGAATGATACTGGCGCTGATTACGGCGCTTGCCAGAATGTCGAAAATGAGACCTTTGAGATGGGTGTTTAGCGTATACGTATCCGCCATACGCGGCACGCCTCTTCTCGTTCAATTGTTCATCATTTTCTATCTGTTCCCGGCCTTTAACATTACACTAGATCCTTTTCCAAGCGCAGTCATTGCCTTTTCCTTAAACGTCGGCGCCTATGCATCTGAAATCATCAGGGCATCTATTTTATCCGTGCCGAAGGGGCAATGGGAAGCTGGCTATACAATTGGCATGACACACCAGAAGACGCTGTTCCGCGTCATTTTGCCGCAGGCGTTTCGTGTGTCAATCCCGCCATTATCCAATACCTTTATCAGTCTGATTAAAGATACATCTCTTGCATCTCAGATTCTCGTCGCTGAGCTGTTCAGAAAAGCTCAGGAAATCGGCGCGCGCAATCTCGATCAGATCTTAGTCATTTATATTGAAGCGGCCTTTATTTATTGGATGATCTGCTTCTTGCTTTCGCTCGTCCAGCATGTCATCGAACGGCGTCTTGACCGCTACGTGGCCAAATAAGGAGGTTCCGAGTATGCTTTCCGTTAAAGGATTAAACAAATCATTCGGTCAAAATGAAATTTTAAAACAGATAGATATGAAGATAGAAAAAGGAAAAGTCATCGCTATACTTGGGCCTTCCGGTTCAGGGAAAACGACGCTGCTTCGCTGTCTGAACGCGCTGGAGATCCCAAATCGCGGGGAGCTTGCATTTGATAATTTCTCCATCGATTTTTCAAAGAAAGTGAAGCAGTCGGATATCCTTCAGCTCCGCCGGAAATCCGGAATGGTGTTTCAGGCGTATCACCTCTTCCCTCACCGCACGGCCCTTGAAAACGTCATGGAGGGCCCTGTTCAGGTGCAAAAACGCAACAAGGCAGAGGTCAGAAAAGAAGCGATTCAGCTTCTGGAAAAAGTCGGATTGAAGGACAAAATGGATTTATATCCGTTCCAGCTTTCCGGCGGCCAGCAGCAGCGCGTCGGCATCGCCCGCGCACTGGCCATTCAGCCGGAGCTGATGCTGTTTGACGAACCGACCTCAGCGCTTGACCCTGAGCTTGTGGGTGACGTGCTGAAGGTTATCAAGGATTTAGCCAATGAAGGCTGGACCATGGTCGTTGT
This sequence comes from Bacillus sp. 0909A, assembly GCF_036765115.1. Classification (NCBI taxonomy): domain Bacteria; kingdom Bacillati; phylum Bacillota; class Bacilli; order Caryophanales; family Bacillaceae; genus Bacillus; species Bacillus sp. 0909A. The sequence continues at coordinate 209,670 of NZ_JBAIZU010000005.1, forward strand.
TACCCACGAAATTAAATTCGCCCAGGAAGTGGCGGACGAAGTCGTCTTCATTGACGGCGGCGTCATCGTGGAGCAGGGACCGCCGGAGGAAATCTTCTCCGCTCCAAAAGAAGAACGGACCCAGCGATTTTTGAATCGGATTTTGAACCCGTTGTAAAATCCTAAACAGGGCGCCTGCCGGCGGCCCTGTTTTTTTGTTGAGCCTTGTTCGCCTATTCCGCCCTTCTGTCAGATATGCTACAATGACAATCGATTGATTTTTACGAAAGAAGGGACTTCACGTGAAGCGAGAACTTGTTCTGCGCTGGACATTTTATTTTGCCGGTCTGCTTATTTTGTCTTTTGGTGTATCCCTTACGATAGAAGGAAAAGCGCTAGGGATCAGTCCGTGGGATGCATTTCATTACAGCCTGTTTCAGCACTTCGGGCTTACGATCGGCCAATGGTCCATTATTATTGGAGCGCTCATCGTCGGATTCACGTCATTGTTTACAAGGGCTTGGCCAAAAATTGGGGCGATCCTGAACATGGTGCTCATTGGTGTTTTTATAGATTTTTTCAATTTTCTTCTGCCTGCCCCCTCCACCTACACAGGCTCCGTCATCGTCTTCTCTCTCGGCGTGCTGCTGATCGGCTACGGCGTCGGTGTTTATGTATCAGCAGGCCTTGGCGCGGGGCCGCGTGATTCACTGATGATGCTGATTACAGAAAAAACCGGCTGGAATGTGCAATGGGTGCGGAACGGCATGGAAATAACAATTTTGTTTGCAGCATGGGGCATGGGCGGTCCGATCGGTTTAGGTACAATTTTGACCGCCATCCTCACCGGTATCATTTTGCGTTTTTCATTGCCGCAGTCAATCCAGCTGCTGAATTATGCTGTGGCAAGGCGGACAGCCGCTGTGAAAGCAACTCCGCCTATACACTAAAACAAAGCCGCTCCGGCTTTGTTTTTTTATTTTCTCCTCTATATGAGTCTTGTTGAAGTATGATAGGATGGTTTTGACAATCTTTTGCAGACGGAGGATCTAGAATGAAAATTTACGGAATTTATATGGACCGCCCGCTTTCACAGGCAGAATCGGATCGGCTGATGTCTTTCGTTTCCGCTGAAAAACGGGAGAAATGCCGGAGATTTTATCATAAAGAAGATGCTCACCGCACCCTGCTGGGAGATGTGCTTGTCCGCTCTGTCATCAGCGAGCAGTACCAGCTGAATAAAGCCGATATCCGCTTCAGCGCGCAGGAATACGGGAAGCCTTGCATCCCTGACCTCCCCGATGCCCACTTTAACATTTCCCACTCCGGCCATTGGGTCATCGGCGCATTTGATTCAGATCCGATCGGCGTCGATATTGAAAAAATGAAACCAATCAGCCTCGGGATTGCCGAACGTTTCTTTTCGAAGACCGAGTACAGCGATCTTTTATCCAAACATAAAGATGAGCAAAACGATTATTTTTATCATCTATGGTCTATGAAAGAGAGCTTTATTAAGCAGGAAGGCAAAGGCCTGTCGCTGCCGCTTGATTCTTTCTCCGTGCGCCTGCATGAGGATGGCCGAGTATCCGTCGAGCTTCCGGAACATCATACGCCTTGCTTTATCAAAACGTATGAGGTAGATCCCGGCTATAAGATGGCGGTGTGCGCCGCCCGCCCTGATTTCCCGGAGGACATCACGATGATCTCGTACGAAGCGCTTTTATAAATGGCTCATCAAAAGCTTAATGCCTCGCTCAATATCTTCCGTCTTCACATTGGAAATATTGATTTTTAATAGATTTTCTTTTGGATAGTCTGATAAATAATGGCGGTCAATTGCTTCGAGGAGAACCTCCTGCTTTTTTGCCTTTTGAATCACTCTTGATGCCGGCAGATCCTCAGGCAGCACCAGATGGGTATGCATGCATGGGGCTTGGCCGCTGGAAAATATAAAGCGGCCGCGGCTCGATTGTCCGTGTGTTTGGATAGCTTCATGAAGCCTGAGGGACCGTTCCTTATAGGAATTTCTGATTTTTTCCTTGTGCCTGCCGAACATTCCGCTTTTGATGTAAATTTCTAACGCGGCTTGAGAAATCATCGAGCAGTCAATATCGTTCAGCTTTTTGTACGTATGAAATGTGTCAGTCAGCACATCCGGCAAAACGGCGGCACCCACGCGAAGACCGGGAAACATCATTTTTGAAAAGCTTTTTAAATAAATCACATGTGAGGACAGATCGTATGCGTACAGCGGATCTGCCTTTTTATTTTCCTCAAGATCACCAAGGTAGTCATCTTCAACAAGATAGACGTCATAGGCTTCTGCCAATCTCACCAGCTCCTGTTTGTCCCGTTCGGCCAGTGAACTCCCAAGCGGGTTATGGAAGCGTGGCATCGTATAAAAAAATTTGATCGGTTCTGTTTGAAACAGCCGCTCGACTTCCGCTAAATCAAGCCCCTCCTCCGTTCTTTTTATCCCGATTGCGGGGATGCCCAGTGTTTCCAGCTGTTCAATCATCAAATGATAGCCTGGCTGTTCAATGGCAATCTTCTTTTTCCCATTGGGAAACGGCATTGCACACAGCAGGGATAGTGCCTGCTGTACGCCGGATGTGATAAACATATGCCTCTCGTCCGCAAATACCTGCTGATCAGCAAACAGCTTTCGCAGAACAGAGATGAGCGACGGGAGGCCCTTCGGTGTTCCGTATAAAAACAAATCACGCTTGTATGTATCAATCGCTTTGTTGATGCAATGCTGAAAATCCACATACGGAAAAATATCAGGGTCTGGCGCAGACGTTGCAAAGTCGATGGGGCCTGACTTGCCGTGATGCGGCTTCTTCGTCTTTTTCACAAGATAATAGCCGCTTTTCGGAACAGAATAGATGAGATGGCGTTTTTCCAGCTCTTGCAGCGCGCGGATCACCGTGCTTTTGCTGACTTGATAGCGGGTAGACAGCTGCCTGATGGAAGGAAGCCTGTCTCCTTCTTGATAGACACTGCCTTGCATCATTTCCTCTATCTGTATTAAGAGACTGATATACTTCTCCATTCTTTCTCCCCCTGTTTTGTACCGGTACAGTTCATTGTTTTTCTCATTGTACCGTTCCGATCCTCCCCATACAATAAAAGGGAGCGGCCGGCTCTATTATTTATATAAAGGAGCACTTCCTGTATGTATAAAAATCAGCAAACCTCAGCTTATCTTGCAGCGTTGTTAAATGCATTGATTATCGGTTTATCCTTTCTTTTCGTGAAGATCGCCCTGCAATCGGCAGAACCGTTTGATATTCTTGCACATCGGTTCACCCTTGCGTTTGCAGCAGCTACTATACCAGTCTTATTCGGATGGGTGAAGCTGTCCATCCGTTTAAAAGATGTAATGGCGATTTTGCCGCTCGCCCTGCTGTATCCGGCACTGTTTTTCAGCTTTCAGGCATTCGGCCTGGTGTACTCGTCATCCTCTGAAGCCGGGATCATTCAAGCAGCGATTCCGATTTTCACGATGGTCTTTGCCTCTTATTTTTTAAAAGAGCGGGCGACGTGGGCTCAAAAAGGGTTCACCGTGTTATCAGTTGCAGGCGTCATGTTTATTTTTGTGATGAAGGGCGTGAACGTGGAATCGGCCAGCCTAAAGGGGTCTGTACTCATTCTATTGTCCGTGCTGTCTTCAGCTATGTATAATACCGCCGCAAGAAAAATGACACAGCGTTTCCGGCTGATGGAGCTTACCTACATCATGTCAGCGATCGGATTTGTCGTCTTTAATGCCATCGCTTTGGTGCGTCACGGTGCTTCCGGAACGGTCGGCACTTACTTCCATCCATTCAGGGAGCCCGGCTTTATCCTCGCGATTGTGTATTTGGGCGTGTTATCTTCGCTCGTGACTTCGTTTATGTCCAACTATGCGCTGTCCCGGATTGAGGCGTTTAAAATGAGCGCTTTTAATCATTTGTCCACCATCGTGACGATGATTGCCGGAGTTGCGATTCTGAACGAAAGCCTAGCCTGGTATCACCTTGCCGGTGCGGTTTGTATTATCATCGGCGTGCTGGGAAGCAATGCAGGTCTCCGAAAAAGAAAGCAAACCGAAAAATCCATTTCTATGAACAAATGAGATGTTATGTTAGAGTTGAAGGAAAAATGGTTTGAGGTGCAGTGTAAGAATGATTCAACACAGTGTCTTCCTAGAGGGAGCCATATCCTTACAAGATATGAGATGTTACTTTTTATACCGACAAAGAATATCAGCATTGTTTTCTTTTATTTATATTTTTCTTTTATCTTTATTGGTGTATTCGCTTTATGGATTTCCGTTTACCGTTTATGACAGCGAAACACTTGAAGTAATATATAATGGTATTTTCATAGCGATTCTATCTTTGATCTTAACATTGCTTTTAATTGCTTTTCATTATATACGGCTGCGTACCAGCTATAAGAACAATACACGGCTAAAACGCAAAAGGACATATACCATGAACCGGCAAGGCATTCAAATTCAGTCCAAAAACAATGTTACGTTGTTTGAATGGGATGAAATAAGGGCAGTTGCAGAATATAAACACTTATTCTCTATCAAAACTTCTAGTCACCAGGTCATCTTAGTTCCTAAACGTTTTTTTGTATTCGAAAATGAGCTCCACTCATTCAGACAGCTTGTAAAAGAACAAGTACGTGCCAAAAAAGGAAAACGACAAACTTAAAAGAGGGTGTTCCCTCTTTTATTTAATGAGATATTTTATCTTCTTTCCATCGAGTAACATTCTCTTCAGCTAATGGAGTTTTCATTTTCAACACTCTCTTCGTTATGAACATGGTTGTTTTTTTTGACTGGCACCAGCTCCAATAATGCAGATAAACATACCAGCACAAAACACACAACCATAATCAGCAAATAATTATGATTCATATCAAAAAACAATCCGCCCACATACACACTGAGAGCGCCGGCGATTTGATGGATAAAGAAATTGATGCCTAGGAGCGAGCCGATAAGCCCGGTTTGAAAGCTTTCAGAAATGGACGCAGCGGTCAGCGGGATCACGCCTGTGTAGCTGAGCCCGAATAACAGCGTAAAGCCCAAGTACCAAAGCTCACTGTTATGAATGCCGAGCGCGGGAATGAGCAGGCAGATCAAGCTAATGAGACGAATGAAAAACAAAATGGAGAGCATCACGCTTCTGCTGCCAAGCAAATCTGACAGCCAGCCTGCCAATAATCCCCCAATGATAATAAACGCCCCGAACGCAGCCATCATTCCGTTGATATGAGAGACATGCGCATCCTCCAGCATGGGAACGAGATGAGCATCAATGATTCCCATTGTAAATCCGCACGTAAATACGCCGAAGTACAGGATATGAATGAGGCGGGACTGCTTTAACACCTTCCAAAATCCTTGCCAGTCATAAGATTTTTTCATGGACTGTCCTTGGACATTGGGCGGGTGCTTCATTCCGAAAGCCAGAAGAGGCAGCAGAACAGCAGCTAAGAAAATGCCCAATATCGTATACGTATTTTGCCAGCCTGCATAGTAAGGAGCTGCAGCCCAAATCGGTGACAGCAGAAGCAAACCGGCTGAATTTGCATTGGTCAGAATGGCGAGCGCCAAGCCTTTATGCGTGTCAAACCAGCGGCTGATAAAATACTGGGTCGTCACGCCAACCGCGCAGGAATAGCCAATTCCGCCGAGCACACCGTAGATCACGGAAAATATATGGACATTCGGCGAATGCGGGAGCGCCAAAAAGCTTGCGCTGATACAGATGGCGCCGATCCCCATAATCTTTCTGACGCTGAACCTGTCAAGAAAAAAGCCGACAAAAAACTGAACGACACCCGTCGTGATCATAAAAATGCTGACGGAAGCCGAAATCAGCGACCGGTCGGCGTGAAAGGTCTCTGCCATCGGGAGCATAAAAAATTGAAAGGAATTTCTGAATGAGTTCATTCCGATGGCGAAGGCAAACGTGAACAGCAATACAAACCATTTCATCTTAGGAGACGCGTGAAGGGTGTGCCGAGACATTTTTTTCTGACCTGCCTTTATTTGAGTATTGCGACTATTATATCATGAAAAAATTTACATTCTATATCAAAAAAGCGAACAGCACAGCGCTGTTCGCTTCTTCATCAGGAACTGGAAATCGGATGCTGATTCAAAATCGCAAATATCCGTTCCGCCACTTCCTCCGTATGTGACAGCAAAAACATATGCCCGCCGTCAAACTCATGGAACGTGATATGGTTCGCCCACTTCTTCCAGCCTTCCGCATCCCGGATGCATTTTTCGTCATTCAGTCCGTTAAAGACATGGACCGGCGATTGGATCGGTGTCATGTCGTAAAGTTCGAATTGTTCAAGAGCACGGTAATCCGATCTGAACGAAGGCAGGAAAAATGACATGACTTCCTTATTTTCAACGAGCTCTGCGGGCATTCCGCCTAATTTCATAATATGATTGAGAAATTGATCATCAGGCAAATGCGATACTTTTTTCCTTTGAATATGCGGCGGCTGAATTGCAGAGATAATCACGGCCTGCGGAAAAATGCCTTCACGCTCCAGTTTTTGCGCCAGCCTGAAGGTAATCATGCCGCCCATGCTATGTCCGAACAGCACAAACGGCCGATCTGAATGCAAATGCAATTCTTGCTTGTACAAGTCAGTCAGCTGCTCGAGATCCTCAACGGCTGACGTCTGATTCGTGCCGTGCCCCGGCGGTTCAGCTGCGAGCATTTCACACTCCCCCTGCAAAAAAGCATGGAGAGGGCGAAATGAAGCCGAGTAGCCGCCGGCAAACGGAAAACAGATGAGCTGCGTTTTTTCCGACGCATCAAATGATTTGAACAGTTGGCTCATTGGCCGGCTCCCCCTTTCATCGCTTGCTTAAGAAAGCGTTATGGTTTGTTTATTTAGAAATTCGCGCAAAATCCCGGCATTCCTATCAAGACATTCACCCTGCAGCATTTCGGCGTGTGTTCCAAAGCCTCTTTTCACCCGATAAGCGCCCGTTGTCGCCTCTTCCCACGATGAAAGCCATTCAGGCATTTCAAAGTCAACATCAGAGGTCAGCAAATCAATGTCCGCTTTTACTTGGCCCGAGCTGATCAGGTTGACGTAGTATGAGTAGAAGGCATGTGTTTTTTTCTTGAGCCCCTGCTTGACGGCTTCACTATTGAGCGCCTCATTGTCCCGATTTACATTCATCAGGGCTTCGACATCGTTTTCGACCGTGCGTCCGTCCAGATCACTGACGCCTTGTTTTTTATAGGAATCCACCATGATGATCCGCTGTACGGTGCGTCCTTGCTCTTCAAGTTTTTTAGCGGCTTCAAACGCCAGGCTGCACCCTGCTGAATAACCGAACAATGTCACAGGCCCTTCCGGCTGAAGCTCCTTGATCAGAGCGGCATACCGGTCAAGACGGTTTTCCGCTTCAATAAAGTCAAAGGCGCACAGCTTGTATGACGGCAAGTGCTTGGCCAGGTTCTGATACATTAAGCCATATCCCAATACCGGAGGAAACGCGAAAATAATGTCATCCTGATCCGGATTCATGATTGTTACGTCCTGAAGTCCTTCTGATCCCCCGTTTTTCAGGTATGCAGAAATGCCGGCAATCGTCGGCGCTTCAAACAAAAGCTTCACCGGAAGGTCAATTCCGAGCTCTTTTTTGATGCGAGAAGCGGCTGTCATCGCCTTTAAAGAATGACCGCCATGCTCGAAGAAATCGTCGTGGATGCTGACTTGCTTTCTCCCGAGAATCTCGGACCAAATTTGTGCAATGGTTTCTTCCGTTTCATCTCGAGGCCCAATCCACTCTTGCGATATCTGATTTGGCTCCGGTTTTGGCAGCAGACGTTTATTGACTTTTCCGTTTGTTGTTAAAGGAAGCTCGTCCAAGAACGTAAATGTCTGCGGCACCATATAAGCAGGAAGCTGTTTTTTCAGATGTGCCTTAACGTCTTCTGCTGAAAGCTGCGTCCGGTTCACGAGGTAGGCGTTGATTGATGCGTCCCCAGACTCGTGGCGGTCCACTACGACAACCGCGTCTTTTACCCCGGGATATTCCTGCAGCTGCTTTTCGATTTCTTCCAGCTCGATCCGGTGCCCCCGTATTTTCACTTGATCATCAATACGGCCGGCGTAATCAATCGTTCCGTCAGGCAGCCAGCGAGCGAGATCCCCGGTGCGGTAAAGTGTTTCTCCGGGTTTGAACGGGTTGGCGGTAAATTTCTGCTTTGTCAGCTCGTCACGGTTAACATAGCCTTTTGATACGCCCATTCCGCTGATGCATAGTTCACCGACCGCTCCGAATGGCTGGAGTTGATTTGATTCATTGAGAATATAAACACTCGCATTGCTGATCGGCTTTCCGATTGGCAGAGAGGAGAGAGTTCCCGGAATCTCGTGCACGACGTGAGCCGTTGCAAACACCGTGCCCTCAGTCGGGCCGTAGCAGTTAATCAGCTTGCCCGGCCCCATGATCTGCAGCGCTTTCCTGACGTGAGGCACAGACGCGCGTTCCCCGCCGAATAACACACAGCGAAGCCCCTTCAGCCAATCCTCTCCCGCATCTGTGAGAAGATTAAATAAAGCTGTGGTCGCAAACATGATGCTGACATTCTCTTGGCGGATGAGACTCGTGAGACGCTCTGGATCAAGCAGTGTATTTTCATCAGCAATAATCAGTCTTGCTCCATTCAGAATGGAAGCATAGAAATCAAAGGTAAATGCGTCAAAAGCGTAATTCGATACAGATAAGAACGTGTCTTTTTCAGAAAACGTCATGTAATCAACGTGCTTCACTAATCCTTGAATATTGGCATGCGTCGTGATATTTCCCTTTGGTTTTCCGGTTGTGCCTGATGTATACATGATATACGCCGCATCATCAGGTGCAATCACGGTTTCAGGATCGCTTGCGTCTTCTTCAAAACGGATGGGATCATCAATGATGAGTGTTTGGCCTGTAAACGGCAGCTGATTCGCTTGCTCTTTCATCTCCTGATGTGTAAGCAGACATGCCGCCCCGCTGTCGGTCAGCATATATGAAATTCGGTCATTCGGAAGCTTAGGGTCAACCGGTACATAAGCCGATCCCGCCTTTAACACACCGAGAATCCCAATCACCAGTTCCAGTGAGCGCTTTGTGTACAATGCAACAACAGAGCCTTTGCCAGCACCTTGCTTTTGCAAACGGCGTGCGAGGCGGTTCGTTTCCTCGTCTAATTCGTGATAGGACAGCGTTCGGCCTGCAAATGTGAGCGCCGGTGCACTTGGATTGACGTCCACCGCCTCCTTGAACCAATCTGTCAGAGGTTTTGGCTCACACGTTTGAGGTGTCGGATTTAAGCCGTTAAGCAAGTACTCTTTTTCTTTTTCATCAATGAAATCAATGGTGCTGACAGGCTGATCCGGATGCTGAATGAGCTGCTGAATCGCTGTGAGAAGCTGGGATTTTAAGCGCAGCATAAACGCTTCATCAAACACATGCTCATTATAGGCAAGCTTGATCAGCATTTCGTCACCCGGGGAGGCCATCAAATTGAGATCATAATTCGACTTCTCAAATACATGAACATCCTCCATATCGAATCCGTTTTGACCGCTTTCTTCATTGCTTGCATCCTGAAGCGGATAATTTTCAAACACGATAATGTGGTCAATCAATTTCGGCTGGTTGGCCTGGCTTTGGATGTCATAAAGCGGCACATATTGATGCGGTTCTGACTCAAGTGACTGCTCCTGAAGCTGCTTGAGCAAACCGTTGAAGGTCATGTTTTCAGCCAATTTCACTCTTCTAGGAACAACGTTGATAAACAGGCCGACCATATGTTCAACGCCTTTGATTTCCGCGGGACGCCCGGAAACGACTGTACCGAAGGTCAAATCGTCAGACCGCTGATAACGGCTGAGCAGTACGCTCCAGACTGCCTGCAAAGCGGTACTCAAAGTGGTGTGCTGAGATTTCGCAAGCTCTGTAAAAGCTTTTGTTTCCGCCTCCGGCAGTGAGAAGAGCAGTTCTTTCGGCTCGTATCCTTCCTTTTGTTTCTTTCTTTGCTCCGCAAACGTCGTCTGTCCTTCAAAGTCTTCCAAATACTCGCGCCAGTAGCGGAGCGATGCTTGTTTATCCTGCTTTTCAAGCCACTTGATGTATTCCTTATACGGTTTGACAGGCGGCAGACTGTACGGCTTTTGTTCACGCAGGGCGTTGTATACCTTAAACAGATCCTGCACGACGATGCCGAAGCACCAGCCGTCCAATATAATGTGGTGGTAGCTCCACACCCATTCAAAGCTGTTGTCAGCTTTTTTGAAGATGGCTGCTCGCATCGGAATATCACGCGTTAAATCAAAGCCTTTGATCTTATCCTGTGCTTTGTATTCATTGATTTTATCCGTTTGCTCTCTTTCGGATAAATGTGTCAGATCGATTTCTTCTATATGAAATTGACGTTTTTTTAATACGACTTGAACAGGCCTTTTTACTTTCTCGTGAATGAACACGGTACGAAATACATCGTACCGGTCCATGATGACATTCATGCTCTCTTCAAGGCATTTGATATTGAAGTCGCCCTTTACTTTCATCGTAATTTGTTCAAGGTAAAAGCTCTGGCCGGGATTCAGGATGCTATGAAACAGCATCCCCTCCTGCATCGGCGATAGGTAATACATATCTTGAACCTGATCTTTGCTAAATTGACTCATATGTTTCGCTCCCGCCTTCTGTAATTCCCTTGCATTTTTATTTCAAATTCTCCTCAAGCATGTCAAAGATATCGCCCATCTCATCCATTTCAAGGTCTCCCGCACTGAAGTCGCTCGGTGTGAATTCCTTGTCCTCTTTTTCCGTACAATGGCGGATGATCAGGAGGAGATTTTCTTTAAACCGCTCCATTTGTGCTTCGACCGTTGCTCGTTCATATTCCTTCTCATTGTAGGAGCAAGAAAGAACAAAACGTCCGTTTCGAATCATGCCGCTGAAGCTTAAAGCGTACAGGGCTTCTGATTCTTCGCTCACTTGGCGTCCCATATCGAAAGCGGACGGTTCAAAGAAATCCGTTTTCACTTCACTGTCGAATTGGCCTAAATAGTTAAAGCTGATTTCCGGTGTGAAGCCTTGTGCTCCCGCTTGTTCTGTAAAGTAGCGGAGAATGCCGTATCCGACGCCTTTGTCCGGAACGCGGCGCAGGTTTTCTTTGACTGCTTTGATGACCGCTGAGACATCTGTTTCAGACATGTCGAGCACAACAGGATATTGTGCCGTAAACCAGCCAACCGTTCTGGAGATGTTCACATTCGGGATGATGTCTTCCCGTCCGTGCCCCTCAAGGTTGATGCCGATTTTGACACCATCTGTCCATTCTTTCATCGTTAATCCGAGCGCGCTGAGAAGAATATCATTGATCTCGGTTCCATATGGCTGATGAACATCTGTTAAGAGGTGTTTAGTGTCTTCCTCATTTAATTCACAGATGACGGATGATGTATGTTTGACAATCCGCTCCTCTGTTTCATCATCCTTCGGAACAGCAGAAACCTCTTCATCGTCAATTTGCGCCCAGTATTCAGCCTGCTGCAAAAGGTGTGCTGATTGGCTGAATGCCGCCAATTCTTCCGCCCAATCCTTGAAGGAGTTCGTTTTTTGCGGGAAGACGATTTGCTCTTCTTTCTCCGCCTGCATGTAGCCTGATGCAAAGTCTTCAAGTAAAATCCGCCATGATACGCCGTCGACCACGAGATGGTGTACAGCGATGAGCAGGTGATCCCCTGCTTCCGTGCGGTATAGTTCCCCTTTCAGAAGCGGTCCGTTTTGCAGGTCGAGACTGCTTTGCAGACTGTCAGCAAGAACCTTAATCTGGCTTTTCAGCATATCTTCATCTGAGCCGTACAGATCAACGATTTCAAAGCTGACCTCGCACTCGTCTATCCGTTTATACGCTTGAATGATGTCGCCATTTTCTTCACGGTAGACCATGCGAAGCGCGTCATGATGCTCAATCAGTGCCCGCAATGTCTTTTCAACCCGTTCAGGATCAAAGCCCTTCGCGGCATGAAGCATAACCGACTGGTTCCAGTGATGTTTGTTCGTGAAATTCTTTTCAAAGAACCAGCGCTGGATCGGCGTCAGGATAACTTCGCCCTCTACAGGGCCTTGGTCTGCCTGTTTGCCTTCGGCACGCTCCACGTATTGGGTAAGCTCTTCGATCGTCGGGTGCTGGAAGAGATCCTTCATTTCCAGCTTCCAGCCGTGCTGGTTCAAGCGGCTCGCCATCTGGATGCCTTTAATGGAATCTCCGCCGAGCGAGAAGAAATTGTCGCTGACACCGACTTCAGAAATACCGAGCACGTCCTGCCAAATGCCGGCAAGCAGCTCTTCCATGGCAGTGGACGGCGCTTTGTATTCTCCGTTTCCTGTTTCAATATCCGGCTCCGGCAGCGCTTTGCGGTCTACTTTGCCATTTGCGGTAACCGGAAGCTCGTTCAACGTCACCCAGAACGCCGGGATCATGTAGTCCGGCAGGGTTTCCTTGAGCGCTGACTTCAGCGCTTCTGTGTCGACAGTTTCCGGTGTGACATATGCGGCAATTGCGGTATTGCCCGCTTTATCCTTCACAGCTGTCACTGCCGCATCCTGCACCTGAGAAAGCTGGGCCAGCTGCACTTCGATTTCTGACAGCTCGATTCGGTAGCCTCGAACCTTGACCTGCTGGTCGATCCGGCCGATATATTCGATGCCGCCGTTCACCCATTTCACCAAATCGCCGGTGCGGTACATGCGTTCACCCGACACAAACGGATCAGCGACAAACCGCTTCGCGGTTTCGTCTTCCCGGTTCAGATAGCCGCGCGCCAGTCCGCGTCCCGCCACACAAAGCTCTCCGGCCACGCCCTCCGGCTGAACCTGATGGCCCTCGCCGAGAATGTACACTCTCGTATTGGCGATCGCTT
>NZ_JBAIZU010000006.1:0-206585 GCF_036765115.1 Bacillus sp. 0909A
AATCAAAATCCGCGCCAGACGGTTCGCCTTCGCATTCAGCTCGCCGTACGTCCATGACTGCCCGTTATACGTGACAGCCGGGCGATCCTTGTGGCGCTGAACGGTTTCTTCAAACAGCTGATGAACCGTTTTGTCTGTCGGCACAGGCAGTGTTTTTCCTTTCCATGCCTCCAAGAGCGTTTGTTTTTCTGTCTCGTTGACGAGCGACAGGCTGGAAAGCGGCTGGTTTGGATTTTCTGTTACTGCTCCTAAAAGCTGAATCCAGTATTGCTTCCATCGTTCAATCGTTTCCGGTGTAAACAGCGCCGTATTGTATTCAAGAACAAATGTGAGCCCTCCGCCGGTTTCGTCAGCTGTCAGCGTGATATCAAACTTGGCCGTTTTCCGTTCAAACGGATGCGGTTCAAGCTCGACTCCTTTCATTGTTAAATCTGTGATGCTCGCATTTTGCATAGAAAATACTGCATCAAATAAAGGATTTCTGCTTGTGTCACGGTGAACCTGAACTTTTCCGATCAGGTCCTCAAGCGGGTAATCCTGCGCTTCAAATGCGCTAAGTGCCGTTTCTTTCACTTCACCAAGATAATCCGCAAACGTCTTATCGCCCTTCGGATACGTGCGCATCGCCAGTGTATTGACAAACATACCGATGACGCGGCTGATGTCCGCTTGAGAACGTCCGGCTACCGGCGAACCCACAATGATATCGTTTTGGCCGCTCAATTTTGATAAAAACGCGCTGTAAGACGCCAGAAGAACCATATACAGAGTGGAATCCGTTTCCTTTGCAAGCTTGCGAAGAGCATCCGCTTTTCCTGCGTCCAATGCAAACGCAATCCGGTCACCTTCAAACGTTTGAACCGCAGGACGGCTGTAATCAGTCCGAAGAGTCAGCACAGGCAGCTCTCCGTCAAGCTCCTTCAGCCAATGCTCCTCTTGCTTCCGGTACAGCTCGGACTGAATAAACTGCTGCTGCCACACGGCATAATCCTTATATTGAATATGAAGCGGCTCAAGGGTTTCTCCGTCGTACAGCTTTGAGAGTTCATCAATCAGCACGCCGACAGACGCTCCGTCAGAAATAATATGGTGCATGTCAAACATCAGCAGATGCTCAGCTTCTGACAGCTTGATCAGCCCCATTCTGAACAGCGGCAGCCGGTCAAGTGTGAACGGACGGATAAACTCAGAAACGATCCGCTCGGTCTCTTCTTCTGGCGCTTCGAAATATGCCATATCAAACGCCACTTCATCCCAGATTCGCTGCACCGTTTCTCCGTCTTTTATTTCAAAGGTTGTTCTGAAGGCTTCATGACGCTCCATTAACTGATTCATTACACATTTGAGCCTTTCAACATCCAGATGACCCTTCAGGCGCAGAACCGATGGCATGTTGTAGCTTGTGTTCGCTCCTTCAAGCTGCTGAAGCACGTACATCCGTTTTTGCGGAGAAGAAACTGGATACGTCTCTTGTGTCTTTGCCGGTCTTATGCTGACCGCTGTTCCTTTTTCTGCGGCGGCAATAACTTGTGCTAAGCTTTCAACGGTCGGTGATTGGAAAAGATCCTTGAGAGAAAGCTCAGCGCCCAGTTCCTGATGAATCAAGGCAAGCATCTTCATCCCCGCTAACGAGTGTCCGCCGATTTCAAAGAATTGGTCATAGATGCCGATCTTTTCAACTTGAAGCACCTGTGCCCAAATGTCTGCAACTTTTTGTTCTATTTCATTGCGCGGCGCAATATATGAAACACCATTTGAGATGTTGCCGTCAGGAAGCGGAAGCGCCCGCCGGTCGATTTTTCCGTTACCGGTCAGAGGCAGCTCGTCCATTTGGATAAATACCGCAGGAATCATGTACGCCGGCAGATCCTTTGCCGAATGCTCTCTCAGCTCTTGCGCTGTAATTTCACCCTGCCCGACAAAGTACGCGCAAAGCAGTTTGTCACCCGCACCTTGATCGACGGCAAGCACAACGCTCTCCTGCACACGATCGTGGCTTTGCAGCTGGTGTTCAATTTCTCCGAGCTCAATGCGCTGTCCACGGATTTTCACCTGGTGGTCGATCCGTCCGATAAATTCGATATCGCCATTCGGCAGCCATCTTGCCAAGTCACCCGTTTTATACATCCGTTCGCCTTTTTTAAACGGATGCGGCACAAATTTCTCCTCAGTCAGTTCAGGGCGGTTGTAATAACCTTCTACGAGGCCTTCCCCGCTGACACACAGTTCTCCCGCGATGCCGGCAGGCTGAACATGTCCTGCGCGGTCAAGAATGTACACTTCCGTATTGCTGACCGGTCTTCCAATCGGAACGGACATCGTATGCTCATCCAATTCATCAACCGGATGATATGTCGCAAAAACCGTGCTTTCAGATGGGCCGTACATGTGCAGCAGCTTGCCTTTTCCGACGGTCTGCAGCGCTTTTTTTACATGATCTACAGAAGCCCGTTCTCCCCCGAACATAATCTTGCGCAAAGTCGACAAGCATGTCGGATTCAAGTCCACAAGAAGGTGGAACAGAGCTGTCGTGATCATGAGAATGCTGATGTTCTCCCGCTCAATGACGCGAGAAAGACGAGCCATGTCCAGAACTGTTTCTTTCGGAACAAGCACAAGCTTCGCGCCGTTTAAAAGAGAACCGAACACATCAAACATAAATGCGTCAAATACATAATTTGAGAGTCCGAGTATCGTATCCTGTTCCGTGATGCTGAGATAATTCGTCTGCTTAACCGTGCGCAGAATATTGGCATGTGTCACGATATTCCCCTTTGGCGTTCCTGTGGTTCCGGATGTATACGTCAGGTTGGCCATGGCCGCAGAATCAAACGGCAGAGCGAGATTTTGCGCATCGCCGTGATAGCTTTCATCCTCATCAGCGAGCACGATGACACCCTTGAATTCAGCTTTTTCTGCTAACGCCTTTAATTTCGACTGGGTGAGAAGCACTTTCGCTCCGCTGTCTTGGAAGAAATGCTGCATCCGCTGAATCGGGTGTTCCGGATCAATCGGTACATAAGCCGAACCGGATTTTAATACCGCCAGGATGGACACAATCATGTCCATTGACCGTTCACATAGGACGGCCGCTGTCCTGCTTTCGCCTGCTCCCATTGAAAGAATGCCGCGCGCTAAACGGTTGGCCCGTTCATTCAGCTCTCGATATGTGAGCGATTGCCCTTCATATTGAAGTGCCGGGCGATCCGGCGTTTTGGCAGCCTGCTCCTCAAACAGCTGAACAATCGTTTTGTCTTTCGGATAAGGCGTTCTTTCCGGGTTAAACTGCTGAACTTGTGAAGCGGCTTCCTCTTCAGAAAGAAGGTTGTACTCAGAAATCTGTTTCTCAGGCTCAGCAACTACATCTTCAAGCAGGCGCGCAAAATGCGTGAGCAGCCTGTCTGCCGTGCTTCGTTTAAACAGTTTTGTGCTGTAGTCTAAATCAAGATCAATGCCTCGGTCCGTTTCTCTTGCCTGAACCGTTACATCAAATTTGGCAATGTTGAAGTTGGTTTCATGAATCGACAATGTCAAATCACCGACAGCCGGAATGCCCGCCACCGCGTTTTGGAGACTGAACATCGTGTCAAACAACGGATGTCTGCTTACATCACGCGGGATGTTCAGGTCTTCAACAAGCCATTCAAATGGATAATCCTGATGAGAAAAGGCATCCAGAACCTGCTGGCGCACACGTGTGAGCAGGCTGTTAAATGTCTCATCCTGCTTCACTTCACTGCGAATAGCGAGCGTATTAACGAACATTCCGACAATGCCCTCTGTATCAGAATGATGTCTGCCCGCTGACGGAGTGCCGACAATGATGTCATCCTGCCCCGTATATTTAGACAGGAGCGTATAGTAGGCTGACAGCATGACCATATAAAGTGTGGCGCCATTTTTTTCAGCTAAACGATTCAGGCGATTCTTTAACTCTGCATCCAGCTTGATGGAAACCCGGTCTCCTTCAAAGCTTTGGACAGGCGGTCTCGGATAATCGGATAGAAGCTGAAGCACAGGAAGCTCACCCGCAAAGGCTTCCTTCCAATACGCCCGATCCTTTTGGTAGCCTTCAGCAGCCTGCGCGCTTTGCCAGACGGCGTAATCTTTATACTGAAGACGAAGCTCAGGAAGCTGTTCACCGCGGTAAATCTGTGCCAGTTCCTCCAAAATAATGCCGATGGAAACACCGTCAGAAATCAAATGGTGCATATCAAACAGAAGCATATGACGGTTTTCTTCAAGCTCCATCAATCCGACTCTCAACAGCGGCGCTTTCGATAAGTCAAACCGGCGGACAAAAGAAGTCATAACCTCCTCATTTGAACGGCCGCTTCTTTCAATCATCTCGATGTTGAACTGGACGCTGTCATGAATTTTTTGTCTCGGTATGCTGCCTTCAAGCACAAATGATGTCCTCAGCGACTCGTGGCGGCTGATTAACCCGCCAAATGCGTGTTCCAGTTTTTGAATGTTTAAAGGTCCCTCTAAAATAGCTGCCGCCGGCATGTTATATCCGACTCCCGCATCCTCGAATTGGCTGACAATATACGTCCGCTGCTGCGCCAGAGAAAGCGGGTAATGTTCCTGTTTTTCAGCTGGCTCAATCGCCGCAAACGTCTGGCCTTCTTTACGCTCGGCCGCCTCAGCAAGAGCGGCGATGGTCGGATGCTCAAACACATATTGCAGCGGGATGTCAGCGCCCGTTTCCTTATGAATCTTTGTTAAAAGCGTCATTGCCTTCAATGAATGACCGCCCGTTTCAAAGAAATTGTCAAAGACCCCCGCTTTCTCAACGCTCAGCACGTCCTGCCAAATCTCGGCGATTGTTTTTTCCATTTCATTTCGAGGTGCGGTATACGCTGTTCCCCTTACCGCTTTTACCTCAAGCGCAAACAGCTTGCGGCGGTCAACTTTTCCGCTTGGCGTGAGCGGAATTTCTGTGATTTCTGTGATGTAGTTCGGCACCATGTAGTCAGGAAGGTGTTTTGCCGCGTGTTCCCGCAAAAGCGCAGGAGCAAATTCGCTTTCCGCTTTTTGCACAACATACGCACAAACCTCAAGATTCCCTTGGGCATCAGGCTTTGCCAAGACGACAGCTTTGGCAACATCAGGCGCCTGCTGAAGCACGGTTTCAATTTCTCCAAGCTCAATGCGGTATCCGCGAACTTTGACCTGATCATCTTCTCTTCCTAAATATTCGATCGTTCCATCCGGAAGCCAGCGCACCACATCTCCGGTACGATACATGCTGTCACCAGGCACAAACGGGTCTTGTGAAAATTTCTCAGCTGTCAATTCCGGGAGGTTTAAATAGCCTCGTCCAACACCGTCACCCGCGATATAAAGCTCACCCGCCACGCCTTCCGGCTGCAGACGGCCTTTTTGATCCAAAATATACAAGCGGTTATTCCCAAGTGCTTTCCCGATTGGCACATACGCTGATTGAACTGAATTGTCCGGATGAACCGGATGAACAGATGCATCCACACACGTTTCAGTCGGCCCGTACACATTGGTCAAACGAGGAACGGCACCCGCTTCTTGAAACAATGTCAGAAGCTTGTCCGCCACAACAGAAGAAAGACCTTCCCCGCCAATCAGCAGGTGTTTGAGCTTAAGACCAGTCAAATCTCCCGCAGCTATCAGCATTTGCAGATGGGCCGGTGTTCCGTCCGTCGCCTCAATTCCGTGTCTGCGGTAATACTCCGCAAGAGCAGCGCCATTCGTCACCGTTTTCTTCGGTACAATATAAAGAGTCTGTCCCAAAAGAAGCGACGCGAAAATCTGTTTCACTGACGCATCAAAGTGGAACGGCGCAAGCAATGCCATCCGCAGGGTCTGGCTCTCACTCTGATAAATGGTCTGCTGCAGAGATTCAACCAAATGATGAACCTGGCGATGCTCGATCATCACTCCTTTTGGACGTCCGGTTGTTCCCGACGTATAAATAATGTAGGCAAGATCACCAGCATTCACATTGACATCCAAAATAGCATCAGCACCGCTTGCAATCGCCTGATCAAAGTCAATAAGCTCAGCAGATGCATCAGGGGACGCAACCTTCGATTCAGTCAAGACGAAGTCCGCACCGCAGTCCTCCAAAATAAATTGGATGCGCTCTGCCGGAAACTCGGGGTCAATCGGCACATAGGCTCCGCCGGCTTTTAAAATCCCCATGATAGCCGTAATCATCCGTTCAGAGCGTTCGAGCAAAACGGCAACCGGGCTGTCTGCACGAACACCCTTCTCTTTCAGCACACTGGCAATGCGTGATGATTGTTCATGTAACGTTCGATAGGACAATGCTCGATGTTCAAACACAACCGCAGGCTGATCAGCAAGCGATTCAGCCTTTTCTTGAAACAGCGCCGGAATCGTCATGTTCTTGCGGTAATTGACCGGTTCACCGCCAGCCCGCAATAGCAGCCGCTCTTTCTCCGCCTCAGAAATCAGCGTCAATTCATCAATCGTATGATTCGGGTGCGTAAGTGCGTTCTCAAGCAATGTCATCATGCGTTCACAAACAATTTTAATTTCTTCACACGTCATGAAATCAGTACGGTAGTCAAAGTCAATTGTAAGTTTCCCAGTATCCCATCGATCCTTCACATGAATCGAAACATCATTTAATCCGCTTCCGCTGAAAATGGGCTCAGTCAAAAAGGCAAGATTCTCTTCTTTCTGCCACTGCATCACCTGATATTCAAGAGAAACGGTAAACAGCTTTGTCACAGAGCTTTTTGTTTCACGGAGATCATTGATGAGAAGATTATATGGGTACTTTTGATGCCGAAGAGTCTTCATTAAATCCTTCATCCGGTCTTTAACAAAATCAAAAAACGCCTGTCCGCCGTCAATGTTTGCCCGAAGCGGAACCGTAGAAACAAACATGCCGAGCATCTGCTTCTCTTTCGCATTTGTCCGGTTGCCCATAAATGTACCAGTTACCACATCATTCTGCCCGCTGACTCTGTACAAGTAGGCGGCAAGCACCGATTGAAATACCGATAAAACGCTGACCTTGTGCTCCTCACAAAAGGATAAAATCTGCTGATGCAGCGCCTCAGGCACATCTTTAGAAAATCTCTCAGCATCTAAACTGCCGCCTGCAGGTGCATTCCGTTTCAGGGAAACGAGTTCAGGCACTGTCTCGAATTGCTTGTTCCAGAACGCTTTATCTTTTTCAAACCGCTTTGATTGAGCATAGTCCTGTTCAGACAAAACATGATCGATAAATGAATGCGAGATTCCTCTTTTTGTTTCTGAGCCGCCTGCTAATTCCAAGTAAATATGCATAATGGCGTTTCCGAGAATGTTCATGGAGATCCCGTCAGAAATCACATGATGAACATTTGCATAAAACCATACTTCATTTTCTTTGATGGTAAACAAGGAAAACCGGAATAAATTACAATCGTACAGAGGCAGAGGTTTTTTCGTTTCCTCCCGGCCCCATTGTGAAATGGATTCTATCGCATGCTGATCTCCAGAGGTGTCAGTATGTTTTATATCAACAGGCTTATACTCGCTTATATATTGAACGGGCTCTCCGTTTTCATCGAGACGCAAACGAAGACGCATTGCGTCATTTCTGCGGACAAACTCTTGGATCGCTTGCTCCACAAGCTTCCAGTCAATTTTTTCAGTTGAAACCAGCTTACCAATACCCGCAAGATTTGAAATACTCGTGTGAGGATAAAATTTTTCTGTATACCAAATTCGTTTTTGTGCATCAGTTAAAGGATAAAAAGTTATTTCCATATTATCTTACCTCCCCTAATTTTCATTAATCTGCAACATGTGCAGGTTGATTTCTCTTTCGTATCCCTTGACAGCTTTTGAACCTAATGAACTAACTGATCAAAAAGCCGAAAGTACTACTTCTCAAAAGCGTTGCATTCAAACAAAAAACACCTACGGACCTTAAAAATGGGTGCCGTAAGCCTTTATTGCGGGCGGCCGACACAGGCAGAAAAAGACTGCAATTTCTTTTTCACCAAAGAGAAACATTTTTGCCTAATTCTTCATTGTTTTCAATATTTTTAACCTTTCTAACGTTCACTTTAAATGAAAAAATTGTTTTTATCACCGAAAAATGGGTGAAAAGTTCCATGCGGGATACCGAAAAGATTCCAGTTCTTTTACAGGGGTATTTTTGCGGGATACCGCAAAAATTTCCATTAAACATTATTTACAGAAAAATAAAAATTTTTAAATTGAGCCACTCCGCTACAACCCATTTACTGTTGGAAGCCATTTACAATCTTTACATCCCATTTGTTTACCGCCCAAAAACCAAAATCAGGCAAAAAAAAGACACCCTTAACCAAGAGCGCCTTACAACGATTCCTTAATGACATTTTTGTCGATATCAATCAATTCCATATAGCCTTTCCCCCACTCATACATGGCATCAAGAATAGGCATCAGGCTTTCTCCTTGCGGGGTCAAGGAATATTCAACCTTCGGCGGGACAACCGGATACACTTCCCTGTGAACAATCATATCCTGCTCAAGCTCTCTCAGCTGATTCACGAGGATCTTCTGCGTAATATCAGGAATCAAGGCTTTTAATTCATTAAAACGTTTTGTGCCTTCTTTTCCTAAATGCCACAAAATAAGCATTTTCCATTTACCGCCGATCACCGCTAGCGTCAATTCCTTCTCACAATTAAACCTTTTGTCGTCCATCCGGCTCAAAAGAAATCCCCCCTTAGTATACTTTTCATATGTTAGATACGTATCATCACTTACTTACTTTTTAGCAGGCTCTTTTTATTATACTCACTCACAAAACCAAGCGAAAGAAATCTGATTGCCTCTTCTCACAGTATCCTCCAAGTAACTAGTTGACTTCAAAGTGCCTACTTCTCATCAAAAGAGGGAACCTATAGAATGAGAAATAATTCGAATAAGGGAGTGGATCAACAATGGAATTACAGCTGGCATTAGACCTGGTAAATATCCCGGAAGCCATCGAGCTTGTCAAAGAAGTGGAACAATACATCGACGTAGTTGAGATCGGAACACCGGTTGTCATTAATGAAGGCCTCAGAGCCGTTAAAGAAATAAAAGAAACATTTCCGCAATTGAAGGTCCTGGCAGACCTGAAAATCATGGATGCCGGCGGATACGAAATTATGAAAGCGTCGGAAGCGGGAGCTGACATCATCACCGTGTTAGGGGCTACAGACGATGCAACGATTAAAGGTGCAGTAGAAGAAGCCAAAAAACAGAAGAAGAAAATCTTAGTGGACATGATTAACGTGAAAGATATTGAATCCCGCGCGAAAGAAATTGACGCACTCGGTGTTGATTACATCTGCGTCCACACTGGATATGATCTTCAAGCAGAGGGCAAAAACTCTTTCGAAGAATTAACGACAATCAAAAATACAGTAAAAAACGCAAAAACCGCAATTGCGGGCGGCATCAAACTTGATACACTGCCAGAAGTGATCAAACAAAACCCCGACCTTGTCATTGTTGGGGGCGGAATTACAAGCGCAGCCGATAAAGCAGAGACAGCTTCTAAAATGAAACAGCTTATATCCCAAGGATAATTCATATGAAAACGACTGAATACGTAACGGAAATTCTCAATGAGTTACACCGTTCAGCGGCTTATATTTCTAATGAAGAAGCTGATCAGCTTGCCGATCACATTCTTTCGTCCAATCAAATTTTCACTGCGGGCGCGGGCCGTTCTGGCATGATGGCAAAATCCTTCGCAATGAGACTGATGCACATGGGCTTCAACGCTCATATTGTCGGTGAGGTTCTCACTCCGCCGCTCCGCAAAGGAGATCTCGTCATTATCGGCTCAGGATCAGGCGAGACAAAGAGCCTGATCAACACAGCAGCTAAAGCAAAAAGCTTACATGGAATTGTTGCCGCTCTAACCATCAATCCGGATTCGAGCATCGGAAAACAATCGGATCTCATCGTCAAAATGCCCGGTTCTCCTAAAGACCGGTCAAACGGAAGCTATCAAACCATACAGCCAATGGGATCATTATTTGAGCAAACATTGCTGCTATTCTATGATGCAGTCATTTTAAAACTCATGGAGAAAAAAGGACTCGATTCTGAAACCATGTTCACTTACCACGCAAACCTTGAATAGCGTCACATAACCGGCCTGGAGATCAGGCCGGTTTTTGATATTCCTCTAAAATAAAACTTTAAACCCAAAAACCCGATAAGTAATATGACCTACAAATATACAAAGGGAGGAATTATATTGAAAAAGCAAATAAAGCTGAAGCTTGGAACTAAAATTCTCGGCTTGGTCTTCGCGGTTATTCTATTGTTTTCTCTATCAGTCGGCGCCGTGATGCTTAAAGACATTACAAGCAGCATGAAAAAAATGGCCACTGACAAGGCGAAAGGTGATCTTGCTTTAAGCAGCACGTATATTGACGACGTGATTTTAGGGAACTGGGAGGTAAAAAACGATAAGCTGTATAAAGGCGAGACACAAATAAACGGAAATGAAGACATTGTTGATCTGCTTGGCAAAAAAACAGGTGACACCGTAACGATTTTTCAAGGAGATACACGGGTGGCAACCAACGTAATGAAAGACGGCGAAAGAGCTGTCGGCACTCAAGCTTCTGCTGAAGTCACTGACGCTGTTTTAAAAAACGGGAAGCAATTCTACGGACAAGCAGATGTGGCCGGCTCCTCTTATCAAACAGCATATATGCCCTTAAAAGATAAGGAAGGCAACATTATCGGTATGCTGTATACAGGAGCCAATCAAAGCATTTTAGCATCGCTTACCCAATCGCTGTTCACTCAATTCGCTATCGTTCTCGCTGTAGTTATTATTATATCTGTCATCCTTGTTCTGCTTTTCACCAGAAGAATCAATCGGCGGCTAAACGTGTTAAAATACGCCTTTGAAAGCGCCGGAAACGGAGATATGACAATAGAAGTTTCAGACAAGTCCGCTGATGAGTTAGCAGAACTGAGTGTCTACTATAATAAGATGAGAATGAAGCTGAATCAGACAATCCAAACCGTACAGCAATCGGCCCTTCAGCTTGCATCAGCCTCTCAGCAGCTTTCAGCCGGAGCAGAAGAAACAAATCAAGCTTCAGAAAAAATCACAGAAGCTGTTCAGCATATTGCAAACGGAGCCAAGCATCAAATCACACGAATTGAAAACAGTGAAAAATCACTAGAGCAAACAACGGCTGACATACGGCAAATTTCTTCAAATACTGTTGCCATTGCTGAGAAAGGACAGCTTGCGCAATCTAAAGCAGACATTGGCCAAAAAGAAATTTCAAATGTTCAGGCACAAATGGATACCATTCACCATTCGATTGAAAAAAGCGGTGAGATCATTCA
The DNA here is from genome assembly GCF_036765115.1 of Bacillus sp. 0909A. NCBI lineage: Bacteria > Bacillati > Bacillota > Bacilli > Caryophanales > Bacillaceae > Bacillus > Bacillus sp. 0909A. Next base: position 11,362 of record NZ_JBAIZU010000006.1, read on the forward strand.
GCAGCTGGACGGCCTCTCTAAACAAATTGAACAAATCTTATCTGTCATCACCCAAATTGCCGACCAGACAAACCTGCTTGCCCTTAATGCGGCAATTGAAGCTGCCCGAGCCGGAGAACACGGCAAAGGCTTTGCCGTTGTTGCTGATGAAGTTCGCAAATTAGCAGAAGAATCTCAACGGTCTGTCGGACAGATTTCCAAATTAATCGCTGAGATAAAAAATGATATGACTGTATCTGCGCAGTCTGTTGAACATGTGAAAACAGAAGCTGCTGAAGGTGTAAACATGATCCACCGCACCAGAGACGCCTTTAAAGAAATTGCAGCCGCAACAGATGAAATCACTGCGGAAATCAGCGATTTATCAGCATCTGTTACCAACATTTCAGCAAGTACGCAAAAAATAAATGAATCCTTTGCCGCCAACACAACAGACATTAAAGAATCAACAGAAAATACCCGGCAGGCAGCAGCTTTAACAGAAGAGCAATTTGCTGCAATGGAAGAGATTACTGCGGCCTCGGAAACGTTATCCCATTTAGCTGAAGAGCTTACCGGTATCATAAGCCAATTTAAAATGATTAATCAACCTGAAAACAGCTTATAATCTCGTATTAATATTTCAATTTGATAACGTTATTTTTTTAAAAATGAATATTTCGATCTGCTAAAATGACGATTCCTGCAATAAACCTAAGGCAAAACAAAAAATGTTAATCTTTACACCAAGCCCTTTCTGCATTACTCTTGGAGCAGTTTTAAAAGTTGCTGACGCGGGAGGTGATCATCACGAATGGACAATATAAAAACTTTACTTCTCGTAATAGTTGTCATAGCAGCTGCAGCTGTTGGCCTGATTAAGGGAGACTTTTTCTCAGACGAACAAAAAACGTCTCAAACAGAAGAATATGACGAAACAATAGCCTTCCCTTCTGAGCGTTATCCTGAGACAGCAAATCATATCAAGGATGCAATAAGTGAGGGGCATTCAGATGTGTGCACTGTAGATAGAGACGGAGCTGAGGAACGCCGCGAACAATCATTGAAAGACGTACCTACCAAAACAGGGTATGACCGAGATGAATGGCCAATGGCCATGTGCAAAGAAGGCGGTGAAGGGGCTTCTGTAGAATATATTTCTCCCGCTGACAATCGCGGCGCAGGCTCCTGGGTCGGGCATCAGCTGACCGATTACCCTGATGGCACAAAGGTTTTATTTACGATTCAGTAAACAGTTAAAAGAGGAGGAACAGCACATTGATCAAATCATGGAAGCCGCAAGAACTGACGATTTCATATCATCAATTTACTGTATTTCAAAAGGGTTCCGCACCGCCTGTCATCGATTGGACAGATGAAGCGATTGAAAAAGGATATGCGGAAGCGGACGAAGCCATTTCGTTTGAGGCACAGCGAAATTCAAAGGTATATATTCTTTTACGCCTTAACAGTTCAGAAACAGTAGCATCCTATGAAAAAAAAGTGACTGTTCCTTTTCACGTCACAAAAGACGGAATTGAAATTGAAAGCATCATGTCCAAAAGGCTCTCCTTTGACCTGCCTAATGGGAACTATCAATTCACATGCTACACTGTACCGGCTGAGCTGTCAGATCTGCATGCTGACACTTACATCATTGATGCTGTTTCCGTCTAATGAAAAGCCCTGAGAGGAATACTCTCAGGGACTCTTTATATATTTTCTCCATTTTTCTTAATAACGTCCTGATACCAATAAAAGCTTTTTTTCTTCAATCGTTTTAAGTCATATTCATTCTCTTCGTCACGATTCACATAAACAAAGCCGTATCTTTTTTGATAACCGTTCAGCCAGCTTAACAGATCAGTAAATGACCAGCTGCAATATCCGATCAAATCGACTCCATCACTAATGGCCTGTCTGCATTGCTCAAGATGCGATCGCAAATAATCAATTCTATAATCATCATGTATAGTGCCGTTTTCAACTTTATCGAATTCTCCCAAACCGTTTTCTGTAATAAACACAGGAAGCTGATAACGTGTCGTAATACGGCGAAGCCCGATACGCAATCCTACCGGATCAATCGTCCAATCCCAGTTGCTCGTTGTGAGGTTCGGGTTTTTCTTAGTTTTAAATAGTCCCGGCATCCCTGTTTCCTGATTGGTCCCTTTTTGGCCCGTCGTATTCATTTTCCCTTCTGAAACGCCGTCGAGCGGATTTCGTTCGTAAGTAATCGTTTGATAATAGTTGACACCTACAAAATCCGGCTTCCCTTTGGCAAGCAGCTCCATATCACCCGGTTCGATTGTCGGCGCCCATCCCTGTTTTTCCAAATAGCGTAAAGGAATTTGCGGGTAGGTTCCCCAGCAGTACATGTCCAGCCACCAATTATTCATAAATTCTTCAGCATTTTCAAAAGCTGTGATATCCTCAGGGTGACTGGTTAAAGGGTATGCGGGAGAATAAGCAAAGCTTGGTCCTATTTTGCCTTCGGGCACATATTTTCTGAAGGACTCAATGGCTTTCGCATTTGCCAGAAACGCAATATGATTTGCTTCGTAAAATCGTTTTCTGTCCTTCACGCCAGGCGGATGCATGGCTGTAAGAAAGCCGTGATTAAAATTGTAGTTTTGTTCATTTAACGTTACCCAATATTTCACTTTCTGCCCAAAGCGTTTATAAAGAGTCATGCAGTAATGATGAAAATCCTCTATGATGTTTCTCGACTCAAAACCGCCATACTCGTCCATAAGCGCCTGAGGCAAATCCCAGTGATATAAAGTCAAAACCGGTTCAATGTTATGAGAAAGCAATTCATCAATCAGGTTATCGTAAAATGCCAGACCGGCTTCATTGATTTCTCCTTTTCCTTTTGGAAAAATACGCGGCCAGCTGACAGAGAATCGATATGCCTTCAGCCCCATCTCAGCCATCAGAGCGACATCTTCCTTATAACGGTGATAATGGTCAACTGCAACATCACCATTGGTGCCCTTAAACGTTTTGCCGGGGATTTTCGTAAACACGTCCCATACAGAAGGGCCTTTGCCATCTTCGTTCCATGCTCCTTCAACCTGGTAAGCTGCTGAAGCCGAGCCCCATAAAAAATGTTTCGGAAAAGATTCTGGATGTTGATGGATCATTGTGTTAATCACTCCTGAAGTATTTGATAAACCTATCATAGGCTATGAAACGCGTTTCATAGCAACACGATGTTAATCCCGGAACAGCTCAGCTAATATTTTCTCTCTTTGTTCAAGAAAATACCTGGTTAACTGGACGTGTTCAGTGCTTTCGTATTCTGTATGATGAATACTGCCCCCGTCAAAGCTGAAAATGTCAGCATTCGGATAACCCAGCAAAATTGGAGAGTGAGTGGCAATGATGAACTGTACATTTCCGCCTTTCACTAAATCGTGTATGACTCTCAAAAAAGCTAACTGCCGTGAGGGAGAAAGAGCAGCTTCAGGCTCATCTAAAAGATAAATGGCTTTTCCTTTAAAACGATGATGGAACAGCGACATAAAAGACTCACCATGTGATTGCTTGTGCAGCGGCCTCCCGCCATAGGAGAGATATGGCTGTGGAGCATCTCGTTCCACTTCATCAAGATGAAGAGAAAGCTGATAAAACGATTCTGCTCTTAAGAAAAAACCATTTGTGATCTTAGGAAGCCATGATAAACGTATGTAATCTCCCAAATGAGAGTCTGACTCCTGCAATTCATAGATATTATGACGGCTGCCGCCCGCTGTATTAAATTCACACTTATCCGCAATTGCTTCAAGTAAAGTTGATTTCCCCGAGCCGTTTTCTCCGACAAAAAAAGTCACTTCTTTGGTAAATGAAATTTCGTGTAATTGACTTACAGCAGGGATAGTGAATGGGTATCTGTCAAAGGACGGGATCTTTTCTCTAAGGAGTGTGACCTTTTTTAAATACATAGCTTCTCCTCTCGCGTTAAATGAATATATTCAAAAAAATCTTTTGCAGTAGCAAAAAAGCGATCCATCCTAGGACTCCAAAGCATAGCGCTAACCAGAATGGAACATTCGTTTTCAATAAGTACGCCATTACCGCGAGCAAACAAACCGTAGCAGGTATGCCCTTAAGCACACCAGACGCAAATTGACTCAATTGTGCTGTATTTTCGCCCTGCACTTTCATCCAAAACAGGCTTAACAAGCTGACTAAGGGCAAAGCTGCAATAATCCCTCCATAGGTTGGATGTCTTTTTGATATTTCAGTAACGAATCCAATAATCAGTGCTGAGATGATTACTTTACTGATTACCGCCATTGTTTAGCTTCCTTGCTTAAAATTTCAAATGCTTGTTGAATCAATTCCTTTTCCGATGAGCTTATTCGTTCGATTATTTCTTTTAATTTCTCTTTGTCCAGCTGAGTATGCTGTTCAAGAACAGAGCGTCCTTCCTTTGTTAAAACTACCAAAACCTTACGTTCGTCTTGCTGACTTCGACGTTTAGCTGCCAATCCCTTTTGAATCAACCGTTTTGTATGTTCAGATGCTGTATTATGAGAGACAGATAAATACTCTGCTAAAGCTCCTATTGTTGCCTCACCTTGCTTTTCAATATGCTGCATGAGTCGTATCGCCTGATGAGAAATGTTATCTTTTTGCTTGTAGTGTAATGAATAGTAGATGTCGGTCCATTGCTGATTTAATTTATTTATGAAATCCAGTTCCATTATTCACACCCCTCTTTATATCTTATATTACGATATATTCTTTTTGAACGATATAATTTTATAAAAAAACTTCAATATCATAATGGATAATACCTTTAATCAAAAAAGCATCCAATCTCAATTGGATGCTTAAAGCCTAATGTCTCTTTTCAAATTTATGCTGATGAGAATGGCGTTTCGGAACAAAGCCGTTTTGTTTCATCATTTCAAAGTGTTGGACCATGTGATTTTTGATGTGATCTCCTTTTTCTTTAGGCAGAACGCCGTATTCTACATACTTTGAGATGACATCCTTGCGTTTTTTTAATATGTCTGCTTCCAGCTGTTCAATTTCTTTCTTTTGCTGTTCAGTCAGTGTAACGTTTGCAGGCGGCTGTTGCTTTTGTTTTTCCGCCGCTTCAGCTGTGCCAGTTAAAGAAATAACAGCCGCGGCAATGAGCATTCCGATGATATTGACTTTCACTTTTTTCATCCAGTTTATTCCTCCTATCTTTTTTCATATATTTTGCTTCATTCTGTTTTTTATGTATACAAAATAAAAAGAGCGAACCATTATTCGCTCTTTCTGATCTGTTCGTCTGTATAAAGTTCTTCTTCTCCCGGTGCTGCGTAAGTAACGTATGTTCCTGCGATAAAATCATGCAGCGTCCGTTTGTCTTCTCTCAGCCCGATCATAAACAGGCTGACAATTAAACCGAGCCCGAAGGTTATGCCGTAAACCAGGGCGGCAATGATGACTCGCATAATCATGGTTACCAGGCCTACCTGTGACCCGTCTTTTTTTACGATTCTGATTCCGCAAATCCTTTTTCCGATGAGATACCCTTGCCAAAATACCGGCAGCAAAATAGAGTACAGCAAAATGACCAGGCTGATGATCATGCTGTCGTTCGGGTCTTTTCCTGTGATCAGCCAATAAATCAGCAAAAGGGGCACCGAGACAATAATGTAATCCAGTAATGAAGCTCCTAGTCTGATCCAAAATCCGGCCGGTTTATAGATGTTCATGTAACTCCCCCATTATGGTTTCAATTTGACTTTGATGTTGCTGTCTTCTTTCTTATCGAATATATCATATGCTCTAGGGGAATCAGCAAGACTTAATTTGTGCGTAATGATATCAGGCGCAGCCGGAATCCCGTTTTATCCAGATGAAGATCAGAGCCGCAAATACCTGTTGCCGTAATTCTGATAACAGCATCTCTTGCTTCCTGAATCCGAGGAGCTTCAACCTCTTTGCTGCTTTTAAACTCACAGTCTCATTTGTATACACAATTCGAACTTTTTGAAAACGCCATCAACATATTGCAACCCCCTATGTTCAATGCTATCTTTTTAGTTGATTAACAGATTGGGGGAAACATAGGTGAAATCATTTAAGCAATCAAAAGCCGTTATCTTTAGCTTAACAATGGCTTTCTTTCTTATATTGGCAGCCTGTTCCGGCAAAGATGAAGCCGGTTCCAAGAATACAGGCTGGGAGCAGATCAAAGAAAAAGGAAAAATCGTCGTTGCTACGTCCGGCACACTTTATCCTACGTCCTATCATGATACCGATTCAGGTAAGGATCAACTGACAGGCTATGAGGTTGAAGTTGTTCGAGAAGCGGCTAAGCGTCTCGGGCTGAAAGTCGAGTTCAAGGAAATGGGCATCGACGGGATGCTGACAGCGGTGAACAGCGGCCAGGTTGACGCTGCCGCCAATGATATAGATGTGACAAAGGACCGCGAGAAGAAGTTCGCGTTTTCTTCTCCTTATAAATATTCATACGGCACAGCCATTGTCCGAAAAGATGATTTATCAGGGATAAAAACGCTGAAAGATTTAAAAGGGAAAAAAGCGGCTGGCGCAGCGACAACTGTCTATATGGACGTTGCCAGAAAATACGGCGCCCAAGAAGTTATTTATGATAACGCGACCAACGAGCAGTATTTAAAAGATGTTGCCAACGGCCGCACTGATGTCATCTTAAACGACTATTACCTGCAGACACTCGCACTGGCGGCATTTCCGAATCTTAACATCACGATCCATCCTGACATCAAGTACATGCCGAATAAACAGGCGCTTGTCATGAAAAAAAGCAATACTGAGTTTCAGAAACAAATGAACGAGACGCTGAAAAAGATGAGCAATGACGGCACTTTGACCAAGCTGTCGAAACAATTCTTCAATAAAGCGGATGTATCAAAGAAACTGGATGTCGACGTTCAAGACGTTGACCTTTAATCAGACGCCATGATATACAGCATTCAGTGGGAATATATTTTCAACACGCAGCTGGCGATAGAATCGTTTCCTTATGTTATAAAGGGTATTGGATACACGTTGCTTATTTCTTTTGTCAGCATGTTTGCCGGAACGGTGATCGGACTGTTTATATCGCTCGCCAGAATGTCTAAGATTGCCCTGCTGAGATGGCCGGCGCGTCTCTACATTTCTTTTATGCGCGGCGTTCCGATTTTGGTAATCCTGTTTATTCTTTATTTTGGTTTCCCTTATATCGGCATTGAATTTTCTGCCGTTACGGCCGCCTTGATCGGCTTTAGCCTTAACAGCGCTGCTTATATTGCGGAAATTAACCGTTCAGCCATTTCATCCGTTGAAAAAGGACAGTGGGAAGCTGCATCCTCGCTCGGTCTTTCATATTGGCAGACGATGAGGGGGATTATTTTGCCGCAATCGATCCGCATTGCGCTGCCTCCGCTCGCCAATGTTTTGCTCGATTTGATTAAGGCATCCTCGCTTGCCGCGATGATTACGGTGCCGGAATTGCTCCAGCATGCGAAAATTATCGGGGGCCGAGAGTTTGATTACATGACGATGTATATTCTGACCGCACTCATTTATTGGGCCATCTGCTCCGTTGCGGCGGCGTTTCAGAATATCCTTGAGAAGAAATACGCGCATTATCTTTAAACAAACGTTTCATTAAAAAAAGCCGCTCCGCAGGAGACGGCTTTTTCCTATTGATTCAGCTTCCATTTAAATGGATCTTCAAACAGCGACCAATCGGAATCAAACTCATATTCAGTCAGCAAACATTGATCAAGCTCATTTGTAATGGCTTCTTCGTCCAAGTCTGTTCCGATAAACACCAGCTGCGTCAGACGGTCGCCAAACTCTGGGTCCCAATCCTCTAATATTTCCGGCTCCTGCTGTTTGATTTGCTCCTGTTCAAGCTTCGGCATCGCCGCCACCCAATAGGATACCGGCTCAATCGTTACGGACGGGCCGGCTTGTGACATCAGAAGAGCGAGGCTGTTATGCGATGCGCACCAGACGATGCCTTTGGCGCGGACAACATTTTTAGGCATTTGATCCATCCAGTGATAAAAGCGCGTTGAATGAAACGGCAGTCGTCTTTTATAAACAAATGAAGAAATGCCATATTCCTCGGTTTCCGGAGTATGGGCTGCATGGCCTGCCGTCAGCTCTCTTATCCAGCCGGCAGATCCGCTCGCTTCCTCGAAGTTAAATAGCCCTGTATGTAAAATCTCCTGCGGCTTGACGTCCCCTTTGACAGCGCGAATGAATGTAGCCCTTGGCTGCAGAGTGCGAAGGACTTTCTCAAGCTGTTCAAGCTCTTGCTCGCTGACTAAATCACATTTATTTAAGATCAGAACATCGCAAAACTCAATTTGATCGATTAAAAGGTCGGCAATTTCTCTTTCATCCTCTTCCCCGAGTGCTTCTTTGCGGTCCAGAAGGCTGTCACCCGACTGATAGTCATGCCAAAAACGATTCGCATCGACCACTGTCACCATCGTATCTAACTCACAAAACTTTGTGAGATCGATTCCCAGCTCTTCGTCAATATAAGAAAATGTCTGGGCCACCGGGATCGGTTCGCTGATTCCCGTCGATTCGATTACGATATAATCAAACCGTCCCTCTTTTGCCAGCTTCTCCACTTCGACTAACAAATCCTCGCGAAGTGTGCAGCAAATGCAGCCGTTTGACATTTCCACTAGCTTTTCATCTGTTCTGGAAAGCCCGCCTTCCTGTTTGACCAACCCAGCGTCAATGTTTACCTCGCTCATGTCATTTACAATAACGGCTATTTTTAAGCCTTCGCGATTTTGCAAAATGTTATTGAGCAGTGTTGTTTTTCCCGCGCCAAGATAGCCGCTTAGTACTGTAACCGGAATTTTTTTCATGTGATCTCATCCTCTCAAAATAGAATCATTACGATTTAAACCATTTACTTCACCGTTTGTGCAATGGTGAATGCTGCTTTTCGCGCCCCGGAAATATTTCTCGCTGTCGGCCCGATTTCAAGTTCCGCAAAGGCACCCATCACGTATAACCCGTTCCCCCATTGCAAACCCTTGCCGGCAATAGGCAATTGCTCTGATTGCGCTGCTTTTTGAACCCACTCGAATCGGCTGATGTCAGAGGCAAAGCCTGTTGCCAGCACGATATGTTCGAATGTGTATGACGATTCATTTTTCTTCAGCTGTATGTACAGCCGGCCGTAAGCTGTTTTTTGACATGATATCACTTCATCCTGAATGACCTTTATCCTGCCCTCTTCTCTATAAACAGCAAGTTTTCTTGAGATGTCCTTCGGGAAGGAGCCGCGATGTCTGGCGTTTGTGATCCATTGTCTTCTCTTTTGGTAGTCTGACGTTTTGCTGAATCTTTTCATATATTTCGGGCCAAGCCAACCCGGATCACTGTCAAAATCATAGGTGCGAAATGGATGCCTCACGAACATCGTCACGTCGTACCCGTCATCTGAGAGCTTGATGGCATAATGAGCCGCCGTGATCCCTCCGCCCACAACTGCCGCTTTACCACCTTCCTGTCTTAACCCTTCCACATTCCTGTCAAACACATGGTAAATACCTTCATTCTGAAATGGCTTTGCCCACTCCGGCCAGCAAGGCTGTTGTGAAAAACTCATAGCTAGTACAACTCTTTCGCTCATGATTGTTTCGGAGGCATCTGTCCTCACTTCCCACAATCCGTTTCTCCTTCTCAAGTCTGTCACCATACCTCTCTTCCACGCCTGATCAATATGTATCTCATCCAATACCGTTTCACAATGCTGATTAAAAAGCGATAAAGAGGGGCGCTTATACCTTCCGAAGAATACCTCCGGCCACTGGCTTTTATCCGCATACGTTTGCAGGCTGAACGGCTCGGTATCCATGTGATGAACCGATGGAGAGCGTAAATAGTTCATCTGAATGCGGCCCGTATTTCGTTTCCAGCACTCAAGAGGCTGTTCATGAGGATCAATGACCGCAAGATCCTGTATAGACACCTTTCCGCTTTTCACTAGATGCACAGCCAAGGTCGAGCCTTGGATTCCGCCGCCAATGATAAGCCATTTATACATAGGAGTAACTCCTTTCTGCACAAAACGTAATTATTACGATTTAAATCGTATGTTCTTTTTTCCTTTTTGTCAACTGCTTTCTATCAGTTGATCACAACTTTTGTGTATTCAGGTATATTTTTGTATATCCATTTCGCATCTGGAATGGCAAGTCTGATACATCCATGGGATGCTTTTGTCCCTAATTTTTTTGCTTCCTTTTCAATAACTTTCTTGTCCTTTCTCATGGGTACGCTGCGAAAAAGAAATTCTCCATGTTTTTCCATGAGACCCAGTATTCCGCTCCTTCCTGATATCCTTCGGAGAAAAACCATTCTCCCCGTTCAGGCTTGATATGAAATGTGCCTTTCGGTGTGGCATCATTGGTTTGATCAAGTCCTGATGAAATGATCATGGTATAGAAAGTTTTGTTCACGGCTTTTATGTAAGCCTTCTGCAGTTTCACGTCCACATCAATCCAGACATCTTTCAGCTGCTTGATATCGGGGGATTCACCGCCGGAAGGCTTAGTCCAATCAATGCTTGGTTTCTCCCTATTTGGCGCAACCGTTATATGTTTGTCTGTTTTCTTCATTTGAGATCCCGCTTTCTCTTCCGCATGAGAGAACAAGCTGACATCAGAATTGCCGGCGCAAAAACAGCAATAAATAAGAATGAAAGTTTCATAGTCATTCCTCCTGTTTTGAAAACCTAAGCTTCGCATAGGCATCGTGCAGATGAATTGATTCTTCGTTGCGGCATTCAATATCAAAGGCCGACACCCATTCAAGCTCATACAAGTCTGCGGCAATGAGACGGGCTAGATCCTCAACAAATCTGGGATTTTCATATGCGGTTTCCGTTACGGCCTTTTCATCCGGACGCTTTAGCACCGGGTGCAGTCTCGCGCTTGCATTTGATTCTGCAACGTGAAGCAAATCGGCTTTGACATCGACTGGGAGCAGTGCCGCCGGATGAATATCGGCCAAAATGCTGACCGTTCCTCTCTGATTGTGGGCACTGTATTCACTGATTTCCTTAGAGCAAGGACAAAGAGTCGTTACTTTCGCTGAGATACCAGCCCGCTGTTTAAACGGCTGATCTTCGTGATAGGCAACAGACATCAACATCTCAGCATGCATCAGCCCCGCTTTCTCAAGCATTGGACTCTTTCTTTCGAAATACCACGGAAACCGCACTTCGACGCAAGCCGAGATTTGATCCATGTTTTCTGCAAGCTCTTTCGTAAATTGCTGAAGGGAAGAAAAAGAGAGAACCCAGCCGTTTTGATGATAGCGTTGAAGCTGCTCTGTTAACCTGCTCATATTGATGCCCTTCTGATTCCGCTGCAGGCTGGCGGTCATGGTAAAGTTCGCTGCTGTCGTTTGCTGAAAAGGCTTCATCGCTGAGACAACAGTAACCGGGTGAGACACATTGGTGACACCTACTTGCTGAATATCAAAAAAATAGTCTTTTCTAATATTCTGAAGATCCTTCATGTTCTCCTTTTCCACAGGCTTTTGCCCTTTCATGGGACTGACCGACCCAAAATAGTGAAGACGCTCCGTTTTTCCCGGGAGCAGAATGTGCTGTTCCAATCAGAAAACTCCTTCCAATTTAAATCGTAATAATTACTATTTATTCTGATCGGTTCACGAGGTAAAATCAAGGGAAAGTTGAAAACAGCAAAAAAAAAGACACGCACAATCGCGTGTCTCCCATTCAAACATCAAACATCCACCGGGCTGCTTTCCGCGCCCCAGCTTTTTCTCCAGTAATATCCTGCGGCAATCACAAGCACAAACGCCAGCAATGCGATACAGGAAAATGTGATAAATCCGATGGCATATGTGCCTGTCATCTGTTTTAATGACCCTAAAATGTTTGGCAGAAAGAAACCTCCGATGCCTCCTGCTGCGCCGACGATACCCGTCACCATTCCAATTTCTTTCCGGAAGCGCTGCGGGACGAGCTGAAACACTGCTCCGTTGCCCATTCCGAGTCCCATCATTCCGACAAATAAAAGGATGATAACCATTGAAAGAGACGGCAGACTGCTGACTCCGGCCATGCAAAGGGCCACAATAACAAACAACACAGAAAGAACCTTCGTGCCCCCGACACGATCTGAAATCCAGCCCCCTACAGGCCGGAAAAAACTGCCGGCTGCTACACATAATGTGACGAAATCTCCTGCATGAATTTTTGACAGCTGATATTGATCGACGAAGAATATCGCCAAAAAGCTGGACAGCCCCACAAAACCTCCAAACGTGACGCTGTACAGCAGACAGAAAAACCACGTTTCCTTTTGTCCGAACACCTGCAAATAGTTTTTGAGCGGCTGCGGTGCCGGTTGTTCAGGGGAATTCTTGGCCATGAAAACAAATAGAACAAAGACGATGATCAGAGGAAGAAGCGCAATTCCCATCACACTGTGCCAGCCGAACTGCTCTGCAAGCCGAGGGCCAAACAGTGTCGCAAACAAGGTGCCGCTATTACCCGCACCCGCTATCCCCATTGCAAGTCCCTGCAAATGAGGCGGATACCACCGGCTTGCCATAGGAAGCGCAACAGCAAAGCTCGCGCCTGCCACGCCAAGCAGAATGCCGATCGCATAAAGTTCAGTCAGAGACCGGCCTCCAAATGTCCCCCAAAGCAACGGGATCATTGTCACCAGCATCCCGATGACAGCTGTTTTTTTCGGACCGATTCTGTCCGTTAACACGCCTAATATGATCCGAAACACAGACCCCGATAAAATCGGCACAGCTACGACAAGTCCTTTTTCAAAGGGAGACAGGCCAAAATCCTGAGAAATATAAACACCGAGCGCTCCGAGCATAACCCATATCATAAAACTTACATCAAAGTATAAAAACGAGCAGAGCAAAGTGGATGGGTGACCGCTTGTTTTCAGTTCCGACAGCTTCATAACATTCCCCTTTCTTGACCCATTAAGAATTTCAATTTTCTGAATCAAGAATATATGACCTTATTTTTTCGGAAAAGACATGTGTAAGCTTATGTGACACGTTTAATGCGTTAACTGAGCATTGTGCCATAATTTTTGGTAGGAGAAAAACTTACAAGCTGAGGCAAAGGAGGTCTGGCAAATGAAGAAACAAAGATTAATCGTAGCAGGGAACGGAATGGCCGGAATTCGCTGTATTGAAGAAATATTGAAGCTTCATCGTCACATGTTTGAGATTGTCATTTTCGGCAGCGAACCGCATCCCAACTATAATCGCATTCTCTTATCCTCCGTTTTACAGGGGGAGGCATCGCTCGATGACATTGTGCTGAACAGCAATGAATGGTACGCCAAGCAAGGCATAACACTTTACACTGGAGAAACGGTCGTGCAAATCAACACAGATTTGCAGCAAGTCACTACAGATCAAAAACGCAGCCTGTCCTATGACAAATTGATCCTAGCAACAGGCTCCTCCCCTCATATTCTCCCCATACCCGGGACAGACAAAGAGGGTGTTTACGGCTTTCGGACAATAGAAGACTGTCAAGCTATTATCAGCATGGCTGAACGTTATCAAAAGGCAGCGGTCATCGGCGCCGGCTTATTAGGCCTTGAAGCGGCTGTCGGCCTGCGGCACCTGGGCATGGATGTCAGCGTCATTCACCACTCCCCCAACATCATGCAAAAACAGCTCGATCAAACAGCGTCTCATCTGCTGCGGTCTGAGCTCGAACGAAAAGGCTTAACCTTTCTTTTAGAGAAAGACACAGCATCCATTACAGGAGGCTCACGGGCAGATGGTATTCTGTTCAGCGACGGTTCTTCGATAAAAGCAGACTTGATTGTATTGGCGGCTGGTGTAAGACCCAATATCCAATTGGCTGCATCAGCCGGACTCGCCGCAAACCGCGGCTTCATCGTCAATCAATTCATGCAGACGAGCAAACCGAATGTGTATGCCGTCGGGGAATGCGCCGAGCATAACGGCATGGTATACGGATTGGTCGCGCCTCTTTATGAACAAGGAAAAGTCCTCGCACAGCACATCTGCGGCGTCCCATGTGAAGGATATCATGGCTCTGCCCAATCGGCAGCCTTAAAAATAGCGGGGATTGATGTGTGGTCGGCAGGAAAGGTGCAGGATGACGCAGGCACGACGAGCATGAAGCTTCATGATGAACATGCCGGTTGCTACAAAAAAGCGCTCTTTGAGAACGACAAACTGTCTGGCGTTATTTTATTCGGAGACACACGCGATAAACAGCGGCTTCTCGACAGCCTTCTCAAGCAAAGAGACATTTCCATTGTCAAACAGCAGCTGATCGAACCAGAACAAAGCGGCATTTCATTTGCATCCATGCCTCCCACTGAACCCATTTGCCAATGCAACTCAGTGACAAAAGGTCTAATTGAAAAAGCGGTGCACACGAAAGACTTAAAAACGGTCGAAGAAGTCAAGCAGTGCACAAAAGCATCCGGCTCTTGCGGAGGCTGCAAGCCGCTCGTTGAAGACCTTCTGGAATACATGGCCAGCAGCGAATATACAGAACCCGCCGGCCAGCCTTCGTTTTGCGGCTGCACTGATTTGACGGAAGACGAAGTCATCGCCGAACTGCACCTCTGTCATTTCACTGATCCTGCTGAGGTAATGAATCAGCTTGACTGGAAAACGAAAAACGGATGCAATGTTTGTATTCCGGCGCTTCACTATTATATGGAATTGCTGCAGCCCGGCTATATCCAGTCCCCTAAAGCATCGGCCCAGGATACATGCACCCTCATTCCGCAAATGTACGGCGGACTGACAAATGCGAAGGACCTCAGAAACATCGCAAACATCATTGAGACATACGGTATCCCCTATGTTTCAATTACTCACGGCCAGAGGCTGAAGCTTTCCGGATTCCATCCAAATGACCTTGCAAACATCAAAAAAGAACTGAACATGCCGGCTTTCTCTCATCAGCACCGCCGCACGCTGCGAAGTGTCTTAGCATGTACGTGCGGAGAAGATCAATCTATTCAAAAGCTGGCAAGCCATATCGAAAGACATGCTGATATGCTTCCCATGCCCGATCACATATCGATCAGCTTGTCGTGTGAAAAAGACTGCACAACGGCAGCTATACAGGATATCGGCGCCATTCAAACACAAGAGGGCTGGGACATTTACACTGGCGGCATCCGGGGAGCACATGCCCGTTCCGGAATGCTGTTTTGTGTGACAGATAGCGAAGAAAACACTGCCATTATGATGAAAGGTCTTCTTCAATATTATCGCGAAACGGCTCACTACGCAGAAGCGGTTCATCAGTGGATTGACCGCCTCGGCATCATTCATATCAGAGAGGTATTATTTGAACAGGATTTGCGGACACAGCTGCTGGAAAACCTCCAAACAGACCTGTCATTGCTGCAAAATCAGCCTGTACAGTCTGGCGCAATGAAGAAAGGATGAGGCATTTTGACTGAACGACTGCTTAGATATTTCCGCGAAAAACAGCAAGACGTCCAATCAGAAAAAACATACGACACCCAATGTCCGTTTTGCAGTATGCAATGCAAAATGCAGCTTGTGGAACAAACCGTCGTTACACGGAAAAGATATACAGCCATCGGCATCCACAATCCTACGACACAAGGCCGTTTATGCATGAAAGGGATGAATGCCCATCAGCATGCCCTGCACGCCTCCCGCATCACCCAGCCGCTGCTCAAAAAAAACGGTGAATTTGTGCGTGTTTCCTGGGCTGAAGCGCTGAACTATATAAAGGAACAAGTCACCCTGATCCAAGCCAAACACGGCCATAATGCGATGGCTGTCTACGGAAGCGCCTCGATTACGAATGAAGAGGCGTATCTGTTAGGGAAGTTCGCACGAGTCGGCTTACAGACAAAATACATCGATTACAACGGCCGGCTCTGTATGTCTGCCGCAGCAACCGGAGCCAACCAAACATTCGGAGCAGACAGAGGCTTAACGAATCCATTAGCGGAAATCCCCCATACCCGAGTGATCATTTTGGCCGGCACCAATATCGCGGAATGCCAGCCGACCATCATGCCGTATTTTGAACAAGCGAAAGAAAATGGGGCTTATATCATTGCAATTGACCCCCGGGAAACAGCGACGACAAAAATAGCCGACCTCCATCTGAAAATCAAACCCGGGACAGACGCCGCCCTTGCCAACGGTTTAGTCAAAATCATCATAGACGAACAGCTCATAAACGAAGACTTTATTCGGACACGCACGAACGGATTTGATGAGCTCAAACAGCATATCGGTGCTTTAAATCTGGAAGACATCGCCGAGCAGACAAGTGTTCCTTTAGAGCAAATGCGAAAGGCTGCTATGAAGTTTGCCATGGAAACGTCCGGCATGCTGTTTACAGCCCGCGGCATTGAACAGCAAACCGATGGTACCGCGGCTGTGAGAGGCTTCTTAAATGTGGTGCTGATCACAGGAAAAATCGGCAAGCCTTACTCGGGCTACGGAGCGATCACCGGACAGGGTAATGGGCAAGGCGCCCGAGAGCATGGCCAAAAAGCAGATCAGCTTCCCGGCTACCGTTCCATCGAAAACGAAGACCATCGGGCTTATATTGCAAAAGTGTGGGGAGTCAATCCGGATGAGCTCCCGCGAAAAGGCGTCTCAGCCTATGAAATGATGGAAAAAATCAACGATGGAGACATTAAAGGACTGTTTCTTATGTGTTCCAATCCAGCAGTCTCCAGCCCAAATGCCAACCTTGTCAAACAGGCGCTGTCAAAACTGACATTCTTTGTTGCAATCGACTTGTTTATATCTGAAACAGCGAAATTTGCAGATGTCATTTTGCCCGCATCCTCTTACTTAGAAGACGAAGGCACGATGACAAATGTGGAAGGCCGCGTGACATTAAGGGAAGCGAGCCGCCCCTGCCCGGGGGAAGCAAAGCATGATTGGCAGATCATTTGCGAGATCGCGTCCGCTCTCGGAAAAGGCCGTTATTTTCCCTACACGTCTGCGGAGGACATCTTTAACGAATTGAGAGAAGCAAGCCGCGGCGGAATTGCCAATTATTCCGGCATCACATACGACAGGCTCAGACAAGAAGGCGGCATTCACTGGCCGTGTCCGGAGCCTGCTCATCCCGGAACCGGGCGCTTGTTTGAGGACTCATTTGCACATCCGGATCAAAAAGCAGCATTAAGTGTGATCTCAAACGAACCCGTTGTTCCTAAAGAAAAGCCGACTGCCGAATATCCGTTGTTTTTAACGACCGGCAGGGTCATGTCTCATTATTTAACAGGTGTCCAAACGAGAAAAAGCGCCTCTTTGGCCGCAAGAGATTTTGAATCATTTATGGAAATCCATCCGAAAACAGCAGCGGCCTACAATATCGAGGACCGTGTTCTCGTGCACATAGAATCTCCTCGCGGAAGCATCACCGTCCGCAGCAAATGGTCAGAACACATCAGAAAAGACACAGTATTTGTTCCCATCCACTGGGCGGATGCCCAAAACGTAAATGACTTGATTGGTGACAGCCTAGATCCAGCGTGTAAAATGCCCGGTTTTAAGGTATGCGCCGTCCGAGTCAGACCTATTTAAATTTTTCATAAAAATTTTAGAAATTTTCGTATATTTTGTTACATTTTATAACATGCATCTTAAATATTTCTTTTTGCTGTGCTACGCTGGAAAAAACATTGATAAGGAGCGGATCATCTGATGGGGAAAAAACAGCTAGTTCTTGTTGGTAATGGAATGGCCGGGGTAAGGGCCATTGAAGAAATACTGAGTGTTTCACAAGACGAATTCCAAATCACAATTTTTGGTTCCGAACCGCATCCCAACTACAACCGAATCCTTTTGTCAAAAGTGCTGCAAGGCGATACAGATATCAAAGATATTACGTTAAACGATTGGAACTGGTACGAAGAAAACAATATACAATTGTATACCAATGAAACAGTCATCAAAGTGGACATAGAAAGCAAAACCGTCATCACCGATGCAGGCCGAATACAGCCTTATGATGAACTGATCCTGGCTACAGGCTCTGTCCCTTTTATCCTGCCGATTCCGGGCGCAGACAAAAAAGGCGTCACAGCTTTCCGGGACATAAAGGATACAGACACGATGCTCGCCGCGTCAAAACAATATAAAAAAGCAGCCGTCATCGGCGGGGGCTTGCTTGGCTTGGAAGCTGCGCGCGGCCTGCTGAATCTCGGTATGGAGGTCTCCGTTATCCATCTCGCTCCCTTCCTGATGGAACGCCAGCTTGACGCAACGGCCGGACGCCTGCTGCAAAACGAATTAGAAAAACAAGGAATGACCTTTCTGCTTGAAAAGCAAACAGAAGAAATTCTCGGAGATGACCGGGTCGAGGGCGTCAGATTCAAAGACGGCACAAGCGTTGAAGCCGATTTAGTCGTCATGGCCGTCGGCATCCGCCCGAATACAGCGCTTGGGGCCGAAAGCGGCATTCCAGTCAACCGCGGCATCATTGTCAATGATTATATGCAAACCGAAATTCCGCACATTTATGCGGTCGGTGAATGCGCCGAGCACCGAGGAATCGCATACGGACTCGTGGCGCCGCTCTATGAACAGGCGAAAGTGCTCGCTAACCATATCTGCGGTGTTGAAACGAAACCTTATGAAGGCTCCGTTCTCTCCACGCAACTGAAAGTATCAGGAGTCGAGGTCTTTTCTGCCGGTGACTTTCACGAATCAGACGAGAAAAAAGCGATTAAGGTCTTTGATGAACAGGATGGCATTTATAAAAAAGTCGTGCTGCGAGGCAATCAGATCGTCGGAGCTGTTTTATTCGGCGACAGCAGTGAGGGCAACCGCCTGTTTTCGATGATTCAAAAAGAAGCAGATATCTCTGAAACCTCTAAAATCTCAATTTTACAACCTCTCAACCAAGAAGCGGGCACAAGTCTGACCGCTGCCATGAGCAATGATGAAATCATCTGCGGCTGTAACGGTGTGTCAAAAGGAGCAATTATTCAAGCCATTCAGGAACAGGGCTGTTCATCAACAGATGAAATCAAAGCTTGCACCGGCGCGTCTCGCTCATGTGGAGGCTGTAAGCCGCTCGTAGAAGATATCCTTCAGTATACGCTGGGATCAGACTTTGACGCATCAGCCCAAAAAGAAGCGATTTGCGGCTGCACCTCATTGTCGAGAGATGAGGTAGTCGAAGAAATTAAAGCCAAAGGGCTGTCACATACAAGAGAAGTCATGAATGTGCTCGGCTGGAAAACGCCAGAAGGCTGTTCCAAATGCCGTCCAGCTCTGAACTACTACTTAGGCATGATCAATCCGTCCAAATATGAGGATGACAGAACATCCCGCTTTGTTAATGAACGGATGCACGCCAATATTCAAAAAGACGGTACCTACTCTGTCGTACCGCGGATGTACGGCGGTGTAACCAACGCTCAAGATCTTCGCAAAATCGCTGATGTCGTCGATAAATACGAGATCCCGCTCGTCAAAATGACAGGCGGCCAGCGAATTGACTTGATCGGCGTGAAAAAAGAAGACCTGCCAAAGGTATGGGCCGATCTTGATATGCCGTCAGGCTACGCGTACGGAAAAACACTCCGCACGGTAAAAACATGTGTAGGCGAACAATTCTGCCGTTTTGGCACACAAGACTCCATGGCCCTAGGCATCGACCTTGAGAAAACATTTGAAGGACTCAACACGCCTCATAAAGTGAAAATGGCCGTATCTGCCTGCCCGCGGAACTGTGCGGAGTCCGGCATTAAAGACCTTGGCGTGGTCGGCATCGACGGTGGCTGGGAGCTTTACGTCGGCGGAAACGGCGGAACCCATTTGCGTGCCGGCGACTTGCTGATGAAGGTGAAAACAAATGAAGAAGTCTTGGAATACGCAGGCGCTTACCTTCAATACTACCGGGAAACGGCAAACTACTTAGAACGCACGTCCGCATGGCTGGAGCGTGTCGGTTTATCCCATGTCCAAGATGTTCTAAACGATCCGGAAAAACGGCAGGAGCTGAACGACCGAATGAATGAAACGCTCTCTGTCCACAAAGATCCGTGGAAGGACTTTCTGGAAGATAAACAAACCTCTAAAGAATTATTTGAAAATGTCGTGACCACATCATAATGACAGAAACAAACATTGAGGAGGAATGGACATGGTGAACAAAGACGTCACAAAAGTATGTATCGGAAAAATCGAAGAATTGCCTGAACAATTAGGAAAAACAGTGTATATTGAAGATAAGGAGCTTGCGGTCTTTAAGCTTTCAAACGGGAGCATCCGCGCCATTGAAAACCGCTGTCCCCATAAGGGCGGCGTCCTTGCAGAAGGTATCGTCAGCGGCGAATATGTCTTCTGTCCGATGCACGACTGGAAAATCTCCTTGGAAGACGGAATCGTTCAAGAGCCGGATCACGGCTGTGTCAAAACATACGAAACGCTGATCGAAGGAGAATACGTTTATCTCCAATATTGATCAAAGACCGGATCACTTTCAAAGTGATCCTTCATTTTTTACAGTGACGGAAGGATGACATGATCATGAAAAACGGAATCGTATATTTTGTGGGCGCCGGACCTGGAGATCCAGGGCTCATCACCATAAAAGGAAAACAAGCGCTGGAGGAAGCGGATGTCATTTTGTATGACCGGCTCGCAAACCCAAAGCTGCTCGAATACGCATCACCTGACTGCCAGTTCATTTATTGCGGAAAACTGCCGGACCGCCATTTTATGAAACAGGCAGAGATCAATGCCCTGCTGATTGAAAAAGCGTCGGAGGGATTAACCGTTGTCCGTTTGAAGGGCGGAGATCCCAGTGTGTTTGGCAGAGTCGGCGAGGAAGCAGACGCTCTCCACCAGCATGGCATCCGCTATGAAATGGTGCCGGGCATCACCTCGGGAATCGCCGCGCCGCTGTATGCGGGAATCCCCGTCACGCATCGGGATTTCGCTTCGTCCTTCGCCATGATTACCGCACATGATAAATCCTTAAAAGGCACGCCGAACCTTGACTGGGAAGGGCTTGCCCGAAGCGTTCAAACGCTTGTGTTTTACATGGGCGTGAAAAACCTGTCATTTATTTGCCAGCAGCTCATCGCGTACGGAAAATCTCCTTCTGTCCCTGTCATCGTGATTCAATGGGGAACGTGGGGCCGCCAGCGGAGCGTAAAAGGAACGCTGCAGGATATCCATCAAAAAATACAGGAACAGCAAATCACAAACCCCGCCATTATCGTCATCGGTGATATTGTAAACGTTCAAACACACAGCTGGTTTGAGAGCAAACCATTCATCGGGCAGCATATGATGGTAGTCACACATAACGAAGATGAGCATACAATGGCAGACAAGTTGCGCGAATATGGAGCCGATGTCATCGAATGGCCGAAATGGCGAACTGAAAAAATGCCTGTCAACGAGGATATTCTAGAACAGATCAGCGCCTTCGAAGATATTTTCTTCACATCACGCCGTGCGGTTTGCGAATTTTTTCAAGTCCTCGCATCCAAACGAATCGACATTCGCCAGCTGACCGCACGCCTGAGTGCAGCGTCAGAAGCAGGAAAGGCAGAGCTTACAAAACGCGGCTTCATCATATCCGAGCACCATCATAATTCACCTAAAAAGCTGATGGTCGGCAGCCGTCATTCAGTAGAAGAAATGCTGAAATCAGAGTCCTGTTTGTGCTATATCACCCATGAAAATGTCATTGATGAGCGATTCACCCGCATGACCGAGCGTACGATCAGTGAGTCTCCTCTGCATATGATCATTTGCCCCAGCAAGCAGTCCGCTCAGCAATTGATCAGCACAGGAGAAGAAATCGGCATTTCAACAGAACCGTCCGCAAGCCGCCCCCCTGTCATCTGTATAGGCGATGACACGCCCGCCGCTGCATACGGATTTACTGCCGTACAAGACCGTGAGCAATTATTTGCGTTTATACAAAATGAGCAAGTGGAGAAAAAGCTCCTCCACAGCTGATGAACAGCCCTTTTCCAAAGGGCTGTTTTATTTATGAACCAATTTTTTGTGGTGGGTGGAATACATCGCCATATTTTCCGCCTGAGGGTCCAGATAAGATTTCGCACTGTTGACGGCAGTCGGGCCTTCTGTAAAACCGCCGGCAATCAATCTGAGCTTGCTTTCATAATAAGCCGCGTCCCCCGCAACAAACACGCCCGGAAGATTCGTCCGCATATGTCTGTCAGCTTTAATCCGGCCTTCTTCAATCTCGAGGCCCCAATCCTTCATCGGGCCGAGATCAATTTTAAACCCGTGATTAATAATGAGCTCATCAAGCTCGATTTCCTCGGGATGTCCAGACGCCGCATGACAAACGGTGACGCTTTCGATGCGTTCATCTGTGCCGCTAAGATGTTCAAGCCGATAAGGAGTAAGCACCCGCACAGATGACTGCTTCATTTTCGTCACGCTGCTTTCCAGTCCGCCGAATTCCTCTCTGCGATGCACGACAGTAACAGACGCCGCAATCGGTTCCAGCTCATTAGCCCAATCGACCGCAGTATCTCCCCCGCCAGAAATCACGACCCGTTTGCCTTTAAACGCATCAAGCTTCTCCACTTTATAATGAAGATTTTTTCCTGCATACCGGCTTGCATCCTGGCTGTCAAACTCATTGACCTCCAGCGTGCCCATGCCGACAGCCAAAATAACGATTCTTGTATAGTGCTTCTCCCCCTCAGAGCTAGTCAGCACCATGGTTCCGTCATCCAGACGCTCAAATCCGGTCACTCGCTGATTCAGCACAATATCAGGGTCAAACGTCGCCGCCTGCTCCTTCAGCTGTTCGATCAGCTGCTCCCCGGCAATCCCCGGTATCCCGCCAATATCGCGAATCATCTTCTCAGGGAAAAATAAAGACACCTTTCCCCCGAGCCGCGGCAAAAACTCGATCACTTTCGTTTTCAGCTCCCGCATGCCACAGTAAAAAGCCGTAAACAGCCCGATCGGCCCCCCGCCTATAATCGTGACGTCATACACCTCTTGATTTCCAGCCATCCGTCCTGCCTCCCGTTCCAAATCTATCATTAACGTTATATTGTTTAATTGAGAATGAATATCAATACAAAGTATATCATATTTCTAGAGTCCGTGTTCAACCATTTCGTCGGCCCTGAGTAATAATTCCCCCAGTTCACCACGTCACTGGATTTCTTAGAATCCTAAACAAGGTGAAACGATCCTTCCTCCTCTTCCGTCAAACAATCAGTGCCTTTTTTCGTGATATAATCAGAGGCAGCTTACCATGAGCGGAGGTTTTATTGTGACAGCACAATCGTCTTTTCTTCAGCTGAATTCTATTTTTATCAGTATTTTAATAGAAGCCATTCCGTTTATTCTGATTGGCGTCATTCTGTCCGGAATCATTCAAATGTTTGTTTCTGAAGAAATGATTGCAAGGATCATGCCGAAAAACCGGTTTCTCGCAGTCTTATTTGGTGCGCTTGCCGGCATCTTATTTCCCGCCTGCGAATGCGGCATTATCCCGATTACGAGGCGGCTTCTGCTAAAAGGGGTTCCTCTTCATGCAGGCGTTGCCTTTATGCTGACCGCTCCTATCATCAATCCCATTGTTTTGTTTTCTACGTATATTGCGTTCGGGAATAGATGGAGTGTTGTCTTTTACCGGGGCGGGCTGGCGCTGGCTGTCTCGGTGATTATTGGCATTATCTTATCCTATCAATTTAAGGATAACCAGCTTTTAAAGCCCGATGAAGCCGGGCATCACCATCAGCATCACCACACCCTGCTTCAAAAGCTGGGAGGGACCTTGCGTCACGCCATTGATGAATTTTTCTCTGTGGGGAAATATTTAATTATCGGCGCCTTTATCGCAGCCGCGATGCAGACGTACGTCAAAACATCCACTCTGCTTGCGATCGGCCAGAATGATGTATCTTCTTCCCTCGTAATGATGGGCCTGGCGTTTGTTTTGTCGCTTTGTTCAGAAGTGGATGCATTTATTGCGTCTTCCTTCAGCAGCACATTTTCTTTAGGCTCGCTCATCGCCTTTCTTGTCTTCGGTGCGATGGTTGATATTAAGAATCTCTTGATGATGCTCGCGGCCTTCAAAAAACGATTTGTTTTCCTGCTGATTACGTATATTGTCGTGATCGTCCTAGCGGGATCACTACTGGTAAAGGGGTGATTGGATGTTTCGTCTATTGGTGCTGATGGGATTTACATTTTTCTTTTATCATCTGCATACCTCAGGAAATCTAACAAAATATATCAATATGAAATATTCCTATCTGTCCTTTATTGCAATCTTCCTGCTGGCCATTTTGACAGCTGTTCAAGCGTATTTGTTTGTCAAATCGCCTGAAAAAGACGGGCATCATCATGACGATGATTGCGGCTGCGGCCATGATCATGAGCATGATCATGAACAAAACAAACCATTTTATCAGCGGTATTTTATTTATCTTGTTTTTCTTTTTCCTTTGGTGTCAGGCATCTTTTTTCCGATTGCGACGCTTGACTCATCTATCGTCAAAACAAAAGGGTTTTCGTTTAAGGCCATGGAAAGCGGAGACCACTACTCCCAAACCCAGTATTTGCGGCCTGATGCCAGCCTGTATTATGCGCAAGACAGCTATGACAAGCAGATGAAACAGCTGTATAAAAAATATTCTGGTAAAAAAGAGATTTCTTTGACCGATGATGATTTCTTAAAAGGTATGGAAACCATTTATAACTATCCAGGTGAATTTCTCGGACGGACGATTGAATTTCATGGATTTGCGTATAAAGGAAACGCGATTAACAAAAACCAGCTGTTCGTATTGAGGTTTGGCATCATTCACTGTATCGCTGATTCCGGCGTGTACGGGATGCTTGTGGAGTTTCCGGAGGACATAAACATCAAGGATGATGAATGGATTCAAATTAAGGGCACTCTTGCCTCAGAATATTATCAGCCATTCAAATCAACCCTTCCTGTCGTGAAAGTGACGGACTGGAACACCATTAAAAAACCTGATGATCCGTATGTCTACAGAGGATTTTAATTGAAGACGAAACCAGTACAAGTACTGGTTTCTTTTTTATTTCTTTTTCATCAGCATCAAATCAAGATAGAGCTGGCATCGCGTTCTGAAATCGCTTAAATCGATGGATGTCATCTCAAGAATCTGCTTGATGCGGTAATTTAATGTGTTTTGGTGAATAAACAGCTGTTCTGCGGCTGGTTTTGTTTTGCAGTTGTTGAGGAGATAGATTTCCAGCGTCTTCAGCAGCTCGGTGTTGCTTTCTTGGTCTTTCGCTTTTAGTAAAGCTAAATCCTTATTCTCGTATTCCAAAAAGTCATTTTTCTGTTCAATGCTTTCTAAATAACGATAAATACCGAGCTTCTCATATTCATATGGAATGTTTTCCTGGTTGCCGGTTATTTCTGCGGCTTTAATGACTTCCAATGCTTCTGTATAGCTTTTGCCGAGCTTTAAGATGTGGTCATATTCGTTTCCGATACCGATATAGATAGGGGTAGGAATTTTTTGAAAGTGAAAATGTGTTAACAGCTTGTTAATGAATTCAGCAGCTGCTGAGGAGGCGGAGCTTTTTTGGGAAAAACTCGCTACGACGATGACAATATTTGATTCTATCGTTAAGACATGACTGACTTTATCCCGCAAATTCAGGTAAGACCTGATATTTTCCTTTAAATCTTCCACCGCTTCCCCATCCCCATTCGCGGCGTGCAGGATGACAACTGAAAACACAGAAGGCAGCACAGTGTTGATTCTCTCAGCTTCCCGCCTGAGCTCCTTTTCAGAAATAAATTGCTGATAGATAGCCCGTTTGATGAGGTCCTCAGCTCTTTCTTCCTTTTCCTGTTTCAGCTTGTTCGCTTTATAAATAATTTTTCCGACATGGAAGGAGGTCTCGTACAAAAAGTCGAGCTCTTCGTCTGTCAGATCACGATCCAGTTCCTGAATCCAGATGTAGCCCATGACTTCCCCTTTATGCTTTGCACTCACGACTACCCTCTGATTTAACCCAATGCTCTCAATTTTATTGACGCGAAAAGGCTCAGGTTCTGTTTTCAGCTTTTCAATGATCCCGTCCTTCAAAAACCTCTCAAAAATCTGAACCGGACATTTTTTTGAAAAAATAGTCTGCTGGTTCGCAGAATCAAAATGGTTAATATAGTAAGAATTGTAGGCTAACAAAAAGAAATCCGCGCTTTCCAGTATCACTGGTTTTTGCAGCTCATAGCTGATAAAGTCAATCAGCTTATCAACATCTGAAAATGAAAAAACTCTCTCTAAAAGCTCTTCCATACCTTTTTCTCCTATACTTTTTTTACTTTAATCATATCCATACGGGGTCTTTTTGTATAGAAAAAAATACGTTTGTTTCCAAAAGAAAAAACAGCGGTCTTAAAAGGAGAAAAGAGGAAAAAGGGACATCCCCTTCCTCCTCCTTTCAATCTTTATTGTGACATCGTATCTTGGTAGTCTTTAAACTGGTCTGTAACATCTTGTGACGGAGCCTGCGTCAATACACTGACGATATAGACAGATAATAGACTCGCAGCAAAACCAGGTATGATTTCATACAGAAAGTCCGAAAGACCGGCATTCGCCCAAATGATTACAGTTGCTGCTCCCACAATCATGCCGGCGAGTGCCCCCCATTTGGTCATTCGTTTCCAAAACAGACTGAGCAGTACAACCGGCCCGAATGATGCACCGAAGCCCGCCCACGCGTAGCTGACCAACCCAAGGATGGTATTGTTTTTCTCCCAAGCCAGAACTAACGCGACAATTGAAACAGCCAGCACAGCCAGACGGCCCAAAAACACCAGTTCTTTATCAGAAGCTGAGCGCCGGAACATCGACTTATACAAATCCTCTACCAAGGAGCTTGACGTAACAAGCAGCTGGGAAGAAATTGTACTCATAATGGCCGCTAAAATCGCAGAAATTAGAAAGCCTGTAATAATTGGGTGGAATAAAATATTTCCCAATTGGATAAATATGGTCTCCGGGTCCTTCAATGACATGCCCCGCTGATGGTAATAAGCGATTCCGCCCAAGCCTGTCAGCACTGCGCCGACTGCCGAAAGAATCATCCATCCCATTCCGATTCTGCGCGCTCTTTTTATCTCTTTGACAGATGTAATCGCCATAAAACGCACAATGATATGCGGCTGGCCAAAGTAGCCCAAGCCCCAGGCAAACAGTGAAATGATGCCAAGAACACTGGTTCCTTTAAAAATATTAAACATATCAGGATCCACAGAGCGGATCTCAGCAGTTGTTTCACCTATTCCCCCGGTGTGGAAAAACGCAACGATAGGAACGAGAATAAGCGCTGCAAACATAATGATCCCTTGAACAAAATCTGTCCAGCTGACAGCCAGAAAGCCGCCAAACAGGGTATACGCCACAACAACACCTGTCACCACCCACAAGCCGGTGTGATAATTCATTCCCAGGATGCTGTTGAACAAGACGCCGCCGGACACCATTCCGGACGATACATAAAATGTGAAAAAGACTAAAATGACAATTCCCGAAAACAATCTAAGGAGCTTTGTTTGATCTCCGAAACGATTCTCAAGGAATCCGGGAATCGTAATTGAATTCCCCGCTTTTTCAGTATATGTTCTCAGCCGCGGTGCGACGTAGAGCCAGTTCGCCCATGCACCAAGGCAAAGACCGAACACAATCCAAATACCGCTCAGCCCAGTTGAAAACATGGCGCCCGGAAGCCCCATCAGCAGCCAGCCGCTCATATCGGCAGCTCCCGCACTGAGAGCGGTTACAGCCGGACCTAAGGAACGTCCTCCCAGCATGTAATCCGTCAGGTTTGACGTACGTTTGTAGGCAAAGTAGCCGATCAGCAGCATCCCCGCCATATAAATACAAATCGAAATGATCAGCTGTGTGTTTTCTATAGCACTTCCTCCTCTTTTTTATAGTATATGGATGAAATGGACACCCCCGCAGGGAGGATGCCCATTTAGTCCCGCTTTAGAACATTTCACTGATTGTTTTTGCCTGCATGTGCAGTGCCAGGTAATCCGGACCGCCGGCTTTTGAATCCGTGCCGGACATTTTGAAGCCGCCGAATGGATGGTAGCCAACGATGGCTCCTGTACAGTTGCGGTTAAAGTACAGATTTCCAACATGGAATTCTTGTTTTGCACGCTCAATGTGCTTGCGGTTGTTTGTGATTACCGCTCCCGTTAAACCGTACTCAGTATTGTTCGCCACTTCTAAAGCTTCATCAAAGCTTGATACTTTAGAGAAAGCGACAACAGGCCCGAAAATTTCTTCCTGCATGAGTCTTGCTTTCGGATCAAGGTCAGCGAAGATCGTCGGTTTGATGAAGAATCCTTTTGAATCGTCACCAGTACCGCCGCTTACTAATCGGCCTTCCTCTTTTCCGATCTCGATATAGCTCATAATTTTATCATAAGAACCCTGGTCAATGACAGGTCCCATGTAAACATCTGCGCTGTCAGGACTTGCCGTTACTTTAGACTCTGTGATTTCAATAACGCGCTCTAATACTTGATCATACACTTTTTCATGGACAACAGCACGTGAACCTGCAGAACATTTTTGGCCCGCAAAGCCGAATGCAGATGTAAAGATGGATTGAGCCGCCAATTCAATGTCCGCATCCTCATCGACAACAACCGTATCCTTACCGCCCATTTCAGCGATAACACGCTTTAAGTGCTGCTGGCCTGGCTGAACTTTTGCCGCGCGTTCGAAGATTCTCGTACCGACTTCTCTTGATCCCGTAAACGTGATAAGGCTTGTTTTTGGATGGTCAACAAGGTAGTCACCGACTTCCGCTCCGCTTCCAGGAACAAAGTTGACAACGCCTTTTGGCAGGCCGGATTCTTCAAGAACCTCAACGAATTTCGCAGCAATGACAGGCGTTGCGCTCGCAGGCTTAAGAACAACTGTGTTTCCGGTAACGATCGGCGCTACTGTTGTTCCTGCCATAATCGCGAACAAGAAGTTCCAAGGCGGAATAACGACTGTTACGCCAGTCGGCGTGTATACATATTGGTTTTTCTCGCCTTCACGGCTGTTGACCGGTTTGCCTTTTGCCAGTTCAATCATTTGGCGCGCATAATATTCCATGAAGTCAATCGCTTCAGCAGTATCAGCATCTGCCTCGTTCCAAGGCTTCCCTGCTTCTTTCACGAGCAATGCGGAGAATTCATGCTTTCTGTTGCGGACTTTGGCAGCCGCGCGGAACAGGACAGCCGCTCTTTCTTCTGGAGACGTGTATCTCCACTCTTCAAAGGCTTTAGCTGCAGCTTCAATGGCTTGCTCAGCGTGCTCTTGAGAAGCTTTTGAGACTCTGCCGACAACCTCTTCTTTATTAGCCGGGTTAATGGAAACGATCTTCGCTTCTGTTTCCACTCTTTCACCGTTGATGATAAGCGGATAGTCTTTTCCTAAATATTCGTTTACTGTCGCAAGCGCTTTTTTAAACGCTTCTACGTTGTTTTCGTCTTGGAAATTTGTGAATGGTTCATGTTTGTAAGGTGTTGTCATTGTAATCTCTCCCCTTTTTTACTTCTTCGTCATTCCTTTGAAAGCAAATGCAATATTTGACGGACGTTCTGCCAAGCGTCTCATAAAGTAGCCGTACCAATCCTCTCCGTAAGGCAGGTAGACTCTCATGTTATAACCTTCTTTTACGAGGCTGAGCTGGGTTTGCGACCGCATGCCGTACAGCATCTGGAATTCAAACATGTCATTGGAAATGCCGTTTTCCCTGGCAAGCTGCTTTGTATAATCGATCATTTTATCGTCATGTGTCGCAATCGCTGTGTAGTGACCATTTAAGAGCTGCTTTCGGATGATTTTTTTGTAGTTCTCATCGACATCGCTTTTTTCCGGAAAAGCCACTTTTTCTGATTCCTTATATGCTCCTTTTACAAGACGAAGGAACGGTTTCAAAGAATCCAAATCGTCAATATCGTTTTCCGTGCGGTACAGATAGGCCTGCAACACCGTGCTTACATACTCGTATTTCCTTCTGAAATCCTTGAAAATATCAAGCGTTTTCTGGCATCTGACCTCGTCTTCCATGTCTATGGTGACCATGACTTTATGCTTCTCGGCCGTCTGGACGATTTTCGTCATATTTTCATACACCAGATCCATATCTATATCCAGACCTAAAGACGTCATCTTTAAAGAAACGTGTGAGTTCAGCTGCTGATCCGCAATGGTCTCAATGGTTTGGATGCATTCTTCCGTGCGTTCTCTTGCGACCTCGGCGCTGTTCACAAACTCGCCTAAATGATCGACAGTAACTGACAAGCCTTGGCTGTTAAGCTGTCGAATTGTCGGGATTGAACTGTTAAAATCATTCCCGCCGATAATTTTACCCGCTGCCACCCGGCTTCCCCAGTTTCTCGCCATCTTATTGAGAAAGCCGCTTTTGGATAAAAATAAGAAAAAATCTCTTGTGATCACTTCCAACCTCAACACCCCGCAATCTAAGAAGTATTTGTATGAGTTTATTGTAAATGGACAAAACCTCCGTTCACAATATTCTCAAAATACAAAGATTCTGATTATTTTTGTGGGTTTCTCACAATCAGATAGTTAGAAAGTCGGGGGACTTCCTGTCGAAATATGGAGAGAGGAAGCGACATGAAACATCAGCTTCCCCCATCATTCCACACTTCTTCAACAGTATTCAAAAGCAACCGATTCAGCTCAGGCGTGATATCTTTTTTGATGATTTTCAGCGTTTTCGCCGTCTCCATAATCCTTTCAATCTCTGTTTCAATGAATTGGTGAATTACATGAATTCTTGCTTCAAGATCCAGTTCTTCACCTTTTCTTTTGCGCTCAAGCAAGGTTTCCATCTCTGCTCTCAGTTCGGGTTCCGTAATCAATTCATTCATCAAAACAGTAAAATCCATCGGCGGAATGGTTCCGTGCTTTTCAATCCACTTACACGCCAGTATCGGCCGCAGCACGTAAAAATACTTTTTGATTTTCACCTCTTGCCCTTGCAGGTAATCCTTGACGTTTCTTTTTGCCATATTGATATAGTGATACACACTGGCTTCAGGCTTAAACGCTGTGCTTCGCAGCTTTCTCAGCTGCTCTGCGGTCGTAAAGGCTTCGTAATACACAATGTCTGAGGACAGCCACTCAAGCAGCGGAGGGTTTGATTTTTTGAATAGACGGAGCGTTTTCCTCAGTTCCCAGCCGCTGATGTCCAACAAATCGTGAATCGGCTCTTCAATGACATCCCTCTCCTGCTCGATTGAAAAATACCATTCCTTCTTCGGCACATAAATAAAGCGGACATCATAATCGCTGTCTTGCGATGGAAATCCCCAAGCACGGCTTCCTGATTCAACGGCATACACAATTTTAACGCTGTACTCTTGCTCAATTCGTTTTAGTTCATCAATGATTCTTTGTTTCATATATATTCGTCTCCCGTCTTTTATCATTCCGGCTGTCTGCAGAAAAAAACCGCCCGATGATGCGGCGGCTCTTCACGTCTGTCAGCCTTTAAGATGCTGCTTAAAGAAGGCAAGCTTTTCCGTCTGAAAGGCAGGGATATACTCATGCCCAAAGTAGCGGTACACCTTCAGCTCTTTTTCTGTCTCCAGATGGTTATAGGCCGCAAACACAGTAGAAGGCGGCGTAATCTTGTCAATCAGCCCGATCGACATCAGTACAGGCACCTTCACCCTGTCAGCCAGATTCATAATATCGAAATACGTTAGTGTATTCATGGCCCGCTCTTCTGTTTCCGGGCTGCCATTTCTTCTGAAAAAGGAATTGATTTCGAGATACGGCTGTTCAAGCGCCACATCGATGGCCCGCTCGAAATTGCTTAAATAAGGATAATCAGCAACAGCGGCTTTCGGAATATCTGACAGAGCAGCGGCCGCAATGGTTATGCCTCCGCCCTGGCTTCCGCCTGTCACGCCGATTCTCGTTTCGTCGACTTCATCAAAGCTGCTGATGACTTCAAGCGCGCGGACGGCGTCCAAATAAACTCCCCGGTAGTAGTATGTATCTTTATCAAGAATTCCTTTTGTCATCCAGCCCAATGCGTGGCCGTGCGGAGAAATACTGGTGTCCTCGCTGCCCTGCTGGCCGCGGACAAGCATGCCGAACGCAGCGTATCCGTGCAGCGCCCAATTGACCATTTCATGAATGTCTCCGTCATAGCTTGCATTGTAGCCGTGATATTTGACGATTGCCGGATGCGGGCCTTCTTTGTCAGGCACCGCATACCATCCGGCAATGCTGGCATTTCCAAAACTTTTATAGGTAAGGCGGTATACCTTCACTCCATCAGCAGGATAATCAACCGGCTGTAAGTCAGGAACTGCTTGAACTTCGGCAAGCTCATTCAAAGAGGACTTCCAAAACTCAGAAAAATCTTTTTGGGCAGTTTTGTCAGGCTTATACGTTTGCAATTGGTCGAGCGGCATATCGAATAGTTGCATTTCCGATTATTCTCCTTTGTTTAATAAGATTTGGTTTATTCTATACTATCACGTTTTGAGCCTTTTTTCGAAATTTTTTAACATCTGATTTCTGTTTAATCTGTGAATTCGTTCTTGGCATGAATACACTTCTGTTCCTTGTACACCCTCTTCATTCTTCTTGATCAAACGTTTGTTTAACCGCTTCCCGGCTCAGTTCCATAAAGACCTGTGCGGTCAGACTGACATAGCGGTTCTTTAAAAATACAAAAACAAGAGTGCGTGAAGGCGCGGATTGAAGCGGTAAATAGATGACACCCGGATCTTTGTCCCTTTTGACCATATTTGGCGCCAGTGTTACCCCCAAACCGTTTGCGACAAGGGATTGTGCGGTTTCGATGTGGCTCGTTTTAAACGCCGCGTGTGGCTTAAAGCCGCTTTCCGCACATAGGTCAAGAACCGTCCGGCGAAAACCGTAGCCCTCCTTCAACAAAATAAAAGGAACGTGCTCTGCCATCTCAAGCGGCACGCACGGCTTCCGGCTCCCCTGTCCTTCCAGCGCTTTATCAATCAGTGCAGTCATTTCGGGCGGCATCCACCTTTGTTTTTCCTTTGGTACGGCAAGCACGATCGGCTCCGTCAGCAAAGGTTCAATGGAGAGCCTCTCATCCTCAATCGGCAAGGATAAAACAGAAAGATCAACCTCTCCCTTTGCCGTCATCTCCTCTAAGGCAGCCGGGTCTTTTTCGATAAGCTGAACCTCCACATGGGGATAATGCGCCAAAAACTGCTTCAGAAGCGAAGGAAAAATATATCTCCCTGTTACAGCGGGAATCCCGATCGAAAGCTTGTGCCCCAGTCCTTGAGAACGCTCCTGCATCTCCATCAGCAAGTCATCCCTTAATTGAATGATGTCCTCAGCCTTTTCAATGAAACGGCGGCCGTGCGGTGTCAGTGTAACAGAGCCGTGTGACCTGTGAAAAAGAGTAAGCCCCAGCTCCGTCTCCAGCTTTTTGATTTGCTGGCTGAGAGAAGGCTGGGCGATATGAAGGTGCTCCGCCGCTTTCGTAAAGCTTTGGCGGCGGGCGATTTCCGCAGCATATTCCATCACTTTAATATCCATTTCAGCCTCCATAGGTTGAAACTATCGATTTCATCATTTTTATATCTTGGACGAATCATAACAGAAATTGCTAACATCATCCATATCATAACAAACAAAAAAGAAGGAGCTGGTTCATTTGCCAAACGAAACTCCGTTTTCGAAAAACGCTGAGATGTATCGTGATGAGAAGGTATTTGCTGAGGGTGAAGATTTAGCGTTGCTGATCAAAACTGCGGAATGCCGTGCAGAGCAGCGAGTGCTTGATGTCGGAGCGGGAGCGGGCCATACGGCGCTGGCATTTGCCCCTTATGTCCAAGAATGCATCGGCATTGATGCGACGCAGGAAATGGTTGACGTTGCTTCATCTTTTGCGGAAGAAAAAGCCGCTGTCAATGTACACTTTCTGAAAGGGACGGCAGAGGCGCTTCCTTTCCCTGACGATTCATTTGATATCATCACCTGCCGATATGCGGCACACCACTTTTCAGATATTCAACAAGCCGTCAGTGAAATTGCACGCGTGCTGAAAAAGAACGGGCGGTTTTTGCTGGTCGATCACTATGCGCCTGAAACTCCTGATCTTGATGAGTTTGTCAATCATTTGAACCGGCTCAGAGACCCTTCTCACGTACGCGAAAGTTCATTATCAGAATGGCAGTCAATGTTTACGGTGAACCAGCTCGGCTATGAAGAAATCCAAAAGTGGAATTTGCCGATTGAATACAACAGCTGGATCAAACGAGGCGGAACCCCCGCCGATCGGGAACAGCAGATCATCAGCCACTTGAACAACGCGACTGATGAAGCCCGCGACACCTTTTGCCTCGAATTAAATCAAAACGGAAAGCCTGAATCCTTTTGCTTAAAAGCGATATTGATCCAAGGCGTAAAGCGATAAAAAAAAGCCGTGCATCCCGCACGGCTTTTACATTGGCTGATAAAGATCCCAGCCGATTTTTAGCGTCTCCACAATGTAATCGGCAATCTCTTCAGGAGCAAGGTTGTCTGTTTCCACTTTTGAATTGTGCTTATCATAAATGACTTTTCTCTCGTTAAACAGCTGCTCCATTTCGTCCATTGACCGATTATGCAGCACCGGACGGCTTTCGATCAGCAAATTTGCGCGCTGCTTCCAGTTCTCCCAAGACAGATCGAGGTGAAGCACCAGACAATGTTCGAGACAGCACTTTCTGATTTCCTCTTGTTTAAAAGAGCCTCCGCCAAGTGAGACAATTTTAAATCTTGTATGATGGCACAGATTCAGGATATATTCTTTTTCTGTTTTCCGAAAAAAGTCCTCACCTTTTTTTTCAAACATCTCAGGGATCGACATGTTGAAATCCTTTTCGATTTCTTGGTCAATATCGATAAAATCTCTATATAATTTCTTAGCGACCAATTGGCCGATTGTCGTTTTTCCTACACCCATGAATCCAATCAGGACGATATTTCTTTCTCTTACTGGGATGGCTCGTTTAGCGTTCATCTTCGGCGAAATCCTCCTAAGGAATGAAAGTTTATCTTCATTATATGCTGATTTTGCGAATATTTATATAGGTACCGGCTCGGGCTTTCTATTTCATCGTCATCTATTCAAGCTTTCTTACAATAAAACATAAAAAAACGCAATGGCCTCCGTGATGCAGAATAAAAGATGAAAATGACGAAACGTCGTTTTTGAGCAGCCGGCTCCGTATCTTTTTTGCGTTCAACCTTCTTGGTCGGATGAAATTCATTGTACAACATTTTCAGACATAATTTAATACTTCGACGCAAAAAAGCATTAAATGATTAAAAACACCCTTCCTCTATCTGCGTTTATCCGTTTTTCATCAGGGAAAAAGATGACGGGAGGGATTGAGATGAAATTAAGCTTTTGTACAACCGGATGTAAAAAGCAAAATATAATAGACGTCATTTCCTTTGCGAAGGAGCAGTCCTTTGACGGGATTGATTTGTGGTACGGCCACATCGAACAGTATGAACAGGACGTCGGGCCGCTGGACGACCTTTATACTCTGCTGCAGCAACATAATTTGAAGGTGCCCGCGGTCAGCTTATACACCGATTTTGTGACACAAGGAGAAGAAGAGACAAAAGAAGCAGTGAGAAAAGGGCTTCGGGCGGCAAGACAGCTTCACAGCCCGCTCATTCGCGTATTTGCCGGGAATCAGGCGTCAAACAGAACGTCGCCAGAAAAATGGCTGCGTGCGGTTGAGCAATTTCAGCAGGCTGCGCAAATGGCAGACGGCTATGAGGTAAATATCGGTCTGGAAATTCATTACGATACGTATGCCGATACACCTGAAGCTGCTTTAACATTTTTGAAGGATGTCGCCCATCCGAGGCTCCGAACGATTTTTGACGGGTCAAATCTGCACGTGAACCGAATTGACCAGCTGCCGGCTTTAGGAAAAACCTTTCATACGATCAGCCATATCCATTTGAAAAACTATCGCTGGAATTTTGAGAACTGGTATCTAAGCGAACCCACTCCGATTTTTCAAGGAGATCTTGATCAAAAAGCATTTTTAAAAGAACTGATAAACAGACAATATGATGGTTTTGTTTCTCTTGAGTATTTTGGAGAACTGCCTTCACGCATATAAAAGAATCGCTCCGCGAATATACGGCTGTTTTTTCCCGCTGACTCTTCGATCGAAGGGTCTTTTTATGTATCATAAACAAAAAGGGGGAAATCACGATGATCGTGTGGATAAACGGGGCGTTCGGTTCCGGAAAAACACAAACGGCGTTTGAACTGCATAGAAGGCTGAAACCGTCTTACGTATATGATCCTGAAAAGATGGGGTTCGCGATGCGTTCAATGATACCGCCGGATATCGCTGAAGACGACTTTCAAAGCTACCGGCTGTGGCGGGAATTCAATTACAGCATGCTTTCCTATTTGTCAGATACATATCAGGGCATTATCATTGTGCCTATGACCATTACGAACGATCAATACTTCGATGACATTATTGGCAGGCTGAGACAGGACGGCCGGACAATTCATCACTTTACCCTGCTGGCTTCAAAGGAAACATTGCTGAAACGCCTGCGCACCAGAGCGGAAGGAAAAAACTCCTGGGCCGCAAAGCAAATCGACCGCTGCATCAACAGCCTGTCTGATAGCCTCTTCACAGAACACCTCCATACAGACCAAATGTCTATTCAGCAGGTCGCAGAAGCGATCGCTGCCCAAGCAAATCTGCCGCTCGATCCTGATTCGAGAGGCAGCCTGCGAAGGTTCACTGACAGATTAATGGTGAAGCTGAACCATATCCGCATCAAATAAAAGACGTTTTTGAAAATATGTCCCTGATACATGTAAAGGAATCAATAAATAAAAAGCCCCCTCCGAGAGTGGGCTTTTTATCATGTTATTTCCACCAGTCATCAAACATAGAAGCTGGGACCTGGCGCTTATGCTCCGTCATGCTGTAGCGTTTCTCCAGCGCTTCTGACGCTTTCGCCGATACTTCTTTTCCTTCGAGATAATCGTCAATTTCATCATAGGAAATGCCAAGCTCAGTTTCATCGGACTGCTGCGGCTTTTCATCCAGCAGATCAGCAGTCGGTTCTTTTAGGTATAAGCGTTCGGGTGCACCCAGCTCTTTCAGCAGGCTTCTTCCCTGACGCTTTGTTAAGCCTGTCAGCGGCAGAAGATCTGCGCCTCCGTCACCGTACTTCGTAAAGAAACCAGTCACGGCTTCGGCCGCATGGTCTGTTCCGATCACAAGAAGGCCTTCTTGGCCGCCGATCGCGTATTGAGCAATCATTCTCGTTCTCGCTTTTACGTTTCCTTTATTAAAGTCTGTCAGCTTATCGCCTGTCTCTTGCTGATATTGATCTGCAAAAGCGCTGACTGTTGATTGAATGTCAAATTTCCATGATTTATCCGGCTTGATAAACTTCAGAGCGAGCTGGGCATCATCTTCATCCTGCTGTGTGCCGTGCGGAAGACGGACCGCAATAAATTGAGCGTCTCCGCCCTCCTCGCGAATGCTTTCCACTGCAAGCTGAGCAAGTCTTCCCGCAAGTGTTGAATCCTGGCCGCCGCTGATGCCAAGCACAAGTCCTTTGGCGCCGGTTTTCTTTACATATTGTTTTAGAAAATTGACTCTGTCCTCAATTTCTTGCTTTGGATCAATTGAGGGCTTCACATGTAATTCACGCATAATCTTTTCCTGCATGCTCATCCCAATCATTCCTCCTGTACATTATTGCTTATTTACTGAATCATTTCCCTAAATCGATGAAAATGAATCATGACTGTTATGTATTCATATTAACTATAGCACAGGTCTTATTTCATAGTGAATAAGAGAGATCAGCTGACTTCAACCCGTATGGACGTCACACTGTCGCCGTTGCACTTCCCTTTTTCAATCGGACAGGAAGAAAACGCGACAATCAAATCCATCTCCGCCCTGAGTCTGACGTAATCCCCGGCATTTGACAGCGGCGTTTCCACAGACAGGTTCCCTTTCTCATCCAGAACGGTATTCATAAAAATCGCAAACGGATAATGCATATGCGGCTTCGGCACGCCGAACTGCTCAAGTGCCCGGTTCATATTGTCATAACACGTATCTTGGAACTCGTCCTTTTGTTTTCCGTATAACAGCCTGTTCATATCAGGACGGCAGGCGGGCAGAAGCAGGTCATGCTTGCCGACCGTATCCTCAATGAGCGTCAGCATCGGTTTATACAAATTAGAGTAAATATGATCGTTGACCTTCACATGAATGGATTGATTGGCATCAATGGTCGCTCCCTGATCAAGATGCTCATAAAAATCCTTTGCGTGGTACGCCACAAAATCAGCAACCTGCTGCCCCTCTACATCAACCACCTTCAAAATCTGGCCCTTTTTCAGCTTCAGGCCGAGCCCTTTCTTCGGCTGAACAACATATTGCTGTGTCATCCGCTTCGCTCCTTTTTTCTATTAGTATGAACGTTTACCATCGCCTCCATGTAAAAAGAGGCAAAAATCTGATGCATATAAGCCTTGCGCGGGTTGCAATCTAACCTTAGATAAAAGGGGTTGAATGTAAATGAGTCAAACAAAAAAAGACCAAGAAAAAGGAAATCTGGCTTGGTGGCAGCTTTCATTAATCGGGATTGGATGCACAATCGGAACAGGATTTTTTCTCGGTTCCAGCATCGCAATTGTAAAAAGCGGATTTTCCGTTTTATTATCATTTCTCATAGCGGCCATCGGCACATATTTTGTATTCGAACAGCTTGCCAAACTTTCGGCAAAACACCCTGAAAAGGGCTCGTTCTGTTCATATGCGAGAAAAGCATTCGGAAGGTGGGCCGGCTTCAGCAACGGCTGGGTGTACTGGTCATCTGAAATGCTGATTACCGGAAGCCAGCTGACAGCCATTTCGTTATTTACGAAGCATTGGTTTCCCCAAGTGCCGCTGTGGGTATTTGCCTCCATCTATGCTGTACTTGGGCTTCTCATTATTTTTACCGGACTTTCTGTTTTTGAAAAAACAGAAAACGTGCTGGCTGTTATCAAAACTGCCGCTATCTTCATGTTTATCGTTATTGCCATTCTGGCTTTGTGCGGCATATTGTCAGGCGGAAAGCCGGAGGTGCAGATTCCGAATGAGACGAAAGAATTTTTCCCATTCGGAGCTATGGGGCTGTGGACAGGCCTTATTTATGCATTTTACGCGTTTGGCGGAATTGAAGTTATGGGGCTCATGACGGTTCATTTAAAGAAGCCGGAGGAAGCCTCAAAGTCAGGCAAGCTGATGCTGGCAACGCTGGCGATTATTTATATCATTTCAATCGGGCTCGCTTTGCTATTAGTTCCTTTACACAAGTTTACAGAACAGGACAGCCCATTTATTACGTCTTTAAAAGGATTTCATCTCGAAGTGATTCTTGATATTTTCAACGGCATTTTTATTATCGCGGGCTTCTCGACCCTTGTCGCTTCACTCTTTGCTGTGACAACATTGCTTTGTACGATGGCCGATGACGGCGACGCGCCGAAATGCTTTACTCTAAAAGAAGGCAAAAAAATATGCTGGCCCGCGCTCGGATTAACATTTGCGGGGCTTATCGTGTCTATCGTACTGTCTCTAGTGCTGCCTAAAAATATTTACGAGCACATGACAACAGCGGCCGGGCTGATGCTTTTATACACTTGGTTGTTTATCCTGTTCTCCAGCAAAAAGCTGACCGATCCGGCAGCCATGGCGAAAACGCAAATTTATTTGGCGACAATTCTGATCGCAGCGGCTGTGTCCGGCACGCTGTTTGAAAAATCAAGCCGACCCGGATTTTTTGTCAGCTTGGGATTTCTAGCCGTCATTGCCGTTGTCACCTTGATTTATCAAAAAAAGCAGGGACACAAAGACCGCCCTGCCAGCTCGTGAACTATTTCATTTTGTTAAACATGTTCTTTAAATATGAAAACGGGCATTTTGATACCTGTTTTTCATCATCCCGGAGAAAATACTGTTTCCATTCCCGATTATCCTTTCCTCCGTACCAGCCTAAATGCGGATGAATCGGAGCTCGATCGTAAGCCTGTAAACGGGATCGGATCAGCCTGCTCATGTTTCGGCCAAATGCGGTTGAATCATTTAGATTTTCAAACACCCATCTTGGCTGAAACGTGATCATAAAATAAGGGAAGCTTCGGCTTCTCCTCGCATCATGAGCCGGCGTTGCACACAGAATAAAATACGGCTCGCCGTTAAAACAAAACTCCCACTTATAATGCTCTGGATCGGCCGGCATATCTGCCGGCCACTCTTTTTCATCTTGTTCGCTCAGTCTATTTAAAAAGCTCCAAAACAGCTCTTCATACGCCTCAATGGAATAATGCTCAGCCAAATCCTCCGGTGTATCAAATAACACAACCAGTGAGGTGTACTTCCCCGTGTCTCGCGATATATTCCCATACTCCGCAAGCAACAGCGCCAGTTCCTCCACCGTACCGTTTTCCCGTGGATCCCCGGCAAAGGCAATGCGAAGCTGATCAGTCAGAAATGCCTGACGGCCGGGAATACAAGGAAACGTATCCGCGTCATCCGCCACAGTTTCTGCTAATAGCTCAAAAGCGATTCTTTGCCATTCCGGGAACTCAGCTTGATTCCGTTCCAGAAAACTTTTGGTGTAAATCCCTTTCACCATTGATCCACCTCCAGTATCATCTGGATACTATATTAAGATGGAAGGCGGCAGGTGACTGTCCTTTCATGAATCAGCCCAATAACTCTTTGATGCCCTGATAACCGAAGTAAAACCCGAATACAAGAAGAGATATGCCCGCGATTGCGGTCAAGCCCCTTAACAGCTTTTCATTAAGCAGGTTTCTGAAAGTGCTGGCTGCAATGGCCATGCAAAAATCCCAGATTAAGATACCGATCATAATGCCGGAACTATAAATGAGTAGCTGATTCATATTGTAAGTCTCAGCCGTTTTCGCAAGAATGCTCCCGTAAATTCCAAGCCAAAACAGGATACTCAGTGGATTGGACAGTGAAATGAGAAAACCCGATGCAAATGTTTTTCTGTAGGAAGGCTTCCCCTTCGAGCTGCGTACATCCATCGCTTCCCTGATATTCTTCAGCGTTTCAATACCGGTATAGGTCAGTACAAAAAAGCCGAAGAGCCACAAAAACGTTTTTACGAATGGAGCGGTCAGAAACTGTGACAGTCCGAAATAGATGAAAATCATATACAGTCCGTCAGCAGTCATGGCGCCTAAACCAAAAATCCACGCATGCCAAAATCCATTTTTAATGCCTTTATCGATTTGCGCCGCATTGACAGGTCCCACAGGCGCAGACAAGGACAGCCCCAGCACAATATAACTCAAAAAAGTGTTCACCGGCCCGTACTCCCCTCTCTTACTCAACTTGTACAATTTATTCGGGAACGGGCCAAGCTATGCACAAAAATCACCTATTGTTTCAACCGGTCAAGCTCTTCCTCCATAATATCGGAGGCTTTGCCGATAAAACCGAAAATCAGTTCCAATTCCTCCTCCGTATACTCGCGGCACAGATCCATCGTGGACTCTGACAGTGAACGGAACAAATCCTTCACATGCTGTTTAGAAGCGGTAAGAGGCACGATAATCACTCTTCTGCGGTCGTTCGGGTCCCTTTCACGAGCCACATACCCCGCTTTTTCCAGCCGGTCAACAAGCGCCGTAACGGAACCGGTGCTGAGTCCCGTTTTTTTCCCCAGTTCACCGGCCGTCATTGGTCCTGCTTCATTTAATATGTCAGCTGATTTCAAATCGGTAGGAAACAGACCGAGAGCTTGAGCAGCCGCCTGATGAAACAGAATGGTTCTAGTGCCCAATTTCCGAAAAATCTGAATAGCGGTCTTTTCCAACTCACTTCTGGAATTTCTTGTTGACAACTGACAGTCCTCCCTATAAAATCAAATTTATCTTGATAATCGAGATAATTAACAATCAAACTATTATCATGATATCAAACCTTACTGAGAAAAGGTAGAGGAGGTAGAATAAATGGATACAACAGCCGCAAAAAATCCTTCCACTAAATTTGTGGTTCTTGGTCTTTTGCTGGGCATTTTAATGTCCGCGATGGACAATACAATTGTTGCCAGCGCGATGGGCAGCATTGTAGCGGATCTTGGAAGCTTTGATAAATTCGCTTGGGTGACTGCATCCTATATGGTGGCAGTTATGGCTGGGATGCCGATTTACGGCAAGCTTTCCGATATGTACGGCCGAAAACGTTTTTTCCTGTTTGGACTTATTTTTTTCTTAATCGGTTCGGCATTATGCGGAATTGCACAAACCATGAACCAGCTAATCATCTACCGGGCCATTCAGGGGATTGGCGGCGGAGCGCTCCTGCCGATTGCCTTTACGATCATCTTTGATTTATTTCCGCCGGAAAAGCGCGGAAAAATGTCGGGCATGTTCGGCGCTGTATTTGGATTATCAAGTGTTCTCGGCCCACTGTTAGGCGCTATTATCACAGACGCTATCAGCTGGCACTGGGTGTTTTACATCAACGTCCCTATCGGCGCACTGTCATTGTTTTTCATCATTCGCTATTACAAAGAATCGCTGGAGCATAAAAAGCAGAAAATTGATTGGGGCGGCGCGATAACTTTAGTCGTATCCATTGTGTGC
This sequence comes from Bacillus sp. 0909A, assembly GCF_036765115.1. Lineage (NCBI taxonomy): Bacteria > Bacillati > Bacillota > Bacilli > Caryophanales > Bacillaceae > Bacillus > Bacillus sp. 0909A. The sequence continues at coordinate 54,097 of NZ_JBAIZU010000006.1, forward strand.
CTGATGTTCGCACTTGAGCTCGGCGGCAAAACATACGACTGGAATTCGATACAAATCATTGGCCTGTTTATCATTTTCGCGGTTTTCTTTATTGCCTTTTTTATTGTGGAGAGAAAAGCGGAAGAACCGATTATCTCCTTCTGGATGTTTAAAAACCGCTTGTTTGCCACAGCGCAGATTCTCGCTTTTCTTTATGGCGGAACATTCATTATTTTAGCAGTGTTTATTCCAATTTTCGTACAGGCAGTATACGGCAGCTCAGCGACAAGCGCAGGCTTTATTCTGACACCGATGATGATCGGATCAGTGATCGGAAGTATGATCGGCGGAATCTTCCAAACGAAGGCAAGCTTCCGCAATCTCATGCTGATTTCCGTCACATCTTTCTTTATCGGCATGCTGCTGCTTTCCAATATGACGCCGGACACAGCGCGCGTATGGCTGACTGTCTTTATGATGATTTCAGGCTTCGGCGTAGGCTTTAACTTCTCGTTGCTCCCAGCAGCGTCCATGAATGATTTAGAACCTCGTTTTCGGGGAACGGCCAACTCCACCAATTCATTTTTACGATCATTCGGCATGACGCTCGGTGTCACGATTTTCGGCACGGTTCAGACAAACGTGTTCACAAACCAGCTAAGCGACGCCTTCAGCGGGATGAAAGGCTCCGCCGGCTCAGGCGCGCCACAAAATATCGGTGATCCGCAGGCGATTTTCCAAGCCGGCACACGATCACAGATCCCTGCTGCGATTCTGAACCGGATCATCGACGCCATGTCCTCAAGCATCACATATGTCTTTTTACTTGCTTTGATTCCAATTGTTCTCGCGGCGATTACCGTTTTGTTTATGGGAAAAACAAGAGTCAAAACAACTGAGGAAATGACGAAGAAAGCAAATTAATGAAAAAGCAGTACACCCCGGGGTGTACTGCTTTTTTCTATTAAACACCTAATCTTGCTAGAATAAATGTCCATATGCAGATGATCAATAGCAGAATCAGGCTGTACGCTACTGTCCGTTTAAACAGCTTTGATTCCTTCCCTGTCTGGCCGACCGCGGCAGCGGCAATGGCGATAGATTGCGGAGAAACGAGCTTCGCCATTACCCCGCCCGCCGTATTTGCGGCTAACAGCAAATCAGAACCGGCCCCAATCTGCGCACCGGTGACGACCTGCAAGTGACCGAACAGCGCATTATTGCTGACAACTGAGCCAGTGATGAACACGCCGATCCAGCCGAGAACAGGACTGACAAACGGGAACAAATCGCCTGTTTTCGCCAGTGCCAGCCCGATGGAAGAGCTAAGCCCCGCGAAGTTGGCCAGATTGGCAAACGCCATCACAAAGCAGATCGTGACAATCGGCATCCACAGTTCCTTCCCCGTCTCCTTCAAGCAACTGAAACCATCCCGATAAGAGAAATTTTTGCTGAACAGTCCCGTAACAATGACCGCCGCTAAAATCGCTGTACCGGTCGCTGACAGCAGATCGACTTTAAAGACTGCATCTAACGGCATGGCAGATGGGGCAATTGGCGGCATCTTCATAATTTGCTGATGCAGAAAAGGCATTTTCAAAAGAAGCGTTGTTTGATATAACAGTCCGCCTTCTTGGAAAAGCGCTTTGAAGGCAGGAAGGCTCCAGATGGTGATCGCCGCGGTTAAAATGTAGAAAGGTGACCACGCCTTGGCAATGTCTGCCGCGCTGTATCTTTTTTTCTCACTAGCTTCTCCGGCTCCCTGCTCACGGTAAATCTGTTTCGGCTGCCACTTACGCAGGAAGAGCGCAAGCCCGCCCATACTGAACAGCGCCGCCAAAATGTTAGCTAATTCCGGTCCGAGCACAGCCATTGTCAGCGTCTGAACCGCTGTATACATTCCGCTGACAACCAGCAAGGCAGGCCAGGTTTGTTTGATTCCCTTCATCCGGTCTAATATGAACACGAGTAAAAACGGAATCAGAAATGTAATGATCGGCAGTGTCCAGATCAATGCCCGTGACAACTCAAGTGCAGACAAGTCTCCTATTTGTGCGCCTGTAATGACGGGTATCCCGATCGCGCCGAAGGCTCCAGAGGCAGCGTTCGCAATTAAGCAGAGTGCCGCCGCCTTTAACGGTTTAAAGCCAAGTTCGACGAGCAGCGCCGCACTGATTGCAATCGGAACACCAAAGCCGGCCGCACCTTCCAAAAATGCGTTAAAACAAAAACCGATTAATAATAGCTGTAATCTTTGGTCAGGCGAAATGCCGGCAATGCTGGAACGAATAATGGTAAACTTCCCGGTTTTCACAGCGATTTTATAGAGCCACACTGCCATCAGGACGATGTAGCCGATCGGCCATAAACCGCTTCCGATGCCTAATATAACAGAAGAAACAGCTTTTTCAACCGGCATATGAAATGCCACAACGGAAACCAAAAAGCTGACGGCTAGGGTAAGAAATGCCGCAAGAATGCCTTTCATCTTAAAAACGGTTAAAGCTAAGAGAAAAAAGAGAATCGGAGTGAGCGCCACAAGTGCGCTCACATACTCGTTTCCAAACGGATCATACAACTGCTCCCACATTGACAATCAGCCCTTTACTCTATAGTTGCGATTAGTTGACCTTTTGTTCTGCAAAATGAGGCTTTAAAATATTTTTAAGGACGCCTGCGCTGTGAAGGAACTGTTCTTTTTCTTTCTCATTTAAGTTCAGCTCAGTGATGCCTGCGATACCTCCGTGGTTTACGACAGCCGGAACGCCGATGTATACGTCATCTGCGCCGTATTGTCCCTCCAAATAGGTGCTGACAGTTAAAATGCTGTTTTCATTATGAAGAATGGCTTTTGTAATGCGGGCAAGGCTTATCGCAACACCATAATAAGTCGCACCTTTTTTCTCAATGATATGGTAAGCGGCGTTTTTCACGTCATCTACAATTTGGTCTAGCTCCTCTTGTTTGTACGCATCGTTTTTCTCAACGAGTTCACCGACAGGCACACCGCCGACATTTGCGTGGCTCCAGACAGGAAGCTCAGTATCGCCGTGTTCACCGATAATATGCGCGTGCACGTTTTGAGGCGCTGCGCCAAAGTATTCGCTCAGCATGTAACGGAATCTCGCAGAATCAAGTGTTGTGCCGCTTCCGATCACTCTCTCTTTTGGCAGGCCGCTGAATTTCCATGTTGCATAAGTCAGAATATCAACCGGATTTGTCGCGATTAAGAAAATGCCGTCAAATCCGCTCGCCATGACTTCACTGACGATTCCTTTGAAGATCTTTAAGTTCTTTTCTACTAATTCAAGGCGTGTCTCACCAGGCTTTTGGTTTGCTCCGGCGCAAATGCAGACAATATCAGCATCCTTGCAGTCTTCATATGTTCCGAAAGATGTTTTGACCGGATGCGGCGCAAACGCCTTTCCGTGGTTTAAATCCATTACATCGCCCATTGCTTTTTCTTTATTTAAATCAATGACCACAAGTTCATCTGTGATCCCTTGGTTAATTAACGCAAATGCATAACTGCTTCCAACAAAACCCGCTCCGATTAAAGCTACTTTATTTACATGTTTATTCATCATTAATCATCCTTCCAGGGTATGTTTTTCTTTGATGATTGTTTGTGAAGTATTTCACATTTATATTGTGCAACATTTCACAAACTTTTGCAAGAGAAAAGATTTGTCTGATTTATGAACAAAAAAAGAAACCATCCTCTATGATGATTTCTTCTTAAGCCCCTTTTTTACCGTTCTTCTGTAAGACAGCTTCACGATCCCGAATCGTAGCAGAAACAGAACGCCGCCGCAGACGATAAATAAGAGAAACATTTTCAGCCAAGCGAAGAATGTATGGGGAATCCCCCTGTCATACATCGTAAGCACCACTACCGCAAAGGCGACAGCTATTGATTCTATGAACTGCTGCTTCACCCGTTTATGCAGTTCTTTCTCGGTGTCTATTCTCGGCATCAGCATTCCAGAAGCAGATGCCCTGATGCAGTAATATAAGATGATAATGAACAAAAACACAAGGCTCGCGACCCATTCTTTAAACGGAAATTCAAACATAATGCCGCGGATGATCACATCCAGCAGCGCAATCGCCCCGGCTAACATGCCGATCTCCGACCAGATTTTTTGTTCTTTTTCTTTTACTCTCTTATTTTTCCCATTCACGCCTGAAAGTCTGTTATGCAGATTATTCATGACCTTCCTCCCGCACTTTTACGAATGGCTTATGGCTTACATGTTACAATAACAGCCTGCGCTTCTGCAACGAATAAATGAAAAGCCCGCCGTACAAGCCGGCGGGCAGCAATGTTTAATACGGCCCCCAATTGATCAAGACACCGATACAAATAAACACAAGCCCGATTAAGAACCAAATCAGAGCGAGCGGCAGCATAAACCGAAGCCACTTGACGTACGGAATTCCGCTGGCGGCAAGCACTGCCATCAAAACGCCGGACGTCGGGTTCACACAGTTGACAACCCCTTCTCCAAGCATAACCGCTTCCACCGCGACCTGTCTCGTGATTCCCATCAAATCAGCGAGCGGCGCCAAAATCGGAATGAACACAACCGCTTCGCCCGATCCTGAAGAGATGAGAAAATGAAGCAGGGCGCTGGCGATATACATGCCGATTGCGCCGGCCATCGGACTGAACCCGTCCAAAACCGAAGCCAAAGCATTGACGACTGTATCCAGCAGCTTCCCATTTTCAAGAATGACAGAAATGCTCCGCGCCATCCCGACAATCAGCGCACCGTATACAAGGCTCTGACAGCCTGTAATAAAAGTTTTGGCAATATCGTTTGCCGCAAGTCCTCCAATGAATCCGGCAAGGACCGAAATAAAAATAAATGTCGCAGCCATTTGGGAATCTGACCAGCCAAGCTTCAATGCGCCGTACAAAAATCCGATCAGTGACAAACCTGCGACTCCCAAAATCAGCTTATGGCGAACGGTAAAGGGGACAGACTTATCTTCTTCTTGATTCGCATCGCTCAATCCTGCCGCCGGGAACCAGTTTGTGCCTAACACGCTGGCATCCTTTGAGTTCTTTAATTTTCTTGTATACCAATAGATATAAATGATAGAAGACAGCAAAAAGCATATGTATATGACCACACGAAGGCCGATCCCCGAAAACAGAGGCAGCTCCGCAATCGATTGCGATAAGCCAAGCGGGGACGGTGATAAAATGGTAGAGTTAAACCCGGCATAGCAGCCTATATAAATAACAGCTGCACCCGCGACCGCGTCCCATTTTAAGGAGCGTGCGACAATAAGGCCGATGGGGATAAATCCGATCACTGAGTTCACGACAATTCCGGTCGTTCCAAGAACAGAAAACAACGCACCGACAATACAAATAAATAATAATTGCTTTGTGCGGAACTTGCTGATGACATTGTAAATCAGTCCGTTGATGGCACCTGTTTTTTCTAAAATAGCGATCGTGCCGCCTGTGAATAAAATCAGAAAAATAATAGGGGCTGAGCCGACCATCCCATCCTGAAGAGAAGTGAAAAAGCTGATCAGGCTGACCGGAGACTGTTCAATTGAATGGTAGCTTCCCGGCACCGCAGTGGTAACCTCTCCCTTCGTCACACGGTCAAATTCTCCCGCCGGCACAATATACGAAGCAACGGCGCAAATGAAAGCGATGATAAATAAGAGGACATAGGCGTCAGGCATGTTAAAGGCGGTACGTTTTTTCTTAGGCTGTGTTTCGGCTGCTGGCATACTCATATTTCGATCCATCTCCTCTTTTTAGAAAATACCTATTATTCTGAAAAATATAAATATGTGCTATATTATAAACAGCCTATCTACCTGTTTCAATATAAAAAAAGAAAGAAGGAGGTTTTTCTCCCATGCAAAAACTCTCAGAAGAAATGAAACAAACCGTAATGGACATCTTTGAACATCTTCACGCCAATCCAGAAGTCAGCTGGAAAGAATATGAGACAACTGCATTTCTTAAACAAAAACTCGAAGATGCAGGGTGCCGCACGCGCACGTTTTCAGATTGCACCGGAGTTGTCGGTGAAATGGGTTCGGGTTCACCTGTTGTAGCTGTCCGTGCTGACATTGATGCATTATGGCAGGAGGTCAACGGCACATTTCGCGCCAATCATTCCTGCGGACATGATTCGCATATGACAATGGCTTTAGGTACGTTAATGCTGCTGAAAAAACAGCCAGAGCTTCCGAGCGGAACGATCCGTTTTATCTTTCAGCCCGCAGAAGAAAAAGGCGGCGGCGCTCTAAAAATGATAGAAGAAGGCGTGCTTGATGACGTCGACTATTTGTATGGCGTCCACGTCCGTCCAATTCAGGAAACCCAAAACGGACGCTGCGCCCCATCCATTCTGCACGGGTCAAGCCAGCACATCGAAGGCACAATCATTGGAGAGGAGGCTCATGGCGCGCGCCCGCACCTTGGCAAAAACAGCATCGAAATCGCGGCATTCCTCGTTCATAAGCTGGGACTGATTCACATCGATCCAAAAATTCCGCACACAGTCAAAATGACAAAGCTTCAAGCCGGCGGCGACAGCTCCAACATCATTCCCGGAAAAGCGACCTTCAGCCTTGACCTGCGGGCGCAAACAAATGAAGCCATGGAGACGCTGATCACCGAAACAGAAAGAGCCTGCGAAGCAGCGGCCGCGGCATTCGATGCGAAAATTGAACTTCACAAAGAACACAGCCTTCCGGCGGCAACGCAAAATAAAGAAGCTGAAGGCATTATGGCTGAAGCGATCACAGACGTTATCGGAGCTGATCAGCTCGATGAACCGCTTGTGACAACCGGCGGTGAAGACTTTCATTTTTATGCCGTGAAAGTGCCGAACCTTAAAACGACCATGCTTGGCCTCGGCTGCGGACTTCAGCCAGGCCTCCATCACCCGCATATGACCTTTGACAGAAACGCGATGTTTACCGGGATTCACATTTTAGCAAACGCTGTGTTAAAAACGTTCCAAAAAGCCGATACACTCGCATCAGCCAATGCTTCTTAAATCAAAAAAGCAGCCTGCGAACAGGCTGCTTTCTTCATTATTTCTTAAGATCTTCAATTGAGTTGACGTTTTTCATATATTGAGGCACAACAAGACCCATCTTCACGCCAGTGATACTGACGCCTACATCATCATATTTGCCTTTATATTTGACAGCGTATGGTTTATGGGTATTCGGCAGCCATGCGGAAAGGGATGCGTCCGCGCTTCCCGTCGCAATCGCCGTCCACATCGGACCAGCTTCTACCTGAGTGAGTTTCACGTCATAGCCTAAGTCTTCTAACACTTTGCCTATAACGTTTGTACTTGCAATCTCACTGTCCCAAGCCACATAGGCAAGGTTGATTTTGTCTCCCTTCACCTTTTGCACGCCTTTGGTCCACTCCGCGATTTGATCCTTGTGCTTCTTCACATAATCAGCAGCGGCTTTGGAAGGTTTCTCGCCTTCTTCCACCTTGATCATCACTTCACCCATGTCGTCTTGCGTCCATTTAAACTGGCTTAGAAGCTTAACGGCATTCGGCTGTTCTTTGCTGAAGCCTTTTCTGGTGATCGTATGAATCTCCTCAGCACTGCCGTAAGTTTTTTTCGGATCATCAAGATATTTTAATTTATATCTGGAGAACATCCAGTGCGGAGTCCATCCTGTGATAATAATTGGTTTCTTCCGGTCGTATGACTTTTTGAGCGTAGCAGTCATAGCAGCGCTTGACGATGAAATCAGTGTCCAGTCGTTCAGGTTATAATCCTTCAACGCTTGATCAGTCAGGCTCATAATACCTGAACCGGGGTCAATCCCGATGATCGTCTTGTTCACCTGTTCAGCTGCGGACGCATTTTCGTCGTTTTCTGATCCGCAAGCCGCAAGTGAGAGTGCCAGCATGGCGGAAACACCGATACCGATGATTTTTTTAAACATCAGGCATTCCCCCTGCTTTTCTTCTTCACTTTAATATTTTGTGTAATACGGTCGAGCGTAATCGCAACGATAACGATAGCGATACCTGCTTCTACACCGACCCCTGTTTTCAGCTGTGTAACGGCGCTGTATACTTCTGAACCTAGTCCAGGCGCACCGACCATTGCTGCGATAACAACCATTGATAATGCAAGCATGATACTTTGGTTGATCCCGGCAAGAATGGTTTTTGTTGCAAGCGGAAGCTGAACCTTAATCAAACGCTGAGCTGTTGTAGAACCAAACGCTTCAGTTGCTTCAATCAGATCCGCAGGCACTTGTTTAATACCGAGAACCGTCATACGGATTGTCGGCGGCATTGCGAAGATAACAGACGCAACAACACCCGGCACAACACCGATATTAAAGAAGAAAATTGCCGGCAAAAGATATACGAAAGCAGGCATTGTCTGCATTAAATCAAGGATAGGCGTTACGATACGGCGAACCGTTTCTTTCTGAGATGCCCAAATTCCGATCGGCACACCGACTACAATCGAAATAATGACGGACGTGACAACCAACGCTAACGTTTGCAGCATTGGGTCCCAATATCCTAAATAGTCAATAACGAGAAAGCCAATTAAAGTAAACAGCGCAATTCCTCTCGTACTGATCCACCATGCAAGAGCTGCGAAAATAATCGTTAACAAAATAGAAGGAATAAATCCAAGCCCTGTTACAATCCCGTTTACAAAAATGGCCAAGCCATTTGCGATTCCATCGAGGAATCCGCCAAACGTTATCGTAATCCAGTCAACAAAACGGTCAATGATGTCTGCTAAAGGTATTCTAGGCAGTCTATCCAATTTACTTCACCTCCCGTACAGAAGGATCTTGTGTTTGCTCAGCAGTGCCTTCAACATTGATATAATCGTTATTGCCCGCAAGTGCGCCAATCAGCGCGCCTCTTACGACAATCCCTTTCATTCTTTGCTTTTCATCTACAACCGCAATTGGAATATTCGCGTCAGAAACAACGTCAAAAATCTCAGTCAGATACGTATTCTCTGGTACAGTCGTAAATTCCTTATTCAAGATATCCTGAAGGGATAAATCAGACTCGGCTGCTTTTTTCGCATCGGCCGCATAAATGACACCTAACAATTGTTTTTGTTTATCGACTGCATAAATAGATGAAATCCCTAGGTTTTTCATCAGTGTTAATGCAACGCGCGGCCCTTTATCAATCCGCACCGTTTCAGCGCGCTTCATAATGTGGCCGGCAGTTAATACTTTAGACAAATCGACGTCCTCAACGAATTTCTCAACATATTCGTTGGATGGATTCATAAGGATTTCTTCCGGCGTGCCGATTTGAACGATGTTTCCGTCCTTCATCAGCGCGATTCTGTCGCCGATGCGAAGCGCTTCATCCAGGTCGTGCGTAATAAAAATAATCGTTTTTCCGACATTATCATGCAGATCCAAAAGCTCATCCTGCATGTCTTTACGGATTAATGGATCAAGCGCACTAAACGCTTCGTCCATCAGAAGGATGTCCGGATTATTCGTCAAAGCGCGTGCAAGGCCGACACGCTGCTGCATCCCGCCCGAAAGCTGGTCAGGGTATTGGTGTTCAAATCCTTCAAGTCCAACAAGTTTAAGCGACTCAAGCGCTTTTTGCTGGCGCTCCTGTTTGTCTACACCTTGAAGCTCCAGTCCGTATTCTGTGTTTTCAAGTATCGTTCTGTGCGGGAACAAAGCGAACTTTTGGAAGACCATACTGATTTTTTTCCGGCGGACTTCCCGGAGCTGGTCTTTAGACATATTTGTTATCATGTCACCATCAATGTAAATTTTTCCGGCAGTCGGTTCAATAAGCCGGTTTAACAGCCGTACTAAAGTTGATTTACCGCTCCCTGATAGACCCATGATGACAAATATCTCACCATCATATACATCAAAATCTGCTTGGTTAACCCCAACGGTTGATCCGGTTGCTTTCAGGATCTCTTTTTTATTTTTTCCGTCGGCAAGCATTTGAACTGCTTTCTTGGTTTGTTTCCCAAAAATCTTAGAGACTTTCTCGACTTTTATCTTAATCGGTTTCTCATCTACACTCATATTTTCCCTCCATATTAAGCAATCTTTATTACCGTAACACTTATGTAACAACACACACAAACCGCATATTCTCTTTTATTCTGTACCATTTCATGATAAACATCCCTGTGACCCCAAGACCTTAATTATGCTTCTAAATACTCTGTAATCCTCCTTTATTATTATATTTTACAGGTAAAATTAAGTCTTTTTTATTGAAAACGCTTTTAATAAATCGAAAATCCTTCTTCCTCTTATGTCTTCAAGCTCCTTTACTGGAAAAATAAGCTTTTTCAAATTAAACAAGCAGAAAAAACAAACCGCAAGCTGCCGGTTTCCATGTAAAAAGCACCTCATGATAAGGTGCTTTTGTTTATTCAAGCTCAGTTTGTTTCGTTTCTTTCCCCATAATCAAAATACACACGACCGCCAGTAAAATGGCAATGCAAAAGATCGAAAAAATCACTGAAAACGGAATATGGCGGGCGGCGAGTGTTCCGACGAGCAGCGGGCCGAAAATGCCGCCGATTCTTCCAAACGCCGCTGTGGTTCCTGAGCCTGTCGCGCGAATCGCTGTTGGGTATTGCTCCGGTGTATAGGCATACAGGACGCCCCACGCGCCAAGATTAAAAAAGGATAACAGCATTCCAGCCGTCAGCAGCAGACCTAAGGAATCTGCCGTTCCGAAGAAATACGCGCTTCCCGCTGTTCCGATCAAATAAATGACCAGTATCCATTTTCGACCCGCCTTTTCGATTAGCCACGCAGCCGAAAAATAGCCCGGAAGCTGAGCAAGCGTCATCAGCAGAACATATTCAAAGCTTTGAATCATACTGAATCCTTTTAACAGCATCACACTCGGCAGCCATAAAAACATGCCATAATAAGAAAAGACAACGCAGAACCAGACGATTGACAGCATCACCGTCGGCCGTACATACTGTTTCGCCCAAACGCTTTTAACGTTCTCCCACACCGATTTCTTTTTCATAGAAAGCGATTCGTACTTTGGCGAATCAGGCAATTCTGTCCGCAAGTACAGCGCATAAAATGCCGAAAGTGCGGTTAAAAGCAAAGCCGCCTGCCAGCCGAAGCTTGGAATGACAAAATAGGAAATAAGCGCCGCTGCCAGCCAGCCCACAGCCCAAAAGCTTTCAAGAAGCACAATGACTCGGCCCCGCTTTTCAGGCACAACCGCTTCCGAAACAAGCGTTGAAGCGACAGGCAGTTCGCCGCCAAGTCCCATCCCAATCACAAAGCGGAGAATGAGAAATGCCGATAAGCTTGTGACGAAAGCTGATATCCCGCTTCCGATTGAAAAGCATAAAAGGGTAATGATAAATACTTTTTTACGGCCGATTCGATCAGCCAGCAATCCAAACAAAAACGCACCCACAGCCATGCCGATGGAATTCACGCTTCCGATCCATTTCATTTCCTCGGGCGAAAGATTCCACTCCACGTGAAGCGCGGCGATAATAAACGATAATATTCCGACATCCATTGCATCAAACAGCCACCCTAAACCGGCGACACCCAGCAGCTTACGCTGGGATATAGGCAGTTGTTTTCCCATAGCCAACACCTCTAATATGCAAAATGATTACCGTTTAAGTTTACACCTGTCTTTACACATTGTCATTACCTAATTGATGTCAATCAAAAACCCCGCTTATGATTCACAAGCGGGGGTCTTTTTATTGCTGTAATGCTGCTTTTTTAATATTATCCTGCAGCTGGGCAATTCGTCTTGCGCCCTCTTCCCGAAGGCGTTTGTTTTCTTCTTCGATTTGTTTTGTTTCCTGCATGCCGCTGACAATCGTGTTCCAAGAGGATTCGATCGTTTCTATATCAATGCTTGGTCTGCCGGCCATTCTGGCAATTTCAACACTCTGATTCGAGATGTTCTCCGCATTGCGTTTCAGCATCTCGTTTGTCCGGCGGTCAAGCTCGCTCATAGAGTCAGCCACAAGCTTTTGGCGCTTCACTGTAACGGCCTGAATAATGCCATTTTTGAAAATCGGAATCGTAATGATAAAAGCGGAGTTAATTTTCCCGATCAGCTTAGCATTACCGCGCTGAAGGAGACGGATCTGCGGTGCGGTTTGAAGCGCCACCATTCGCGCCATATCAAGATCATAAACACGTTCCTCAAGTGCCTGAATGCCGTTGCGCAGCGTATCAAGCTGCATTTGCGCAAGCTGGTTTCCGCTTGCCGCTTTTTCTTCATAGGAAGGAAGGATTGACTGCATCTCTTCCAGCTTCATTTGACCGGCAACAACATATTTTTCAAGCTCCATATAGTAGTTGATATTGTTTTCATACATTTCATCAAGCGTGTAGTTTGTTTTTGTCATCTCATCTTTATACTTGGAAATCTCAACGTTGATTTTTTCAATTTCTCCACCAAGCGTCTGATACTTTTTAAAGATTTTCTCAATCATGCTGCCGCCGCGTTTGAAAATTTTGGCCATCAGTCCCTTTGGCTCATCAAAATCATTTTTGTCAAAGCGGTCCATGATTTTTCCAAGCTGAGTCAGCATCGTGCCTGAATCTGTCACGCTTGTTGTTTTCATCATCCCCAAGATGCGGTCAGAGAACTTGGAAATTTCAACAGCCGGCTCCTTTCCGTACTCCAGCAGCTCCATTTGGTTTTTCACGTCAATTTGCTGAGCGAGGCGCTGCACCTCTGGTTCCTGGCGGAGCTGCAGGCGGATATCGTCTGCCTTTTGCTGAGAAATTTCTTCGTTCTTATCGAGAACAAGCGGATTTTGATTTTCTGTTGTCATGCTTTTCTTCTCTCCTTACTTTTGGGTAATCGTTCTGAACAGCCTTTTCACGAGCGAGGGCTCTTTATAGTCCTGCTGAAACACCATGTCGTCCAGCCAGTGAATATCATACTGATCCTCTTCGATATAATGCTCAATGTCTTGATGTCCGGGAGGATTATAAATGACGATATCAATGCCGATTTCATTCAAAAACAGCAGGGCTGCGGCGTCTGATCGTGTGAGCTCACCGTTCATTTCCGTATGATACAGCACCAGTTTCGGAACGGTCTGCGCATAGTCGAACATTTGAATCAATTTCAGCAGGTTAGCGGGAAGGTTTGTTGTTTGTTTAAACAAGTAGATCTGAACATCCTTGACCTGTTCCTGATGTAATGCCTTCAGCCGCGGGTGTCTGCACATTCTCGAGATCGTTTTGGCGATCGCGGTCTGAATGCCTGCCGGAAGCTGTTTGTACTGCCATACATTGCTTGCGATCAGCTTTTCCGGATCAATGTTTCCTTCATGATCAAGCGCGTGGCTGTAATGAAATTGATAGTTCGATCTGACTTCTTCTGTAATCGGAAAACTTCGAACCATTTCCGTTTCTGGATAATCCGCCATTGTATGAAGTCTATTCCAATATTCTTTATTGTCCTTCGACACGCCCATAATTTTGGCAAACACATTCGGAATGTCGATCGAGTGTTTATCGGCTTTGAAGTTTGGGCGAATAAACGCACGTTCTTTCGCAATTAAAAACAATTCATCATAGGTCGTTTTCAGCGTCACGGAAACCGGTGTGTGATCTCTGAACTGCCAAGGCTTGTACAGCATGGATTCCTCGTGATTCAGCACATGCTCAATTTCCTTTGTCGATCGGTACGCCACCGTTGATTTACGGTCAGGTTTTTCTTTCGGGAATGGCTGAAGGTCTGAGACATCGGGAAGCTTTTCCGTGAAGCTTAGCTCCTGCTTAGGATCAACGAGCGTCAGCTGATCAGTTCCCGCGGGATGGAACAATAGGACATCACAGCCGACAAGCATCAAGTAATATAAGAAATACAGCTGGCTTTTCGTCGCGTCTCCATACCAGACCACCTTCGGCATCTCCCGCTCTATATCGGCTTTTTCCAGCCAAAGATTCAGGTGGTTCAAGGAAAACTTTGAAACATCAAGAAGCACTCTGCGAAAATCAGGATGATTCAGTCCCTGCTCATGATTTTCGGCAAAGGTATGTAACAGCGTCATCAGTGCTTTTCTTAAATGGCGGTGCAACATGGGATTGGAATGCTTCGCAATCAGCTGTTCCCCGTCCAGAAAGGCGACAAAGCGGCTGACCGAAAGGCCTTTTTCCTGCTGATTGATGGAATGAATATGCTGAAGCGCCTGAAATGTTTCGGGTGCAATTGTTTTATCAAGCGTTTCGCTCAGGACATAAATATGATCGTTTACAGAAAGATCATACAGCTCGTTAAAGTAGTCGGTCTCATCAATGGGCGTGCCCAGTATTTGCCCGGCAAGCCGCGAAAAAGAAAAACCTTGTTCATTCTCATAGTGATCCCGCTCCGGCAATGGCTGAAACAGCATGCTTTTCCAATCGCCATGGGCCGGAACAGCTTTATGGATGGTTAACTCTTCTTGTCTCATCATATCCTCCTTTCTGGTTTGTTTGTGTAGATTACACGTGTTTTAATTTAGATATTTGCGATAAAACTGACGCTGTGATTTCTTCTCCCGCCAGCATGCCGCTTGCAACCGTTTTGCGAAGTTTCGGATCGTGACTCAATACCTCGCCGTGCGCGGGTGCAATGCCAAAATCGGCTTCACGGATCAGTTCAAGGTCAAGCAGAGAATCTCCAGCCGTATAGATTTCATCAAGAGAGAGCCTGGATTTCAGGTATTCGACCGCCTTCCACTTATTAAGCGGATTGGGAATAAAGTAAAGCTTTCGCCCCTGCAGGGATACTTGCCAGCCCTTATCGGCTCCCCACTTTTTCACAGCGGATATATCGATGTACGGTATTTTTTCCTCATGTAAAATGAGATACACAAAATAGTGATGGGCGATTCGGGTTCTTTTTACCGAATCTGATAACGAGAGACTTGCAATTTCCCTCAGCATGGCCTCGATCGGCAGACACGACGCCAGCTCCTCTTTCATCAGCTCGTCCCACTCTTTCAGAGGCTCGCCGTCCTTTAAGATGCACCCGCCATTTGTTGTCACCGCATATTCCGGCACAATGTCCTGCTGGAAACATAGGAGTCTCTTATACTGTTCGTTTGTACGCGTGGTGACGGGAATAAAATAGTGATCCTTCTGAATCTGATTTATATGTTCTTTAACGGTTGAGGAAATATAAGAAAGCTCCCGCCCATTTAATGTTTCAATCAGCTCTATCCCGGCTTCCTTATCGGGCGTGCCGATCATGCGCCTTGAATAAATTAATGTTCTGTCTAAATCGCTGGCAAACGCGTTCATAGGCTTTTCTCCGCCGGACGAATCAGCCCGCAGCAGCTGTAAGACATGTTCTCGTATTCTTCTACAGGCACTCCCCGATCCTTTGCCAGTAAAAGAATATGTTTCAGCGTTTCTTCAGCGCCAGGCTGAATTAGTATTTTCCAAGGCACTCTGCGAAGAAGCACACGGGTCGTTTCTCCGACTCCCGGTTTGATCAGGTTCGTATTGTTGATGCCAAATTGCTCTCGGATCGTCTCAATGGAAACCAAGCCGCTCCAATCCGGTTTCATACGTGCGCGCTTCAAGCCAATCGCCAAGCGTTCTGCTTCTTTAAAAATAGACGGAAATTGCTCGGCTATCGTTTCAATATAGAATACAGAAACATCCTCTTCGCTCAGCTCACGGTAATATTTCGCCCCGTGAAAATCATCCGGCCCGATCCATTTTTCATTTAAGACCGTGCGGCTGACAAGACCCGAGACTGTAGAGTTCAAGCAGGCACTCGGAATCAGAAAATCCTCCTTCGTTCCGTAGATGTCCGCGCAACTACCCGGATCGGCAAGCACCGCAATTTCTGAGGAAAGTCTCGTATTCCAGCGCTGGTTAAACTGTTGGATGGATCGGTTCAGTTCTTTTGTAATAGCGCCTTTGCCTGTCCAGCCGTCGATAAAAGCGATCTTTCCGTCTGGATGATGCTTCAGCATATACTGCAAGGCGTTTTCATCAATTCCTCTGTCCCGAATAATCGATATGCTGTAGTGCGGAACTGAGATGTGATACTTCATCTTGATGTACCGTTTAATCAATACACCGATCGGCGTGCCCGCCCTTGCCAGGCTGCACAAAACCGTATCGTTGCCGTGTTTAGCGAAAAGCTGCTCCGCCACAGCTCCGGCCGCCAACGCAACCTTCTGTTTACTGTCTTCAAGCGAGGCATAAAACAGTTTCATATACTCATCTGTCGGCTTATATTCGATCGGCAGCATCTCAGAGTAATGGGTGCCGCTTTGAATCGACCGTTCCCGTTCTTCCGTGCTTTTTTCAATCGAAACGGCGGACAAATCTTTTAATAGAAAGGTGACATCCTCCTTCGGATAGCTTCCAATCCGGTCAATTATCTCTGTCAATTCAGATCACGCCTTTCCTGAAAGGGTTACAATGTGGATATGCGGCACTTCTTTTTCTTTGAATAGATGAAAAATCGGCTGTAACGCCTCATCCGAAACGGTCTTTTCAAGACAGAAAAAGACTTCGTCATACGCTCCGGCGGGGAGGTTATAGATAAAATGGCGAACCCCCTCATCTTCGGGATTCATAAATGAATATCCGTTTTGCACAGCATAGCCCTCTTTGGCAACAGGGTGAATCGGACTGCGGGTAGTAGAGTGATAAGAAATAGAGCCGTGAAGATGCGCTGCGATGTTCATAGGGATGTACATCAGCTCTCCCGTTCCGAGCACAAGCGTTCTTCTCCCCTTCCGATATTGTTCCACATGCTGCGCAGCTAGGCGGCAGGCCTCGTGAACGGCCTGCCTGTCACTCGCCTTTAAGCCAAATCGCCCTGTTTCCTTCACATAAAAATGCTCGTCTGCGAATGTGGCCGGCTGATAGGGTAAGGATGCAAAGAAGCCGGACAAGTCGATGTCTGTTCTGTTTATTGCTGATTCCTGCGGCTTCGGTTTGTAATCATAGGTGGACTCTGACAAAAGCTCTCCCTTAAAGGAAATGCGCCCAGACAGTAAAGCTGTTGTTGATATGGGAACCCCTAATTCCCGTTCCGCTTCAGCATAAGCTTGTTTGTGTTCCTCAGTCCGCCAATCCAATAAAGACAAAACAGCGTACTCTTTGCGGGGAAATTTCGATTGTATATCCCGAATGATATGCAACGCCGTTTTTCCTGTTGTGATTTCATCATCCACGAGAATCACCGGGCAATTGTTGTTGATCATATGAGGTTCCGCATAGCACAGCTGATCGGTCGCATGGGAGTGCTCCTCGACAAATGTAATGGAAGGCTCGTTGTTTCGTATTTGTTCACGTGTTGTATGGACATACGACGCAATCTCAATGCAGTCATAAACCGCGTGTCCAAGTGCTGTCGCCGTTTCCGCAAACCCGATCACAAGCGGCGCCTCCTCTAGTGCTATGCGCTGCTTTTGCAATGTTCGATAAGCATCCCGAAGCCCGCTGTCCGTTCCTGAAAGAAACCCGTTCAGAATGTCAGCCTTCTCCTTCAGCTCACGGCCCGTTTTTCGTTCAGCGTACTCCAAAGCAAGCAGCCCTGATGCTAAAAGCGGCTTCAGCGGATGAACTGGAATATGCTTTCCCAGCACTTTGCTGACAAATAAAAAACCTCTTTTTTTGTTCACTCGCGCCGCCATTTCAAATAAGACTTGCTCCGGAATAGAAAGCGGATTGTCAGTGACCGACAGATCAACCGCCATATTGTCCAATATTTGAAGTGGTTTGCTGTTCGTTGAGCAAATCGGAGAAAGATCGGTTTTCATGATACACCCCATAAATTTCTGATTTTATTATGATGTTCTCAGCCCATTTCATATGGGGCTTCATTTCATTCATTTTGTTGGAAAAATGGCTTTTCATCACGCCGATTGAACCGTTTCCGTGATGAATAATGCTTAACGCATCCAGATAGTCTTCCTTTGATACAACATACAGGCTGTTTACCGCTTTAAGCTGAGAAGGGTGAATGACTGTTTTTCCGTGAATCCCGTTAGCAATATCAAGCTCTGTTTCCTTCACCAAGCCTTTGACATGCTCATTCAGCTCAGCAGGCTGGTGTCCTGATAGAAGGTGAGGCTTTTGCGCTGCCTGGAAATATTCCCAGACCGGTCCAGAAACGACAAATGTCCGGCCGAAATAATTGATGACATCTGCCATAAAATCAGCAATCAGGCGAATATCATAGATGGTTTGCCCCGGCTTTCTCCGGATACCGTATAACCCGCACAAATCAGTCGCACCGATTCGCACGTTTAGAATCAAGTCGTGATATTGATGCAGTACCGCACTCAGCTCTCCGAAAGCCTCTGTCCGCGTCTCTTTTGAAAGCAAATCGGGCGTTTCTAAAATCGGCATTCCATAAATCGGCGCTCTCCTATCGCGAGAGATGTTTTTCAGCGTTTCCGCATAGTTACGGGCGTTGACTCCTGAACATTTCGGAAACACAAAACCGGTTAACAAATGGAGAAGGTGCTTCAAGCGGCCGGCCAGCTCCTGCATCTGCTGCGGAGAACGCACCCTTACAAACAAGAGCGGAAGATTTTCCGGTTCTATTTTGTTTTGCTGAATTGCCTGTTCTATGCGCTCAAGCTGAATGTTGAGATTATGTTCAGCCTGCTCGACTTCATGATCCCCAATCGCATCCTCTAAGCAGAACACAACGGACGTTAGATCCTCGTATTTTTGTTCAGTAATCATAGCGCCGATGTCATGGCGGGTTGCAGGCATATATAATAGGGCTCCCAGCGCTTGTTCAAGCCACTTTTTCGGCGCCTCTTTCGTGACCTGTTTCGGCACTTGATAAAATACATGCTCTTCTTGACGCGCTGATAAATAGTGGAAATACCGCAAACCAGTCACCCTCTTTTCTGTAACAAAAAAGGAAGGACATCAAACTCCCTCCTTGTTTTGTTTTATTCTTCTTTTGACGCAGCTGTTTGTTCGCGCACCTGCTTTTGTTTGTTGATATAGTGAATGATAAATGTCACCGCAAATGCAGCGATAATGATAATGAAGAATACAGAATGCGGCATTTCATAATGGAAAGCGCTCCCTGCCATTTTCAGCGCGATAATTCCGATTAACACGAATGCTGTGTTTTCAAGCTCAGGGATTTTATCGATCAGCACAAGGAATACTTTTGCCACTGTACGCATCATTAAAATACCAAGCATACCGCCGATCAGAAGAACCCATACTTTTTCAGATACCGCAAACGCGGCCAAGATGCTGTCCACAGAAAAGGCAAGGTCCATCAGTTCAACTGAAATAACAGTTGCCCAGAAGATACCGAATGTACGGACCATCCAAGAATTTTTCTTAATACCGTCTGCTTCCTCTTCTTTTTCTCCGATCCAAAAGTGCTTAATGACGAGCCAAGCCAGGTAAAGCGCGCCAAGCACCTTGATCCACCAAAATTTAATGAGAAGCATACCGAGTCCGATGAAAATAAATCGGAAAATATACGCTCCGAATAAACCATACGTTAACGCTTTTTTACGCTGTTTTTCCGGAAGGTGTTTCACCATTACCGCAAGAACTAACGCGTTATCGGCCGATAAAAGGCCTTCCAGCACAACAAGGGAACCGATCAGACCCCAAGAAACCGGATCAGTCAGAACTTCCCCCCACATTTCCCAATCGAAAAATGAAGCATACGTAGACATGATGTGATGTAAAAATTCCAAGTTTTTTCCTCCTATTAATTGAAAACGGTGACTGCTTTATTTGTCACTCGCTTACACCTGCAAACCGTAGTTCCGGCATAATGAAGCAAGGCCGCCGGAAAAACCGCTGCCGATCGCATTGAACTTCCACTCGTTTCCGTGTCTGTACAGCTCACATACGACAACGGCTGTTTCAATGGAGAAATCTTCCCCCAAATCGAAGCGAAGAAGCTCATTTTGAGTCTCTTCATCTGCAACGCGTACAAACGCGTTTGACACTTGTCCAAAGTTTTGGCTGCGTGCTTCCGCGTCATGAATGGTAACTGTGATGCCGATTTTCTCAATGTGAGCAGGGATTTTTGAAAAATCAACGATGATCTGCTCATCATCTCCGTCGCCTTCTCCGGTGCGGTTGTCACCCGTATGGATGACACCGCCGCTCGGATGCTCAAGGTTATTATAGAAGACGAAATCGAGATCATTCACGCAGTTATCATGCGCATCCACTAAAAAGGCTGAAGCATCCAGGTCAAAATCGTGTCCGCCTGAGTACTTATTTGTATCCCAGCCTAAACCGATCACCGCTTTTGTGAGTCCCGGATTTGTTTTCGTTAAATCCACACGCTGTCCTTTTGCTAATTGAATGGCCATACTGTCTCTCTCCTTTCTGCTCTTCGTAATATGTCTTAACCGACTTGCAAGCCGTAATCTGTTGCGATGCGGGCAAGACCGCCTTGGTAGCCTGAGCCGATAGCGGAGAATTTCCATTCGCCGTTGTGTCTGTAAAGCTCTCCAGCGATAATTGCCGTTTCAATAGAGAAATCTTCCGCAAGATCGTAACGAATAAGCTCTTCATTTGTTTCTTCATTGACAATGCGCACAAACGCATTTGACACTTGTCCAAAGTTTTGGCTGCGCGCTTCCGCTTCGTGAATCGTGATAACAAATGAGATTTTGTCGATATTGGCAGGTACGGCGCTGAGATTGACTTTTACATTCTCGTCATCACCCTCGCCAAGGCCTGTCAGGTTATCGCCTGAATGAACGACTGAACCGTTTCCGCCTTCAAGCTGGTTATAGAAAATAAAATCATTTTGAGATGCGCATTTTCCAGACGCATCTAAAAGAAACACACTTGAGTCAAGATCAAAGTCATGTCCGCCGTCATACTTATTCGTATCCCAGCCCAAACCGACAACAACCTTTGAAAGACCCGGATTCGTTTTTGTTAAATCTACCTTTTGTCCTTTTGCCAATGAAATTGCCATGTTTCATCCACTCCTTTTTTCTTTATACGTATCGGTTGACAATATCTTCTAATCTCGTATCGTTTGTGCCTTCGCCGACCGCCGCGAATTTCCACTCGCCGTCCTGGCGGTAGATTTCAGCCGTAATCAGGCTTGTTCTGCCAGCATAATTGTCTTTCAAATTGTATTTGAGCATTTCTTCATGATTTGATTGATCAACAACACGGATAAAAGCATTTTGAATCATGCCGAAATCCTGTTTTCTTCTTACGCAATCATAAATATTCACAACAAATACAAGCTTATTAATGTTGGCAGGCACTTTCGCCAAATCAATTAAAATCTGCTCATCATCGCCCGCTCCGTCGCCTGTCAGGTTGTCACCTGTGTGCTTGACACTGCCGCAGCGGCTTTTCAGGTTTCCAAAATAAATGACATTTTTCTTATCAGTGAACTTGCCGTTTTCCAGCATCAGCACTGATGCGTCACAGTCAATATTTGGTCCGCCTCCGCCGAGCAGCTTTCCAAAAAAGCCGCCGCCTGATGAAACAGGGTCCCAGCCGAGACCCACCATCAATTTTGACAGACCCGCTTTTCCTTTTGTTAAATCAATTCGCTGACCTTTTTCTAAAGAAATTGCCACACGATTCACTCCTAATCATCGAAATGTGAATATAGTCACATTTATTTTTACGTACAAACGTAACTTGAATGCCGTAAATTATTAATATATACGTTTTTTATTATATCAAAGTTTCGTAAAAGTTTAGAATAATTGACGAAAATCCTCGAAAAAAATCTCCCATATTTGATATATCTTTAGCAAATCATATGAATGACGGATCTTAAACAAACCATTTGACGTGAGCGAGTCATTTTGCCTATTCTTGTATCACATTCTAAAAAGCAACGGAAAGGAAGCGGCCTTTTGATTCATTTAAGCATACTTGATCAGGCACCTGTTTCTAAAGGAGAAAGCCCCGTGACAGCCCTTCAGCATTCGGTTGAGCTGGCCGGACGAAGTGAAGAGTGGGGCTATAAGCGTTATTGGTTTGCCGAGCACCACAGCACGAAAGGACTGGCAAGCACGGCACCGGAAATTATGATCGCACGCATTGCGGCTCACACCAACAAGATTCGTGTCGGGTCTGGCGGTGTGCTTCTGCCTCAGTACAGCCCGTTTAAGGTGGCCGAAACCTTTCGCCAGCTTGAGGCCTTGTATCCGAACCGGATTGACCTCGGCCTCGGGCGTTCGCCGGGCGGAACGACGAAAACCCGGCTCGCATTAACCGACGGCATCAAAAAAAGCTTAACCGATTTTAACCGACAGCTTCAGGATGTCTCTTATTTTCTGACCGATTCGCTTCCCGCCGGGCATCCGTATGCCGGGATCAAAGCAGCGCCTCTTATTGATACAGTGCCGGAGCTTTGGGTGCTTGGATTGGGGGAAAACAGCGCAAGGCGAGCGGCCCATCAGGGAATCGGATATGTATTTGGACATTTTATCAATCCCGAACGAGGGGAAAGCGCGTTTCGCGTTTATCGTGAAAACTTTCAGCCATCAGCCCATTTCACATCTCCAGCCGCACTGTTTACGATCTTTGTCATTTGCGCAAAAACAGATGAAGAGGCAGAGGAGCTCGCGTTAAGCCAAGATTTGTGGCTTCTTCGCGTCGGGAAAGGCTTGGACAGCAGGGTGCCAAGCATTGAGGAAGCGAAAGCATACCACTATACCGAATCAGATAAAAACCAAATACGAGAAAACAGAAAGCGCATGGTCATCGGTTCTCCAAGCACTGTAAAACAGCAGCTTCTAGAGCTAGCTGACCGCTATGAAACAAATGAAATGATGGTTCTTTGCAATGTGTTTGACTTTGAGGCAAAAAAAGAATCATATGAGCGTCTTGCAGAGTTATTTCTATAAAAAAAGCAGTTTTTCCTGAAGGAAAAACTGCTTTTTATTTTTACCTGCGTCCTTTTTTACGCTGGGTTTCTTTTTTGATAAACGTCCATATCCCTTGAACTGCAAATCCGATCAAGAGCAGAACAATTAACAGCAGGGTAATGGAAGGCCCTGGCGGTGTACCGAGCTGATAAGATGATGTCAGTCCCATAAATACACTGAATAAGGAAATGAGAATGGCTGACATAAATACCATGTTAAAGCCTTTTGCGATTCTAATGGCGAAAGCTGCCGGCAATACGAGCAGTGCCGATACGAGAAGTACGCCGATAATTGGAATAATGACTGAGATCGCAAGACCAGTGACAATACTGAATGACATCGACAGAATGTTTGTATTGATTCCTGACGTTTTGGCTGTTGCTTCATCAAATGTCAGCAGGTAGAGCGGCCTTTTTAATACGATAAAATAGAGCAGGATCAACAATGTAATGATGCCGATAATATAGACCTGCTGCTGGTTAACCGTCACGAGCGACCCGAATAAGTACTGGTCAATGCTCATATTGGCGGCGCCTTTCGAAAGGCTGATTAAAAACATCGCGAAGGACAGACCCGCCGCCATTAAAATGGCAATCGATACTTCCGAGTATGTCCGATATGCCCGCCGCATGTATTCAATTCCGACCGCGCCGATGGTCACAACGACTATGCTCGCTGCGGTAATATTGGTGCTGAGGAAAAAGCCGATGGCCACACCCGACAGTGAAATATGCGAGAGTGTGTCAGCCATTAAGGCCTGCCTTCTAAGCACAAGGTATACCCCTAGAATCGGGGCCATGATGGCGATCATGCCGCCTGCTAGAAAAGCTCGTCGCATGAATTCCAAGTCAAACATTTCCATCCGCCTTTTTCTCCTCTCTCTAATCGAATCACTTTATCTAAAAACTGCTGTACTTCATTTTGTTCATGAGTGACCATCACAACTGTGCGATTGTGATTTTTTACCAAGTGGTGCATGAATTCGTAAAACCCTTTTCTGCTGTCATAATCAACCGCTGTGGTCGGTTCGTCCAGCATTAAGAGATCGGGATTGCTGGCAAGCATTCTGGCAATACAGATTTTCTGTTTCTGGCCGCCCGACAAGTCACCGATTTTCCGATGGCGAAGCTCCCACATTTCCACCATTTTCAGGGCTTTTTCTACTTCGATATGATCTTCTTCATTCAAACGTTTAAACCATTTCCCTTTTGTGTACCGGCCGGATTGGACAAGCTCAAGCACGGTGCTCGGAAAACCTGCATTAAATGAAGAAATTTGCTGCGGGACATACCCTATAGTCAGACGTTTGCCGTCTGCATTCTTTTTACTGATTGTTACTGTGCCTTCCCACGGTTTCAGCATGCCGAGCATCACTTTGATCAGCGTTGATTTAGAAGCGCCGTTTGGACCTGTAATGCCGACAAACTCGCCGCTTTCAATATCAAGAGATACTTTATCCAACACAGGCGTGTGGGAATAGCCAAACACGATATCTTTCAATGAGACGAGATTCATGTCAATCTTCCTTTCTCACAAAGAAATAGTGTGCACCCTCCGGCGCACACTATCTTTTTATTTATCCAATAGTGAATCTTTCAGGGCATCGAGGTTTTGTTTCATGATGTCGATGTACCCTACACCTTTATCCTGTTCTTCTTTGCTTAAGCCTTCCAGCGTATTCAGCACTTCTGTTTTCGCGCCGATTTCACTAGCTAGCGTATCTGCAACCTTGGAGGATGCAACTTCTTCAAAATATATGATTTTTACGTCATGCTCTTTGGCATACGTTTTCAGTTTTGCTAGGTCAGCTGCACTCGGCTCTTGTTCAGGAGAAAGCCCCGCAATCGGAACCTGAGTCAGGCCGTATTCTTTTGCCAAATAGCCAAAAGCTGTGTGCTGTGTGATAAATTCTTTTTTCGCCGCTTTTTTTACGGTTGTACGATATAGTTTATCAAGATCCTGCAGTTTTGCAATATATTCTTTACTATTTTTCTCATAGTATTCTTTGTTATCCGGGTCTTGCTTCACGATTTGCGCAGTAATATTTTCAACTTCCTTTTGCGCTAAAACAGGGCTGAGCCATACATGAGGGTCCATTTCATGGCTGTGTTCATGCTCTTCGTGATCTCCGTGTTCATGTTCATGTTCATGCTCTTCTTCAGAGCCCTCCATTAAATCAATGCCTTTGCTCGCATTTACGAAAACCGCGTGATCTTGGCCCAGGCTTTTTTCGGTTGAAGGTACCCAGGTTTCCATGTATTTGCTATTATAAACGAACAAATCTGCGTCCTGAATGCTTGCAATATCCTTCGGCGTCGGCTCCCAGTCGTGCGGTTCCACTGAAGATGGAATTAATAGATCCACATCGCCCTTATCTTTCACAATTTGTTTCGTAAATTCATACATCGGATAGAACGTCGTGACAATGTGCAGTTTATCACTCTTTGAATCCGCTGACCCTTTTGTTGATGAGTTGCCGCATGCCGCGACCAATAAGAAGCACGCTGCAATCACAAACAAACCGCTCCATTTTTTAAACATACCGAATATCCCCTCTTTTTCACAATGACTTTAAATCAAAATGATAACGATTTTGTAATCCTTTATAATAATAAACCGAAGTCATTACGTTTTGCAAGATTAATTTTATGTTAACGTTATGTTTTTATTATTTCCGTTTGCAGCGCAAATATATGTACTGAAAAACCCGGCAAACTGCGCCGGGTTGACTTCTTAATCTCTTTCATTCAAAAGATATACTCTGCTCTCGTAAGGCTGAAACATCATTTCATCAGCAATATCACCGTTGTTTTTATAATTGCTGAGAAGAAGGGACGCCTGGTTCTTGCTGCAACGCTCCGGCAAGTGGAATACAGCCTGCTCTTTTGAAAAATTATTTACCACCAAAAGCTGCTGGTTGCCATTCCCTCTAACGTATACAAACAGCTGCGGATCATCTGGGAGCAAGAGATCGTAGCTTCCTTTTATGAGATCTGCATACTGCTTTCTCAGGCTGATCACCTTTTTGTAATAGGCTAAAATGGAATCGGGGTCTGCCTCCGCTTCCTCAGCATTGACGGATGTATAGTTCGGATTGATCTTCAGCCATGGCGTACCATCCGTGAATCCAGCATTCTTCCCGCTGCTCCATTGCATCGGCGTCCGGGCATGATCCCGGCTTTTGGCCAAGATAGAAGTCATCACTTCTTGAGGTTCATAGCCGTTTTCAAACACCCGTTTATGATACATATTGATCGTTTGGATATCTTTGTAGTCCTCAATTCTCAAAAACGGCGCGTTTGTCATGCCGATTTCTTCTCCTTGATAAATATACGGCGTGCCTTTCATAAAATAAAGGACAGTGGCAAGCATTTTCGCGGACTCTTTGCGATATCTCCCTTCATCTCCGAAACGGGAAACGATCCGCGGCTGGTCGTGGTTGCACCAAAACAGTGTATTCCAGCCTTTATGTTCAAGCGTCTTCTGCCACTTTGATAATACGGATTTTAAATCAGATAGCTCCAGGGGCTTCAGATCCCAATGTTCTTTTCCCGGCTGCTGGTCAAGCTCCATATGCTGAAAGTGAAAAATCATATTCAGTTCATGCTTATCAGTTCCCGTATACGTCAAGCCTTCCTCCGGTGTGACAGAGCCAACCTCGCCGACCGACATGACATCATATTGTGAAAATACTTCATCTGTCATCTCTTTTAAATAGTCATGGATCCGTTCGCCGTTCGGCTGGAAGGGTTTCGGTTCTGCGCGCTGATTGACGTAGTCCTCATATGAAGGAAGGAACTCTTTCTTTGAGATCAGATGAAGCTGGTCTATGCGCAAGCCGTCGACCCCTTTATCGAGCCAAAACTTCATCATGTCATATACGGCTTGGCGAACGTCAGGATTTTCCCAGTTTAAGTCAGCTTGTTTGACGGCGTTCATGTGCAAATAATATTCGCCAGTGTGTTCCTCATATTGCCAAACCGGACGCCCGTAGTCTGACAGCCAGTCCGTTGGCGGGCCGTTCTTTGTGCCGGGGCGCCATAAGTAATAGCTGCGGTACTTGCTGTTTTTGTCCAGCTCCGCTTCTTTAAACCACGGATGCTCGACTGAAGTGTGGTTTAGGACAAAATCCATGACAAGCTTTAAGCCGCGCTGATGCACCTCGTCAAGCAGATCATGAAAATCCTCCATCGTGCCGTAAGAATCCATAATCGTCTTATGGTCAGTTACATCATAACCGTAATCAACATTTGGAGAAGGATAGATGGGACATATCCAAATCACATCTGCCCCAAGCTCCTTTATGTAGTCTAGCCGGGAAATTATTCCCCGCAAATCCCCGATCCCATCTCCATTACTGTCCTGGTAACTTCTTGGATATATTTGATAAACGACGGCATCCTTCCACCAGTCTTTTTTCATCCCGCACTCCCCCTGTTTTTCTTTCTACTCGAGCTGAGACGGATAGAGTGTCATTCCGCCGTCCACAAACAGTGTTGTACCGGTCACATAACTCGCTTCTCCCGATACGAGCCAAGCAGCTGCAGCCGCCACTTCTTCCGGTTGTCCAAAGGCTCTCATCGGAATTTTTTTCAATTGCTTTTGTCTGTTTTCTTCTTTTTTCGTGTCGACGTTGGACTCTGTGGCGATGGTGCCCGGTGCGATTGCGTTGACGCGAATTCCCTTGTCTGCATAGTTAAGCGCCAGCGTTTCCGTCATCATCTTGATGCCGCCTTTAGAAGTTGAGTATTGAATATTGACTGGGCGCGGAATCTGCTGATGTACACTTGAGATATTGAGCACGTTTCCTTTGATATTGTTCTTCATCATGTGATTGAGCGCGGCTTTTGCCCCCATAAAGGTTCCCGTTACGTTTACATCAATGACTCTTTGCCAATCTTCAAGGCTCATCTCATGCGGCATAGCTTCTGCACCGTTGAAGCCTGAATTGTTCACCATTACATCAAGCGTGCCAAAGTGTTCCAAAGCGGCATCCATTAGCGCCTGAATCCCTTCTTCCTTTGACACATCCGCTTCAACTACGACGGCTTTTCCTCCGTTTTGCTTAATGATGTCCACTGTTTCATCGGCTCCTGACGGGTCGCTGTGATAATTCACAACCACATTCATTTTCTCCTCTCCAAAGCGTTCCGCAATGGCTCTCCCGATTCCTTTTGAAGAGCCTGTTACGATGGCTGTTTTCCCGATTAAATCTTTATACATAAATGATTTCCTCCTCTGATTTTCCTTTGTGTACTGGAAAATACCCTGTTTTCCCGGGTTGAAAACAGCATAAAAAAAGCAGAGAACCTTTTCGGTTCTCTGCCATCTCTTATTGGAAGCGCTGCTCGGCAAGTGTCTTTTTTATGTCCATCAGCCTGCGGTAAAAGAAAGCGGCGGACTCATAATCTTGCTGCTGATTGAAGCGTTCTGCCGCGTCCTGCATGAGCTCTTCTGCATCAGCGAAAAGCTGGCGGGATTCCAAAAGGTCAAAGCATTCTTCGAGCACCTTCCTGTCGCCGCTGCCAAGATAAAGCTCATGAATAAGGCGGAATTTTGTTAAGTACATGTCATCCGCCCATTCTGCCGCGCTTGTAACCCCGCGTTGATACGTCTCTATTGCTTTGTCGTATTTTCCTTCTTTACAGTAGATATGTGTCAGTGAAAATACAGCTTGAACGGTCTGCTGAAATTTGTGCTTTTCAAAAATGGCGGCGGCCTTCTTAAAATAGCCCTC
The DNA here is from genome assembly GCF_036765115.1 of Bacillus sp. 0909A. Classification (NCBI taxonomy): domain Bacteria; kingdom Bacillati; phylum Bacillota; class Bacilli; order Caryophanales; family Bacillaceae; genus Bacillus; species Bacillus sp. 0909A. Next base: position 82,687 of record NZ_JBAIZU010000006.1, read on the forward strand.
CGCTTCGCTAAGATCTCCCAAGCTGTACTTACAGTGGCCTACGTTATAATGAGCCGCAGCAATCATGTATGCCTCCTCAAGCTGACTGGCATAATCCAAAGCGCTGCACAGGTGCTTGAGCGCCTTTTCGTGATGATAGACATCCGTCAAATTTCCGGCAATGATAAATTCACACTGCACGCGGCGGCGGCCGTACAGTTCGTATTTCGTATAAATATCAAGTGCCTGGCTTGCATAATTCATCGAAAAATACGTTTGTTTGATGTGATAATACACTTCTGCGACCTTAAAAAGAAATTCAGCTCTTTCAATCTCATCTTCCACATACTCCAGCTTTTCCTCGGCGTGCTTATAATGATTAATGGCTAAAATGAAATTTTTCTGCTTAAATTCGTACATCCCTCTGAAATAGTAAAAATAATATTCTAATAAGCCCGTCAGTTTTTGCTGATTGCTTTCAATTTCATTCAGCATGTCAGAGAACGGAGGCTCGGTGTCGCTGTCTTTCACCGGCATCAGCTTGTCCAGCATGATCCGATGCCGAAATTCCATCAAAGAAAAATATAATAGTAAATCCTGATTTTCTTCCATGTCTTCTAATTCGTACTCGATCTCCTGCTTTAATGCTTCTGCTTGATCTGCTTCAAACGCACGAATGTGTTTATACCATTCGTTTAGTTTGACCGCCACTTCTTCAGATGGAATCTTTGCTCTCAATGATCTGCCTCCTTCCTCCTGCTACTATTTATGTTATATTTTATCATAGCTATTCTCTTTTAGAGAGAGTCAATGGCTTAAAACATAACATTCAGCAACTCATGAGAAAGTGAGACCGGTATGAAATTAATAGCAAAAACATCGTTCATCTTATGCCTCCTGTTTGTGGCGGACCTTTGTTTTTCATATGTGCGGCACGCATGGCACTCTCAAACCGCCCTGCAGGACAGGCCTGTTCCTTCCGCTCTTGATCCGATTGTGAAGCAGAATGCCGACACCCTCAAGGCTGCCGCATCAAATAAAGGCATCTCGATCGTGATTACTGAAGGATTCAGATCCTTCAAGGAACAAGACGAATTATATAAGCAAGGACGCACAAAAAAAGGGAATATTGTCACCTACGCTAAAGGAGGGGAATCGTATCATAATTATGGTTTGGCGATTGATTTCGCTCTTCAGAAAAAGGATGGCAGCATCTTATGGGATATGGATTACGACGGCAATCAAAACGGGAAATCAGATTGGCTGGAGGTCGTCACCATCGCTAAAAAACTCGGATTTGAGTGGGGCGGGGATTGGGAACGGTTCAAGGATTACCCTCACTTGCAAATGATACCTGACTAGATACCCTCACAGCCTCTTCTTTTTTCTATTATGCGCGTCAATATATGAAGGATAGATTGGCTTATACACAAGCTTATAATGCTGATGGCTGCCTGCTGAAAAATCTGGCTGCCACTCCAGCCTCACATCAAACGCAGATAAAAATGCTTCTCTCGCTTCGTCGGCTGAAACATCCGGTATATGGTTGATTGTTTCTAATTGCTCTGGATCTATATCCGGAGCCATAAAAGCGTCAATTTTTCCGGTTTCCGGGTTGACGACGATGCGGGCAGCGCCAAACCGCAGCGGTATTCCTTTATACCAGACAGAAAAATGATTGCGGACCCTGCCTCTTTCATCGATTCGGATTGGGTTCACTCTGAAAAACTCATCTGCTCTCGGATAGAGCGCGTACAAAAACTGAAGCGCTGTCTCTTGGCATTCTTCCGTTGAGTATTGGCCGGACACTTGATGTTCCATGAAGGAAATAGCTGCTTTTAATTTCCCTGTTTTTTTATCAGTCTTCATTTTGATTGTATTATTATTTCTCGTTGCAAAATAGCTTCCTATGCTTAAATCCTTCCGCTCGGGTGCAGTGCCTTTGCGCCAAGTGCTTCCAAGTTCATCTCCGAAGTCCCTTTCACCGACTTTTTTCATATCAGAAGTAAGTCCCAGCATTTCATATATATCGGTTTCTTCTTTTTTTTCAAGCGGCGGGAGAGGCGCCCCGTTTTCCGTTCTTTCATCCGATATGTGCTGGTCAGGCACAATTTCGTCTACATCCGCTGGATAGCTGTAACCCGGCAAAATTGGTTCATAGACGAGTCTGGGCGACTGTTCATCATCAATGACATCATACATGAGCCGTAAAGACATTGTATTGACGTAATGGGAAATGACCTTCTCTTTCTCTACGAATTCCTTTGGGATGTCGGCTTTGTTCCCTTCTCCGTAATATAAAAAATGGACAATCTGTCCGCTGCGTGTGATATCTATTAAAAATCCTGAATTGGGGAGCGAGAGGCCCAGCAGTTTTTTTGTATAAACAAACCGGATGTGATGCCCTCGTTCTTCCTTGGCTTGAAAATGAAATTTCATAAATGTGGCCGGATGGTGGGCTGCGGCAAACTGAAGAGCTGTCAGCTTCAGTTCGGCGTCTGGGAGCTTTTTGTCCTGCTCGAGGCCGGCGGCTGTTGAAAATGTGAGCAAAGCGCCGTCGCTCGCGAGTTCTACGATAATTTGCTTTTCCGGATCTTCAGGGTCCTTCCAAATGAAGTATGCATGCCCCTTCTTCTTTTGTTTTTGAGCATAATCTTCTATCTCAAGCTCATAATGCGGCGGTACATTTCCGATCTCTTGCGCCTTCTTTTTCAGCTGTTTGTTTATCAATGAAGTCATCCTTTCAAAGAGTCTACGACAAAGAGAACCTTGTTTATTATATAAAAAGACCCTTCTTCTTTTAAAGTGAAGAAAGGTCCTTTTCTATTAAGGAAACTGGATTTCTATATTCCTTCTGTTACTTTCATCACACATAGACGTTACATGCGCCGCAAATGCGTGACTTTTGGCTGTTTTACAATGCACTTATGACAGCCTCACCAGTATGGGCATCAATCAATCTCGGATATACCGGCTTGTAGACGAGACGATAGCTGTTTTCTTCATCTTCTTCGTGTTCTCTCTCCCAGCCAAGCTCCACTTTAAAATGGCGCCAAAAGATAGACTTGGCTTGTTCCGGTGAAATGGATGGAACTGGGTCAACAGCTTTGAGCACTTCAGGGTCAATGTCCGGTCCCATATAAACGATAATGCGCCCAGTCTGGCGGCTTACGCAGATTCTGACCTGCCCAAACCGAAGCGGAACTCCGTTACAGTGCACGTCAAACGTAAAGCCGGCTGACGAACCTTCTTCACCCTGTTTATCGTATTTCATCTTAAAATATTGATCAGCATTCGGGAATAACGCGAACAGAAAACGAATAGCGATTTTTTCGCACTCTTCCTCGCTTACGGTATTCGGCCCTTTTTCGTCTATAGACGACATAACACCTTCGAGTTTTCCGGTTTCTTTGTTATGGATGGTTTTCAGCACTTGGTGAACCCGTCCTCTAAACCAGCTGTCCATGCTTTTATCCGCCGGTTGATACACAGGAACATCCGGATTCCGCCAGACGATCCCGATTCTCCCATTTCCTATTTCTGCTTCCCTTACTTTTACCAGTCCGCTGTTCAAGCCGATCATGCTGCCAAGGTCTGCATTTTCGTGAATACCTTCGAATAAGGGAAGGGGAAAGCCTTCTGACTCCACGTCATCATCATCCAATACTTCTTTTTTTTCACTTACATCTGCAGGCACAGCAATGCCCGCGTTTTCAACCTCATACACCAAATGCGGCTGATCGTCTCCGTTTTTGTAGACAGAGCGATGAAGGATCTCAAATAGGAGAGTGACATCTACATCTTTCTTAAAATAAGCCATTGCTTCTTTTTCATCTGCGACCTGTTCCGGCTTGATTATATTGCACGCTTTTCCGTAATACCGAAAATACACCACCTCCCCTGATAAGGAGACATCAGCCATAAAACCGCTCATAGGAAGCGGCAGTCCGTCTTCCATTTGAACATATGAAAACCTTACTTTGTCATCAAATGCCTCATCATTTTCTTCACGGACAAACGCAGACGGAGCTTCAGGATAATAAGAGTTCACGAACTGAATCAAGATATCCTCTATTTGGTCTTCGGACAGCTTCTCACCGCTTTCAGGCTCAACATCTCGAGAAAGCCCTTCCAGCTTTCCGTCCGCTCCAAGCTCTACGATGATCCCTTTGTTTTCATCCTGCGGATCTATCCAGCAAAAATACGCTCTTTTCTGTTCATCACCATAATCTTCAATTTCCAGCTTTAAGTGTGTCGGCACACGGCCGATTTCCAGTGCTTTTTGTTTCAATTCCTCTTTTTTCACCAAAGCAGCCCCTTTCTTCGTTCGAATGTCACCCTTCAACTGATTACAAAGTAGTAGTCTAATATACACAAATTTCTGTGTTTTCCAGTTTTACCAGAACATTTTTCACCAAAAATAGTAAGATGAACCTATTCAATATAAAAGCTAATAATCTTAAAATTAATTCCGTTGCAACTTTTTATAGGTCATCAATCGCAAAGAAGGACGGAGTTTCCAGAAATTAGGGTAAAACCATGAGAAAAGAACCGATTTTTTTGGCTGCATCGTGTCAATCCATTCAAAAAGATTCAATTCTCAAAGACAAAAGACTCCCCTTTCCCAAAACCATTTGAGGAGGAAAAATGAATGTTTCAGAAAAAAACGTACGCTGTTTTCCTTGTTCTCCTGCTGATGCTGTTTACAGCTGCTTGTTCCGGAAGTAAAACAAGCGCGGAGAAGAAAAATTCAGAAACAGAAAAAAGCGCAGATATAGCTCAAGTTAAGATCAAAGATGTCTCTTATACACTTCCGTCTCAGTATGATAAGTCAACTTCAGATGATCAGCTCGTGTTAAAGGTAAATGTCGCTGTGAAAAACACAGGGAAAGATCCGCTTAATGTAGACCATATGGATTTCACTTTGTATCAAGGTGATACCAAAATGTCTGACACAGATCCTGAAGACTATAACGAAAAACTGCAGGGCAGCACGATTAACGCTGACAAATCGGTTGAAGGAAATCTTTTCTTCGTTGTAGATAAAGGCGAAAAATACGAGCTGAATTATACGCCGGAATCTTACGGTGATAAGAAGCCAAAATCAGTTACATTCAAAATTGACGGAAAAGACAAAAAAATCCTTGCGACAGCAGATCAGCTCCAAGACTCTGCGAAAGCTTTATCGGCATATATAGATGTCCTTCTTTTCGGTAAAGATAACAAAGATTTCGAAAAAATCACCGGCGCGAACAAAAATGAGATTGTGAACGACTTTAACGAGTCAGCAAAAGACGGGTACCTCTCAGCTTCAGGCCTTTCAAGCACATATGCGGACAGCAAAGCGCTTGATAATATCGTGAACGGCATTAAAGCGGGATTAAGCAAAAACTCATCGATTCAAGCGAAAACAACTTCCATCTCAAAAGATGAAGCCATTGTAGAAGCTACAATTAAACCAGTCGACGCTTCTTCTCTCTCCGACCGCATCGAGGACAGAATGAAAGACTACTACAGCAAAAATTCAGGTGCGAGCTATGAAGATGCTGTAAAATATGCGCTTCAAGTCTATCCAGAAGAGTTCAAAAAGCTTGGCCCGGCTTCAAATGAAAAAACGGTTGAAGTAAAAATGAAGAAAAATGACATCGACCAGTGGCAGCTTGATATGGACGATTACAGAGCAGCAGAATTAGTTGAAGCATTCATTAAAGAATAAACATCAAAAGGAAATAGCCCCAGGGCTATTTCCTTTTTTATTTAAAAATCCCGCTGATGAAGTCTGCTTCATCATCCGTCAGTTCAACATCTAAGGTTTTTAGGTTATCCTTCAGCTGTTCCGGTCGCTTAGCACCTGGAATGATGGCGTCTACAGCCGGTCTTGTTAAGAGCCACGCCAAGGCGACATGAGCCGTCTCCGCATTCTTTTCCTCAGCTACCGCTTTGAGCTTGTCCACTTTTTTCAGGTTTTGAATAAAGGTTTCTCCCTGGAATTGCGGTTTGTCCTTTCGATTGTCGTCAAAGGCATCATCTTTTGTAAACTTTCCGGTCAGCAGCCCGGATGCGAGCGGGAAATATGGAATAAAAGAAATCCCGTGTTTTTCACAGTATGGGAGCAGCTCCTTCTCAGCATCACGCTGAATTAAAGAGTATTCTGACTGAAAGACCTCCAAGTAGCCGTCCGCATTAAATTCCTGCAATTGCTGATAATTGAGGTTCGAAGCCCCGATCGCTTTGATCTTCCCTTCATCCTTCAGCTCCTTCAGCGTGCCCGCAACTTCCGCAAGAGGTGTCTTGCCATCCGGAAAATGAACATAATACAGATCGATGTAATCTGTCTTCAGCCGCTTCAGGCTCTTTTCCACCTCGCCGCGAAGAAAGTCCCGGCTGTTGTCTAATTCAATGCCGCCGTTTACTTCTTTATGGGCTCCTTTAGAGGCAATAATGAGCTGATCCCGGTCACCGCGTTCCTGCACGACCTCACCGATTAATTCTTCGGATCGCCCCAATCCATATATAAAGGCGGTATCGATAAAGTTCACGCCGCCGTCCAATGCCGTGCGAACCAAGTCCTTGCCAGTTTCATCATTCAGATTCGGAAACAGATTATGCCCGCCGACCGCATTTGCGCCGAATCCGATCCGTTTCACCTGTAAATTCGTTTTCCCAAGTGCACGTGTTTGATCCATTGTCCCTTCTCCTTCCGAAATGATTTGATGAAAAATAGCACAGGTTCCACTTTTTGTATTAGATATCCTTTTTCTATTTTCCTTCTTTTTTCAGCATACACAAAAAGGAGAAAGTGTATTTCTCCTTTTGCAAGTTTATTTTGGCAGAACCCATTTGTCTTTTAAGAAGCAGGCTCTGGCCAGTAAAAAGAAAATGGCGATGAGCACGACGATGGTTCCGGACGTGTATAGAATGGCAGCCGGATTTATCATCCCGAATAATAGCTGTTTAAATAAGGCGTGCAGATTTAGGAACGGGATGAAAAAGTAGGATAGATCGATTTGATTCGGTGCCTTATTGAAGATGAAAAACATCGGGAATATAGGCAGAAAGATGACAAGAGACATATAGCTCTGCGCTTCTTTTACCGTGCCGGAAATGATGCTGATCAAAAGCTCCATTGCTGCGATTAGCATGGCAGAAAGCACGATGATCAAGGCAGAAGCTCCGATAATGACCCATAAATGATCTCCCAGCTGAAAGGCTGTTCTTAGCTTTTCCGTAAATAAGACGGTGCACAGAATCAGAAAGATCAGTGATAATACGCCAGAGGCTATCCCAAAGGTAGAAACCGCAAGCCACTTGCCGACTAACACTTTGTTTCGGCTGACCGGTGTTAGCAGCAGCGCTTCTATGGATTTCCGGTCCTTTTCTCCAGCCATAATATCAAGAGCGATCGGCATGGCACCGGTAACGATTGATGTTAGAAGCAGCATCGGAAGAATGGCAGAAAGCATGATCGCGGAAACGCCTTGCTCTTCATCTGCTTCTTTTTGTTGAACTGAGAACGGCTGGATCACCGAATGGTCAATATGTTTACTCGTTAAACGTTCTTGCACAATTTCATTTTTGTACTGCTCTAAGGCAGATTGCACAAGCTGCATGGCATTTGATGACCCTTGATCGACCGAGCTGCCGTAAACGTCAACCTTAAAAGTTGTCATACTGGTGATATAAGAATCAAACTCTTTCGGGATGTTCAGATACACATCCGCTTTCCCGTCATCGACCGCCTGTTCAGGCTTTGCGAAAGTCTTTACACTGACTTCGTCAATCGCATTCAGCTTGTTTTCCAGCTCTGAAGGCAGAGAGTGGCCAACAGCGATCGTGTACTGCTCCCCTTTGTCCGAAAGCATGCTTTCATAGAAAAACACAAGGCCCAGCATCGTAATCATCGGAACTAAGATCGTCAGTAAAATTGTTTTTCTGTCCCGTAAAGCGTCGATCATCTCTTTTTTATAAATCTGTCCTACCATTTATGAAATCCCCCTGACCAGCTTAGACATAAAGATGTAGTTCAAATCGTCGCTGCGTTCGCTCTCGTATAGTGTTTCAAGTGCTCCTCTGTAAATGACCTCTCCGCTGTGCATCATAATGACACTGTCACAGAGCGCCTGTACCTCCTCCATAATGTGGCTGGAGAACAGGATGGTTTTGTGTTCTCTTTTCAGCTGCTGAATAAATTCACGGAAGATATTGCTTGACGTAATATCTAGTCCTGTCGTCGGCTCGTCAAACAAAATGATATCCGGATCGTGAATCAGCGCCCTGGCAATGGCGACCTTCTGCCTCATTCCTTTTGAAAACCCGCCCACTCTCCGGTCCATATAATCACGCATGCCGAACCGTTTTGATAAATCCTCAATTCTCGCTTTGATTTCGTGGCGGTTCAGCCCGTACAGCACGCCAAAGTACTGCAAATTTTCTTTTGCCGTCATCCGGTCATAGAGTCCTGTTTCTCCTCCGAATAAGACACCGATTCGTTTCTTGACCTCGGCCGGCTGCTTGGCCGTGTCAAAGCCGTCCACGGTGATCGTGCCCTGTGTCGGTTCAAGCAGGGTCGCGACCATTCTCAGCATCGTTGTTTTACCGGCTCCATTTTCTCCCAGAATGCCGACGACTTCTCCTTTTTGAATTGTTAAGCTTACATCACGCACAGCTTTGACTACTTTTTTCTTATCTGTAAACCTGCGGCTGCAATCCGTCAGTGTAATCATGTCACAATCTCCCTTTTTGTTATTTCTAGTATTGACTATATACGAAAAGCTGGATTTGTTGGATAAAGTTGTCGCGAAGAGTTCTTTTTATGTCGCGAAATGGGATAAAATAAAGATGATTCTATCTAACTAGGGGAATGATAATGGTAAAAGTCGGACTAGTCGATGACTATCGAGTAGATTTAGAGAAGCTGGAAGCAATCGTGTCCAGAATGCAGGATGTCGACATTGTCTTTGCCACCGATTCGGCTGAGGAAGCTTACAGCCGGGTGAAGAACGAGGACATTGATCTTCTGCTTGCCGATATTGAGATGCCTCACATGTCAGGCTACGAGCTGGCGGATTTAATCAGATCTCATTCGCTGGATGTGGATGTGATTTTCGTCACCGGCAACAGCGGCTATGCGGTTCACGCTTTTGACCTGAACGTCCACGACTATATTATGAAGCCGTACCACGCCGATCGTCTCAGCTCCTCCTTCGAACGTTATTTCAAAAAGAAAACGGAAACGAGCTTGAACGGGCGGATTTTGATTAAACAAAAGTCTAAAATGCATGTGCTGCAAAAGAAGGATATTATTTTCGCCGAACGCACAGGACGGTCAACGACGATTGTGACAACAGCTGAAGAAGTGCAAACGTATCAAACATTGAACGATATTAAAGGTGATCTGCCGGAGAAGGATTTTCTTCGTTCACACCGCTCCTTTATTATCAACATTCATTACATTAAACACTTTTCCGCTTATACGAAGCATTCGTTTACGGTTTCGTTTGAGGGAACATCTAAAAAAGCGATGATCACCAAGCAGCAGCTTGATTATTTTCAAAACTATTATTTTTGAGGAGCGCAGGTTGTGATGACTCTGTTTCAATGTCTTTATTTGTTTTTATTCAGTTTCATATTTTATCAGTCGGCTGCCATTCTTTCGCACAGCACATCCGTTTCTTGGCTCGCCGCTGCTTTAGGCGCGGCGGCAGCGGTTTTATACATATGGAAAACGAAGCCTATGCAGAATCGCTGTCCCCTTCAGCTCTATTTGTGTATCGCCGTGATTCACATTCTGTCGGCGGCGTTTCTGCTGATCGTCTCTTCTGGAATGGCGGTGCTGCTTGTAATGATGATATTCGCGGCAGGTGAATGGCTCCGCATCGGGCTGTGCCGCTCGCTGACAAAGCTTTCTGAACAAATCGCTCGGCTGACTCAGGCTGAACAGCACGCCAATCGAATGCTGATGGATGTCAGGAGCCGGAATCACGATACAATGAAACATATCACAGCGCTCAGCTCGGCGCAGTCAGAGCCGGACACACAAACATACATAAACCATTGGGAAGACCAGTACAGTCAATATGACCGTTTTTTAAAAGGAGAGAATGCGTACCTTGCAGGGGTGCTGTATGACTTTCTGGAAAAAGCAAATGCAACGAATGTGAACGTGTCACTGCATTTGCATACGCCGCTTTCCTCCCTCCCTTTCTCTCCCGCTGATCAGGTCAGCCTGGCCGGCAACCTATTAGAAAATGCGCTCGACAGCGCCGCCGAGGCCCCTGAGAAAGCGGAGATTAAGCTGGAGACATCACTGCGAAGCGGGCTTTATGTGCTGATTTGCGAAAATACCACACCCGGCATGGAACCGAAAGTGCTCGATACACTGTTTCAGTCATTCGGCCATACGACAAAAGGCGGCACTCATGAAGGAGTGGGCACTTATGTGATCCAAAAGCTGGTGAATCAAGCTTTTGGCAAGCTTGATTTTACATATCGCCATCCTGTCTTCCGATTAGAAATCAAAATTCCGTTCCAAAAATAAAAAACCTTGAAAAGCTTGGCTTTTCAAGGTTTTTCGTTCGTTATTAAGATGTTAATGATTGTGCAAAGCGATCCGCTTCATCCTGGAGCGTGCTTTCAATTTCTTTGTAGCGGCTTGAAATCGTAGATGCGCTTACGCCGTATTTTTTCGCCAGTTTAGCTTGTGAAACGGTAGCGCCGTTAAGAGAGATTGCATTCACATAATATTCAACCGCCGCCGCAAAAGCTTCCGGCTTTCTGATGACAGGTGACTTTTTCTCGCAAAACGATTTCCAAATGTCAATGACTGCCGGAATCAGTTCATGCGGATATTCATCTCCGCTCATGCCTTTTTCAATCGCCGCGGCTGTTTCTTTCTCCATGTCGTTTGCCCACTCAACGCTGCTTTCTTGAACAGCCTCCGCTTGCTGCGGCTGTTCATCTTTTTCCGCTAACAGCGCGAAAAGTACGTTGTTGAACTCCTGCTTCATGAAATCCTCCGGCGTTTTGCCGTTTTTCAGAGCCGCATCCGCATATGTCTTCACCTTGCTGATCAGCTCTTCCGTTCTCTTCACTGGGAAGATTGTGAACTGCATGAAGAATTCCGCTTTTTCGGCTTCGTGGATCGGATAGCCGAGAATCAAGCTTCCTACTGGCGGGAGGTCTTGATTCGTGACGTCCATTTCCACGTCGAATTGCTTTTTCGTAATGACATCTTCAAAATGAATGACTGCTTCTTTCATATCCTTCAACAGCAATAAAGCAGGTGTCATGCTCTTCCAGGATTCAACGATCTCACGTGTTTTCGGGCGGGTGATCGAATCGACTTTTTTCTGAAGGTACTCTTCAAAAATCGTTTTGTCACCAGCGAGCGGGTGGAAGAAGATTCCCCAGATTCCCAAATTAAATACACTGATGTCCTTTGTCTGCCTGTCCATAGTAGAAAGAAAATCATGCTGGTTGATAAAACCCGAAATGCTTTCTCTATGTACTGTGAAGGCATACTCCACTAAGTCTTCCTGAATTTGTTTTGCTTCTTTTGCCGCTAATTCTGTCGGGAAGTCGACAACTTTATTCCCGCAGCATTTTTTATATTTCTTACCGCTGCCGCATGGGCAAGGGGCATTTCTTTTCACTTTTCCCACAATAAACCCTCCGAATTCTGTTGTAACTTTTCTATTTTAACAAAAATAACTTCTGAGGGCTTGGTTTCGGGCTAAAAAAGAATTTGGTAATGTGACAGGCTGGTTCATTATGTAAATGTACCTATGACTTTTTCATCAACTTTTGTGATTTAAGACTTATAACCTATTCCCACTTTAGGCCCTTCTTTTTTACAATCATTAGGTGTTTATCTAAAATTTTTAAGGAAGTGTTTATGTTGGAACTAGCTGGTTTTATGCTGCGCGCCTGCGCTCTTGTGCTTGACGTGATCATTGCGGCCGCAGTGATTTTAGCATCCGGATTTATGTTTGGCGATGGGTCCGCTGGCGTCATCGCTGTCGCCATATTGATGCTGCTTGTGTATCCTTTGCTGATGCCGCTGACAAATTGGAAGGGTACGCTGGGCAAAAAAATCATCGGGCTGCAAATTGTAAGAGACGAAACACACGAGAAAATCTCCCTCACTCAGGCCATTGTCCGTTACCTGATAGCGTGGGTGCATGTGTTTTCCCGCCTGATCTATTTAACAGCCGCATTTACGAAGAAAAAACAAACCGTTCATGATATGGCTGCGAAAACAATTGTGCTTAAATCAGAATAACCTTGAAGAATAGGATTCTTCAAGGTTATGTTTCTCATTAGTTCGTATTTTGTCCGCCGCCGTTAAGCCCTTCTTTAATCAGGCTATTGACTTGGCTATTCATCAATAAACCGATATGTCCCACACCATGAATTTGAACATTTTTAGCCCCGTCTAATTTTGATAAGTAATTCATAACAATCATATCAGCACTACTGTAAACGGATGTGTACAAAATCTTTTGGTTGGGATCTGTACCTGGAAGCGCCTTGCCTGTCACAAGACGATTCGCGCCGCCAAGCGTTACGACGTTTTCAATTTTATTACCGCCATCCAGATTTTTTATGTAGTAAAGCGTGTTAGCGCCGCCCATGCTGTGAGCGACAATATCCACTTTTTTCGCACCGGTTTCATCTAATACCTTTTTCACAAATCGTGATAATACTGGACCATTGTTTAAGTTATTGCCTGTCTTGTCCCAAAAATCTACAGCATACAGCTTGTCCCGTGACCAGCCCTGTGATACCAAATAAGTTTTAATACCGGCAAAGTTAAAAGAAGCTCCGCCAATTCCATGAACCATTACCACCGGATTATGTTCAGCGGCTTTCGCTGACGGCTGCATCGCAAACATGGATGTAACTGACAGCACAACAATTGTTACAAGTGCAATGATCTTACCTCTTAAAAGTTTCATAATTTCCTCCTTTTTTTGTAACAAATTCTTAAATTATAATACTTTGTCAAATTAATTAAGTAAAGGGTAAATTTGACTTATTTTAAAGAAATTTTAAGGTTGAGAGAACATTTCAGCTGTTTTGATCCCGAAAATGCACAAAAAGAAGGCTTTTCCGCCTTCTTTTCTTTAATATTCATTAAAATAGTCTTGGATTTTCCTAGGATCATCTGTTTTGGTGAGCGCGAGCATTAACAATATCCTTGCTTTTTGCGGATTTAAGGAGTTTGATGCCAAAAGGTCGTTTTTCACATAGTCGCCGTTCGATGTGACGACACCATTTCCCGTACGGGTTGAGCGAACCACTGTGACGCCTTTTTTGACCGCTCTGACTGCCCCCTTTTCGGCTGCATCAGATAAAGATCCGTTGCCTGATCCCGCGAAGACTATGCCTTTTGCGCCAGCCTTTACAGCCGCATCAAACAGATAGCTTCCGTCATTTTGGTAGCCGTACAGAATGTCTACTCGCGGCAGTTTATCAAGGCTGGAAATCGAGAACTCCGAATCCTTTGTATGCTTGCGAATGATTTCATTATGAAAATAAATGTCATCGGCAATCGTTCCGATGTATCCCATTTCTTCTGATTTAAAGGTGTCTGTTGCGGTTGTGTTGGTTTTTGTAACATACCGTGCTGAAGCTATGCGGTCATTGAGAACGACGAGCGTCCCTTTCCCTTTTGCCTCATGTGCGCCGGCCACTTTAACTGCGTTGTACAAGTTGGACGGACCATCAGCACTGATGGCTGTGGACGGCCTCATCGAACCGACAACAACAATCGGTTTATCACTTTTTACAGTGAGATTCAGAAAATAAGCCGTTTCTTCTAATGTATCTGTCCCGTGGGTCACAACAATACCGTCGACATCTTCTGAAGAAAGCAGTTTGTTGACTCTTTTTCCGAGCTTCAGCAATGTTTTGTTATCAATGTTTGTGCTTCCGACATTAACCACTTGTTCGCCGCTGACATTCGCAATGTCCTTCATCTCTGGCACCGCTTCGATCAGAGACTCAACGCCAACGACACCTGCTTTATATTCAGTTGTTGAGGTTTTTGATTTATTGGCTCCGGCAATCGTACCTCCTGTCGCCAGTATTTTAATAGTTGGAAGGTCATTCTTTTTGGAAGCAGAAGCTGAAGAAACTTTTTGTGTCTGCGTTTTCTCTTTTGGGGATTCTTTTGCTTCAGGAGATTGTGAGCATCCGGTAAAAGCAAGCAATAGTGCGGTAAAAAGGATCAGTAAGAGGAATCGTTGTGTTTTCATGTTTTTCTCTCCTTTGGAAGGTAACGTCTTTACGCCTTTTAATCATTGAATATTTCGTATATTCAGTCAAAATGTGCGTCAGGTTATCTCTCAGCTTTTTTATATGCTTAATTTATTTTCTTATTCGGGTTTCTTTATCTTGACATTCGATGGGTGAATCATGATAATAGACCAGTCACTATATTTTATGATAGCAATTCAGTAAGGTGGGAAAGTTATGAGCTATGGAGATTCTCGTGAGAAAATCCTTTCTGCAGCTACCCGGCTTTTTCAGCTGCAGGGGTATTACGGAACGGGACTGAACCAGATTATTAAAGAAAGCGGTGCACCTAAAGGCTCTCTTTACTACCACTTTCCCGGCGGTAAAGAACAGCTGGCAATTGAAGCCGTGAATGAAATGAAGGAATACATCCGCCAAAAAATCACAGACTGCCTGGACGTGAGCCCTGATCCCGCAGAAGGCATTCAAGCCTTTTTGAAGGAGCTCTCCTGTCAATTCTCATGCACAGAGGACATTGAAGGCCTGCCCGTCGGCTTGCTTGCGGCAGAGACATCATTAAAAAGCGAGTCTTTGCGAAAAGCTTGTGATGAAGCCTACAAAGCGTGGTCCCTTGTGTTTGAGGAAAAATTGCAGCTGTCAGGTTACAGCGAGAGCCATGCCAAGGAAGCAGGCATCGTCATTAACGCCATGATTGAAGGCGGCATTCTTTTATCATTAACGGCAAAAGACAGCACACCGCTTCTTCATATCTCCAGCCGCATTCCAGCTCTGTTGAAGAAATAAATAAAGAGACATACTACTACAAGCTGAGTGAATACATTCAGATGAAAGAGAGGAGAAATAGATTTGGAAACAGCAGCTAAAGCATCTCAGCAATATAAAGTGATGCCCATTATGATATCTTTGCTGACGGCCGGTTTTATCGGCATGTTCAGTGAAACAGCGCTGAATATCGCGTTAACCGATCTTATGAAGGAATTGAACATTACAGCGGCAACCGTACAATGGTTAACAACAGGCTATTTGCTTGTGCTCGGTATTCTTGTTCCTGTTTCAGGTCTGCTATTGCAGTGGTTTACAACAAGACAGCTTTTTACTGTGTCACTGATCTTTTCAATCATAGGCACCCTGATTGCGGCGCTTGCGCCTAGCTTCTCATTTTTATTAGCGGCGAGAATCGTTCAGGCACTTGGAACGGGACTCCTATTACCGCTCATGTTTAATACGATTTTGGTGATTTTCCCGCCTCATAAACGGGGAGCGGCTATGGGAACAATCGGACTTGTCATTATGTTTGCGCCGGCAATCGGCCCTACATTTTCCGGATTGGTTCTTGAGCACCTTAACTGGCACTGGATTTTCTGGATCTCTCTTCCGTTCCTTGTGCTTGCGCTCATTTTCGGTATCCTGTACATGCAAAATGTGTCTGACATCACAAAACCGAAAATTGATGTCCTGTCTATTATTCTGTCGACGATCGGCTTCGGCGGCATTGTGTTTGGATTCAGCAACGCGGGTGAAGGTTCTGGCGGATGGTCCAGCCCGACTGTGATCGTTTCACTTATTGTCGGTGTTATCGCCCTTATTCTATTTTCTATCCGTCAGCTTACAATGAAACAGCCGATGATGAACCTGCGTGCGTTCAGATACCCGATGTTTATTTTGGGCGTTATTATGGTCTTTATTTGCATGATGGTCATCCTGTCATCCATGCTGCTTCTGCCGATGTATTTACAAGGCGGCTTAGTCCTAACAGCATTTGCCTCAGGACTTATTCTCTTGCCGGGCGGTATTTTAAACGGATTTATGTCACCTATCACAGGCCGTCTGTTTGATAAATACGGACCTAAGTGGCTTGTTATTCCGGGATTTTTGATTGTGACTATTGTTCTGTGGCTCTTTTCAAATCTCACGACAGCTTCAACAGCAGTGCTGATTATCGTGCTGCATACCTGCTTGATGATCGGGATCTCCATGATTATGATGCCTGCTCAGACAAACGGTTTAAACCAGCTTCCGCGTGAGTTTTATCCGGACGGCACTGCCATTATGAACACACTTCAGCAAATGGCGGGCGCGATCGGGACAGCGGTTGCGGTCAGCATCATGGCTGCCGGTCAGCATGACTACATGAGCAGCGTAAAAAATCCAGCCGATCCGGCAGTCATTCCGCAAGCGTTGACAGCAGGCGTTCAGCATGCGTTTGTCTTTGCGATGATTGTTGCGATTATCGGTTTAATTGCCGCTTTCTTTTTGAAGCGAGTAAAGGTTGATCATCAATAAGAAAACCCCCTGATCTTGAGGTCAGGGGGTTTTTTATACAGTCGCGAGCAGCGCCGAAGGAGGTGAACATCTATTTTTAGGTGATCGCTTTTAACGTGCGGATAAAATCGCAGCCAATTCATCAATCGCATAACGCAGTTCGCCCTTCGTATTATAAAAGTGAGGAGCGAGACGGATGACATTGTCCCGCGGAGCGCAAATCACGTTTTTCTTCTTTAGTAACGCCGCCGTTTCCGATGCCTGTTCATCACGGATGGAAATCATGCCCGGCTGCGGTCCCGATGCCGCCCCCGCAAGCTTCAGCCCTTTTTCAGCAGCATATTGACACGCATCGGCAATCACGGCTTTTATATGATCGCGGATACGGGACATTCCGATTTGATTCAACAGCGATAAAGCCGCAGCCGCTGCATACACGCTAATAAAAGCAGGGGTTCCTGTTTGGAAACGCCTCGCGCCTTCTGCATAAGACGACGCCCCAAACCCGTTTTCCCGCCCGAACCAAGCAGATGCTTTTGGCTTCAGCTCATTCGCCAGCTCTTTTCTCACATAAAGAAACGCCATGCCCGGTATGCCGAGCATATACTTTCTGGTGCCTGCCGCCAGCATATCTATGCCCCATTCCTTCACATCAATGGGAATATGCCCTGCAGATTGATAAGCATCCACAAATAACATCGATCCCTTTCTCTTGGTGATGGCAGTGATGGCTTTTATATCCTGAATGCAGCCGTCACGGTAATGAACGTGCGGAACACAGGTCAGCACCGTCTCTTCCGTGATATATGTTTCATATTGTTCGAGCGGCAGCTCACCGTCTATTGAAGGGATTACAGATACATTATAATCAGAATGCGCCTGCCAAATATGAGACACCGCCGGAAAATCCATCTCCGTGTATACAACATGCTTCTTTCTAAAAACAGACAAGGATGATGCCGCGGAAATCAGCGCATCAGAAACTGACGGCACAATCGCAATCTCATCCGGCTCAGCCCCTATCAGCCTCGCAAACTCGTTTCTGGCACTCTCTGTCTTGTCAATCGCTTCATTCCAGCTCGTCCCCCTATGCAGCAAGCTGTCATGATAATCTTGTATCGCCTTTGACACCGGCTCTGCCAACGCGCTCTGTGAGCAGCTGGCAAGCATGATGCGGCTCTGCACGGTTGGGAACAGATGTCGGTACTGCTGCGGCAAATGTTCCATTCTGATTCACTCCTTTTTATTATTTTGATGAAAAATCCAGAAATAAACAATAGAATAATAGAAAAGGAGATGGTGACCATGAGAAAAAAAGTGCTTTTCACAGGTTTTGACCCTTTTGATCAGGAAACTGTCAATCCATCGTGGGAAGCGGTGAAACAGTTGAATGGCTTTGAAACGGATCAGGTGATCATCGCTTCAGAACAAATTCCAACTGTGTTCAGAACCGCTCTCGACACTTTGCGGCAATCGATTCATAAACATCAGCCGGACATCGTGATCTGCGTCGGGCAAGCCGGAGGCCGGGTGCAGGTAACACCGGAACGGGTCGCGATCAATCTTGCAGACGCGCGTATCCCTGATAATGAAGGAAGCCAGCCGATTGATGAGGAGATTGTTCCCGGCGGGCCTGCGGCTTACTGGACAGGACTTCCGATTAAACGCATCACATCTCAAATGAAGGAAAACGGCATTCCGGCGGCTGTTTCCTTTACGGCCGGCACATTTGTATGCAACTATCTGTTCTACGGGTTAATGGATCACATTCACCGTACGTCTCCGCACATTCACGGCGGGTTTATCCACATTCCGTACATTCCGGAGCAAACAATCGACAAAACAGCGCCGAGCCTCAGCCTGGACATGATAGTCAAAGCATTGAGGATCGCCGCTGTTACGGCCGCACAATATGATCAGGATACGAAGTCACCCGGCGGCGCGCTGCACTAAGCGGCGGCCGCTTCACTGGTCAGTCTCTTTTTGTATACAAACGCTGATAGTGTGACGCTCACTTCAAACAGGACAAGCAGCGGAATCATGACGAGAAAATCAGAGATAAAGTCTGGCGGAGTAATCAATATGGACACCACGATCAGCAGAAAATAGGACAGCTTTCTCGCTTTGGCCAGCCGGTATGGATTTAAGATGCCTAACCTCGTCAAAAACATCACCACGAGCGGCATTTCAAACAGAAAACCAAACGGCAGGCTCAAATTCACCATAAACCTGAAATAGCGGTCAGCGGTAAACATCGTTTCAAAATGGCCGGCAGACAAATGGGTCAAAAAGCCGAGAACAATCGGAAACAACACAAAATACCCGAACGAGATGCCGGCCAGAAACAGGGCGAATAATCCCGGTATGTACATCAGTGTCACTTTTCGCTCCGTTTTTGTCAGCGCCGGCGCTACAAAACGCCAAAGCTGATAGGCGGCAACGGGGATGGAGGCGGCAATCGCACAAATGCCGGCAAGCATCATATATACCCAGAGAATTTCACTCGGTCCGAGAACAGCTAATTTGCCGTCAAAATCTCTGATCAGCCAATCATAAATGTCCTCCACAAACAAAAAAGCCGTAATTAAAAACAGAAGAAAAGCCGCAAGTGTGAAGATAATCCGACGGCGAAGCTCTTCTAAATGTCCGATCAGATGAGTTTCTTTTTTATCCATTTAAAAAAGCCCTCCCTTTCATGAGAAAAAAGAGGCAGACCATGCGTCTGCCTCATCAGAACTCAGCCTGCGTTTTTGTCCTGCTTGACCGCTGACAGTTCAGCTGATTTTTCTTCTTTTTCGTCACCAGACACAAGTGATTTTGTGGCGCTTTTGAATTCCAGCAGAGTTCGACCTGCGGCTCGCCCGATTTCAGGAAGCTTTGAAGGGCCAAAGATAATGAGGGCGATGACAAAGATCAGAATCAAGCCGGGTATTCCAATATTTGAAAACATCATGTATCACTCCTTAATGCGTAATTTTTGCCCGCTTTTTGATCATTTGTTTTTCATGGGCTTTGTTGTGCTCAAAGAAACGATCCTCTTCGACTTCATTGGATTGTTTTACTCCGCCTTGCACCATTGTAGAGGATACCTTTCTCAATCCGGTTTGGTCTTTTTGATAGACGAATGAAGCCCGTGTGGAAATGGCGGCTCCCGGCTCTGTCACAAATGGCATTACCCGATAATCAGCTTTCCACTGGTGAGGCGTCACTGTACAGCGGACATATCCGCGGTAATCGTTAAAAAACTTGATATGTGGATTTTCCTTTAAAATTTGATCGGTATCCGCCCGCTTATCCGCTCCGTTACCTCCGGATGTGATGGAGGTGCCGACAAATTCAGCCCCGAAAATTTTCGAGCTTGTTTTATTAAAATCGACATGCAGATTCGATGCCCAGCTTGCGTGTACATCTCCTGTCAGCACGACAACATTATTTAAATTTTTACTTTTAATGTAATTGACGACCCGTTCGCGCTGAGCCGGATAACCGTCCCATGAATCCATGCTGTAGATCGGGCTTGAGCTTGTCCCGAAATTCCACTTCGCAAAGAAGATTTGCTGTGCCAACACATTCCAATATGCAGTCGAGCTATTCAAATTGTTGAAAAGCCACTGCTCCTGTTCTTTTCCTAACAGGGTCCGATTCGGATTGAGCGATTCATCAGAAGGCGGCTTATTGCCATCGTTATTGGCTTGGTCATCTCTGTATTGGCGTGTATCCAGCACATTAAATGATGCCAGATTTCCGTACGTAAAGTGACGGTACAGCTGCATATCCGGACCATTCGGCAGAGAGGAGATGCGGAGCGGCATATGCTCATAATAAGCCTGATACGCCGCCGCACGGCGCAGTACAAACGCATCAACCGACTGCCCTTTTTCCGGGATTTTATTGGCATAGTTATTTTCAACTTCATGGTCGTCCCACGTGACAACCCACGGAAACGCCGCATGCGCCGCTTTTAAATTAGCGTCTGAACGGTATTGGGCATGGCGGTTTCGATAGTCCTGCAGCGTAATGATTTCTGCGCTGTTGTGTGTACGGACATTGCCTGTTTTCGATACATATTCATTTGGCCCGTACTCATATATGTAATCACCAAGATGGAAGACAAGGTCCAGCTTTTCCTTCGCCATATGCTTGTAGGCTGTATAATAGCCATGCTCATATTGCTGGCAGGAAGCGAAGGCAAAGGTCATTTTCGGCACATTGGCACCAGGGGCGGGCAGTGTTTTTGTTTTTCCGACAGGACTTAGCTCATGTCCGGTTTTGAATCGGTAATAGTACACTTTGTTCGGCTCAAGCCCGTCCGCTTCCACGTGAACAGAATGAGCGAGGCTCGGTTTGGCCATTTCAGTGCCCTTTCTTACGATCTTGCGGAAGTGCTCATCCTTTGCCACTTCCCATTTGACAGGCACAGCCTGGTTCGGCATCCCCCCGCCGTTCAGCGGATCTGGCGCCAAACGCGTCCAGAGCACGACGCTGTCAGAAAGCGGATCTCCTGAAGCGACGCCGAGCGTAAACGGATAACTAGAGAACTTAGGTGCAGCATTTACTTCAAATGCTCCGACTGACTGAGCAATGGTTAACCCAAGAGAAAGCCCCGCAATTTTTCCAGCCCCCTGAATAAATTTGCGGCGGTCAAACGTATTATTCTGAAAGCTTTCGTCTTTCAATTTCTTTACCCATTCGTCAAAACGACTGTCATATGCCATTCCAGATCCCCTCTCTTCTCATTGATCGCTTTCATTATAGGAAACTATTGTTAATTAGCTGTGAAGAAGTGTGAACGGTTTGTAAGCACTGAACATGGGAAACAGGACTTCCTTCACAGCCCTTTCGCCGAAACATGCCGATAGCTGGCAAAACGGCGTATTTACTGCAAATCCTGTCGTTTGCAAGCCGCCCTTTTTACCTATTTTTCTTCACATGATCTTAAAAAAACAAAAACACCGAGTGATTTTGCAGCATCACTCAGTGTTCGGGAAGGCTCTCTGTTATTTAGAAAACAATCTGCTGAAAAGCCCCTTTCTTTTCGGTTTTGCAGCAGCAGGCTCTTGTTCTATTAAAATTCCTTTTTTCTTCACTTCTTTCAGCCAAAATGGAAATTCAGTAAGCAATGCATCATAAAGCTCATCATCAGAGATGCGTTCAATGTCTTCAATATGCAGGAAGTTTGCGTTATCAACAACACGTCCTTCTAGCGTATCCAGTTTATAAAGAAAATCGAAGTTGCCGTTACCGATGCCGACAAACTGCCAAAACACCGGTTTATCAGAGGCCGCTTCAATAATGGGTTTGATCGATTTTTTACACCCGCCATCATTAATAAAAACGATATAAGCGGGATATGAACTCGGTTCTTCCACAACATATTTATGTAACACATCCTTCATGACCGGCGGCTCATCATTTCTCCCGAATTTATGCAAGAGCTCATTATTTAAAATTTCGCGATCAACATAGCCTGAAAAATCGATTTCAGAGACTGGCTTTAACCGGGAGAATTCATTATCATAAACCCATACATCCAGCAGGCCGTTATCATCAAATTGATCAGCCACTGCCAAAATCCGCTCCACCACTTTTTGAACCGTCCCGTTTTTGTACAGCGTTCTCATTGAACCGGTAATATCCAGCACCAGTCCGACACGAGCCGTCACCTTGGTTAACTGCTTTTTCTCCAGTACGATTTTTATGCTCTTCTTTTGCAGGTCAATTGTCGCCATTTTGTCATCTCCTGTAGTTCTTTTCTACGATTATCTCACGGAAATATTTTCCAATAAAGAAAAAACACCGTTCAAATGTGAACGGCGTCCTGCCCCTAAAAAGTGTTATATACATTTTCACATGTTTCTCCCGTCGGCTGATAAAAACAATGTGATTTGAATCTGGCTACAAACGGCTGGTTATACCAGGTCGGCGGGCAGTTTCCTTCCGGCTTGAAATACCACAAGCTGAATTTTGCCGGCCAGAACCTCTCTCCGTTTATCGTCCTGCGTGCCAAGGCCCGCTCGCTTTCCCGCGGTCTTTGATAAAAGTATCCATGGGTCACCGCTTCAAACGCATGCGGCTGAAAAATCATCTGCCTGATGGTGCGGAGGCCTTTAAAATCAGAGCAATTGGCCCTCAGCCGATTAATCCCAACATTGCCGACAAGCAGCATCCCCTGCTTTCCTTCACCTTCCGCTTCCGCTCTGAGCAGCCGTGCCATCAAGTTGACATCAGCACTTGTTGCTCTCACAACCGCCATCACGTCACCTCCCCTTTTCTCCTTTCATCATATTGCAATACCCAAAGAGTGATGACGGAGGGACAGGAGAAGTTTTAAAATTTATTCTCGGAATTGCTACAGAGGCCAAATATCAGTGCGATAAAAAACGGGCGGGTGAGCGTTAGGGAACTTCCGATAAAAGCCCTGGTTCCACGAACCGGCAGTTGCCGCCCGAGTCCCCTAATTGCAACCGCAGCCAATATGCTTTATGAAAAACACAAAATAATGTTTAACTTTCCGTATTTGAGGAATCATACATAACAAATCAGATAAAAGAAGGAGGAACCTTATCATGACACATGTAAAAGCGCTCGCAATTAAAGGTATTATGACGATTATTGTTTTGTATTTGGTGCTGGGCCTTGGCTTTGGTTTCACGTTTGGTGATACGCTGCTGATGACAGTTGTGTTAGGGGTCATTTCTTATTTGCTTGGAGACCTTTATATCTTGCCCCGGTGGAACAATATGATCGCCACTTTGGCTGATTTCGGTTTGGCATTTCTCGTGATTTGGCTGATGGGCATGCCGCTTTCTATGGGGATGACTGGCGGAGAAATTGCACTGGCGGCTCTATTTGGAGCAATCGCCATTGCCATCGGGGAGTATTGCTTCCATTTCTATATGATGAGCAAAGAAATTGGCAAAAAGCATTATCTTGAAACAAGAACAGATTCATAATCAAAAGGCCGGTGCTGACAGCATCGGCCTTTTATAAAACGTCTTCCCGGTCTATGTTTCGGACAGACCAAATCGCTATCAAGATGCCGATCGCACCTAAAGAAAGCGGAATATAGATAATCGTTGCCAACGAAAACTCGGGGCTTTGCTGGCTGATCAGAATCGTCAATATAACCGAAGAAATGATGGCAGCCGGAACAGAGCGTTTCCTCATCCCAAACCATAGAGGAATGAAACTCAAGCACGCAGCCGAAGCGGCATATATCGCCATACTGCCGACCTCCCGCCCGATTGTCTGGACTGATAACATCGCAGGTGTCAGTTGATAATATTGATTGATTTGCGCAAAGATGAAGGCAAGCACAATTTCAGACACCATAATGGTGATAAACGTCAGTCCGCCTGTAATCAGCAGCTTGGCAGCAATCAGTTTTTTCCGGCTGATGGGATATGTAAACATGACGGTAATGGTTTTATTTTTGTACTCACTGATAATCAATTTGGCAATCAGCACACTGGCGAAAACAACAAATACAGATCTTACAAACGTTCCAAGCAGAAATAACGTGGATACCGCATCAGTCATCACCTCTGGCTGCGGGAGTTTTTTTTCTTCTGAAGCAATCAAACACATAAATCCGAGGATGCATAGATTTGCAATAACGGCGCCTCTGTAATACCAGCCTAATTTTATTTTTTTCAATTCAAGTTTCATTACATTCAACATGTTGTCTCAACTCCGTATTTAGGCATCTTGCCGGTCTGCATTCCTGAATGCCATGTATGAAAAAAACAAACCGACAGCCGCAAGAGATAATGGAATATATACAATGGAAGAAGGGGACAGGCCCGGGCTTGTTGAACTCATCAGCATGACAATCACGACAGATGAAATGATGGTTGCCGGGACAGAGTGCTTACGCATCCCAAAAAAGATGGGAACTAAACTGGTGCCAGCGGCGCCAAAAGCGAAAACCGCCATTTTTACCGAATGCTGAGACATGCCAGCGGCGCTCAATTCTCCCGGAATGACATGATAGATCGAGTTCAGCATATAGTAAGCGGCTGCTACGAACGCATTTGAGACCAAAATGGTGATAAACGTCAGCCCGCCTGAGATGCTAAGCTTGGCAGCGAGCAGTTTTTTCCGGCTGATCGGGTACGTGAACATCACTTGAATCGTTTTGTTTTTATATTCCGAAATGACTAATTTGGCGATCAGCACGGCGCCAAAAACGATAAACACCGCTCTGACAAAAGTGCCAATGACGACAAATGCTTCATCCATGCTTTGGAACGACTCGGTGCCCTCCGCTTTTTCTGTGTAACTGACCAACCACATAAAGCCAAGGATAATCAGGTTGGCAATGATGACTCCTCTTACATACCATCCCATCTTCATCTTCCTTAATTCGACTCTGATCAATTTGAGCAACGATCCCGCCTCCTTTACGCACTGATGTGATTGCCATTGATCAAGCTGATGAAGTAGTCCTCCAGTGACGTATACTTTTTATTCATCGATTCGATGTCTACATCCTTTAAAATCAGCGCTTTTGATATGGCACCCTGTGTTAATTGAGCGTCATAAATTCGGATGGTTTTGTCATTTAAGATTTTAAAGTTGGCAATGTGAAGTTCTTTCTCAAGCACAAAGCAGGCTTTTGTCTGATTCGTCGTAACGAGTTCAATGTATTCTGTGTTTTGTCCTCTGACATCTTCCATCGACACCTCTTCCAGCAGCCTGCCGTCACGAATGACGCCGATTGTATCCGCAATTTGTTCGATTTCACTTAGCATATGGCTGGAAATCAGCAGTGTCATTCCATACTCCTTGCTTAATACTTGAAATAAGTTTCTGATTTTTTTAATGCCGACAGGATCAAGGCCGTTTACCGGCTCATCCAATATAAGCAGATCAGGTTTGGTGAGGATGGCCCGCGCTATGCCGAGCCGCTGCTTCATTCCAAGCGAAAATGTTTTGACGGGTTTCTTGTCAATCTGTTTTAAATTCACCATATCGAGCACTTCTTGAATGGCTTTTTTATTGTGATATCCCATGTATGCACAATGAAGCTCCAAATTTTCGATAGCCGTCAGATTTTCATAGAAAATCGGATATTCAATCATGTTGCCGATCCTGCCCAGCACCTCATATGATGTATGGGTGAGGTTGTTTCCGAGGATATTGATTTCACCGCTTGTCGGTTTTACAAGACTTGTCAGCATTTTCATGATGGTTGTTTTCCCCGCTCCGTTCGGGCCAAGAAAGCCGTAAATTTCACCTTTTTTGATATGCATGCTGACATCTGATACGACTTCTTTGCCTTGAAACGTTTTGGTCAGTCCGGTTGTTTGCACAATGTAAGTCAACGTTGTTGCTCCTTTCCCCTTGTTCCTGTTTTCTATTGTAGCGGCGGGCCCTGTCTTTTTTATTTCTTCATTCTTAAGAAATTCTTACGATTGTTAATAGGTCATTCGTTTTAATGTAATCGTAAACGCTGTCCGTTCATACGGGTTGCTATGAAGAGAGATGGAGCCCCCCATTTTTTCCACAAGCCTTTTCGTGATCGTTAAACCGAGACCGCTCCCCTGGAATGCTTTATTTCTAGATTCTTCAAGTGTGTACAGCCTCTCAAATACCCGCTGCTGATCTGTTTCACTGATCCCTTTTCCGCGATCCCATACAGAGATGGCGATGCTTGTTTCATCATAAGAGAGTGATAATCCGATTAACTTGCCATCCGCGCCATATTGAATCGCGTTGGATAATAAATTTTGAAGGATACGGTCCAGTGCCTCTTCATTTGCATGCGCGTATACCGGCGTATCCGGTATTTCTATCTCCGTGTTAAAACCTTTTGACTGAACGGCATCATAGTAATGCAGGATATTTCGTTTGCATACTTCGTTGATATGTATTTTTGAGATTGGGATTTGTTTATCTTCAGATTCCAATTTTGCTAAATCAAAAAAAGAGTGGATCATTTGTATGAGTTCATTTGTTTTTTGGTGGAGCTTCTCAAGCAGCCTTTCCCGCTCTTTGTCCGGCATATCCCGGTCACTTTGGATGGCTTCGATATAACCGAGAATGACCGTCAGAGGTGTTTTGAGATCGTGCGACATATTGGTCAGCATCCGTCTCATGGAATGCTCTGTTTTTGCAAACCGGGCGTTGATATGCTGATGATCCTCGGCAAGCAGATTGATGTTGACGAGCAGGTCCCTGAGCGCACGGTCATCTGTATGCAGTAAAACCTGATCGGCCGATTCATTCTCAAGCATGGCGCCAAGCTTTTCTGCCGTATACGTCAAATTCCTGTCCCGGTTCTTTTTCATCATATATTGAATGACATTTAGACACGCCAAAGCGATGACAGCGGAAATCATTAATACTGTCATTCTAAAACTCTCCCCATTTATAGCCGATGCCCCATAATGTTTTGATATATTGAGGAGACGATGGATCATCTTCAATCTTTTCTCTCAGCCGTCTCATATGTACATTAATGATATTTTGGTCGCCAAAGTAATCCTCATTCCATACGGAACGATAGATTTGTTCTTTCGTAAATACCTTCTTAGGATTTGATGCAAATAGTGTCAGCAGCTGCCATTCCGTTGACGTCAGCTGAAGCGGTTCGCCGTTTTTCAGAACGGACACATTGTCTATATCGATCGTCAGCTGGTGAACACGAATCACCTGATGTTCAGCCGGTTCACTCGACGAATATTGCGTCGCCCTCCGTATCGCTGCTTTGACTCTGGCTGTCAATTCAATCATCGAAAACGGTTTGGCGATATAATCATCCGCCCCGAATCCCAGGCCCAGTGCTTTATCAACATCTCCGTCTTTTGCTGAAATCATTAAAACAGGAACGTTGCTTTTTTCCCGGATGATTTTCAGAAAATCCATGCCGTTCAGCTTCGGGAGCATGATATCAAGCAGAATCAAATCGTACGCCTGCTCTTGAAACCTCCGAATGCCCTCTTCACCGTCGAATGCATGCACGATGTCAAAGCCTTCTTTTGTTAAATAATGATCCACCATTTCACTGATTGAATGGTCGTCCTCCACAAGCAATATGCGCTGCATCCTCTCACCTCACCTTTTCATAGTCAAAAAAACACACATGTCATTACGCTTATTGTAATTGAAAAACATGTGTGTTTTACAAGATTTATTCTTTTTTTCCTTTTTTCAGCTTTCTATATTCCATGCCCGTTATGACAATAAATACGGCTGCGCATCCAATGGTTTGAGTAAGCTGGAGCCGCTCACCGAGAAATAAGGCTCCAAAGAAAATCGACAGGACAGGCCCTGCCATTGAAATAGTGGCAGCTCGCAGTGCCCCGATTCGTTTTATGCCCTCAAGCATCAGCACAAATGGAATCACAGTAGAGACGACTGCGATGAACACAAACAAACCGTACACAGCAAGCGGATATGCTGTCATTTGCGTATTCATGCCGATCGCCGCCTTTATGCCTGTGTAAAGCATCATGGCCGCTCCAGCTGCTGTCATCCCGTATGCATTGAGTCGGATGCCGCCGATTTGATGGACGAGACGCCCGGAAAGGACAAGATAACCAGCATAAACGGCCGAGGATAACAAAATGAATAGAGATCCAACCATATGCGCCTGAAAAAGCTCAGCATTCCAGCCGCCAAGCGCAAAGAAAAAACCGATCATGACCATCAGCACTGCGAAAAGGTCTTGGTTGGAAACCATTTTCCGGTCACGACACGCGTTGAAACCGATCATAAACACCGGATAGCTCATCAGCAAAATACGCTCAACCATTGCGGATACATGGTTCAGCCCCATAAAATCAAACAAGGGAGACAGAAAAAAACAAAACACTCCCGCGACACACGCCCTCCATAGATCCCCTTTTTTCATACCGTCCGGGATTGGAGGACGGTATAACAAAAAAATCAGCCAAAACAGCGGAACAGCAAACAGCTGCCTGTATAACAATACCGCGTCTGGCTCAGCACCCATTTCATATGCGCATTTAATCCAAATCGACTTAGATGCAAAACAAACCGTTCCGATCAGCAAAAAAACCGTCCCTGCCGATGCCTTGCGAATCTCACTCTGCTCTTCTAATCTCATCTCAGCTCAGCTTTTCTCCTTTACTTGTTCAAATGCTTTTGTATAAAATCCAGAAGCGTATTTCCTTGAGCCGTCAGAATGACACCCTTCCCGCCGCAAGCTGGACATGGGCTGCCTTCGATTTCTCTTGCTCTTTTACACTCAGGGCATGCGACCTCCAGATCATCAGTTGCGATCACCATTTGAATCCCTCCTTTCCCATTGATCAAACATGGACCACCAGCCTTCTTCCATCGGCCGTCACCTCCTTTAAGAAACACAAAAACCCCCATCCTATCAAAGGACGAGGGTCTCGCGGTACCACCTTTATTAACAGCTAAAAAGCCATTCGCTCATCAGTACAGAAAACGTCAGTTTCGATACTCCTCTCTTGGTAACGGAGAGAGAATCCCGGCATTGCCTACTTTCTATTCAGCAAAGCAATTCAGAAGCCCATTCGGCATCAGGGGAGGATCGGTTCACACCTGCCACCGACTCTCTGAACCCCGCTCACTGATGCTTACTTGCTCTTCCTCACAATTGTTAATCCGTTCTTTCTTTTTTAAAATTTATAATACTCCGTCAATTCAAGGAAGTCAATTCTTAATCCAATTTAGATTGGCCAAGTGCTTCCAGAGCCATATTTATGTGCTCCTCCTGCTGTGTCTGAAGAGCGAACTTGGCAATTTCCAGCGGATACGCTGCCTGCATCTCTGAGATGTGATCCTGCATTTTTGACCATACACGGCCGCCTGCTTGATTATAGCATTCAAGCAAACGGGCTGTTTCTTTTTCTCCAAAAATCATGTGGTAAAAGACAAAATCCTTGGCTGGATCGGCGACTTTCGCTTCTGTCCAATCCAGAAGGCCTGTGATGTGTTCGGTTTGATCAATAAGGATATGCGCCGGATGGAGATCACCGTGTATCAGCACGGAAAAACCGGGCCAGTATGCATCATCATTGATCCACGTTTGCCATCTTTCCCAAAGCTGCTTAGATACGCCAAGCTTATTCTTTACATCATCCATAGATTCAGCCGTCATTTGCCTAAAATCTTCTGGCTTAATCACTTCTATTCCTAATAGGCCGGCAGATGTTTGATTCATGCCATGTAATTCTGCCAGTATTTCGGCAAGTGTATGAATAAAACCGTCTGACGGCGGCTGATGATTCATATTCCATACATACTGTTTCTGTTCCAAATCGATCCCAGCAGCAGGTGTTCCGCTAAGCTTCGGGTAAGCGATCAATTCCGGCGTATGAATTTTCCAATCCGGCACATCAGCTGTAAGATTCGCGCGGAGAAAGGCAAGTGTTCTGCCTTCTGAAGCTGCTCTTCCAACAACATCGCTTCGTCGTGGTTTTCGCAGCACCCATGGCATACCTGAATCATCATCAGCAAATACAACATGAAAATCCATTCCCGTTTCATTCAATTGAGCGTTATCAGAGTGAACCGTCAAACCTTGATTGCGTGCAAGCGCGACAATTTCAGTGATAAGCTGCCTTTCGATAGGGTTTGTCATCTCTTTTCCCCTTTCTCATATTCCGCCTGTCGTTAAAGAGAAGGGATGTTTTTAAGGCACAAAAACAGAGGGCAGCATCGCCACCCTCTTTCCATGATAATATAAGGGTACATACATAGGCAGATTCATCCCGATTCCCCGCATCCAGGCGAGAGTCGTTCACTATTGAATTCGTGTCAATCGGAATCTAATGAATGCCATGTCAGAACCCCTCCGTTCATTGTACGTTGATCTTCATTTTACATCATATTCCAGTGTTAATCTACTATAAAAGATGAATCAAGTCACAGGCGCGGGATTAAACAAGCACAAATCATTGTGAAGCCCCCAATGGTCCGCCCATGTTTGTTTCCTGCCGCTCGCTACATCTATGATCATCCGAAAAATCTCCCAGCCGACTTCTTCGATACTGGCCTCTCCGGTAGCGATTCGCCCGGCATTGATATCGATTAAATCCGCCCAATGCTCTGTTAATGAGTGGCGTGTAGATACTTTCATCACCGGCGCAGCAGCCAATCCATATGGTGTTCCTCTGCCTGTCGTAAAGACCTGCAGATTCATGCCTGCCGCCAGCTGAAGGGTTCCGCACACAAAGTCGCTTGCCGGCGTCGCCGCAAACAGCAAACCTTTCTTCTCTGCCTTTTCTCCAGGCCCGAGCACACCGGAAATGGGACTTGTGCCTGACTATGCTACCGATCCTAACGCTTTTTCCACCACATTGGATAAACCGCCTTTTTTATTGCCAGGTGACGGATTGGCGCTTCTGTCTGCTTCACCCCGCCGCAGATAGCTGTCATACCACTTCATCTCATCGATCAGCGAACGACCGACCTCATCGCTGACAGCCCGCGGCGTTAATAAGTGAATCGCATCCCGCACCTCTGTCACTTCAGAAAACAAGACCGTTGCGCCTGCCCGAACCAATAAATCAGCCGCATATCCCACTGCCGGATTCGCCGTCACGCCGGAAAAGGCATCACTGCCGCCACATTGCAAGCCAATTACCAGGTCAGAAACAGGGCAGGTTACACGAACTCTGCTGTTGAGTCTGATTAACCGCTCCTCCGCCATTTCCATGATCGAATGAATCATATTCGCAAAGCCTCGATGATCTTGAAGTGAAATGATATGATCTTTTTTCTCAGGTGCAATCCGTGCCGGGAGGAGCTTTTCACATCCTAATCCGACCACCATCACTTCCCCGCCGAAGTTCGGATGCTTTGCCAGGTTTTGAATCGTGCGGATGGGAATAACAGCGTCTGGGGCATTGATGGCCACGCCGCATCCATATTGATGATGAAGCGGCACAACATCATCGACATTAGGATATTTAGGGAGAAGCTCTTCTTTTATCCGTTTTACCGCATAATCCAGCACACCGACGACACACTGAACACTTGTGGTGATACCGAGAATATTTTTCGTCCCCGCACTGCCGTCAGCATTTCGATATCCTTCAAACGTATAACCTTCAAGAGGCGGCAGCGGTTTGGGCACTTTGTTTGCGATAGGGAGATCATGGAGTTCCGGAGGGGAGGGCATTCTCACCAATGCTTCCCTCACCCAGCTTCCGCATTTGATCGGCTGATCTGCAAATCCGATCACTTCTCCATAACGCACAATGGCATCCCCCTGATTCAAATCGGTTAAGGCCACTTTATGGCCTTGAGGAACATCTTCTTCAAGCATCAGCCCGCATGGAAAAACAGTGCCCTTTGGCAGTCCTCCGTCATTGACAATAATCGCCGTGTTATCTGTTTCATTCACTTTGATGTAAAGGGGCGTTTGGTTTTGCCTGAGGTTCATTGCCATAAGAAAATCACTCCTCATATCTTAGTAAGCGTTTTCTAAATCGGTTCAAAAAAAGCCGCAGATCTTACGTTTCAACTGCGGCTGTTTCAAAAATTATTGATCATCCATACCCTTCAGAATTTTGTCACGGACAAATTTCAAATGCTCATACATGTGGTAATGAGCTTGGTAAGGATCTCTTTTGGCAAGAGCGTCATAGATTTTTTTGTGGTATTCGACCGTTACATCCCTCTCCCTATACGGAATCTGGCTGTCGATTTTCGCATGGGTGATCAGCAGGGATTGAATCATGCCTTCGACAACGGGATTATTGGCACTTAAAGCTATAATTCGATGGAATTCTTTATCGGCTTCTCCATAATTGTTGTCAGTGCTGCCGGCGATGTCGTCGATTGTTTTCTGTAAACGCTCGAGCTCATCTTCATTTATTTTTTCCGCGGCAATCGTCACCAGCCCGAGTTCTAACGCCATCCGCGCTTCAATAATAGCCGGAAGATTATCTGTCGCCAAAGCAAGCATGACGGAAAAAGGCTGCATCCCGATTTTGTCGTTGAAATACGTGCCGCCGCGGGTTTTTCTCGTGATAACACCCAGCGTCTCTAGTGAGCTAAGCGCCTCGCGAAGCACCGGTCTGCTAACATGTAAGATATCCATTAGTTCCATTTCTGTGGGCA
Source organism: Bacillus sp. 0909A (assembly GCF_036765115.1). Taxonomy (NCBI): domain Bacteria; kingdom Bacillati; phylum Bacillota; class Bacilli; order Caryophanales; family Bacillaceae; genus Bacillus; species Bacillus sp. 0909A. Next base: position 115,252 of record NZ_JBAIZU010000006.1, read on the forward strand.
ATTTGTCTCCGGCCTTTAATTGTCCGCTTGACAGTAAATGGACAATCCGTTCAATGACTTGCTTAGCTAATGTTTTCCGATTGACTGTATCCACCTTCAGATCTTCTAAACCTTCGTACACGAACAACTCTCCCTTCAGTTGTTCAATTGTAAGACAAAATATTCGTTATGACAATATTTAGAATAAAACTTATCGCACGAGACACGGGCGCTTGCGGTCAAACTCCCAATTGCTGATCAGAAACTGCATAGGGATTGCATCATTCCGTGCGCCTAACTTCATTTTTCGATAGAGATCATGCGCTTTTTCGACTTGTTCCATATCAATGTCGATGCCAAGCCCAGGCTTATCAGGCACCTTCACACAGCCATCAGCAATTTCTAAAGGCTGTTTGGTTAAACGCTGTCCGTCCTGCCAGATCCAATGGGTATCAATCGCCGTGATGCGTCCCGGAGCAGCGGCCGCGACATGGGTAAACATCGCAAGGGAGATATCAAAATGATTATTAGAATGCGAGCCCCACGTCAGTCCCCAATCATGGCACATCTGCGCAACCCGCACCGATCCCTGCATCGTCCAGAAATGAGGATCAGCCAGCGGAATATCGACCGCATGCAGCTGAAGCGCGTGCCCCATTTCCCGCCAGTCAGTCGCTATCATGTTTGTCGCGGTCGGCAGGCCTGTCGCGCGGCGGAACTCAGCCATCACTTCACGTGCGGAATAACCATATTCCGCCCCGCACGGATCTTCTGCATACGCGAGCACATCATGCTTTCCTTTGCATAATGCAATGGCTTCCTCTAATGACCACGCCCCGTTCGGATCAAGGGTGATCCTTGCCTCTGGAAAACGTTTTGATAATGCAGTGACAGCTTCGATTTCATCCTCTCCTGACAGCACCCCGCCTTTCAGCTTGAAATCCTGAAAGCCGTAGCGCTCCTGTGCGGATTCGGCAAGACGTACAATGGCCTCAGGCGTCAGCGCTTCCTCATGGCGGAGGCGGAACCAATCGCAATCTGACTGCTGATTGCTTTGATACGGCAATGTCGTCCGCCTTCGGTCACCGATGTAAAATAAGTAACCGAGCATCTTGACCTCATCCCGCTGCTGTCCTTCTCCCAACAAGGCCGCGACTGGTTCCTGAAGAAACTTTCCAAGCAAATCTAACAAAGCCGCTTCCAGCGCTGTAACGGCATGGACTGTAGTGCGCAAATCAAACGTCTGGATTCCGCGGCCTCCCCTGTCTTGATCCGCAAACTGCTTTCTGACTGTTTGCAAAATTGACTGGTACGCGCCGATCGATTTACCGACAACAAGCGGCTCTGCAAGCTCCAGCGTGCGGCGAATAGCTTCTCCGCCCGGCACCTCGCCCACTCCCTGATTCCCGCTGCTGTCCGTTAAGACAACAAGATTCCGGGTAAAAAACGGGCTGTGGGCGCCGCTTAAATTCAGCAGCATACTGTCATGCCCCGCGACTGGAATTACTCTCATTTCAGTAATTGATGGAATATTCATTCTTTTTTCTTTTTGAACCTGTTCTTGTATTGATGAACTCATGTTTTCTCCTCCTTATAAAGCGCTTTCATAAAATATTAGACAGGCAACGATTGATCGGGGTCTTGCTCTTGTTTCTTTAATACGACCCGTTTGATCGGCCCGACCAGCAGCAAATAGCTGAGGACTGCTGCAATCGCATTAGCGCCAACAAAGACGAGGGCGCCATTAAAAGACCCTGTGGCATTCACGATGTAGCCGATAATAATCGGCGTCGTAATCGAGGCGATGTTTCCGAATGTGTTGAACAAACCTCCGCTTAATCCCGCACACTCTTTTGGTGACGTGTCCGACACGACAGCCCAGCCCAATGCGCCAAAGCCTTTTCCGAAGAACGCGAGTGACATGATCACAACGACGAGCCACGCTGAATCTGTATAGTTGCAGATAATCATGCTGCAAGACAGCAGCATGCCGACAATGATCGGCGCTTTTCTCGCAAAGGTGAGAGAACGGCCTTTTTTCAGTAAAAAATCAGACACGATGCCTCCAAGCACGCCGCCCGCAAATCCGCACAGCGCCGGGAGAGAAGCCACAAACCCCGCTTCAAGAATGGACATTCCGCGGGCCTGAACCAAATATACCGGAAACCATGTGAGAAAAAAATAGGTGAGAGTTGTAATGCAGTATTGTGCGATGTATACGCCAATCAGCATGCGGTTGGTCAATAACTGTTTGATATACGGCCATTTTGATTCTTTTTCCTGGTTGCTTTGACTGTCATCCATCGAGATCAGCCCGCCGCCTTCTTCAATGTACGCAAGCTCGGCTTTGTTAACCTTCGGATGTTTTTTCGGTTCATATACCATTTTTAACCAGATAAAAGCCAGAAGAATTCCCGCGGCCCCCATCACTACGAAGACGGAATGCCAGCCGAAAGAGTGGGTGAGCCAGCCCATTAAAGGAGAAAAAATGACGATTGCGAAGTATTGAGCTGAATTAAAAAAGGCTGAAGCTGTACCGCGTTCGGAGCTTGGGAACCAGGAAGCAACCACTCTGCCGTTTCCGGGAAATGAAGGCGCCTCAGATAGCCCGACTAAAAAGCGCAGCGCAAACAGCAGGATAATCGCTGTGCCAGCAGTAAAAAAGCCAATCGCCCCTTGCAGCAGCGTGAAAAATGACCAGAAAAAGATGCTTAGCGCAATAACCGTCTTTGAGCCAAACCGATCCAGCAGCCAGCCTCCGGGAAGCTGCCCGATGACATAAGCCCAGCCGAAAGCAGAAAACACATACCCCATAGCGACCGAGTCCAGTCCAAGGTCATGCTGGACGGAATCTCCCGTAATCGAAAGTGTCGCACGATCTGCGTAGTTAATAGATGTCACAAGAAACAGCATAAACACGATGAACCAGCGTACAGAGGTTTTTTTGCCCGCCGGCGAAATATTCGCATGGTCTTTTTTCATAATATCTTCTCCTTTGCCAAAGTAGAGAATCACATGCTGGCTGAATAAGGCTCGGAAAGAGACGAACGCCTCTTTCCAGCACCTTTATTGCTTCACAAATACGGTTTTGATCGCCGTGAAAAAGTCCTTCGCAGCCTCACCCTGTTCGCGGGAGTGAGAGCTTGATTGCTTCATGCCGCCAAATGGCGCCTGAAGCTCAACCCCTGCGCTTTCTGCATTGACCCGAACAAGCCCGGCTTCAATCTCATCAACGAATGAAAGCATACGGCCGATGTTTTGCGTAAAAATAGATGCACTTAATCCGAACTTTACATCATTGGCGAGGTCTAAAGCCTCCTCCATCGTGTCCACCTTTAACAGAGCGATGACCGGCCCGAAAATTTCCTCCTGGGCAATCGCCATGTCAGATGTCACGTTGTCAAAAATGGCAGGCTGCACATAATAACCGTTTTGATACTTTCCATCCTCCAGCTTTTCTCCTCCGATCAAAAGGGAAGCGCCTTCTTGTTTGCCTTTTTCAATATACGATAGGCAGTTATCAAGCTGATTTTTGCTGGCGATCGGTCCCATCCAGACGTTTTCGTTCAAGCTGTCTCCAATCGTAATCTCCTTTGTGCGATGCAGCAATTTTTCTTTAAAGCGGTCGTAAATTCCACTTTGGACAATGACACGGCTCGTTGCGGTGCACTTCTGGCCCGTTGAACGAAAAGCGCCTGTCACCACGGCTTCCGCTGCCGCTTCAAGATCAGCATCATCCGCTACGATCACTGGATTTTTCCCGCCCATTTCAAGCTGATATTTGGCGCCTCTCGCTAAAGCGGCTTGGCCAATGATTTTCCCAACCTGATTCGAACCCGTGAACGTAATGGCATTGACCCCGTCATGTTCGGCAATGCCTTGGCCGACAACTGACCCTTGGCCAGTCACCAAATTGATGACTCCCGCCGGAAACCCCGCTTCTTCAAAACAAGCGATGATCTTCGTACATGTAACGGCAGTTTCTGTTGCGGGTTTGATGACAACAGTATTGCCGTACACCAATGCCGGCGCCATTTTCCAAATCGGGATCGCGACCGGGAAGTTCCACGGCGAAATCACACCGACGACACCGAGCGGGACACGGGTTGTAAACATCAGTGCGTCTTTGTCAGTAGACGGGATGACATCGCCTGTTTTGCGCATGCCCTCGCCGGCGTAATAGCGAAGAATCGCAATGCCGCGAGCGGTTTCTCCTTTTGCTTCCGGCAGGGTTTTTCCCATTTCACGCGTCGCACATGCGGCGATGTCCTCTAAGCGCTGTTCCATAATATCGGCAGTTTTGTACAGCAATTGGCCCCGTTCTGCACCCGTCAGCTTTCTCCATCCCGTTTTTGCCGCATGAGCGGCGGTGACGGCCCGGTCCACATCGTCAGCCGTTGAACTCTGCACATAGCCGACGATGTCGTTCACATCGGCAGGATTTTCCGACTTGATCATATCGCCTGATTGAGATTTGACCCATTCTCCATTAATAAAATTGAGATATGTGTTTTTTTCCGTGATTACAGTCATGCCCATTGCCCCTTTCAGGTTTTTATGTTCGTCAAACCGTCGCGGCCTTCTTCGGGAAACGATCCGCCGCTTGCTTTAAAATGGCTTCTAATTGCTGATAATGTTCTTTTTCAACCGGCCCGACAGGCGGTCTGGCTGTATTTCTCACATTCATCCCCATAATCTCCATGCCGGCTTTGATCAAGGATACCGCGTACCCTTTCCGCTGCTTCCGAATATCGTTGATCGGCAGAATGACATGCTGATAGAGTTCCTTCACTGCATCGTTGTTTCCGTTTTTCAAAGCTTCATAGAACATCCGGGAAATATGCGGAATATAATTCGAAATGGCTGAAGAATAAGAGTGGAAACCGATTGGCAGGTAGGACGGCATCGTCACTTCAGCCATCGGCATTCCGTTAAGCCATCCCAAGCGGTCACCGATTGTATAGGCGAGGTTGATATTCAAATCCATGTTCCCCACTCCGTCTTTCACACCAACAAGCTGTTCAAGCTCCGTCAGCCGCTTGATCTGTTCAAGAGAAAATACGGCATTGTCGCGCTGATACAGAATGGCATTCAAGTCAGTGCTTTCAATAATCGTTTTGGCGTACTGATACAGCCCCTCCTGTTCGCCATACACCAAATACGGAGGAAGGATCAAATAGCCGTCAGCGCCTTTTTTCTCCGATATACGCGCCCAATCAAGCGCGGTGCTGAGATTGCCGCCCACTCCCGTATAGACCGGGACCTTTCCTCCCGCAGCCGAAACCGCGACTTCGACCATGTTTTCGTATTCTTTCTGGCTAAGGGACTGAAACTCCCCTGACCCGCAGGCGATAAAAATCGCTTCCAAGCCTTCTTCCAGCAAAAACTCGATATTTTGAAACAGAGCTTCTTCTTCCAGCTTTCCTTGTGTATTATAAGGCGCAACCGGAAAACCTAAAATCCCTTCAGGTGCTTTTCTTATACGGCTCATGTACAAAACCTCCTGTCATTTGTGTAAACAGCTCATTTGAAAACGCTTTAAATTTATGCGGCTGTATATCCTTTTGTTTTATTGTAAGACAAATAAACAATAAGTCAATAATTTTATTTTCTGACTTTTCATAAAAAAGTCATTCCGCATAAAAAAACAGCCGCTGCTAGCCGGCTGTTTTTTCACATACTTCTTTCTTTCATCGTTTCGTTCAAAATCTTCGCTTCTAAAAAAAATACGTGGATAAATTTTTTCATATTCACTCTGGCAGGTGCGAGGGGTTTTGCCTCTTTGGATTGAATTTCTTTCATTTTCTGGCTGACGACCGGAAAATCAAAGAACTTTGATGCGTAGGTTTCGAATTTAGGGTTCGAAAAATCAGTTGTGCCCAATGAGGCAAAATGGTCCAGCGAATGAATGATGGCTCTGCGGATTCGCTGTTCCGAGGCTTTCATTTCACGATTGATTTCCGTTTGTGATGCCGCAGCTCCAAGCTTTCGTTCCGCTACTTGTGTGAAAATTTGTTTTAAAGAAGGGATATTTTTTTCGTAAGGCTCAGATTGTTCATGCTCAGCTAAATACTGAAGGACCGCCATCATATCATGAGCGCCGCCTTCACCCATCATGCCGAGCTCGGATAGCAAGAATGTTCCCGCTTCTTTTAAGCTGTTGTCATTTTTATACTGAGACCGTGCTTTCCGTTCGGTTCGGTTGACCAGCCGGCTTAAAGAGTTTTGGATATCTCCGATTGAGTTTTCAAGCTGGATCCGTTCCTTCACCTTTTGTAGAACAGTTACAATTTCAATACGGTTAATCGGTTTATGAATAAAATATTCAATGCCGAGAGAATACGCTTCTCCGACCATTTCTTTAGCTTCCACCTGCGAGATCATCACGATTTTCCCGGAATAAGAGTCCTTGATTCGGCGTATGGTCTCAATTCCATCCCGCCCGGGCATTAATAAATCGATTAACAAAATATCAATCTGCTTAAATTGCAATATATGCCCTTCCACTTGGCTTCCGTCTTCCGCTTCACCCGCAGCCTCTCCAAGATCCTCATCCTCTATGATCTGCCTTAAAATTGACCGCACCGCACGGTCATCATCAGCGATAAAAAAACGCATATTATCCGTTCATCCTTTCTGAATCAAATGCCTGGCAGGCAGCCTGATGGTAAAGACCACTCCTTGCTGCTGGTTGTGAAACTTGATGTTTCCTTCAAGCTCTGTCACGATTTCCTTGACGTAGGAAAGCCCAATTCCGGTTGAAGGCGTGCCAAACTCGTCATACGTTGAGGTAAAGCCCGGATCAAACACAATATCCCCTAATGTCTCCGAGATGCCGGGACCATTGTCTTCCACCTGGAATTCTATCATACTCTCATCTGTCTTACGGAGCCTTAGGCTGACCGACCCCTCATCCCCCATTGCCTCAACTGCGTTCGCCGTCAAATTATTAATGACAGAAAGAACGATAAATACATGATAATCGTCGTGCTCACCCTCTATTGCGCAGTGAAAATTGATCTGTTTGCCTAATGATTCAGCGTACTTTTCATTCATGCGAATGACAAGCCGGAAAAGGTCCGATGCATTCATATAATCTTTAAAACTTTCATTGGAAATCAGTTTCGAAAGCCCGGCGAATATCCTCTGGTTGTCCTTTTTCACTTCATGAATTTCCCCTGCCAGCCTTAAGATCCTGCCGCCGAGCTGATCGTCCTTGCCCTTCACTTCCCGGTAGAGCTGATAGGATTCGTTTGTCACATGCTCTGTCGTTTTCAGCGTCTTTTTTAAATGCACTGTTTCTTCATATAAATTCGACACGATCATCAGCATGTGCTCATTTTGCCGCCTTGTCTGCTTTTCTCTGGACTGCGTTTCATACAGCTTCAGCACGTTAAAAAAGCTGATCACAATAAATGTATGAGAAATCGCAACGACCGCGATATCCGTTATTTTTTCAGGCGTCACCACTGTATGAAAAATAAGAAACTGAACGACCAGCTCGACGCTATCGGAAGCAATTTCAATCATAAATCCGTAAAAACCGAGCATAACCGGCCGATCACGATAGCGGTTCGCCCGCAACACATAAAACAGACATGCAAACGTCATGTAAAAGAAAAAGCCTGACGCTTGATCATACAGGATTGGAATCAGTCCAGCGTGTCTTCCGTCCCAAAATTCCAATAAGACACGAAATACGAAAACCGATGTTCCAGTCAAAAACCCCGGCAATACAGCTGACACATGCCGCAGCAGCACTAAGAAAAAGAAAAAAGCCGGCGCGCCGAAGCTGATTCGGAACTCTTCATTGAGGGGATAAAATTTCAGTTCACCTGCAAGCGGCACAGTAATCAGCATGAGCGCCAGTATATATGCGTCTTTCTCAAAAAAACGTTCCAGTTTAATTATGATCACATCCTCATTTTTATTTTGAGGAAAGGACAAAAAACCTGCAAATTTCTTTCGACCCAGTATGTAAGCTTTTTATAAAACCAACGGCTTATTTTCGAACATTTTTTGTCGTATTTTGTATGATTCTGTAGTCTCTATTATACAGTTATGATACCTTACCGCACTCATGAAAGCGTTTAACGCCTCGTCTGTCTTCGATTATACTCCGCCTCAGTCCCAAATAGCTAAAACAGATAGGAGGAATTTGATGAAAGAACTGATAAAAGAACGCCCGGAAGAAAAGAATCTGGCGTCGCAGCTGTATGAATGGGTAGAACATTACCGCCCCTTTTCCGCCAATGGACAAAGCGCAAATTATATCCCCGCGTTAGGAAATGTCAATGACTCACATCTCGGCATTTGTATATTGGAGCCTAATGGAGCAATGATACATGCCGGCGATTGGAACGTCCCTTTTACCCTGCAAAGCATTTCAAAAGTCATCAGCTTTATCGCTGCGTGTATGAGCCGCGGTATTCCCTATGTGCTTGACCGCGTCGATGTCGAGCCGACAGGTGACGCCTTTAATTCAATCATCCGTCTCGAAATGCACAAGCCCGGAAAACCGTTTAACCCCATGATTAACGCGGGCGCCATTACAATCGCCTCGCTTCTTCCGGGAGAGACAGCCCGCGATAGGCTGGAGTATCTGTACTCTGTCATTGAAACATTAATAGGGAAACGGCCCAGAATACATGAGGAAGTTTTCCGGTCTGAATGGGAAACCGCCCACCGCAACAGGGCACTGGCCTACTATTTAAAAGAGACAAACTTTTTAGAAGCCGATGTAGAAGAAACGCTTGAGGTGTACCTGAAGCAATGTGCCATGGAAGGCACGACAGAAGACATTGCATTGATCGGCCTGATCCTTGCTCATGACGGTTATCACCCGATTCACCGCCAGCAGGTGATTCCAAAGGATGTGGCAAAGCTCGCCAAGGCTTTAATGCTGACATGCGGCATGTATAACGCCTCCGGCAAATATGCGGCATTTGTCGGGGTGCCGGCCAAAAGCGGTGTCTCTGGCGGCATCATGGCGTTGGTTCCCCCAAGCGCCAGAAGAGAGCAGCCTTTCCAAAACGGATGCGGCATCGGCATTTACGGGCCTGCCATTGATGAATACGGCAACAGCCTGACTGGCGGCATGCTGCTGAAGCACATCGCACAGGAGTGGGAACTCAGCATTTTTTAAAATAAAAAACGAGGTGATTGTATGCAGCAATTCCTGGAACATATCGTAGGTTTCGCAAATGATTTTTTGTGGTCAAAGCTATTAATTGTATTGCTTCTTTCTCTGGGAATCTATTTTACGTTCAAGCTTAAATTTTTACAGGTTCGCATGCTGAAGGAAATGGTCAGGGTGTTAAAGGAAGGCGCTGCATCCCGCTCGAAAAACAGCATCTCTCCGTTTCAAGCGTTTTGTATCAGCATGGCAGCCCGTGTCGGCACCGGAAACATTACGGGTATTGCCATTGCGATTGCGCTGGGCGGGCCCGGTGCGATTTTCTGGATGTGGATTATTGCCATTATCGGGTCAGCGTCAAGCTTTGTCGAAAGTACACTGGCTCAAATTTATAAGGTGAAAGATGCAAACGGCTTCCGCGGCGGTCCTGCTTATTATATGGAAAAAGGACTGAACAAAAGATGGATGGGCGCCTTGTTCGCCGTTTTAATCACGCTGTCGTTCGGTATCGTCTTTAACTCGGTTCAATCAAATACGGTCAGTCTCGCGTTTGAAAACGCGTTCGGCACAAACCGCTTGACACTTGGACTCATTTTAATCGCTGTGTTTGGAACGATTATCTTTGGCGGAGTCAAACGCATCGCAAAACTGGCTGAATATATTGTTGTTGTTTTGGCTGTCCTGTATATCGGAGTCGCTTTTTTCGTGATTCTCACAAACATCACCCAGCTTCCTGCCGTTTTTGCGCTAATTGTCAAAAACGCGTTTGGATTCGACCAGGCGGCAGGCGGCGCTTTGGGAGCGGCCTTAATGCAGGGTGTCAGACGGGGGATTTTTTCAAACGAAGCGGGAATGGGAAGCGCACCGAATGCCGCTGCCACCGCGACGACAAGCCATCCTGTAAAACAAGGGCTGATCCAGGCATTTGGTGTGCTTACTGATACGCTGGTCATTTGTACAAGCACGGCCTTTATCATCCTGTTTTCAGACGCCTATCATACCCCGGGACTGAGCGGAATCGCCTTAACTCAAGCCTCTCTCAGCTCCCATATTGGGCCATGGGCATCAGGCTTTCTCGCCATCCTGATCCTCTTATTCGGATTCTGTGCCTTGATCGGCAACTATTATTACGGCGAAACCAATATCGGCTTTTTGAACAAAAGCAAAAAACTGATCTTCGTCTATCGCATCGGCGTGCTTGCAATGATCGTGTTTGGCTGTGTGGCCAAGGTGCAGCTTGTATGGGATTTGGCCGATTTGTTTATGGGCTTGATGGTCGTCGTCAACTTAATCGCCATTTTCTTATTGTCGAAGGTGGTTTTTGCGGCTCTCCAGGACTATACCCGGCAGAAAAAAGCGGGCAAAGACCCTGTTTTTTATAAAGATGTCATAAAAGATCATGAGCGGATTGAATGCTGGGAGCTTTCAGAAACTCCTGCTGGTCCTCATAACAAACAAATATCATAATGCATGCAGAAGGTGTTCAGATCAATGGAATCTGAACACCTTTATCTTTCGGTTGATTGACAAACGTTAAGACGTCCTTTACCATTTTCATATCTTTTCAAAAAATCAGAAAGAAGGATTAGAACAGCCTATGAATCCAATTCAGCATCTATTAGATACATACCCGCTTATCGTGTTAGACGGCGCGATGGCAACTGAGCTTGAACGTAAAGGCTGCGACTTGAATGACAGTCTCTGGTCGGCAAAAATCCTGATGGAGCAGCCTGAGCTGATCAAACAAGTTCATGCCGATTACTTCGCTGCAGGTGCCGACTGTGCGATCACCGCCAGCTATCAGTCTACGTTTGAAGGCTTTGCCGCACGCGGGCTCAGCGAAGCGGAAGCCCGCCGGCTTATCCAGAAGTCCGTCAGCATCGCTGCCGAAGCCCGTGATGAATTTTGGGCACAGAAAGAAAACCGTTTGAATCGGCCAAAACCGATCGTTGCGGCCTCTGTCGGCCCGTATGGCGCCTATCTTGCGGATGGCTCCGAGTATCGCGGAAACTACGGAATCTCTGAGGACGAGCTGGCTGAATTTCACCGCCCCCGCATGAAAGCCCTGATTGACGCCGGTGCGGATGTTTTGGCATGTGAAACGATTCCATGTCTCACTGAGGCAAAAGCAATTGTCCGCCTACTGAAGGAATTTCCTGACACATATGCGTGGTTCAGCTTCAGCGCAAAAGACGGTCTGCATATCAGCGACGGAACCCCTGCCGCTGACTGCGCGTCATGGCTTGATCAGCACAGCCAAGCGGCGGCGGTCGGGATCAACTGCACTCCGCTTCAGCATATCTCTTCATTAATAGCTGAGCTAAAGAAGAACACATCTAAACCGATTATCGTCTATCCGAATTCAGGCGAACAGTATGATCCGGACACCAAAACGTGGAACGGCGCAGCATGCGGCGAGCCTTACGGACAAAGCGCGCGCATCTGGTTTAAAAACGGAGCAAAGCTGATCGGCGGCTGCTGCCGGACAAAACCGGAGGATATTAAAGAAATCGCCGGCTGGGTCCGGACTTTAAAAACTACTTGACTTATCGGAATTGTTTGTATATTCTAACTTAAAAGCCGGCTTGCCGGAATCTCGTGTCCCCCGCTGACATGAGATTTTTTATTAGGAAGCCATCAAATCGCCGTATAGAAAGTTGGAAAAAGATGAAACCCGCTCACAACAAGAATGAGACAAGCTTTCAGAGAAGTATGAAAAGCAGACACCTCTTTATGCTTTCATTAGGAGGCGTCATTGGAACCGGTCTGTTCTTAAGCTCAGGCTATACCATTCAGCAGGCAGGCCCTGCCGGAACCATACTTGCGTACTTAGTCGGCGCGGGAATTGTCTATTTGGTCATGCTGTGCCTTGGCGAATTGTCTGTAGCCATGCCAGTGACAGGCGCGTTTCATACCTATGCAGCAACATACATAGGACCGGGCACAGGTTTTACGGTCGCTTGGCTGTACTGGCTCACATGGGCCGTTGCATTGGGATCTGAATTCACAGCGGCAGGCCTGTTAATGCAGCGCTGGTTCCCCGATACGTCTGTTTGGATGTGGAGCGCCGTTTTTGCTTTGTTGATTTTCCTGCTGAACGCATTTTCGGTCAAGTTTTTCGCTGAATCAGAGTTTTGGTTTTCCAGCATTAAAGTATTAGCCATCGTATTATTTATTCTTTTAGGCGGCGCCGCTATGTTCGGCATCATCCCGATCAAAGACGGGGGCGCCGCTCCGATGCTCTCAAACTTCACAGCGGAAGGCGGGCTCTTTCCGAATGGATTTGTCCCCATTTTCATGACCATGCTGTCTGTCAACTTTGCCTTCTCAGGAACGGAGCTGATCGGAATTGCCGCGGGAGAAAGCGTCGATCCCGACAAAACCATACCAAAAGCGATTAAAACAACGGTCTGGCGTCTCTCACTCTTTTTTATCGGAACCATTTTTGTACTCTCAGGGCTGATTCCGATTCAAGAGGCGGGCGTCATCAAAAGCCCATTCGTTGCAGTCTTTGACAGAGTCGGTGTACCGTACGCAGCTGACATCATGAACTTTGTTATTCTGACAGCCATCCTGTCAGCCGCTAATTCCGGACTTTACGCATCGTCCCGTATGCTTTGGTCACTGTCAAAAGAACAGACGCTTCACCCAACATTTGCAAAGCTGACATCAAAGGGGATTCCGTTAAACGCGCTGGTGTTCAGCATGATCGGCGGCATCCTGTCATTACTGTCCAGCGTATTTGCGCCAGACACGGTGTACGTTATCCTCGTGTCGATTTCCGGCTTTGCCGTCGTTGTCGTTTGGATGGGCATCGCCGCTTCTCAATTCATGTTCAGAAAACGTTATCTGGAAGCGGGAAACAAGGTCACAGATTTGAAATACCGAACGCCTTGGTACCCATTTGTGCCGATTGCCGCATTTCTTTTATGTCTGGCATCCGTAATTGGCATTGCCTTTGATCCGAATCAAAGAATCGCGTTATATTGCGGTGTGCCATTTATGGCTATCTGCTATGCGGTGTATTATACGAAAAACCGCAAAAGCCGTCCGGCCGCCGATATGACCCATTCAAAATAAAAGAACCTGCCCCAAGGCAGGTTCTTTTTCTATCCTCATACTTCCACTGTCCAATGAAACGGATCTTTCACTTTTCCAAGCTGAATGTCAGTTATCGTTTGATACAGCTTTTTTGAGATTTCTCCTATTTGCCTGTCGTTCACAATTACCGTTCTTCCATGAATATTGAGTTCGCCGACAGGCGTAACAACTGCAGCCGTCCCTGTGCCGAATACCTCTGTCAATTCCCCTCGTGCGGATGCTGCATAAATATCATCGATAGATATCTTTTCTTCCCGGACCGGGATGCCCCAGCTTCGGATCAGCTCAATAGCAGAAGCTCGTGTAATCCCGCTCAAAATGCTTCCGCTTAATGCAGGAGTCACAACTTCTCCATTTATGACGAAAAAGATATTCATGCTCCCTACCTCTTCCGCGTATTTCTTTTCAATGGCATCCAGCCACAGCACCTGATCATAGCCTAATTCATTCGCCTTCTGCTGTGCCTGAAGACTCGCCGCGTAATTTCCTGACGTTTTGGCATTTCCGACTCCGCCATTGACTGCCCGCACAAACTCATCTTCCACATAGATGTTAATCGGCTGCAGCTGATCGCCATAGTAAGAGCCGACAGGCGAAAGCACGATCATAAATGTATAGTTTTTTGATGCCTTTACACCGAGACTCGGTTCAGTGGCAATCACAAACGGACGAATATACAGCGACGTTCCCTTTTCCCTCGGGACCCACTCTTTTTCCAGCTCGACCAATTGCGTCAGTGCCTCCAGCACCAGCTCTTCGTCTAGAGGAGGCATACTCATTCGCTGACATGATCTGTTCAGCCTTTTGATATTTTGCTCCGGCCTGAACAGCAGCACCCTGCCATCTTCAGTTCTGTATGCCTTCAAGCCTTCAAAGACAGCCTGGCCGTAATGAAAAACAGAAGAAGATGGATCGAGCATAATCGGTGCATAAGGAGTAAGTCTAGGATGATGCCAGCCCTTTTCCTCCTCATAATCCATCACAAACATATAATCTGTAAAATATTTGCCGAACCCTAAGGATGATGGGTCTGGTTTTTCCTTCTTTGATGTGATTTTCTCTCGTTCAATAAGCTTGTTCACTGATAAGCACACCTTTCCAGATTAATTTGTTTAAATTTTCTGTCAATTTTGAGCTGCAGATCGGTAATGCCATTCTTTTTTTACAGGCGGTTTTCCGTTCTCATATGATATAAGAGGGCTCAATTATAAATGTCAGAATATTCTCTATCGTCTTCGGCTATTATACACTACATTTCGTGTAAGATGAAGGTGAAGTTAAAGAAAAAACAGCCAGAGATTTTTCCGGCTGTTTTGGTTAAACTGCTAAAAACAAAATGACAGCATGACAAATCAGCAGAATATAAACCGCGATCCCTAACTGCCAGTTGACCTTCCGCGCCAATGCAAAAACAATCATCAAGGCCGGCAAGATAGCTGTTCCAGCCAGCTTATTGACCGTCGAATCCGGGCTGTTCGTTACATCATAATGAATCGGCATATCTGCCGGAAGAAATGGATAAAAGACCATAGAGAGTATGACAGCCGCAATGACAGACCCCCACACCACTTTTTCATTCATCAATAGAAACATAGAACCATTCCTCCTCATCACATTCCTAAAACAATAAAACGTTCTTTATCTCCCATTGCTTTACGATTGATATGACTGTTCTACGGTGAATTTCGTTCGATCGCCTCTTGTAATAATTTGAGCATATTCTACTACTTCTTCATTTTTATCATAGGTGAGGGATTCCGATAAAAACGCAGGCGCTCCAACATTGGTTAACAGGTGTCCGCTGATCGTTTCATCCGTTAAAATCGGTTCTATCGATTCCGTACCCCTGCTGATTTCGATATTGTATTTTGTTCTTAATAATTCAAACAGAGATCCAGTGCACTCTTCCTGCACCAATCCCGGTGCCGCTTTCCAAGGTATATATGAGGTATGGTATTGCAAAGGTTCACCCTCGGCGTATCTGACTCTGACAAGCTTGTTGACAGGCTCATTCTCTTTCATTTTCAACAGCTCGGCTATGGAATGGTCAGCAGGGATCACCACAAGTTCAAGCACTTTTGACTCAGAACGCAGCCCCCTCATTTGTTCTGCAAAACTCGTAATCTTATGCGGAATCGGCGTTTGGATTTTAGCTGCCGATACAAAAGTTCCTTTTCCCTGGATTCTCTGAATATATCCTTCAAGCTCAAGCTGCTGCAAAGCAAGTCTTACAGTTGTTCTGCTGACATCATATTGCTCGCAAAACTCACTCTCTGTCGGCAGCTGATCATTCGCCTGATATTTGCCCGACTTGATTAATTCAATAATTTTAAATTTGATAACAGAATATAAAGCTGCCATTTCATCCTCCCCATTCTGTATGTAAACCGATCTTTTTGAATGAAACCATAATACCATCTGCTTTCCTATTTTGAAAGATTTGTATTCTCTTTCGTAACAAATTTTCAGAAAATAACGTTGACAATTTTATGATAACGGTGCTAAATTCGTAATGACAAATATCATAAATTGATCATAACAAATATGATGCTTGTCTATTCCATTGAGGGGGTGTCAGATGAAGATCATCGTTGCTGATCATTATGAAGATCTCTGTAAGTTAAGCGCTGTCATTATTAAGGAATGTGTGCAGGCTAAGAAAGATGCCGTTCTCGGCCTGGCAACAGGAAGCACGCCGGTCGGCTTGTACAAGCAACTGATTTCAGACTATCAGGCAGGCGAAATTGATTTTTCAAAGGTTATAACATTTAATTTGGATGAATACGCAGGCCTCTCTCCATCTCATCCACAAAGTTATAACAAATTTATGCACGAGCATCTTTTTCAGCATATCAATGTTCAGCCTGACCATATTCATATCCCGCAAGGAGACAACCCGCAGCTTGAGGCTGAGTGCAAAGTGTATGAGGAGCTTATCCGCCAGGCGGGAGGCATTGATGTGCAAATCCTTGGCATCGGCTCGAATGGGCATATTGGTTTTAATGAACCCGGCTCTGATTTTGAGGACCGGACACGAATCGTCAGGCTGTCTGAAAGCACGATACAGGCAAATGCCAGATTTTTCAGTGGCGATCCTGTCCTTGTGCCGAGGCTTGCCGTTTCAATGGGCATCAAAACGATCATGGAATTCAGTAAACACATTGTGTTATTAGCAAATGGCGAGGAAAAAGCGGACGCGATCCAAAAAATGGCTGAAGGCCCTGTGACACCGGAGGTACCAGCCTCGATTCTTCAACAACACAATCACGTTACCGTTATTGCCGATCCAAAAGCAGCTCAAAAACTGAAGAACTTATCATACTTATCAAACAAATAGAAGGAGACTGTTATGTTTAAAAAGGCATTTCAAATTCTGCAACAGCTTGGCCGCGCTTTGATGACTCCGGTTGCCGTCCTGCCGGCAGCCGGTCTGCTGCTCCGTTTCGGTGACAAGGATTTACTGAACATTCCTATTATAAAGGATGCGGGCGGCGTTGTATTCGATAACCTGCCGCTGATTTTCGCCGTGGGTGTCGCGATTGGTTTAGCTGGCGGCGAAGGAGTGGCCGGACTTGCCGCTGTCATCGGATACTTGATTTTAACCGTCACCCTGGATAACATGGGAAAATTACTCGGCCTTCAGCCTCCTTATGAAGGGGCCGAGCATCTGATTGATATGGGGGTATTCGGCGGCATTATCATCGGGCTGCTTGCCGCATATTTGTACAAGCGTTTTTCATCAATAGAGCTGCAACCCGTCCTTGGATTTTTCTCAGGAAAACGGTTTGTCCCGATTATTACTTCGGTCAGCTCATTGGTCATCGGCGTTATTTTCTCATTTGTTTGGCCGCTAATTCAGAACGGAATAAACGCCGCCAGCAGCTTAATTGCCGATTCAACGGTCGGCCTGTTCTTTTATGCAACAATCTATCGCTTACTGATTCCTTTTGGACTGCATCATATTTTTTATACACCTTTCTATTTTATGATGGGCGAATACACTGATCCATCGACAGGCAATACCGTAACCGGCGATCTGACAAGGTTCTTCGCGGGAGACCCGACTGCGGGACGTTTTATGATGGGCGATTTCCCTTACATGATTTTCTGTCTGCCGGCAATCGCGCTTGCCATCATCCATACCGCGCGGCCCGAAAAAAAGAAAATGATTTCCGGCGTCATGATTTCAGCAGCGCTTACGTCTATGCTCACTGGAATTACAGAGCCAGTTGAATTTGCTTTCTTGTTCGTCGCGCCTGTGCTTTATTTAATAAACTCTATTCTTGCCGGTGTCATCTTTGTCGTATGTGATCTACTCCATGTCCGTCACGGCTACACCTTCTCGGGCGGAGGAATTGACTATGTGCTGAATTACGGGCTTTCGACAAATGGCTGGGTCGTCATTCCTGTCGGGATCGTTTTCGCCTTCATTTATTACTATTTGTTCCGTTATGCGATTTTGAAATGGAACCTGAAAACACCCGGCCGTGAAGCAGATGAAGGTGATCAAAGTGAAGCCAAATCTCCTGTTTCAAAAGACCAGCTCGCCTTCCACGTATTGCAGGCGCTGGGCGGCCAGCAAAATATCGCCAACCTCGACGCATGTATTACAAGGCTGCGTGTCACCGTTCATCAGCCAAGCCAAGTGAACAAGGACGAACTAAAACAGCTTGGGGCGGTAGGTGTGCTAGAAGTGAACAACAACTTCCAAGCGATTTTCGGCACAAAGTCAGATGCTTTAAAAGACGATATCAAAACGATTATGGCTGGAGGCGTCCCGGCTACCGCCGCGGCGCTTGATGCTGAAGCCCAGACCCAGCAGGAGCCTCCTGCCGAAGAGTCTTTTATCTATCCGGTACAGGGAGAAATACTCTCCCTATCCGACGTGCCTGACCCAGTGTTTTCAGAAAAAATGATGGGTGAGGGTTTTGCGATTGATCCCACAGAAGGAAAAGTCGTTGCCCCCGCTGACGGCGAAATTGTATCGATATTTCCGACAAAGCACGCCATTGGCTTCACAAGCGCTGGCGGCACGGAAATATTGATTCATGTCGGCATTGATACGGTGAAGCTGAACGGTAAAGGCTTTGAAGCTCATGTCACGAGCGGCCAAACCGTCAAACAAGGCGAACTGCTTTTAACCTTTGATTTGAATGACATTAAGCAGCATGCCGCTTCCGCCATAACGCCTATTATTTTCACCAATGTATCTGAGGAAGAGATGAACCGTATGAACATAAAGTAAAAAAGTCCCCCTGATGCGGGGGACTTTTTAGCCAACATAATGAAAGCGCTACCAAAATAAATTTTTAAAAAAGGGGTTTGCATTTGATTCACGAATGGTATGAATAAGCCTCATCATATCATTCTAAAGGGGGATTCATTTGAAAAAATTTATCGCGTTTCAAATTTTAATCGCATTGGCTATCGGCGCTGTGATCGGCCACTTTTTTCCTGATTTCGGAATGGCGCTCAGGCCTGTCGGTGACGGGTTTATCCGCCTGATTAAAATGATTGTCGTGCCGATTGTATTTTCTACCATTGTCATCGGAGCTGCTGGAAGCGGAAGTATGAAAAAGATGGGCAGCCTCGGCGTAAAGACCATAATCTGGTTTGAAGTGATCACCACTTTGGTGCTGGGCCTGGGACTTTTATTGGCAAATGTCTTAAAGCCAGGCGTCGGGCTGGACCTTTCTCACTTAGCGAAAAAAGATATTCATGAGCTTTCCGGCTATACAGAGAAAGTCGTGGATATCAAACAAATGATCCTCGATATTATCCCGACAAACATTATTGATGTCATGGCCAGAAATGATTTACTCGCTGTCATTTTCTTTGCGATTTTATTCGGTGTTGCCGCCGCTGGTATCGGCAAAGCCTCTGAACCAGTGATGAATTTTTTTGAATCAGTCGCTCAGATTATGTTTAAACTGACGCAAATTGTCATGGTGACCGCTCCTATCGGCGTGCTTGCCTTGATGGCCGCCTCTGTAGGCCAATATGGCATCGAACTCCTCCTCCCCATGTTTAAATTAGTCGGTACTGTTTTTCTTGGTCTGTTTCTGATCCTCTTTGTCCTCTTTCCGCTTGTTGGTCTCATTTTTCACTTTAAGTATTTTGAAGTGCTGAAAATGATATGGGATCTGTTTCTGATTGCGTTTTCCACAACCAGCACCGAAACCATTCTTCCTCAGCTTATGGATCGAATGGAGAAATACGGCTGTCCGAAACGGGTGGTATCATTTGTCGTTCCCTCCGGCTTATCGCTGAATTGTGACGGATCAAGCCTATACTTATCGGTTTCCTGTATTTTCTTGGCACAGGCCTTCAATGTAGACATGACGCTGTCACAGCAGCTTCTCATGATGCTTGTGCTTGTCATGACCAGCAAAGGCATCGCCGCTGTTCCGTCGGGCTCCCTTGTCGTTCTTTTGGCGACTGCAAATGCTGTGGGGCTGCCTGCTGAAGGCGTCGCGATTATTGCAGGCGTGGACCGCATCATGGATATGGCCCGAACAGGTGTGAATGTGCCGGGACACGCGGTCGCCTGCATCGTGGTTTCTAAATGGGAAAAGGCCTTCCGCCAAAAAGAATGGGCCGCCGCAAACGGACAAACAGAAAGCATGTAAAAAGAACACCTCTCTGCATGAGAGGTGTTCTTTCCATATTATTCAGCAGCAGCGTGCTCTTCTTTTTCAATCGCTGCAAGTCTGGCGCTAACTTCTTCCGCCGTCATATTGTGTTCTTGTGCATATAAGTTTCTTGGGTTCGTGCGGCATTCGTGGCTGCAGCTGCGCATATATTTGTACTCATTTTCCGGTGTACATATGATTTTCTTATTGCATGATGGATTTGCACAGTTGACATACCGTTCACACGGTTCACCCGTAAAGTAGTCTTTTCCGACAATGACATGCTCGACACGGTTAACCGGCACGCTGATTCTTTCATCGAATACGTAGCATTGGCCGTCCCAAAGCTTTCCTTGCACCTCAGGATCTTTTCCGTATGTGACGATTCCGCCGTCAAGCTGTGATACATCTTCAAAGCCTTGCTTCATCAGCCAGCCTGAGAATTTTTCACAGCGCACGCCTCCCGTGCAGTATGTCAAAATCTTTTTGCCTTCCAGCATCTCTTTATTTTCTTCGATCCACTCTGGCAATTCACGGAACGCCTCGATATCAGGACGGACAGCTCCTCTAAAATGGCCGAGATCATACTCATAATCATTACGCGCATCGAGGACGACTGTATCAGGATCCTGCATCTTTTCAAAGAATTCTTTAGGCTTCAAATGCTTTCCTGTTGTTTCATTCGGGTCCACATCATCCTCAAGGCGAAGCGTCACAAGCTCTTTTTTATGACGGACGAACATTTTCTTGAACGCATGATTTTCTTCTTCATCAATCTTGAACACCATATCCGCAAATCGTGGATCAGCTTTCATCGCTTGCATATATTGTTCAGTCTGCTCAAACGTACCTGATACCGTACCGTTAATCCCTTCAGCTGACACAAGAATACGGCCTAACAAACCAAGCTCCTTACAAAAAGCCAGATGCTGCTCTCTAAACACCTCCGGCTCTTCAATCGGAACATATTTATAGTAAAGTAATACTCTGTATTGTTTTTCCATGATATAAACACCCTGTTCAATGATATAGTTAGTTGTTATGCACACTCTTACTATATCATACAGGAAAACATCTCAAAGATGAACACATCCGCCCAGACTGATAAAAATATCCAAACTCTTACAAACCCAGGCAGCGAGTGGGTTCGCGGAAAAACTATAGTATTTTCCATTCATTTACTAATAAAAAATAACATGTATTTTTCAGATAACTACAATTATAATTCTTCCTCAAACGATAAATTAACAGGCTCATCTAAAAGCTCTCCCGGCATTTCAAGATTTGTTGAAGGAACGCTCTCGTCTACCTCTTCAAAAACAACATGATCCAGCCACACGTGGCCAGGTCCCGATAGCTGAACGCCGAATGAAATGACAGCACTATTTTCAGGAACATCTAAAACAACAGCGTAATGATTCCAATTGGTTGTTCCTGTTATTGGTCTGTTGCTCATATTATCAAATTGAAGAACATCTTCAGCCGCACTGTCAACCCGCATCCAAAGCGACGCGAAATGCTTTACGCCTTTTGTTTTGATAAAACATGATAAACGCAATCTTTTCCCGAGATAACGGTCCGCCTTAAATTGCTGCATCATTGTCGCAAATTCCCCGACCTCCTGCACCATTGTTGACTTTAAATACCCCGACGCCTTGCCCTGATGCACATTTTCCCGATCAACCCCCATTTCAAATTGAAATGGATGACTGCCGCTTAATACCCAACCCTTCATTTTTTTCTCCATCCAAGATTCCTCCTTCTTTGCAGTAAAACGTTTCATAAATGTTCGGTATGCTCCCGGCGGCATGTGATACATTTTTTTAAAGGCCCGGGTAAACGCCTCTTGAGATTCAAACTGATAATGCAAGGCAATGTCGATAATGCGAACATCTGTATAAAGCAAAGCAGCTGCTGCATTCGCAAGACGTCTTAAACGAATATAAGAAACAACCGACATGCCAACTTCTTTTTGAAAAATCCGATGAAAATGAAATTTAGAAAAGCCTGAAACGTTTACAATATCCTTGCCAGATATCGGCTCATGCAAATGGGATTCAAGCCAATCAATGGTTTGCTGAACAGCTTTTTCATAATACATGGGACAATTTAATCTCCTTTCTGTTTCAGAATAATAGATCCCGCCTTACATGTTTTGATTATGTTTGCGATATTAAAAATCCCCTGTGTGTTTACACAGGGGATCTTCTTTCCTCACTTTATAATAACAGAAGGCGTTATATGCTCCAGCCAAATCACACCGTCATATTGTTCCTTCAATATCATTTGCTCCTCCATGAAACCCCAATACAGTGCTGTACGCGGCGTATACATCCATGAAGTTCCTTTGCTTTTTTTGGTATGAAGAAAATCAACAAAGACCGATGGATGGTTCGCAGCTTTCAGCAAGTCTTCGAGACTTCCAGCCGGCGGCGGACTTGTTACTGGATTAACGGTCTTATTATCGGAGCTATCCAGACTGGCTCCAGAGTACGCATAGATTCCAATGGTATAGGTCTGTTTTTTCAGCCGCTCAGGCAAATAATCACCCATGTTAGGTCCGTTTAGCTGTACCCAGTCCTTTATCATTTTGGTATTCTGTTTGCGAAGATGGTAATTGTGACCCCAGACAATGATCTTCTCTTTTGGATAAAGCGTTTCCGCAACCCACTGAAATTGTTCAGCCATCATGCGGTCTCTCATAAAGAATGAAAAATCCTCCACATTCTCCGGATACTCCAATAGCTTTTCTTTCATTTCTTCCAGCATGTATGTTTCCATTACGTCAATTCTCAGCTGAAGGGAATGCACAAAGATTTCATAAGCTTTCGGCTCTTTCGGAAGGTGCGCTTTTAGCGTTGAAGCATGTGTTTCACCGAACTTGATCAGCTCCCGGTAGTTTTTCACAAGCGCTTCCTTCTTTTGCGTAAATTCTTCCAGCGTTTTGCTGTTTGACACTAAGCTGAAAAAATCATGTTCTGATTGGGAAAGCAGCTTGGCTTTTTCAGGGTCCACCGCCTTTACCCATTGATTCGCAGCACCGTCGAATGAATTCTTGAGGCTTTGAATATCAAATCCAGTGAGAATAAGCGGATCGCCTTTCGCTTTTTGCTCTTTCATATAATCAAACAGTTCAATCACATCTTCTGTGTGCCATACGGGGTAAATGGAATTTTTCATTATGCTCTTCGGGGTTAATTGATCCATGTGAAGGTAGGATGCATTTGCTTCGGGAAAGCCAGACTCAAAGGCCAGTACATCATATCCCAGTTCTTCGTGGAGGTATTTGATCATACGGACCTTTGTTGCGTTCATCTCACCTGAGCCATGTGTGGTTTCTCCTAACTGAACAATTCGTTTTCCTTTCAGCACTTTCTTCAGAA
The DNA here is from genome assembly GCF_036765115.1 of Bacillus sp. 0909A. Lineage (NCBI taxonomy): Bacteria > Bacillati > Bacillota > Bacilli > Caryophanales > Bacillaceae > Bacillus > Bacillus sp. 0909A. Next base: position 138,483 of record NZ_JBAIZU010000006.1, read on the forward strand.
ATCGAAGATCTTTGTTTGAAGCATCGGAAGAATCCAGTGGATGGGCATTCCGTTTAATCCAGCGATCCCAATGTTTTTCTTCAGAAGCAGCACGGGCGGGCGCCGCAAAAGAAGAGAGCGCCAGACAGACGATCAGCAGCGGCAAGGTTATTTTTATTAACTTACGTTTCAAATCTATCTCCCCTTTTCTGTTAGGTTCCCTAGTAGTTACGAGATAGATATTGAAAAAGTTTCCTTTTCATTATAAAAAAAAGCTTCTACTGATAGAAGCCGTTTTTTAAGAGCCTTTCATCGCCTGATGAAAATAAAACCGGTATGTATTTCTCAAAAACGTCTCAACCGGAAGCTGCACATCCGATTGGTATTTGCTGATGATGAATGGAAACCGCTCCAATCCTTTGTGGCGCAAATCGTTCACTTGCTCTGCATCACTTGCCGCCTCTTGCAGAACTATTTCAACAATCGGCCAGCACGCTTCCTGCACCTTGTGAAGAGCCGCTCCATCTCCGGTTTGCTGATAATGTGTGATCCAGCTGACAATTTGTTTTTCCATCACTCTCACCTTTCTTCAAAAAAAGAGGCGCCGCTTCCATTTGCGAGCTCCTCTTCTTTACTCTCCATAACCTATCAATTGTCCGACTTGGACTTCTTGGCCTTCTGTTAAATCAGCGGAAGGCTGAAACGCGTCTTTTTCAAAGATCAAAATGACGGTTGAACCAAATGAAAAGTACCCCAGCTCCTCGCCGATCTTCAATTGATCACTTGTGCTGGTCTGCACGATTGAGTTAATATTCATCGCGCCGACAGGAATCATCAGCACGTTTCGCTTGCCGCTATTCAACCCATAAACAACTCGGTAATTTTTCGACAGTACATCTTTTCCGTATTTTAACCCAAACTGATTCACCGGGTATGAACGGTTTCCGAGTTCTGCCAGCTTTTGATATGTGCAGCTGATCGGCGAATGAAAGCGGTGGTAATGCCGCGGGCTTAAATACAGCACAACGAAATATCCACCGTTGTATTGATGATCAGCGCTTTTACAGCCGGTCAATTCAGCGAATGAATAGTCTTTTCCCTTTACCGTAAAGGTTTGATTATGATTGATTGTCCCTATCGTCTGAACGACACCGTCAACGGGGCTGACCACAGCATGCGCCTCATTTGAAACAGGGCGCCGCTCCAAATTGATATTCCGAATAAACAATTCGGAAAGCGAACCGTAATCAGCGGCCGTTCCGTCTACATCATTCCAGTTAATCTGAAAGTGTTTAGAGAAGAGCGGAATGACCGGCTTACTGATTTTCGATTCACAAAATCCTTTGATCAGGCAGGATGATAATCGATGATTCGTCAGTTCTATCAATGATCGGTACAGAATCTTTACAGCCGTATTAAACATGAATAATCCCTATCACCCTTCCGATTGTAATAAAAACAAAGCACCACAAAAAGGCGCCGATCGCTGCATATGCAATATACGTTTTCAGCTCCATTTTGCCGATTCCCGAAAAGTAACACGTCACATGCCGGACGCCTGGAATAAAATAACCTAATATAAGAGAATACGGTCCGTATTTTTTCATCCATTTTTCTACTTTCAGCATTCTTTTTTCCTTCAAACCGACCCATTTGCCATACTTATCGATAAACGGACGCCCGGCCTTTCTGCCGATTATGTAGCTGATCATCATGCCTAACAGGGCTCCAACAAAGCTGATAAAAATGGCAAGCTCATAATTCAGCACATCAATATGCGTAAAATAACCGACGATTGTCATCATGACTTCGTCGGGTATCGGCAATCCTATAATCCCAAGAACAAGCATCAAAAAAATAGCGAGATAACCATAATCCGCTATCAGCTGCTGCACTAATTCCATCTTTCGGACTCCAGATTTTCTGCTTCTGCTGCGTGTTTTTTAAAATGAGGAAATTTCACTTTGCTCACCATGAGATAAGACAGTCCGCATGTGCCGAGCGCCAGCAGGATCGGGTTATTCACAAAGCATAAAATGACGAGACACATTGCCGCAAATGGAATCGGCATTCCGATAAACGTTGGAAGCTTGCTTTGTTCAACATTAAATTTAGAGAGCCGAAGCATTCCGCAAATACTGTAAGCCAGCGCGCATAGTATCCCGATAAAGGGCAGAGCATATAAAGCGACACTGTAGGCGAGCATGGATGGCGCCACACCAAATGTAACCAGATCCGCAAATGAATCCAGTTCTTTCCCCATATCAGATACAGCATTCAGCTTACGAGCAGCCATTCCATCGAAGAAATCGAGAAACATGCCGGTAAAAATGAAAATCACTGCTGAATGGATGTTGTGAAATATTAAAGAATGAACCGCCAAAAGCCCGCAAATAAAGTTTCCTATCGTAATCATACTGGGTATATAATTCACAGTGTAACCAAACCTCCAATTGAAAAAAACCTTATATCAACACGACGTTGTATATCGAATCAGCGTTACAGGAAAAATCTCTCTATTAAACATGATAACATAGACTGCCAGAAAAAAAGCAGCACTCAAATTCTATTATTATACAACATTTGTTACCTTTTGAACAATGAATGCCAGTCTTTTCAATTTATGTACTCATTTCATTTTCGCCTAAAAATGACATTACACGTTTATTGACATAGTCCGGCTGCTCCAGAGGTAACAGGTGACCCGCGTTTTTGACCATTTCCGTCTGAATCCCCGCGACTAACACAGAAGCTCTTTCTAAAGCCATTTGCTGATGGTACATCACTTCATGCTCGCCGAACATCAGCAGTATTGGAACCGTAATTGACTTTAACTCCGCGTCTGTGAACACGTAGGGAAAGCCATTTTCTTTCGGTGTCAGGCTTCTTTTCTCATCCTGCCACTTGACTCCAGCCTCGATCTGCTTTTGCAGCTTGGGATGAAGCTGATAGCGGCCAGCCGTCAGCCACTTGATGTAAGCATCCGCCCCGCTCGGCTCACGAAGGCCTGCGGCATATTTATAGACATCCGGATGAAATGATATAAACGCTTCAGCAGGACTGATGACCACTGCCCTCTCCACTCTTTCAGGCATATCAAGCAGAAAATTTACTGTATGAAGCCCGCCAAGGGAAAATCCGGCCAGATGTGCTTTCTTAAGTCCAAGTGAATCAAAAACATCTTTCAGCCAATGAACGCAATCAGCTCTCGTATCCAGAGAGGCTGTTGGTATACTTTTATTTTTGTCTCCTATTATATCGACTGCATATGTACGATATTGACCGCTCCACTCGGCGATATTCGGATACCACATGACGGAGCTGAAGAGTCCTCCGTGAAGCAGTACAAGCGAAGGTGCGTCCTTTGGCCCACTTGCCATGATATGTGTTTTTCCGAAACGAGTAGAAACATAGAAAGCTTCCGAATCAATCGGCCACAAAGAAAGGCTTTCATCATAAGCCTGGTAAAAGCATGTACCGCCTTCAGCCGCGGCAAGCTGCATTGAATCCTGTTTCATCTTTTTCTTTTTCCTCCGACTTTCATTTATAAATAGAGAAAGGAGACTGCCCTTTCTTGTAAGAAAAAATACCCATTCTTATTATCTCATATAACAATTTTCCAGTATATAGTTTGATCGTATACGAAGATCAATAAAAAAAGACGCTCTTCCTAAACTTGAAGGAAAACCGTCTACTCTTTAAAGATTAATGGAATAACCTTATCTTTTTTGTCCTTTGTTAATGACACTTGATGCGTCACAGACGTTTCATTTTTCGTCAAGGCGATGGAATAGTCACCCTTTTTGCCGGTATCCCATGTGATGTCTCCATTTTTGTCTGTTAAACCGAGAATCTCACCAATCTCTGTATTCGGCTCCTGATCTGATGCCGGCGCTTTGACAATTGTCACTTGAACGCCTTCCATCGGTAACCCGGCATCGTCTTCCACATGAAGGGTCACAGGGATCGTTGTTTCTTTCGAAGCAGAATCTGAATGCGCCTGAGAACTGCATCCGCATAAAAACAAAATAGAAATGAAAACGGCCAGTTTGCCGTATTTATTGCTTTGCCCAATATTGAATATTATTGAATACATCATTCGTCACCCTTGTTCCCAAGTTATATGACGATCCTCCGTTGGTATGAATTGCAATGGCCGTCTGCCCCGTATCACTATAATTGCGGTAAACAGGCGAGCCGCTTTGGCAGCCGTACGTATCAGTTGTATAGGTCAGCTTATACGTTTCCGCAGAGCGAATCGGCTTTGTATCAGACCACATGGTGCCGAAAGTCTTGTCACACGGATATCCTGTAACTGATGTAGAAAGTCCGACGGGGCTGCTGCTGTTTGTTGTTCTATAGCCATACCAGCCAACCGTGTTGCCAGGAGAACCATTTAGTTTTATTGCACCGTAATCATAATTGGTATCTTTGCTTTCCGTCCATCCTTTAACGGAGTAAAACATCGTGCCAGAATAAGTGCCATATGGATACGATGAACCATTGCGGCCCGGCGCAGCAGTTATCGAAGAAGCCCACCCGTGATCCTTGCTGTACACACAATGTCCGGCCGTTACCACAGTATTCGGGTTTACTAAAAAGCCTGTGCACCCATAAGTGCTTGAGGTATTGGGATATTTGATAGATAGCTGAACCGTTGCTCTGTAAGGAAATGACGTAGTGCCTGAGATTCTGACGCGTTCATCAGATCCGATTACACTTGAAGGCTTTAAGGATTTAATGTTTTTTTCTGATTCTATGAGACCCTGTAATGTTTTGCTTGTTTTTCCGGTTCCTTCATAAGGATCAGAAACCAATTCCGCTTTCGTTGTCTGGTTATTGCTGACTTCAGCTTCTTTTCCAGTATTGGAGACAGAGGTTTGCGGGTTCTCTGCCGCTTTTGCAGGCGTTCCGAAAGATACCGCCGCTGCCGTTCCCAAACACAAAATCGTAAAACCTGCAATGCATTTTTTTCTGAATCTTGAGACTACTCTCATTTTAGTCATCCCCCTCCTTTTATGTCAACCAGCCTTTCGTTGGAAGACTTTTACATTATAATCAGGAATTCGATTCTTATGATAAAATTTTTGGATGTGATGATAAAAAAAGCGGGCCATGTATTAAGACAAGGCCCGCCCATTTCATTTCTATTGAATCGATAGTTGATCCAGCGCTTTCTTCGCGTTTTCTCGCGCTTTTTCAACGGTGTCAGCCGCAGAAAGTGCAACCGCCATACGGCGTCCAACCTTCGTTATCGGCTTTCCAAACACGCGCACTTGTGTCTTTGGCACTGCCAGCGCGTTTTTCAAACCTTCAACAGTGTAATCCGCTGACTCTTCCGGTGCTTTGAGGGGCCGGCTGGCGCCTGGAGAAAGCTGTGTGATTTCTGTAATCGGAAAGCCGAGAATCGCCCGTACATGCAGCGCGAATTCCGACAAATTTTGCGTCACCAGCGTCACAAGACCTGTATCATGCGGTCGAGGAGACACCTCACTGAAATACACCTTGTCTTTCGCAAGGAAAAGCTCAACGCCAAACAGACCGTACCCGCCAAGCTCATCCGTAATGGCTTTCGCAATATGCTTCGCCTCTTCAATTTGCTGCTCTGTCATATCATGCGGCTGCCATGATTCGATATAGTCTCCATCCTTTTGCACATGGCCAATCGGCGCACAAAATACCGTACCGTTCACTGCACGCACAGTTAAGAGTGTAATTTCTGATTCAAATGGGATAAACTCCTCGACGATCACGCGTCCGTTCTTCACTCGTCCACCTTCCATCGCCGTCTCCCAGCAGCTCTCCAAATCCGCTTCAGAGCGGCAAACGCTTTGGCCTTTTCCCGAAGAACTCATCAACGGTTTGACGACACATGGGAAGCCGATATGAGCTGCAGCCTGTACAAATTCTTCATATGTATTCGCAAATTCATAGCCTGCCGTCGCAAGCCCGAGCGTTTCTGCCGCAAGCCGCCTGATGCCTTCCCGGTCCATCGTCAGCTTCGCCGCACGCGCATTTGGGATCACGTGAAATCCTTCCTCTTCAAGCTTCAGCAATTCATCCGTCGCGATCGCCTCAACCTCAGGCACAATCAAATCAGGTTTTTCTTTCTCAATAATGTGTCTGACCTGCTCACGATCCAGCATATCAATGACATAGCTTTTATGCGCCACCTGCATCGCCGGAGCATGCTCGTAGCTGTCTACCGCCACCGTCTCTACCCCAAGACGCTGGGCTTCAATCACAACCTCTTTCCCCAGTTCACCTGAGCCTAACAATAAAACCTTCTTTGATTGATACATCTTTGCCCCTCCTATCTGTTCAAAAACCATTATAACTGAAATATTCAAAAAATAAATTTCGCAATAAAAAAGCTAAAATAAGAAAACCCTTATTTTAGCTTATGATTCCAATACATTGATTGCCGCCACAACATCCGCTTCACGAAAAGAACCCATTAAACATAACGATTCTTCCGGCTTGCACGCGTGAGCCGCAACAACTTTCTTCGCATGCTCTTGATTCCTATGGATGCCTAAATCACTCAGTTTCACCGGGAAGCCAAGCTGCTGATAAAACGGAATCAGCTCTTTAATTTCCTGATTTCTCTTCTCAAGCGCAAGCTGAATCAGTATGCCGTACGCCACCTTTTGTCCGTGCAGTACATGATGGGTTTCCGGAATAAAACTCAGACCGTTGTGAACCGCATGGGCACCCGCCATCCTGCCGAAGCGTCCGGCATAACCGCCTACAGTTCCCGCCAAAGTAATAATGGTTTCTGCTACAGCTGTGAAAGAAGCTGAGGCTTCCCCTTTCTCAAGACTTTTAACAGCCTTAAGGCTTTCTTGCAGCAAAAGATCACGAATATAGACAGACTGCCTAAGCCCCGCTTGGACCATTAATGAAACAGGCTCCTTCGTATTTCTGATAATCGCTTCCGCTTCATACCACTTCGCAAGCGTGTCGCCAATTCCGCTTTTAACATACTCAATCGGAGAAGAAAGCAGCAATAACGGATCAACGAGTGTCAAATAGCTGGAACGTTTATGATAATCGACTCGGATAAAGTTGCCTTCTTGATCATAGATCACACTCAGCGGCGTGCTTGCCGCGCAAGTTCCCGGGATTGTCGGAACAGTTATGACTTCAATATCCAAACGATCTGCGACAGCTTTTGCGGTGTCTAACACTGATCCGCCGCCAATCCCAATAATGAGATCAGCAGATGCCGCTTGTTCCGCAATCTTCCTTATTGCTTCAGGCGAGCTATACCCTTTATGCTGAATTACTCTCCACTCCGGCGGAATCGCAGCATACGTTAGAAATGCCTCATACGACTTAATGCCCGTTACAACAACAGGATGCTTCCATTCCTTCACAAATACCGGCAGCTCTTTTACAATTCCTTGTTTGCATATGTATTGATTCGGACCGCTTCGGACAATATCTTCTGGCTGCATTTCCATCTCTCCTCCATTTTTTCATCAATCATCTCACTCTCCTTCAAATGGTGTCAATCCGCCTTCCCCGCAAACCAGCCGCCAATGGCATAAGCGCCGAAAAATGAATCAACATCGGCAAGTCCTGCATTATAGAGCAGTTTCTCTTCCTGTGATGCGGGAAGCCGGATGAGTATTGACGCCTATGGAACCGCAAATGTCTCCGACCTGCTCTCTCTTTTAGCGCTTATATTTACAGATTCCTATTATCACAATCATCTCTTCTATCTTGATTTTGCAGAAAAAAATGACATGGATTGCTCTTCTGGGAGGAGCGCTTACACTGTTAGGACACTCCTTTTCAGAGCTAAAAGAGCGAAATGGAAAGATGAACAGGTTTAAAAGATGCCGTATCGGCTTTTTTTAAACCTCGTCCTACGTTTGCCACCTATAGATGAACGCGATCAAACGAATGGAGGAATCGAAATGGATGAAATGGTTTTAATCACACAGCAGTGGCTGAACGAGACGTACAGGGGCAAACATGGGTATAACCCAGTAGAAGAAAGCGGGAAAACTGGGTGGGATACGATCTACGGTCTGACTCGGGCGCTTCAAATTGAACTAGGTATCTCAGAGCCAGCTAATAACTTCGGGCCGACAACACAGCGCTTATTTAAGCCTCTTAAACGCCAAGCTCCAGATTCAAAACCCAGCAACATGAATTTTATTTTACAGGGGGCTTTATGGTGCAAAGGCTTTAATCCCGGCGGTTTTACAGGCGTCTTTTTCGAAAAAACAGAAAATGCGGTGAAGGAGTTTCAGAAAGCTGCAGGACTGACAACTCAGGACGGAATTGTCACCACCTTGATTATGAAAGCCTTATTGGACATGAGCGCTTTTAAGCTAGTGTCTGGGGGCGATTCAAGAATCCGTCAGATTCAACAAAACTTAAACCGGGACTACAATGACTATATCGGTTTAATGCCTTGTGACGGACTGTATGCCCGCGATACCAACAAGGCCCTTATTTATGCTTTGCAAAAAGAAGAAGGTATGAGCACAAGTGTCGCTAATGGATTTTTCGGAAACGGCACAACAAGCTTATGCCCTACTTTAACTCCCGGTGATTCAAGAACAGGCTTTATTTTAATTGTTCAGTACGCCCTTTATTGCAACGGAAAATCATTCGACCCTGGTGAGTTTGACGGCAAATATGGCGTCGGTGTTGTTTCAGCCGTTAAAGCATTTCAAGAGTTCATGTGCCTGCCGCAAACAGGTTATGCAGATATGCCGACCATTAAAGCTTTATTATCAAGCTCAGGAGACACAACACGAGCCGCTACAGCTTGTGATACCGCTACTATTATAACTGCAGAAAAAGCTCAAACACTGCGGAATAACGGTTATAAAACAGTTGGCAGATATTTGACCGGAAATGTGCGGACAAGCAATGGCCTCACATCAAAAGCCCTGACGTCTGAAGAACTTGCAGTTATTTTTGATGCCGGATTAAAGGTCTTTCCGATTTATCAAGACGGCGGCTATCAATCTTCTTATTTTGTAAAAGACCAAGGCACAAGAGATGCGTACAGTGCTGCTTCAGCGGCTCGAAGATTAGGTTTCCCGTCAGGCACGACCATTTATTTTGCTGTCGATTTTGATGCCTACGATTATGAAGTAACAGATAAAATTATTCCTTATTTCCAGGAAATCAAGTCAGCTTTTGCGAAAATGCAGACATTTTCTACTGCGCCTAAATACGAAATAGGCGTATACGGACCAAGAAATATTTGTATCCGAACCCAAGAAGCAGGACTCACAAAGTATAGTTTTGTGGCAAATATGTCAACTGGCTTCAGCGGCAATCTCGGCTATCCGATGCCAAATAACTGGGCCTTTGATCAATTTTATGAAGGAACAATCGGAAGCGGTTCTGGAAGCATCGGGATTGATAAAGACGGCTTTTCAGGAAAAGACTCTGGAGTAAGCCATGTAAATCCACCGTCTGATCCGGTATATGATGCAAGACTGCGTACACTGACAGACATTTTATCTACCATTCCAGCTTTAGAAAATCTATCAGGTCTCGCAAACGCGATGTTTGAATTTGACACGACAGAAACCATTTTCACATCACCAGAGTTGGATATTATTCTATCCACATCACTTCTGGCAACCATACCAAGTGAAGGCTCACCAAACACAATTACCATTACAAATGGTAAACCAGGTGCCTATATCACGGGTTTATTGGGCGATACCCAAACGTCTCTCACTGCGTCACAAATTGATTCTTATCAAAACCTTTTAAACAGTCTCAGCTTGTCAGTACGTAATGGATTTTTAGAAATTTATGTGAACCCGACAGCTCAATCATTAAATATTCAATTTAAAATCTATACGCCTGATATTCCAGTAGGTGACAGTGCTACAACTGGACTTACGACTACGATTACGTTTAAAATAAAACAGAAGCACTTTAGATTACCAGATTCGGAAGAAGAAGTATACACACCAAATTGGGATACTATTGTAAACAACATGCTGCTGGTAGGTACAGGTATTATTGTAGTTGTAGGTATTGGTGCTTTAGTACTCTTAGCACCTGAGGCAGGAGCAGCGGCAGTACTGTTCGGTTCGTTATTAGCAGCTTTTAGATAGTTTTATAATCCATGAATACTCTATGAGTATTCATGGATTTATTTTCAAGGAGGATTCTACATGAAATTTGATATGCAAATTTATAGGAAAACAGTCAAAAAAATTGAAACTGAATTGTTTCCTGTCAGAAATAATGATAATGAATTATTGACATATCTTATGAAACAAGATTCATTGACATTAAACCAAATGAAAATGTGCTTAACTGAACCTGAACTCACCTTCAAGCATTCTATTAAAATCGTATTTTGCGTCACATTAATAACTCTATATATATTTTTTTTCAGCACTCATTATAATGACTTAATAGCCATGTCTATACAAATGTTGTTTGTGCTAATCGGCTTGTTATGGATTGTTGCATCTTTTCCAAATGCTAAAAGAATTCAAATCTCCCAAAACTTCAAACAAAAATCCGAAAACACCCGCATTGTCGGTATGATCGACTTCGTTTTAGAACAAAAATACAAAAAAAGCATCTCTGAATAATCCTAGCCAGAGATGCTTTTTCTCACTTACACCTTCTCCGTCACAGCCGCACTGTCACGCGTGACCGCCGTGGGCTCCCTCAGCATCACGTTCATCACACTCGCCAGCACAAGCATCCCAATCGACAAATAAAAAGCCAGTGTATACTCACCCGTTACCGTATAGATGACGCCGGGCACATATGCTCCGAGGGCAGAGCCAATTTGATGGGCAAGCGACAGCCAGCCGATCATGAGGCCGATCGAGTAGTTTTGAAAGTATTGGGTCGCGAGCATTTGAGTCGGCGCTACCGTGGCGAAGTCTACTAGTCCAAACAGAATCGCAAAGGCTAAAAGCAAGTAGGGTTCGTGGCTGTAAATCAGAATCACAATCGACAGCGCGCGCACCGCATATAAAAAACACAGGATTTTCCGGCTGCTCCACCGATCCGCTACGATTCCGGACAGTAAGATACCAGCGATATTAAAACCGGCCAGCAGGCTGATAGCGGCGCTCGTAACAGTTGTAGAAAAACCGTGATCATGAGAAAAGGGAATCAAATGGGTATCCATCAGCCCGACAGTCGTAAAGCCGCAGATTAAAAACGGAAGGATCAACAGCCAAAACTGCCTCATACGAAACATCGCAGTTACTGAGCCTGCTTTGGTTTTTGATCCTGTTTCTACCTCCTCATTATCAGCCCCGCCGATCGGCTCTTCATTTTTCTCTGAAGGATGATTTCGCAGCAATAAAAGGGCTGCCGGAAGGACAATGACCATTAACAGCAACCCCAATGCCACAACCGTCAGCTTCCAGCTAAACCAATGGATCAGCATAAGCGAGCCGGGAACCAGCAGCATTTGCCCCGCTCCAAAGCCCGCTTCCATGATTCCAAAGGCAAGTCCGCGATTTTTGCTGAACCAATTCACCACCAGCACACTTGTTGCTACATTCGACGCTCCGCCAACTCCGAGTGACACCCCCAACCCGTAAAGCAGAAAGAGCTGCCACGGTGAAGTGATAAAACATGTCGAGAAAATGCTGATCCCGGTCAGTAACGTGCTCCATGATAAAACTGCCCGCGCGCCCCATCTGTCCACAAGCCGCCCGATCACAGGCTGGGATATCCCGTAAACGACAAAGCTCAGCGTTGAAATCAGCGAGATGGTGCCCCTATCCAGCGAAAACTCCCGCTCCCAAGGCTCGACAAACGCACCAAACGACAGGCGCACACCTTGTACGGCCAGTAAAATCAAAAAGGTGATAAAAACAATGATCCAAGCATAGTGGAGTCTTTTCATGACAGTTCTAAATCCCACCGCTCTTCTGTCAGATGCTGTCCCCATAATGGCGTTTCTTCTTTCACTTCACTCAGTCTGAATCCAAATTTCTCGTAAAGCGGACGGGCTTCAGCCATACTGCTCACTGTCCAAAGATAAATCCGTTCAAACTTCATCTCTCTGCTATATGTAACGAGATGCTCAAGCAGTTGTGTGCCCAGCCCTCTGCCCCGAAAAGCGGCATCAACCAAGAACCATCTCAGCTGCACCGTCTTTGTATCTTGTTTGACCAATCCGACACAGCCTGCAAATTTTCCGCCGCTTTCCGCGATCCATATCTTTTCAATTTCCGCATCAAATGTCTCATGGAGATAAGCTAAAAATGTATTATCCCAGCCATGAGCTTCTGCATAAAATTGCCTTTGCTTTTCGATGAGAAGGTGAATGTCATCCGATAGATAATAATCTCTGATTGAAATACCCGATGTCTTGGATGAGAGCGACTGAGACAATATGGCTTCAATCTCCTCCATAGCTGTCGCAAGCTTGTGCTGCTCTTCGTCATCGATTTCCTTCAACATCAGCTCAACCTGTTCATTTGCTTTCTTCTCAAGCTTTTTATAAATGGTTTCCCCCGTTTCCGTCACATATATATAATGGTGGCGGGCATCAGCTTTGCTCTTCTCTTTATAAATCAAATCTTCTTTTTCAAACTGTTTTAGCATTCTGCTGACATATCCCCGGTCAAGCCCAAGCTTATCCTGAAGATCTTTCGCCGTACAATTCGGCGTATTGTAAATCTCAAATAGAATCCGTGTCTCAGTTAAGGAAAACGGGCTGTCATAAATGTGCTCGTTAAGGAAGCCAAGAACATTCGTATAAAATCGATTGAACTTTCTGAATTTTAGTCCCACAACTGACTCGTTAGTTTTCAAACTCATCCCCACTTTCTTATATCGTTGATTAAAGCAATTATAATCACATATAGTTGCTATAGTCAACGATATATCAAAAAGCGAGGCGAGATTTTATTTTCCAGATGCCTTCCTCTTCCTCACCACCATCAATGTAATATACGATAAAATTAGCGAAAACAAACTATAGACAACGGCCCATCCCAAAAATGATTGATTAAAAATCGTAAATGTAAGCACGAGAGAAATAATCAGACTAATCAACGGCATCATATACACGTTTTTACAAACATAAGTCCCGGCGACCGATAACACAATAACCGCTAACGGTAAAATGCCGAATGCGATATCTAATTCATCCACCTGGCAACAGCCTCCTCCCAGATTTTTATGCTACTTGTAAAAAAACATAACCTCAATCACTAAAAGGAAAACATTTACTTTTTGGTTCCATTTAAAATTACCCGTTTACATTCACTCCAGACTATGATAATTTAAGAAAGCGCTATCATGATAAGTTAATAGCTTGGATGGAGATGAGGAGAGCCAGGAATCCCACCCCTTTTGACAAGGGGTGTTTTCTGGCTCTTTTTGTTTGTCAGAAAGGAGGCACGTCACACATCCAACACAAACAGCAAAGGGGATGATTTGATGTTTCACCTATTTAAACCGGCTCCTCACATTGAGAGACTGGATGATTCAAAGACGGATGCGGCTTATAAACGGCTAAGGCTGCAAGTATTCATAGGTATTTTTATCGGCTACGCAGGTTATTACCTGCTGCGGAAAAACTTTGCCTTTGCCATTCCTTATCTGCAGGAACAGGGGTTTTCAAAAACCGAGCTTGGATTGGTGCTGGCCGCGGTATCCATTGCGTACGGCTTCAGTAAATTTATTATGGGCATGGTGTCCGATCGCTGCAACCCGAGGTATTTTCTCGCGACAGGCCTATTTTTATCTGCAATCGTTAATATTCTTTTTGTTTCTATGCCCTGGGTAACTTCGAGCGTCACCATCATGTTTATTTTTATGTTTATCAATGGATGGTTCCAAGGGATGGGCTGGCCTCCATGCGGAAGAACAATGGCCCATTGGTTTTCTATAAGTGAACGCGGCACGAAGATGTCGATTTGGAATGTCGCTCACAACATTGGCGGCGGAATTCTGGCTCCGCTTGTCACTCTTGGAATTGCTATGTTTGTCACTTGGAAAAGCGTGTTTTTCTTCCCTGCCATTATTGCAATACTGATTTCATTTTTAATTGTCCTTTTGGTGCGGGATACCCCTCAATCTTGCGGACTTCCGCCAATTGAAGAGTACCGGAACGACTATCCAAAACACGCTTTCAAAGATCAAGAAAAAGAATTAACGACAAAAGAAATCCTCTTTCAATATGTACTTAATAATAAGTTTCTTTGGTACATCGCATTTGCAAATGTATTTGTTTACTTTGTGCGATACGGCGTAGTGGACTGGGCGCCTACTTACTTAACAGAAGCCAAAGGGTTCTCTCCGGAAGACTCCCGGTGGTCGTATTTCCTTTACGAATACGCCGGCATACCGGGAACGATCCTGTGCGGCTGGATCAGCGACCGCTTCTTCAAGAGCCGCCGCGCACCGGCAGGCGTTCTGTTTATGGCGGGTGTTTTCATTGCCGTATTGGTGTACTGGCTGAATCCGGCCGGCCATCCGCTGGTAGACAACATCGCTCTGATCAGCATCGGCTTTTTAATCTATGGTCCTGTGATGCTCATCGGTCTGCAAGCCATTGACCTCGCACCGAAGAAAGCAGCCGGAACTGCGGCTGGATTGACCGGGTTTTTCGGATACATCGGCGGATCTGCTTTCGCAAACGCCATTATGGGACTTGTCGTTGACCGATTTGATTGGAACGGCGGCTTCATCATGCTGATCTCATCTTGTATACTGGCTATCGTGTTCTTGGCTTTGACATGGAATACGGGAAAACGAGCGGAGCATGTTTAAGAAAAGATTATAAAAGATTAATATTTTCCCAACACGCCATTTACATCCGATATCTAACATAAAAGCTGTTACTGCTTGTTCATAAGGAGGAAGAAAAGATGCGAAAAAATAAATTACTAGCTTTGGTTCTCCTATCTTTTGGTTTGCTGTCGTTTATGGTTACACCTGTTTCGGCAGCCTCAAAAGGAAACCTGCTGTCTCCTGACCGGATCCTGACAGTCGCGCACAGAGGGGCTTCCGGATATGTGCCTGAGCACACCATTCTGTCCTACGAAACCGCTCAGAAAATGAAAGCAGATTATATTGAGCTGGATTTACAGATGACTAAAGACGGAAAACTCATTGTCATGCACGATGAAAAACTGGACCGCACCACAAACGGAACGGGCTGGGTGAAGGATCATACGCTCGCGGAGATTAAGAAACTTGATGCCGGCTCTTGGTTTAATGAAGCTTATCCGGCAAAAGCAAAGCCGCAGTACGTTGGCCTTAAAGTTCCTACATTAGAAGAGGTCTTACATCGTTTTGGCAAACATGCTAACTATTACATTGAAACAAAATCGCCTGACACCTATCCAGGCATGGAGGAAAAACTGATCGCTTCCTTACAGAAACATAACCTGTTAAGCAAGCAGTCAAAGCGCGGCCAAGTCATTATCCAATCGTTCAGCAAAGAAAGCCTGTTAAAAATTCATCAATTACAGCCTAACCTGCCGACTGTTCAATTGTTGGAAGCAAAACAAATGGCTTCCATGACAGATGCTGATCTGGAGGAAATCAAAACCTACGCTGTCGGCGCGGGTCCGGATTATAAAGCATTGAATGCAGAAAATGTCCGCAAGATTCGCAGCCACGGTCTGCTTTTGCATCCTTACACAGTCAATACAGAAGCAGATATGCGCCGCCTGCTCAACTGGGGAGTTACCGGCGTGTTTACCAACTATCCGGATATATTTCATCATGTGAAAAAAGACTACAAAAAAAGCTTTGAATCCTAGGATTCAAAGCTTTTTCTCATCATTTTCACTCAAGTACAGCCTGCGCAATATTCACCGCATGATCGCCGATACGCTCCAGATTACTGATCATATCAACAAATACGATACCCGCTTGTCCTGTACACAGTCCTTCATTTAGACGGATAATATGCTTTTTGCGAAGCTTTCGTTCCATCTTGTCAATTTCATCTTCTTTTTCAATGACATGAGCAGCAGTTTGTTCATCATTGTGGTGCAGAGCCTCCATTGATGCCTTCACAGTGGATATTGTTAAATCCATCATGTTCGTTAAATCCGTCATGGCTGATTCGGTAATAACGACACGGTGAGCCTGCTGATACTCAATCAATTCAATTACATTTTCAAAATGATCGCCGATTCTTTCAATATCTCTGACAGTATCCATCAGCATATGATGCTCCTCAGATTCATGATCTGAGAGGGAGCTCGATGAAAGCTCAATCAAATAATCGGTAATTTTCCGGTCGAGATTGTTGACCGCATCCTCTAACTGATAAGCATTTGCTGCGTATTTTGTCTGTTTTGTCACCAAGAATTGTTTTGTGACTTCCAGCCCCTGAACCGCAAAGTTCCCCATTTGCAGCACTTCTTCCTTCGCTTGTCCGAGAGCAATAGATGGAGACTGCTCAATAAAAATCGGATCAAGATGCGACTTGTATTCCATCATTGAATCCTTGCCCGGAATCAATTTTGTCACAATCAAAGCCAATAGCCCGACAAAAGGAAGCTGTATGATCGTATTTGACGTATTAAAGATTCCGTGAGCAAATGCAATCGTCATTTTAGGATCCAGTCCCATCGAAGCCTGGAACCATAAGATCAAAGCTGTAAACGGCTTGAGCAAAATCAAGAAAATCGTTGTTCCGATTAGGTTGAACAGTACATGAGTAGCCGCAGCACGTCTCGCTGCAACAGATGCTCCAAGAGACGCCAGCACCGCGGTGATCGTCGTCCCGATATTGTCCCCGAATAACACTGGCAGCGCGCCGTTAATATCAATCAGGCCATCTGCAAATAAACCTTGCAGAATACCGATAGTGGCACTGGAGCTTTGCACGAGAACCGTAAACAAAGTGCCGATGACGACACCGAGAACCGGATTTGAACTCATATTGACTGTTAAATCATGAAAGGCCTCGAGGGAGCGAAGCGGTTTCATGCCGCCGCTCATTAACTCCAATCCATAAAACAAGGCCCCAAACCCAAACACAATCTGGCCCACATTTTGCACATTTTTATGCTTAAAGAAAAACAATAAAAATCCGCCGACAGCAATAATCGGCAACGCATAGGCTCCTATATCGATTCCGATAATAAAAGCGGTAACCGTTGTACCAATATTGGCGCCCATAATGACCCCAATCGCCTGCCGAAGTGTCATAAAACCTGCGCTCACAAGTCCAACGGTAATAACCGTCGTTCCAGAGCTGCTTTGTATCAAAACCGTCACAATCAAACCCGCTAACACGCCCATCAGCGGATTGCTTGTAAAGCGGTCTAAAATATTTCTTAGTCTATCTCCAGCCGATTTCTGAAGCCCGTCTCCCATGAACTTGATCCCAATCAGGAAAATACCAAGGCCTCCCAGAAATTCGAACAGTAATGTTTGTATGTCAATCGCCAACATGTTCACCTCTGTTTAGACATTATTCAGCAAACTCTCTTCGATTATGTTTCAAGTTCAGATGATTGTAAATAAAACATCCACTTAATTTACATTAACTTAACAATGAGCCTTATGGTCCTATTAAACGTTTACATTGGTGTAACATTTCGCGATGAACATGACCAATCGACTACAAAAAACCTTACGTAATAGCGCAAGGTTTTCTCATCACAGGTTATTCTTTCCCGTTGGGTTTTCAGTATACCCGGCGCAAAGAATAACAGGATAACCTCTAAACTGTTCCCTAAGAAAATCGGCAAAGGTTTAGCCTTAAGCAAAACGGGAATGATACAGGAAACATTACTTTTAAAATAGAAAGGAGTTATTACCATGAAACAAAAGCTGTTACTTTCCGGTCTCGCTGTTTCAACTGTCGGCATCACTTCTTATCTATTAAAAGACCCGTCAAACCGCCAAAAGGCAAGAGAATTCATTCACAGCATGAAAATGAAGATAACAAAACAACCAGATATGGAAACGTTCCCAGTCGATAAAGCCGGTCACCCGCACCCGCATGACATTGAGGACAACAAAATGGTATCCGAAGGCTCCATGTACCCTGTTCAATACTACGATGAAAAAAAGAAGTAATCAAAAAAGCTCTCTTCGAAAAGGAAGAGAGCTTTTATATTTACCTTTTCCGTCTAATGCTGCTCATCACAAATCCGCTTTCAGGCAATGACGGCATTCTGGCAAGACTGTAATGCAGCGATTGTTTTGGCACGTCATATTCAACCTGATTCACGAGAAAATCCAGGCTCGCTTTCATCACTTCAATGGTAATCCCTTCCCCCGGACAGCGATGGCCCTTCTCCGCGTTGCCCCCGCCTTGAGGGATGAAATCAAACGGATTTTCCTCCCGCTCTTTAAAACGCTCAGGCCGGAATTCATCAGGATTGTCCCACATACGGGGATCATGATTCGTTCCATACACATCAAGCAGCACTGATGTCCCCTTCTTAAACTCACAGTCATTCCATGTAAAATCCTTTTTGACAACGGCTCCTAAAAACGGTCCGAACGGATAAAATCTGCGCATCTCCTGCACAAACATTTCTCTTTCCTGACTGCCTCCAGAACGAAGCCATTCCTTATACTTTGGGTGTTCATGCAGCGCCAACGCTGAAAACGAGATAAAGTAAGCAATCGCTATAATCGGACGCAGCACATTAATGAGCTCGATGGCTGCCATGCGGGCATCAAGCTGGCTCCCATTCTCTTGCGTATAAAAAGCCATTTCATGCAGCGCTGATCCATGTTCTGTTTTCATCCTGCCGCCGCGGACATCTTCAATCATTTTTTCAATCCATTCTTCCGTCCGAGGTCTAGCTCTTCTTCCCTTCCAATGCCGCGGTCCCACAGCACCAAACGCGTCTACCATATCAATGAAATCGTCCGCTCTCTCTTTCACTTCCGTTTCCTTCAGCGGAACACCCGCCCAATAGCAGGCCACCCGGCATAAGATTTCTTTCGCTTCATCAAACAACACAACCTGATCCGCCATTTCCCATCTTGTTACAGCCGCTTTCCACTGCTCTGTCATCAGCTCAGCCAGTCGTTTTTGATGCGGCGGTGTCATCAATGACAGAAAAAGCAGCTTTCGATGGATATGAGCGTCGCCATCCATTGTCTGGATCGCATTGACGCCAAACAGCGATTTTTGTACTCGTTTCGGGAGAGCACCCTGCCGCTGAAACCGTTCAGTATCATAAAATACCTTCGCAGCCTCCGCCCCGCTCATACAAATAAATGTTTTTCCAAGCAAGCGTGCCTGAAACAAATCCGATTGGTAATGTTCTTTTCTATTCTTGATAAACAAATATCCTTCCCGCATCAAAGCCACACTGTTATCGAGGCTTTTGTCATGTGGAATCTGCTCATTCATCCCGCAACCCTGCCTTCCTTTTTTACTTCTGTTTTCACTTTATCTCACGAAGATAAACCCAATGACAGTATTTGCTTCCAAGCATTTTTTCATTACTTTTAAAGGTAGAAACACAGAAATGGAGAAAAGGTAGATGATCAAAACAAAGGGGAGATCAAAATGAAGAAATGGATATATGCTTTTCTTGTGCTGGTCATTGCCGGTTCAGGAGGTTTGTCCCTCCATGCAAAAGCGCCCGCCAATGAAACAAAAAAGCACCTGAATGTCAGCCGAATGAATGTGGATAAGGAGTTCAAGGATATTGACGGAACCTTCATTCTTCATGATTTAGAAAAGGATCAGACATTTGTCTACAACAAGAAACGGGCCAACAAAAGACAAACTCCGCAATCTACCTTTAAAGTGACCAATGCCTTAATCGGCTTGCAGGTGAAAGCTGTCCGGGATGAATATGATGTCAAACGCTGGGATGGCGTCAAACGTGAATTCGAATCATGGAACCGCGACCATACACTTGGCTCAGCCATGCGGGAATCTGCCATCTGGTATTACCAGGCATTAGCGAGGGACATCGGCGAGGAAAGAATGAAAACCTGGCTCCATACCCTGTCATACGGAAACGAAGATATCAGCGGCGGAATCGACCAGTTTTGGCTGCAAAGCTCTCTGACAATTTCTCCGTTTGAACAAGAAGCCTTTATGGAGAAACTTTACAAAGAGAAGCTCCCGTTTGACAAAACAGTCATGAAAACCGTCAAACGCATGATGATTCAAGAAGAAGGAGATCATTATACGCTTTACGGCAAAACCGGAACTCGTCTGACAGACATGGGATTAGGGTGGTTTGTCGGGTTCATCAAAACAGAGCACGGCTCCTATACGTTTGTCACCAATGTTGATGACTCCGGTACAACAGCCAAAAACATCACAATTGATATTTTAAAAAAATATGGCCTGATCACTTCATAAATGAATGAGCCCTGCAAACGCACAGGGCTCTTAAATGTCATGCTCAAAGCAATAATGATTCACAAGCTCTTCAATTAAATCATGATCCGGGTAATCACCGTTAAACTCGAATTCAATTTCTTCAACAAATTCTCCATGATGATACACGTGGATCGCCCCATTTTGCCGGACGACACTAAACTCCGGCTGAAACGTATATCCGCTTCGTTCAATCGCACCCAATTTCATTCCCGCCTTTCTCAAAGCAGTAATTCATACACCTCATTTAATTCCTTGGCCCGTTTTTGATCCTGTTCGTCTTGGGCATACTTAATTTCCTTTTCCAGCACCTGATTCAAATATGACATCTCATCGTCATCCAAATCCTTTACAAACTCCTCTTCATTGGCATACCGCTTCGCCAGCATCTTCTTGCAAATCCGCAGACAGACTTCATTTTCAAGATGATTTGAAAGTGACTCCCGCAAATAACCGAGTGTAACATCCATAATATAAGCACCTTTCCTTTGCGTTCTTTATCCTATAGGTTGCTGAAATGAGAAAAATCCATACGCAAAAAATGAAAAAAGAGACATCAGTCAATGTCTCTTTTTCCTGTTTTATTCAGCTGCTTGATTTCTTTTCGTAACATCCGCCTGCACGCGCTTGCCAATTCCAAAAGCATAATAACTGATGACCACAAGAGCTAAGAAAATAACCCCTACAATTAAAGATATCCGAGTATCATCATTAAACCACATGCCGACAAGAACCATCAGCAAGAAAGCAATCGT
Organism: Bacillus sp. 0909A; assembly: GCF_036765115.1. NCBI lineage: Bacteria > Bacillati > Bacillota > Bacilli > Caryophanales > Bacillaceae > Bacillus > Bacillus sp. 0909A. Next base: position 159,525 of record NZ_JBAIZU010000006.1, read on the forward strand.
CAAATAATTTGTGAAAGGTGCAAACGGCATTTTGAACGGATGTTTATCTAGCGCAGCGCCCTTCGCTTTTCTGAACCCGAGGTGGCTGATCAAAATGATAAACCAAGGGATCATCCCCGGCAGCACGCTAGCGCTGTATACATATACGAAGATCTTCGGCGGCGCAACATAGTTCAGCACAACGCCGACAGCTAATCCGATCAGCACTGCGATTGTGCCATACAGCGGCACACCATTTCGAGAAATCTTTGCAAAGAATTTCGGTGCCTGTCCATTGACACCTAATGTATAAAGCATACGTCCCGCGCTGAAAATCCCGCTGTTGCAGCCTGACATCGCCGCCGTGATAACGACAAAGTTAATAATGCCGGCCGCTGCCGTAATTCCAACTTTAGAAAACGTAGACACAAACGGGCTTCCAAGTGCATTCAGCTCATCCCAAGGATATACCGTCACGATCACAAAAATAGCACCAATATAGAAAATCAAAATGCGCCAGATAATGCTTTGAATCGCGTTGCGCAGCGTGTTTTGCGGGTCCTTTGCTTCTCCGGCAGTAATCCCGATCAGCTCAACCCCTTGATAAGCCGCTATAACCAGAGACAATGCAAAGAAAAATCCTGAGAAACCGCCCGCAAAGAAGCCGCCGTGAGACCATAGGTTAGACAAACCGATAGCATCTCCGCCATTGCCAAAGCCGAAGAAAATAATTCCTAATCCCGCAATAATCATTAAGATAATCGTCACAATTTTAATCATCGCAAACCAAAACTCAAACTCGCCAAACGACTTAACAGAAATTAAGTTCGCCGCACCAAGAATTGCCATAGCTACGATACCAGGTATCCAAGCAGGCAAATCCGGGAACCAATATTTCATATAAGAACCGACTGCGATAATTTCTGACATGCCGACGATCACCCACTGGAACCAGTTGCTCCATGCCGTCATATAACCAGCAAGGGGATGAATGTATTGATGGCCAAATGTTGCAAAAGAACCGGTACTCGGTTCCACATACAGCATTTCACCCATTGCACGCATGATAAAAAAGATAAAAATTCCGCAAATTGCATAAGCCAGAAGGACAGACGGGCCAGTCCATGAAATCGTGCTGGCAGAACCCATAAATAAACCAACACCGATCGTACCGCCCAAGGCAATCATCTGAATATGACGGGCGCTCAAGCCCCTCTTCAATTCTTTATTTTCCACTCCGCTTCCTCCTCTTAAAAACGAATACATGTACAGCTCAACCGAAATAGCATAAAGGCAGCTCAGCCTCCAAAACGTTCTTCATTTCTTATCAAGCTACAAATATCAGAAAATTCAATCATAAAATTGTTAGATAATCTCCAAAATTACTTATTTCATCATAATAAATTTCTCTGGAAAATACAATTGTTTTTTTCGGGTAAACACTTTCATTCAATGGGTTTGATCTATCACTTCAATTAAAATCTTTTATATGAATATAATGAAATCATAACAATATGAAAATGATATATGATACAGCTGCTTTCATGAGATGGGCATAAAAAAAATAAGCTGTTCACGATGAACAGCTTACCTAATAATTCACGCCAGTTTGGCGTTTTAATGTTTCAAGCCACTCCGTATCACCTGTCCCATAGCCCTTGCTTTGCCCCAGATCTCTCAAAGATCCATTGCTGTAGCCAATTGACAGTATGAAATCTGGGATGGCATCATACCCGATTTCCGCCATTTTACTGAGCTGTGAACCATAGTGAGATATAGCATAGGAAGCAGTTTGTCTTTGCACAGGATCATTCTCAAGTTTTTCTTTATATACCTCTAATAGATCATGTCCGTCAGGTGTGATGTATCGGCCATCGACAACTGCTAAATCCTTCAAATGGTAGCCTGTGACTTCGTACATCTCACGAACCGCTTGATACTTTTGATACGCCGCTTCGGAATATTGTGATGAATCACGGGCCTGGCTTTTCATGATATGTACAAACAGCTCTTTGCTGTTGTCTCCAGATTGCAGCAATCGCTCAACTTGCCCGATGAGCTCCTTGTCATCCGTTCCGCTCACCTTTACCTTATAATCGATAGGTGTAATGGTAAACGTAAGCTCTGTGCCCACCGGGATTTGAATATGATTCCGATTCAGGAGCACTTGAAGCTGTTGGTTAACCTGGCTTCGCTGGAACACCTTTGCATTCTCCGATTCCACTTCCCCATTAAACGTAAGATTGCGAAACACAGCATCCTGGAGGTTATAGTTTTGCGCCTTTCCTTTGAATAACCATTCTGTTTCATTATCGTAAGCAGCCTGTCTTTCTGCAGCAGACAGATCACTTCTGAAATAAGGAGACTTCGAATGTTGGTATTTATCTTTTATATAGCCCAAAGGATCGGACTTCGTTTTGTTTATCGCATTTATCCGGCTGTACTTTTCATCTAGAATTTTGATTCTGATGTCGCTCTCAGATTCATAAGGGTTATTGGATTGAATCACAGTTTCTTCCCCTGTGTCTGTCACTGTTCGGTCATTTGCTGATTGAAACACTTTGCTGAAAGTACCGTTGTTTGCCGCAACACTGGTTTTTGAGTAATTAAGTTGATCGATTCCCTTCTCAGAGGACCGTGTCTCAAGCCGGTTGTATGCCTTTTCCAACACCTCTGCAGATGTACTCCTGACTATGTCAGCCGAAATCTTTTTTGTGATATTCTGTGCCATGAGCTGGGTGCGGATAAATTGACGATTCAGACGCATTCGATTCCCTCCTGGATAGTTATCTCTTCTCTTTCTATCGGCAACTCTTTGTATATATTAACCTTATAAAACATTTATTTACACTTAGGACTTTGTTATGTATGATGGAAAAAAAAGGAGGTTTTTTCATGAGGAAAAAATGGATGATTCATTTCGCCATCATGCTGTCTGTTTTATTCACATGTACTTATTCTGCTTCAGCAGCCGGAATCACTGCTATTACAGGAAACAATTCATTTGATACAGCAGCACCAATCGGATATTGGAAATATAAGAATATAGATACAACGATACTGGATGCCGGACAAAATGAAGCCTATTTTACATTTACAGCCAATAAGGGAGAAAAAGTATATGTAAGGAGTACATACCAGAGTGCGTACACAGGGATGAAAATTGAAATTTACGATAAGAACAGAGTACCTGTTTCGCAAGGCACAGAAGTCATTAATCCTAATACGTTCTCTTCTTTTATTTATGCAAATGCCGACGCCCAAAACACGACTGATACATTCTATGTGAAAGTGTCGCGCGGCACCTATACCGGGAACATGTATTTCACACTTTCAATTGAAGACCGAATCAAATCCGGCAGCGGAACATTTCAATTCAGTGGCGTTGCTGAAAATAAAGGAAATACAAACCTTAGCCCCTCAGGTTCTGACTCCAGCGTCATTAGGCTTGACTTAACAAACCAATCTGAAATTCCTCGTGATGCCATTGTAACAAGAGTCCAAACAACCGCTACTCAAACACCAAGTCAGGGAAATACACGACATATCATCATGACGAGTGAAAACAACGAATGGCGCCGTGCTGTTGTGAATAGCTCAACTTCGGGATCTTATGATATATCCTTAACAGACCAGCTCAGTGCGGCAAAGGTATGGAGCTTTAAATATAATACATTAGCGACTGCAAAATCGACGATGAGTAATGTAAAAGCAAAAATAGATTATCAATACGATGTCACAAAGCAGTTTTAATCTACAGAGCTGGCAGGTTCCATGATCCGGCTCTTTTTTTATGCTAAGCTTCCATAGAATAGACTTAGCCCAAGATGCAATTGTTTTGATAAACTATAATCAGTACAACTAAGGGAAGTGCAGCGCGAATGGCATTAAAACAGTTAAAAAAGCTATTATTTGACCGCCCTCTGAAGGACGGCGTCATACTGAACAACCAATACAAAATCGAAGAATGCCTCGGCATGGGCGGCTACGGCTTGGTTTATGTGTGCACCGATGTCCTTACGCAAACACCGTACGTCTTAAAACAGCTCCGTCCGACAAAAGCTAAAAAACAAAAGGAAAGAGTCCGATTTCAGCAGGAAATTGGTCTGCTCAAAAGCATCAGCCACCCGCAAATCCCGGCCTATATAGAAGACTTCATCATAGACGGACAAGCCTACTATGTCATGCAGATGATCGAGGGCGATAATATAGAGGAATTGTTATTTTATCAAAAACAGCCGTTTACAGAGCTGATGGCATTACAGCTGATGGCTCAGCTGCTGGACATTGTAGAATACCTGCATGAACGTCTTATTTTTCACAGTGACATCAGAACGCCAAACATTATGATAAATCACGGTAACGTATGTCTCATCGATTTCGGCCTTGCTAAACAGTTATCTCGTGAAGAAGGTGAGGAATTAAAGCTCAGAAAACGGGATGACTTCTTCGACCTCGGTGAAACCCTGTTGTTCCTGCTGTACTCTCAATATAAAGGGAAAAAGAAGAAAAACGCCACTTGGCTGGAGGAATTAACGCTGACAAAAGAAGTAACCCTGCTGCTGAAAAAATTATTGGGCATTGAGGAAGAATATCAGCACACCGCTTCTATTCGCGAAGACCTGAACCGCGCGATTCAATCAGTGACATAAAAAAACCCTTGTCCCAATGCGGAACAAGAACTTTTTTTGTATTAACTGCTGCTGTAGCTACGGCGTTTGTAGCGGTGACTGCCGCCATAACGATCGTAATGTCTTCTTCTGCCAGAGCTGCTGCTGTAGCTGCGGTAATGGCGGCGCCGGCTGCTGCTGTAGTGCCGGTGTCTGCGATGGCGATCACTCGAGCTGCTTGAGAGGTACTTGATTGTTTTGATGATTTTTTTAAACATATGCTGTTCACCCCTTTTCTGCTTCCTATTATATATAATTCTCTGAAAGAAAGAAAAACATAGCAGGATCACTTTTTCGAAAACAAAAACGCAGTTCCATTTTCATTTGTCTGCAGCACATAGGTAATACGAAGCAGCCGGCATACATCCTCAATAATCTTCAGCCCAAGCCCGTCACTGTCTTGTTCTCTGTCAAATCCAATGCCATCATCGCGAATCGAAACAGCGCCGTTTTCTATCTTGACTTCCAGCTTTTCAGCTTTCGAATGCTTTAGCGTATTTTGAAAAATGTTATCGAACAGTCTTTGCATCCATAAACCGTTGCTTATCCATATCACATCTTGATCTGTTGGCTTATAGTGCAATTCAATCCCATTCACACTGTATAAATAATCCCACTTTTTCACCGCTGTTTCTAATAGATCGTTTATTCGTACTTCTTCATTTATAATATATGAACTCTCTAACGTTTCAGTGGAAAATAGATTCAAATCATTCGTTAATTCCGCAATATATTCAATTTGCTGGTACAAAGATTCAAATGCAGTTTGATCCTGGCACTGGCTCTCCAAATAAAATAACTGCAGCCTGAGAGCTGTTAAAGGTGTATTAATATCATGCCTTAGTTTTTGCATCAGCTCCTTTTTCATGTCCTCTCGCTGTCTTAGTTCCAGTTCCCGGTACGTTGTCCGTTCAATTAACAAGTTGACCGATTTGATCAATTCGCCAATTTCATCATCGTTTTTAACTGCCAGTTTATTGGGGATCTTTTTATCGCTCGCTAAACGCCGAATGGTTTGATTCAATAGATTGATTTTACGCAGCAGAGAATGAATTGATTTTGAAAATAAAAAAGCTAACAAAAAAAGTGATAATAAAAATACGGCCAGCATTGCCGGATACGCAAAAGACCTGTGAAAAGGCATGCCATGATTGATCGGTTTAAACATGCTGTCATAAATCACCGACATCAAAATGCTAACTGCCAGCAACAGTACCGGAACACTAATGACGGCCGTACATAATAACAACTGATATTTTGTCTTTAGCTTCATTTCTTCACAACGGTATTCAGCCGATACCCTTCTCCATAGATATTTTCAATGATCTCACCCGCTACATCATTAATTTTCGCTCTGATTTTTTTAATGTGCACATTCACAATATTCGGGTTTCTGTCTTCAAGCTGCCATAGATAATCAAAGAAATGTTCCTTCGTTAAGATACTGTTTTTGTTTTCGTACAGATAGAAGAATATTTTCCGCTCAATCGCGGTAAACAGCACTTCATGATGCAAATCTCCATTGAATACCTTTTTGGTGTCTGCATCAATATGCAAATGTTTAATTCTCGTAAAGGTGCCATAATGATGCTCAAGCATATTCTTCATTCTCAGCAGCAGCTCTCTCGGATCAAAAGGCTTTACCATATAATCCTCGCCGATTTTTAATCCTTGAAGCTTGCTGTCCATATCATTGCGGGCGGACAGAAAAATGATAGGAATATTTAACCCTACATCTTTTATTTTTTTAGACATTTGATACCCGTCCTCACCCGGCAGCATGATATCCATAATAACCAAATCAGCCTTCTGAATGACCGAAAGCACATCCGCTCCGTCCGTTTTCCAGCTGACATCGTATCCCTCACGCTGCAAAATCTTCTGCAGCAGATCACCAATCATGACATCGTCTTCCACGATTAAAATATGATAACCCTTCATCTTAGCGAACCTTTCATTTCAGTTTTTGTTTGAGAAACTTCATAGAAAGCTGATAGATCTGATCAGGCTGGTATAAATATATGCTGTGTGTGCCCCTTAACTCTCTCACTTCTGATACTTCTAATTGGTCTGCAAGTTCTTTATAATCTTTACGTTGCTGTTTTGTATATTTTGAGTCTTTATATTGATCAGCAATGGCATCTAAAAATAAAATTGGTGTTTCTTTTGGTACCGGCAGATTCACAGATTTCCTGCCGTTTTGGTAAGACTGTAACAGCTCATGCGCCATATCAGCATTGAAAAATTGCTTAAATGAAATGGCTTTATAGATTTCTTTTTCATGATCAGTTAAAAACGACTGCCGAATCACCTCCGGATTATAGGCAGCAGACGGCATAAACCGATGAAAACCAATCGCCGTTAACAGATGGAACCCCCTTACTTTCAGTCTGTCAATCCCGCTCAATTTATACGTGACATACTGCTGAGGCAATCCTATGTCCATCGCAATAATGGCCTTAATTTCCTTAGGATATTTCTGCGCCCAATATATCGCTTCAATTCCTGATATGGAATGAGGCATTAAAATATAAGGAGGCTTATTCCCGCTTTGCAGTAGCGCTTTTCTCGTCTGTTCCAATATTGTATCAATATCTCTGTCATCATTATACACATCGCTGTAACCATAGCCCGCACGATCCACTACAGCAATCTTGTTTTCTTTTGAAAACTTGCTGTACAACCCCTTCATCTCATAAGCAGGCGCAGCAACCCCCGAACCAGACATAAACACAAACGTATCCTTCCCGCTTCCCTCTTGATACACATTCATTCTCTTACCGTCAACATCGACTACTGTGCCTTTTTCTTTAAGAAGTGCTGCTTCCTTATTTAGTTGGTAATGGTGGTAGATAAAAACGGAAACAGCCCCAAGCAAAATCAATGCAACTATGCCGCCAAAAAAGATTTTTACGACTTTCCATAACGTTTTCATATGATGCTCCTTTCACGTGATACCGAAAGGATACGGTATAAAAATAAATTTCTGATTAACTTTGGAAAATTTTATTTTCACATTTGACTTTGCCCTTACGGAAAGGTGTACATTTGGAGCATGGAGGTGATCGCTTGCTATCGATCGGTGAATTTTCGAAGATATGCAAAGTATCAACAAAAACATTGCGATACTATGATGAAATTGGATTAATCCACCCCGAAGACATTAACCCTGAAAATGGATATCGATATTATTCGATCAGACAGCTGAAAAAAATGCTCTTGATTAGCCGTTTAAAGTCCTATCAATTTTCTCTGGAAGAAATCAAAAACATTCTCGATTTGGAAGAGGATCTGGCTGAAGAAAAGCTTGGTTCTGCCCTGCATCGAAAAAGAAAAGAAGTACAGGAAAAGATCAATGCTTATGAATATACCCTTACACAATTGAACCTCGATATTCTGCGTGCAGAGAAAGGCAAACCAATGATGTCATGGCTTGACGATATAGAAGTAGTGCTGGCTGAAACCCAGCCAATAACCATCCTGTATGTACGCAAAATGATGAGCAGTCATGACTATGCCCTAGGATACGAAAAGTATTTTAGCAGGCTATATGAAAAAATTGCTGTTGATAAACTTACCTTGCTTGGCACGCCCATGACAATTTATCACAGCCCTGAGTACAACCCCGCCGGCAATGATACAGAATTTGCGATTCCAATAGAGGAGTCTGTTAAGGGTACGCGAAATTTGCCCGGAGGCCTTTGCGCAAAGTCTGTTTTAAAAGGCCCATATGCAGAATTAACCTCGGTATACGCTAAGCTGAGGGAATGGGTCGAAGATAAAGGCTATGAATTAACGCAATCACCCTATGAAGTGTATGTAACTGATCATCTTCATGCCGCCATTCCAGAGGATATTGTGACCGAAGTGTATTTTCCAATAAAGAAAAAAGAGAGGTAACTGTCATGCAAAGAAACGACTGGCCAACTGAAGACCCGGCAGCCTTGGGGATGGACGCCGAAAAACTGTCTGAGCTTGGTCCTAAGATAAAGTCCGAATACAGCAATATAAACGGTATTGTGGTTGTGAAAAATGGCTGCATCGTTTATGAGCGCTATGATCATGGCTATGGACGGGAAGATACGCATCATGTGGCATCTGTAACGAAAAGCATCATATCCGCCCTAATCGGACTCGCTATAAATGCAGGCTACATTAAAAACATCGACCAAAACGTTCTCGACTTTTTCCCGGAATATATACCCCATACTTCCGACAAACAGAAACGAGACATCACCCTACGCCATCTTCTCACAATGACAGCTCCCTATCCATTTGAAGACTGGCACGAACCGCTCGACAAGATATGCATGCAGCAAGACTGGATCATGTATACGCTGGATATGCTGGGTCAAGGAGGCACCATCGGAACATTTAAATACTCCACCGCTGGCGCGCATCTGCTATCAGACATCATCACCCGCAGTACGGGCAAAAGCGCCCGCGAGTTTGCCAACGAACACCTGTTTAAACCGATCGGCATGAAAGAGATCCCGCAATATGAAATGAAATCATATGGCTTTGATGACCTTTTCGGTAAACATGTGAAGGGTTGGGTGAACGACCCTGACGGCAACTCAACCGGAGGATGGGGGCTTACGATGACTCCGCGGGATATGGCTCGGTTTGGTTGCCTTTATTTGAATCATGGTACTTGGAACAATCAACAGATCATTCCTGAATCATGGATTGACCAATCAACTGCGATGAACGCTAATAACTACGGCTATCTATGGTGGCTGCGTGATGAGGACAGTGTTTTTTCATACTCAGCACTAGGCGATGGCGGGAATGTGATTTGCTGTGTTCCGGAGAAAAACCTGGTTGTAGCCATTGCATCGGAGTTCATCATGAATGCTCGTGACAGGTGGCAATTGATTAAGGAGTATTTAGTTTCTCAATGAAATTATGAAAATTGACAAACGAGAATTCCTTATTGGCAGCCTGCTCTAAGGAGCACGATATTGAGAAGGCTGCCATTCTTTCTTATGTCAATTAAACTTTCACAAAACAGAATTCAGCGATATTTTATCCATGTAGTAACATAAAATCACCACAAAGCCTTTTTCTCTTCTTCCTGCTCGATAAACAAATGATTTTCAGGACGGCTCAAAACAGAAAAAAGCGCCAAAAGCAACTTCCATCCTCGAAGCGGACTTCCGCATCTAAACTTCAACACTTCTCCTTCCGCTAAAGTAAACCTCAAAGTTGGGCTTGTACACCAAGCAATCTTCACTTGAATAACATGCTCACCAGGCGGCAAATCAATTCGCAGCCTCCCTCCATCTTTGATATTTCCCATCTCAGCCCCATCAATTAGCACTGAATACTCTCTCAATTTGTTGATGTACTGCGATGTCCTTCTCATTTCAATGTACGTCTTTTGATTCACGATGACACATCCTCAAAGTAGTGATCTTACAGGCGAGAAGCGTTAGAACCCTTCCGCCATATCGTTATTTCCATTCCTAGTATATTATAAATTGCTGTACCTCAGATCTCCGTCGGCAAAAATCTCTTTCAGCTTCAGTGTGCCTTCTACTTGGGCTTATAAAAAAACACCCGCTTGTATTTACGAGCGGATGTTAGATCTTTCGAAATGAACCCATTGAATTTTAAGAAGTATATTATTGATTGATATCTTTTAGCGCCTGTTTCGGTTGTGAATGAAAAATCATCAATGATGCAATAATGGCAATCATAACCCCTAATGCACCAATCCAAGTAATCGAGGCCAATGATACGTTTTCTACAAAAACCCCGCCTATTCCTGCGCCGACTGCCATGGCGAATTGCATCATTGACTGATTCATGCTAAGCAAAACACCTGACATTTCCGGTTCTATTGTAGCCAGGTGAAATTGCTGTGTCGGACCGGTAGACCATGCGGCAAACGACCATAATATCAGAATCACCAACACTCCGACATAGGAATGGGTGACAAGTGACAGCAGAATCAGTGTGACGATATGCAATGTCATCCCGCCAACGAGTGTAAAGGGCACTCCCCATTTATCGGTGCTATATCCCCCAAACTTTGATCCAACCAAACTGGCAATCCCAAATATAAGCAAAACACCGCTAAGCAGATTGTCGCTTATTCCTGAAATGTTCAAGAGATAAGGTGACAAATAGGTATAAGCAACAGAATATCCCCCGAGCCAGAAGAAAGTGATTGATAATCCCATCGCCACTTTCCGTTTTTTGAAAAGGGCAAGCTGTTGAAGCAAAGGTACGGGCTTATCTCCTTCAGTATGCGGAAGAGTAAAGAATATAACGGCCATTGCGATCATTCCCAACAAAGCAATTGCACCAAATACAGACTTCCAGCCTAATGCTGTTGCTATCATTCTTCCAAGCGGAACACCAATGATTAAAGAAGCGGTAAATCCCATAACAACCGTAGCGATGGCACTGCCCTGCTTCCCTTCCGGCGCAATCTTAGCGGCAATCGTTAATGCGGTGACAACAACAACACCTGCTCCCATCGCCATAATGATCCGCGCTGCAATAAACCATCCATAACCAGGCAGGACAAAGGCCAAGATATTGCCGAACACAAACAAACCAAGAGCATACATCATCAATCTGCGTCTATCCATACTTGCTGTCAATGCCATAAGTACGGGTGTAGAAAGAGCATATACAAGTGAAAAAATGGTAATAAGCTGGCCCGCGGCAGCCAAAGTGATCCCGAGAGTATGAGCAATTTGATCTAAAATTCCCGAAATGATGTACTCTGAGGTTCCAACTAAAAAGCTGACAATGGCTAAAATATAAATCTTCCAAGTGTTAGACATAAAACATTCACTCCTTAATTATTAATAAACATATCACGAATTATCGATATGTTATCATAAAAAATAAACACATCGTAATATGTCGATATGTATGGCGTAAAAATAAACATCTTTTTGATGTTTATTTTTATATCTCTGTTTTAAGAAAGTCAGCAAGTTTCCCAATGGCTTCTTCATCTCTTTTGTAATACGTGTACTTTCCGATTCGTTCCGCCTTAATTAGGCCGGCTCTTAAAAGGATGGTGAGATATTGGGAAGCCGTCGATTGCGTCATTTTCAATTTGTCTGTTATTTGACTGACACATACCCCGATTGTATTCATATCAATCCCTTCATGGGGTGCAAAATGACGATCAGGTTCCTTCAGCCATTGCAAAATTTGCAGCCTTGATTCATTTGATAAGGCTTTGAATACTTCAATTGGTTCCATATCGATTATTATATCGTTATATTTCGATATGTCAATCCGTTTATTTAAAATTTTTGATGCCTGGCTTCTTTTTTAGATATTCATCCTTAAGGGTTTATTTCTGGCTAATTCATGAAAAGGAACTGAAGACAGCATAATCAAAAACTCAAGACTTTTTTCCCCGCTTAAATTTATCATTGGCCTCATAATCATGTCATTGTACTCTTATTGGGGAACCCGGCAGTGACTTTGTTAATTGTAGTCAGGCCTCCTCTAACTTAAATCAAATAACTATACTAAAAACCCCTTTGACTAAAATAGCCAAAGGGGTTAAACATCTTACACTCTTTGCAAAGTTACGAGGCTTATCAACATCTCAACCGTGATGCATTCATAGACTGTAAAAAAACATCCGCTCGTAACAGAAAGCGGATGTTAGATCTTTTCCGAAATGAACCATTGAATCTTCAGGAACAACAAGACAGTGTGTTATGAATTAATATCTCTTTACATCCGCTTAAGTTTAGAATTGAAATCATCAATGATTCAAGAACTGTAGTATAAAAGAAGCGGCAGTAAAAATAACTATAATGTGTCAGATCTCTACTTAGCTCTACTAGTAATCGCAGACATTTTTGAGCAGCAGTGTTTAATAAGACATTTTAATTCTTTAGATTATAATTTTTTCTCCAGATCATTACTTAATTTAAATACCATCACTCGCTCACCTGTCCGAGAGCTTAAATCAGTATGAAAACTTTTCACTTCTTCTCCAGTTATCGTTAGGATGATATCCTTTAGACCTTCTATCCCTGATTCAACTAGCTCCGAACGAGTTTGTTTGATAGATAACATACCCTCTTTTGATCCACAAACTGTATATTCAGCTGGTGTTAAAATTCCCTTTAAATTAACAATGATCATATCCCGCAATATATCAGTCTTAACAGACACAGACCCGCGCCCAAGATAATCCTTCTCCCATTGCGTAATGGACTTACTGATCTCTGATTCATAAGAACCCTTCGATTTCTTCATATATAAAACATCTCCTGGCAAAATAATCAGCATATTCTATTTGTGAGTTCGTCTCATTAATATTCTCTTACAACATGTCCTTCATATACACCTTCAATATCCAAATCAGTCTTACCGTTTCTTAAGACCACTATCATTTTGGATAACATATTTTCTTCCATCATAGAGTGTACATGCAAAATACGAATGCTCCTTAGATGGGTTTCCTCAACTTCTTCATAAGATTTTAAATGATAAAAATCAATTGCTTTTCTAATTACTTTTTTCATGCATTCCACATTATCACGATCAAACTGACTCATTTCCTCTATTGTTCTCTTGACAAAATCAGATAAATTAGCGCCCATTACATTCTCCTTAGAACTGCTTTCTCCCATATATGGGTGTAGAAGCTGACCACTTCACTCCATCATGACAAGCAATGATCAGGTAAGGCTTGACCTGTTTTACTAGAAGGAACCTCCACAATTGAGGATTCCCCATCCTTATGATCAACAATTAAACCTCTAACTTTAACATATGACGGCACAAGTGGATGTTGGCGAATGATATCAACACTTTTTTCAATCGTGCCACTGCTATTTTCATTTAGCCACTCATCGACCGTATCGCCTAAAAATTCAGGCTTGCAATGTTGAAAGAGATAATCCAATGTTTGTATTTTATCTTTCATTGTTTCAAGTTGAGTGAGTCCATAACCTGTTGAAGTACGCTTATCTTTGGTTCCTACTACAAAGACCTCCTCAACATCTTCCTGGTAAATCGCAAAAATAACAGACCTCATGATTTCTCCATAAGGATGTGAGATAGCAGCACCATAGCTTTGTATAGTCAGCATATTTTCTGCTGGAGTGTTAGTCACTTCTTGTAAAATAGGCTCCAAACCGTTTTCCATGTCCGTCAAAAATAATACTTTTTTATTCTGATTTACATTCATATAGCACACCTCTTCTACATGTTTGTTATTTTTATATTGAGTCCCAAATCCGTTTGATAACTGTTTTACATTCATAATTACCAGCTTTCCCAACATCCTTCTGGATCAATACTAGCCAGTCGAACCCATCCATTTTGAACTTTCTGCTGAAATACTGGGTCATTATTTAATAACCGTTCTACATGCTGTCTAGGTGCTTGGATGACAATCAACAAACGAAGAGGGGAATGATAAGCCTCATGATCTGATTGCATAACGGATTGCCAAGGCAGTCCCGCTAACAAGTCACTTGCATTCCCCTGCATAACTCCGAGGCCTGCAGTAACGGTTTGAGTTGCTTTATTTCCGCTGCCATAATAATGAGGTGCTACTGTTGATGCGTAATATTGTAAATTAATCCATTGGGCCACAGTTCCAGGTCCTGCAATAATATTTGCTAGGAGTTCACCGTTTTCATCCTGCTTCCAATCATAATTATGAAGAAAGGCTCTTCCTTCCAAATCACAATCCTGAGTGAGTTCACGTTGGCCGATAATAAAAGCGGCATTACGAGCCAGTCCCCATTCCGGACGTATCTCACTCCAATCTTCCGCAAATCGGTGTGCCTCAGCCTTCGGGTTTTTAAGCTTTGATTGGACATTCGGTAATTGGGCCAGACGTTCTGCATTTACGTTATGTCTCACTTTCGGCATAATAGCTTCGATATGGTCAAATGCTTCCTGTGCAGCTTCGGAAAGCTCTGGTACATAAAGCCAGTGTAATTCATCCACCGTTGTATTATGTTCAGCAGCAGCAAAAACCGTATCCTCAGGGATTTTCATTCCTTCAGCTAAAAGAGCTTCTCGTACCTCTGAAAGATTACATAAAGCAGCTAAAACTCTTGCATTGAATCCACCGGCCGCTCCACCGCAGGCACCACAATCAAGAGCAGCGGCATAAGGGTTATTGGTGCTTTGGCTGCCATGTCCGCAAATCACGACCAATGGGGCGATTTTCTCTGTTAACCCCATCATTTTTAATGCTTGGCGAGCATAGTTTACTTTTTCTTCATCGGTAAAACCCAAAGGTATTTCTGCCTCTGTAGCATCATAATGAAGCGAGAGTTTTGTATCAGGTTTGCGCATCCAAGCCTCACGGAGATGACGAATGAAACGACCCGCCTTTCTTGGCACAAAGCTACGGGCTGCCATTTGTAGAGTAAGCCAAGGTCCACTTAGCTCAGGCAGTAGCAAGCTCGTAAGTACATTCTGCTTCATCGTTTTAAATGTATGGCTTAAAGAATGAACCGCTTGCGTTCGTTGGTTGTATTTTTCGAGCACATCTTCATCTACGAACTCTTTAACTTTATGTTGTGGTTTTTGTATAATCGGCAAGGAGGCATGACTGTGTTGACTGCCAAGTTCACAAGTCGCAATCGGCACCCCGAAGAAACCAGCCATACCAATCGTTTCAAATGGCCCTTCTTTTTCTAGCTGACGACGAAAAGGTTCTGATCGGACATCGATGCAGAATGCTAATTGAGCTAACGCAGATTTTTTACCGTTGGTTTCACGTTGCTTCGAGATAATCTTCTGGCTTAATCGATCAGTGTATGTTTGTTCCCAAGCTTCTAACCAAAGTTTCCTGCGAAGTTTCTCATCAAAGCTGTAGGCAAATGATAAATATTCGTTTTGTTCATCTGCCGACATCTGTGACCATTCCTCTACTGTAAGCCCCCCCCAGTGAATCCAAGCTGCTAAAAGGGGAGTAATCGAAACATTTTTCTCAGATCGTTTAGTAGTGAAAGGTAAATATGGCTTTATAAGGGCCCACTCCATGGATATTCGAACTGCTAAATATTCTGTTAGGAGTGCATGTTCATGGCTCGATTGTTGAGAGCGCCAAAGCATCATCCCTGCCCATCCAGGTAAGGAAAGTAAATGACCTTCAAGATAACGCTGGATTTCTGATTCGGGGATTTCTAGCGCGAATAACGCTTTTTGTAAAGCCAAATGTGCCTCTTGCGGCCAACCTTTTAACCTTTCACGCTGCTTTTTACTAAGTGCTGGATCATACTGAATGAGCTGCTGCCAGGCACGATAGAAACCTTCCTCACGATTTGGCATTGTCCAACCTGCTTGAGAGTCATCAAGATATAATTTAGACCACTTAATAACATGGTGATCCAGTATATTGACTAACCTTTCACCATCCTGATTCTCTATATACGAACTGATTGGCTGCATAAAAACATTCTCGATATGATCCAATCCACTGCATTCATTCACCAATTGCTCCAGCTTACGTGATGATAAAAGATTGGAAGGCAGTGGTTCTAATTTTAATCCAGCATGACAAAATCGCTCTGCCACGTCCCTTGGGATGTGAAAGGAGTGTGAATCAAGCCAACGCTGCAGCCCCATTTCCACAAAATCTTCATCAATCTCACCTTTATTCTTTGCTGAACGGATCATAGACGCACTAGGGTATATATCAACATCGCGTGTGTTTTTCAACCAACTTGCAACCTGATCAAAAGGTTGGTTTTCAAGTCCCATCCACGGATTACGTGCAGCAAATGTAGAAATAGGCCAAAGTGGCGCAATGACTCGGCTGGCAGATGTAATTAAAACCTGAATATCACACTGTTGAACATCAATATCTGTATCTTTGTTTTTTACATTTTCTTTCGTTAATACGGATGTAATGCCCATCTCTGATTAGCTCCTTATGATAAATATTGTTTAAGGTAGTCCGGGTGACTCTCTACTGACTTTGGTTTTGCTTCACCTAATCGCACTAACCAAAGATAGATTACCGCGGAGAAAACTGAAGAACGATGACGAGCAACCCAAGTACCTAAAGCACTGCCAAATAGTAAGAGACATACGACAATGATGACAGCTGACATTGGAGGTTGAACACTTTGAAAAACGCTTGTATGCAGCCACTTATAGAAGAGGTTATGAATGATAAAATATACAAAGGCTGCTCCTCCTAAACATGTTAAGCCGGCAATTCGACCCATTCTTCCCTCTCCAAAAGCTACAAGCTGAGTCCAAGAAACGGACAATGACCACCCTAAGATCAGCGCACTAATGAATTGATACCCCTCTCCAGGAGCAGCGAGCCAAAAAGCAACGCCTATACCTAAGGATAAAATCCGACCAGCTATGATCCATAAATAGGATGTTCCTTTATTAGCACGAGCTGATACTTCATGACGCCGTACTGCCGAACCAGCCTGTAAAAACAACGTAGCTTTGAATAAGCCATGTAACATAAGATGAATAATGGCTGCGATATAGGCTCCTAATGCACACTGAATGAGCATAAACCCCATTTGTGCAATCGTGGAGCCTACTAACTGGCGTTTATAATCAACCTGGACTAAACTAATGCCAGTTCCAATCAATACTGAGATGCTAGCAAGCATAAGTAAAATAATCGAAGCTATACCTCCATTAAATAAAGGAGAAAATCGAGCCAGTATGATTCCGCCTGCATTTACTAAACCTGCGTGCATAATCGCAGAAACAGGAGTTGGAGCAACAATAGACTCAATTAACCATCTTTGGAATGGCCATTGAGCCGCAGGACTCATCACTGCTAATACAATCAATAGATTAATCCCTGTTCTCTCCCATGCCCCAAATTGAGATAAGCTTTCATTTGTTAAAACCAATGATAACTGCCATTGACCTGTAACTTGAAAAAGCCAAACCATCGCGAAACACAAAGAAAACCAACTTACCAAAAATAAGCGACCAGAAACCTTGGCTGCTTCACTGGCCACTTGCCAAGCACTGTTCAGCCTGATAAGCAGGGTTAAACCGACAAGAGTGGCTCCCCAAAATAGAACCATCAAGCGGAGATCACCACTTAACCATGCAATTGAAGCAGCACCTGTAGTGAAAGTAAACAGCGTAAAATATTTTCGATAAGATCGGTCTCCCATTAAGTAACGTACAGAAAAACGCTGAATGATTAAACCAATTGTCAAAACAAAGAAAGTCATTAACCAAGCTAAGGAATCGAAGTGCCAAGGGCCAACATTTCCTTCCACACTCTTTTTGGCAAGATTCACTAAGGAAACCAAAGGCGGTAAAGCCAAGATACCAATATGAATGCGGACATAACTCAAGGGTACGCGTGGATGTAAAAACAATAGTCCACTTATCCCAGAAGCAATAAGTGTAATAAAAAATAATGTTAATAATGATGATAAGCTCAGCGAAACTAACATTCTAACTTCTCCCTTTTTTAGATCTCGTTATTTGTTCAAAAGACCTTTAAATCAGATCATTTTTTTCTATTATTTAATACAATTTTTATCTATCTCCATTTTTTCCCAACAAAAAAAGCCGACAACTTCAAAATTTCAATGATTATGCTAGATCATTGAATCTTGAAAATTGTCGGCTTCACTTCAACTAACTTTTGCGAAGTTTTTTGAAGTGCTACCTTATTATGGGTCATTTTACTTTATGCTATGTTTTAACTTCCTCTAAAGAAGTCATCGTTAAAACCTTTATTTCGTCCTTTAATTATAAAATCAAACGATTTATGTTTCTCTTCTTTGTTTATTAGATACTTTTTCATCCAGTCAAGATTAAAAATAAATATTAAAAGGATGCTAAAGTCCTAATTATTTTAACAAACGAAAATCAACATCTGCGCCGATTATTAAGTTACATATAAGATATGCTAAATTTTAAAAGTTGTCAAGCTGTTGGAATACAGAGAATGACGTATCAAACCCTTCCTTCCCTCTGAAGATACATCCTGAACATTTAACCAAGGCTCATCATATCTACCATTCTATTAACCCATGAAATGATGGTAGCTTCTGCATCGCTGGTTTAAATGAACTACGACATTTACATAACTCCTGGTTTTAAAAAGCATAGTAACTGTTCTTACATTAAAACTCATTTTATTACTCATTGCTAGATGAAGCTTGCTTTTCCAGATCGAGGAGCAGTTTCTTCATTTCAAATCCACCCCGATAGCCAGTTAATGAGCCATTCTTTCCTATTACACGATGGCATGGTACAGTAATTAATACCGGATTAGCCCCAATAGCCGCGCCTACAGCTCGAACAGCTGCTGGTTTATTTATATCATTTGCAATGTCGGAATAGGATTTCGTTTGTCCATAAGGGATTTCACAAAGTGCATTCCAGACTGCTAGCTGAAATGTCGTACCTGCGTACTCAATTGGAACAGTAAAGTTTTTCCGGTTCCCTTCTAGATACTGAGTAATTTCAACGACATAGGGATCAAGCTTTTCATCATCTTCAACAAGAGGACTTCCTGGAAAGCGTTTCTTAGCCCATTCGAACAATTCCTCGAATGGTTTGTTCTGTGAACCTACAAACACAAGCCCCTTTGACGTTGAAGCAATATACAAATTCCAATTCTTAAACATTAGTAAAGACCAATAAAGGGTTGGTTTACTCTTTGTTTCCAATGTATGTTTCCTCCACTTTACTCATTTGACGAAATTGTGCTGGTGTCTGTCCAGTTTTCTTTTTAAATAAGGTAATAAAATAAGACGCGTTGGCCATACCCACACATATGGCGATATCCCCAATCGCTTTATTTGTTTGAATCAAATACTTTTTAGCCGCGTGTACTCTAACTTGTTGTATATACTCAACCACCGTTATGCCTTTAATCTTTTTAAATGTTCGATGCATATGATACGGACTCCCATGACAAATATTTGCTAACGATTCTAGAGTTAATTTTTCTGTGAAATTTTTATCAATGTATTCAGTAATGAAATCAACCCACTCGCTATCGGGCAGATTTTCATTAGTGGGCTTGCAACGTTTACAAGGGCGAAAATTTGCGCGGAGAGCTTGTTCTGCGTTTGGAAAGATGCATACATTCTCTTTTTTCGGAACGCGAGATTTACAGGATGGTTTACAGAATATCCCTGTCGACTTTACAGCATATAAAAATTGATTATTGTACGCTGCATCATTATTTATAATTGCTTGCCACTGTTCATCTGTTATTATTTCTACATCATTCGAAATTCTATGATCATGGCTCTCTTTATGTCCGTTATTGATACTATCCGGCATTTATCTCACCTCTCCTTACAATATACTCCCTACTCATCTAATTCATTTTAAATTTAATCCCAATTTAAATATTCGACACGTGTTTTTTATATCTTGGGCCATTTTTTATCTACTCCCGTTTAGCATTCTTGATAACTACACTATAACCTCATAAATAGAAAAAAATAAGGTGGTTAGAATGTAATAGCAAGATAACAAAATGAGTAAAGCTTATTATGTGATAAAGTAAAATTTCAATCAGTGTGAGTTTTCTTATAATCATTTAAGATAAGGAGAATGAATAAGTGATATGGCATGAAGTCAATGACGTTATTGTCATTACATTACCTGAAGATTTCGACATGAATGCTAACCTAGATTATCTAACTAGGGAAAAAAATGAATGTATGTATGAAATAGAGAACGATATCATTACAAAAGTGATTGCCATAGGGGAAATTCGCTCCTTAGTACAGGTAAGCGTAATCAATAATAAACAAATGGTTGTTCAATTCCTAAACGATTCTAGACCTATTGAAAAGTGGAAACGGGAAGAGATTGTAAAATATATTCATGAATGGTTTGATCTAGATAACAATTTAACACCATTTTATGAAATGGCAAAAGCAGATCCATTACTTAAAATGCCTGCCCGAAAATTTTATGGATTACGCGTTATCGGCATTCCCGATTTATTTGAGGCTTTATGTTGGGGCGTTTTAGGGCAACAAATTAACTTAGCCTTCGCGTACTCCTTAAAGAAGCAATTTGTAGAAGGATTTGGCGATTCTATCGAATGGAATGGTAAAAAGTATTGGGTGTTCCCACCGTACGAACGAATTGCACGGTTAACACCTACCGACCTAGCAGATATTAAAATGACGGTAAAAAAAAGTGAATATATCATTGGAATTGCCAGATTAATGGAAAGTGGAGAATTATCGAGGGAAAAACTCATGAAAATGAACGTTAAAGATGCTGAAAAAAACTTAATTAAAATACGAGGAATCGGCCCTTGGACAGCCAATTATGTTCTAATGCGCTGTCTTAGGTTCCAGACAGCTTTTCCAATCGATGATGTGGGACTTATGAATTCGATTAAATTATTACGTAATATGAACCGAAAACCTACGAAAGATGAAATCTTAGAAATATCGTTACCATGGAAAAAATGGGAATCATACGCTACCTTTTATTTATGGCGTGTCCTTTACTGAATAATTATACCTTAAACCGGAATATACTCAATAGAATGAACTTTAAATTCTCATTCAATAACTCCTCTTTCATTTTAATTGTACGTGCGACTTCATGAATTCCTTGCCCTTTATTAATTTTGAATAAAAAACCGTAATGTCTTTTAATCTTGCTGACCGAGCTAATGAGGAAACATATTGAATCTTGGGCCATGGCCGATAGTCTATTCCTGTTCCTGTACCACGACCTTCTTTAATCCATTTTTCCACTTTTCTTTTGGACATAAAAACACCCCTTTAGACAATCATATCCAAAGGGGTTAAACATTTATTACTCCACAGTAACACTCTTCGCAAGGTTACGCGGCTTATCAACATCACAGCCGCGATGCAGTGCAGCATAGTAAGCGATCAGCTGCAATGGAACAACAGATACCAACGGAGCAAGCGCTGGGTTTACTTCCGGCAGTACGAATCTGTCATCCGCATCGTCTAGGCCTTTCAGTGAGATGATGCATGTATTGGCTCCGCGAGCGGCAACTTCTTTGACGTTTCCGCGGATGCTTAGGTTTACGTGCTCTTGTGTTGCCAGTGCGAATACTGGTGTACCTTGTTCGATCAAGGCAATCGTGCCGTGCTTCAGTTCGCCGCCGGCAAAGCCTTCTGCCTGGATGTAAGAAATCTCTTTCAGCTTCAGTGCGCCTTCGACACATACGAAGTAGTCGAGTCCGCGTCCGATGAAGAAAGCGTTTCTGGATACAGTCAGGTATTCACGGGCGATCATTTCCATTTCGTCTTTCTGGTCGCAAAGGGCTTCCATTGCGTTTGCTGCGATACCAAGTTCTTTTACAAGATCAAATCCGATATCAATGCCGTTTTTGTCAGCAGCTACAGATGCAAGAACCGCAAGAACTGCGATTTGTGCTGTATATGCTTTTGTTGACGCAACAGCGATTTCAGGGCCTGCATGAAGCAGCAATGTATAGTCAGCTTCACGGGAAAGCGTTGATCCCGGTACATTTGTGATCGTCAGCGCTTTGTGTCCGAGTGCTTTGACTTGAACAAGAACCGCGCGGCTGTCAGCTGTTTCTCCGCTTTGAGAAAGGAAAATAAAGAGCGGTTTCTTAGACAGAAGCGGCATGTTGTAAGAGAATTCACTCGCTACATGCACTTCAACCGGCACGTTTGCCCACATTTCAATATATTGTTTACCGACAAGTCCTGCATGGTAGCTCGTTCCGCAGCCAATGATATAGATGCGGTCCGCTTCCGCTACAGCCTCAGCGATATCGCCAGGCACAGACAGTTTGCCGTTTTCATCTTGATACGTTTGGATGATTTTGCGCATGACAACTGGCTGCTCATCCGTTTCTTTCAACATGTAGTGAGGGTACGTGCCTTTTTCGATATCACTGGCATCCAGCTCAGCGATATAAGACGCACGTGAAATAACGTCGCCATCAAGGTTTTTGATGACAACTTGATCATCAGTGACGATAACCATTTCTTTATCCATCAGCTCTACATATTCGTTTGTGACTTGAAGCATTGCCATCGCATCAGACGCCACGACGTTGAATGTATCTCCAAGTCCAACTAATAGAGGGCTTTTGTTTTTCGCTACAAAAATCGTTTCTCTGTTGTCGTTATCGAATAAAGCAATTGCATAAGAGCCTTTTAACAGTGTAAGTGTTTTGCGGAACGCTTCCTCTGTATCAAGTCCTCCGTTGACAAATTGCTCGATTACCTGAACGACTACCTCTGTATCGGTGTCACTTTTGAGCTCTACATCTTGTAAAAAGTCCTGTTTTAGCTGAACGTAGTTTTCTATCACGCCGTTATGAACAAGTGTAAAGCGGCCCAGTGCGCTTTGATGCGGGTGAGCGTTTAGATAGCTTGGTTCGCCATGTGTTGCCCAGCGAGTATGGCCAATTCCTGCTTTTGCTCCAACATTGGCATCCACAACCTCACGAAGATCGGCAATGCGTCCTTTTTCTTTAAACACATGGATCCCCTGTTCGTTGGCAACTGCGATACCCGCAGAGTCATAGCCGCGGTACTCAAGCTTCTCTAATCCTTTCAGCAAAATTTCCTTCGCATCAAGCTGACCGATATAACCTACGATTCCACACATAATTTCTTCCTCCTAAGATTGTAAAAGGAGACGAAGAAAGTCATTTTTCAAGGGGACTTTCAATCGTCCCCTCCTACATGTTTTATGGAAGATCATGTGATTTCCCTTTGTGCAAGGAGTCGCCTCCTTGGTTTGAAGAAATCCTTACGGCTGTGATCTGTATACTCAGCCGGGAGGCATCCGCCGAAAAATCGATAACCTCCATCCTCGTCAACTAAGCCTTTTTTCGGGCGCTTAGTTCGGGCGCTATAATTATAAGTGAAACAAAATCCTGTCTTTCCTGCCTCGAGAAAACAAGAACAAGACAAGCTTGATTTTACAGCATGTGCCAAGAATGGTCAATTGTTTTTTAAACAACTTTGCCGCCTGTCTCACAATTATCATATGTGAGTCGCACTTGTCTTGTTCGCTCTCTGTTTAAAGATTTCGTTACTCTAATCCCATTTCTGACCGGACGACTTCAACAATGCGATTAACATATTCATCACACAGCTCTTTCGTCTTCGCTTCAGCCATCACGCGAACGAGCGGTTCAGTGCCAGATGGGCGCACTAAAATCCGGCCGTCGCCGTTCATTTCTTTTTCAACCTCAGAAATAACAGCTTTTACTCTTTCATTTTCTTCGACTTTATATTTATCAGTTACTCTCACATTGACTAAAAGCTGCGGAAACTTCTGCATTTCAGCCGCAAGCTCCGAAAGCGGCTTGCCTGTCGCTTTTAATGTATTCATCAGCATAATGGCGGACAATAATCCGTCCCCTGTTGTGTTGTAATCGAGGAAAATTAAGTGTCCGGACTGTTCTCCGCCGACATTGTAGCCGTCTTTTTTCATCGCCTCAACCACGTAGCGGTCACCCACAGCCGTCTGAACGCTTTTTATCCCTTCTTTTTCGAGCGCTTTATAGAAACCGAGGTTGCTCATGACAGTGGAAACAACCGTATCGTCCTTTAAGCGGCCCTCTGATTTCAGGTATTTTGAGCATATGTACATGATTTGGTCGCCGTCAACGATATTTCCTTTTTCGTCGACTGCGATCAGGCGGTCGCCGTCGCCGTCGAACGCAAGGCCGATATCAGCATTTTTCTCTTTTACAAACGCACTGAGCGCTTCAGGATGGGTCGATCCGACTCCGTCATTGATATTTAATCCGTTCGGAGAAGTTCCCATTGTCGACACATCTGCGTCTAAATCGGCAAACAAGTGTGTCGCCAGCGATGACGTCGCTCCGTGTGCGCAATCCAGCGCAACATGAATGCCTGTAAAATCTTCGTCAGCAGTCTGTTTTAAGAATTGCAGGTACTTTTGGCCGCCTTCAAAATAGTCGTTTACAAGTCCCAAATCGGCACCAACTGGTCTTGGCAGCTTATCCTCCGATTCATCCATCAGACGCTCAATTTCAGCCTCCTGTTCATCAGAAAGCTTAAATCCGTCTCCTCCAAAGAACTTGATTCCGTTATCCTGCACTGGGTTATGAGAAGCAGAAATCATGACGCCAGCCTCTGCATCCATCGCTTTTGTTAAATAGGAAACACCAGGGGTGGAAATGACTCCCAGACGCATCACTTCTGCGCCAATTGATAAAAGTCCGGCGACAAGGGCTCCCTCCAGCATGTGGCCGGAGATGCGTGTATCGCGGCCTATCAGCACTTTTGGACGTTGTTTATCTTTTGTCAGCACATACCCGCCGAAACGTCCGACTTTAAAGGCCAGCTCAGGCGTAAGCTCGCTGTTGGCAACACCTCTTACACCATCTGTTCCAAAATACTTGCCCATTTTATAATCGCTCCTTTTTTATTCTGATGAAGATTGTGAACCTGTATTTGATTCATCTTCATTCTGATCCTGATTTTGATCTTGGTTTTCGTCTTGTTTTTGATCATCACTGTTTTTATCGCTGTTCGTTGTATCTTCTCGCTGGTTATTCTCTTTGTCATTCGTCTTGTCATCAGTGTCATCCTGGTTCCCTGACGTCGTATTGCTGTTATCTTTTGTTGTCGTATTCGTTTTTTTAGACGTAAGCTTGATTTTTGCGTTTTTCTGTCCCAAGGACCAGGTTACATTTTGAGGCCCATTTACTTCAAGCTTCACACTGTGCTCTCCGTCATCTAAATCAGAAACATTCACATATAATTCTATGTCTGACTTCTGCAGTTTTTTTATGTTGCCGGGAGAGCCTTTGGCCGTCACGTCTACCGTTTGTGACTCCGGATCCAGAAATTCTATATTCTGTGAGCTGCTCAGCCCAACAGTCTTTATAGGGACATTCTCAAATGTGTGATCCGCTTCGCTATCTACTTCTATATGCAACGTCACCTTTGACGGCGAGATTTTTTTGACGCCGTCAGGAAGCGGTATATCAGCCTCGATATCGGTATCCTTTTTGATTTTGCTTAAATCTAAGCTGACGCCGTCTATAAATTCAAGAGAATCCAAGACATCCTGCGAGCCGTAAACCGTCACCTCACTGGGACTTGATTCGATATTCGCTATGCTGACCCCGTCAGGAAGGCTTCCTGTCCGCTCGATTTTAAAGGGCACTTTTTTACTCGGACTTGTCACCGGAACGGTAATTTTGATGACCGAGGGCTCCACATCGACAGGAAGCGCGTTCCCGTCTTTATCATAGACAGTCACTTTCGCTTCCTTTTCAATCGTTTCATCTGCATTTTCCAGGTTTACCGAAGCTTTCACAAGAGAAATATTATCAATCACGGCTTTAGAACCGGTAATCTGTACATTTTTCGGACTGACAATCGGCTGCTCCGGAGAATAGCCTTTTTTCATCTTGCTTTTGTTGTAGTACTCCACTTCAACAGGAAAGCTTTCTGACGTGCGTTCTTGAATGGTGACGGTCGTTACGGATGGGTTAATGGATATCGTCAGCCCATCTGACACGTTTTTGGCCTTAAGCTCGACCTTATGTGTGCCGGTTTTCAGCTTCTCCATATCCGCGTATATTTCAAAATTCTTTGTCTGTCTCGCCTTCTTCACGGCGCTTGTCGAGCCTTTAATCGTGACATTCACCGTTTGCGGAATGCCCGTTACGACATAATTTTCATCATCGTAATATGCTTTAACTGGTATATCAGTCAGTGTTGCTTCATCAGTTGTAGATGTCGGAAAAAATGATTCACCTGGTTTTTTCGGAGTTGGTGCTTGGTTGCTGTTAACCGCTACATAAAGCAAGAGCGCGAAAAGCAGCGCAATGACTTTCACAGCCCAGCGGTTGTTTAAGAATTTATCCATTTTTCTTGCCCCTCCAATACCAGCGGTTAGAAGAAGTCTCTCTGGTGTTCTTCTTAAACTCTGCTTCAAGCATTTCTTTCAGCGCTTCTTCCGTCAGCTCTCTGTGAAGGTCGCCATTCCTCGCCACACTGACGCCGCCGGTCTCTTCAGACACGATAATCGTCAAACTGTCTGTAACTTCACTGATTCCGACAGCAGCCCTGTGCCGCGTTCCCAGTTCTTTTGAAATGAACGGGCTTTCAGAAAGCGGCAGATAACAGGCGGCAGCGGCAATTTCATTATTTTTCATAATGACCGCTCCGTCATGAAGCGGTGTATTCGGGATAAAAATATTGATCAAGAGCTCAGAGCTGACCTTTGCATTTAAAGGAATGCCCGTTTCAATATAATCCCCCATACCCGTATCCCGCTCAATGGTTAAAAGGGCACCGATCCGGCGTTTCGCCATATAATTGATGGCTTTCGTTATAGCCTCAATCGTTTTCTGCTGCGCCTCCTCAACAGGCGTGCCGCTCCTCGAGAAGAAACGGCCCCGTCCAAGCTGTTCAAGCGCTCTTCTCAGCTCTGGCTGAAAGATAATAATAATTGCTAAAAATCCCCATGTTATCGCTTGGTCCATCAGCCACTGAAGCGTGCCGAGGCCCAAATATTGACTGGCCATACGGACAAGCACGATCACAACGATTCCTTTTAAGAGCTGAACCGCCTTCGTGCCGCGTATCACCATAATCAGTTTATATATCACATACCAAACAAGGAGAATATCAACGGCATTGCCGAGGTACTGCAAAAAAGGGATATCCTCAAAAGCCATTTCCTCGTCCTCCAAGAATTCAGTCATTTCGTATTTTGAAGTTTCATGTGTTACGCATATGTACTTTACATAGCGAGCCCATTATACCACATTTCGTTTTGGCAAGTGAAATATGCCAGCCGTTTGAGAACCTAAAAAAGAGTAAAGCGCACCACACGCTTTACTCTTCTCCGTTCGGGTCTAATGCATTGAATACACTTTTCCCCGCAGACTTCATTTTATACCATGTCCAGTCGAATAATTGATTAATCTCCTCTATTTGACCGGTGACTTGTCCAGCAGAGGCCATATACTTTTCTCCGTTTACAACGGTTACATCCCCATCTATTTTCCCTTTAATAATCAGCTTACCGTTTTTGACGGTGACATCACCTTTGATCGTCTCACCTTCAGGCACGATCACAGTGTTGTTGTGCACGACCAGATTCGGCTGCTTCGACACGCTGAAGTTATGGTCATTGTGCCAGCTGTTTAACAACCCTCCGCCCATCAAAATGATGAATACCGCAGCAGCCGCGATAACCGGATGGGATCTGAACCATCTTTTCACAGAGGCTCTTTTCTTCTCCTTAGGCAATTTCGCCATGACGTTAGCGGTAAAATCGGCGGGGGCTTCGACATGCGATGTGCTCCGGACGAGCGCGATGGATTTTTCCATCTCATAAAAATGCTTTCTGCATTCCTCGCATGCCTCCAGGTGTTCTTTTAATACTTGTTCATCTTTCGGAAGGATATCTCCATCAAGATGCATATGCATAAGCTGCACAATTTGTTCAGGACAGCTCATTTCATCACCCCACTTAAAGATCCCTTAATTGTTTTCTAAGAGCTTCTCTGCCTCTGTGAATCCGTGTTTTTACCGTCCCCACAGGAATGTTCAGAATCTCGCCGATTTCAATTAATGAGAGTTCATCAATATACTTCAACACGATGACAGTTCTATATTTGTCAGGAAGCTTTAAAATTTTCTGCTGAATCGTGTGTGAAAGCTCCAGCGATACGACTGCATCTTCGGGTAAAACTCCATCTGCGGCGATTTGGGAATACATCGTCAAGCCTTCTGTACCCGCCACTTCTGCATCGAGGTAATAATCCGGCTTCTTTTTGCGAATGCGGTCAATGGTCAAGTTGGTCGCAATTCGATAAAGCCAAGTTGAAAATTTCCGGTTGATATCAAAACTGTCGATATTGACGTACGCTCTGATGAAAGCCTCTTGTGCGATATCTTCCGCCTCATGCACATTGCCAAGCATACGGTAGCAAAGCTGATAAATTTTATCCTTGTAAATATCTACGATGTCCGCAAATGCATTTTGATCGCCTTTTTTGACTTGCTTAATTCTCTTTTTAATCATCATTTCCATATTTATCTAACCTCTGCCTTCACCGGTCTGTATGTATACGAGCTTCGTTTCTAAAGGTTTCAATTTTTTTATAAAATAAGTTTAACAAATTTTTGGCAGGGTGTAGATGGCAATTCGTGAATAAACTACCTTAACATATTTTTAAAATTAATAAACAGACTGAACAGTTAGAAGTTGGAAGGAATTTTCAAAAAGAAAAAAGACACCTTTTTGCTCAAAGGTGTCTGTGACTGGGCTAGCTGGATTCGAACCAACGCATGACGGAGTCAAAGTCCGTTGCCTTACCGCTTGGCTATAGCCCAATAATGGTGGAGGGGGGCAGATTCGAACTGCCGAACCCTGAGGGAGCGGATTTACAGTCCGCCGCGTTTAGCCACTTCGCTACCCCTCCATATTTTTAGGAAAAACAGTGCCGGCAAGAGGACTTGAACCCCCAACCTACTGATTACAAGTCAGTTGCTCTACCAATTGAGCTACACCGGCAAGATGGTGGAGGATGACGGGCTCGAACCGCCGACCCTCTGCTTGTAAGGCAGATGCTCTCCCAGCTGAGCTAATCCTCCAAATGGTGACCCGTACGGGATTCGAACCCGTGTTACCGCCGTGAAAGGGCGGTGTCTTAACCGCTTGACCAACGGGCCGTTTGTGTTCTCGTCGAGCTGACAAAAGTTATTATATACAGGTTCCCCCCCTTTTGTAAAGAGGAAATTTAAATTTTTTATTTTCAAACTTTTTAACCCCTTTTTTAACTGAAAAAGCCTCCCAACAATTATCATTTATCTTAAGATAGATATAGATCGAATCAAGAGAGGAGAAACCAATATGATACTAGTCAGCTCTTGCCTCGGGGGCATTGAATGTAGATACAACGGTTCGCATGCCGCATCAGAGAAAATTCGTAAACTGATTGAAGAGAAACAAGCAGTGATGGCTTGCCCTGAACTTCTCGGCGGCTTCTCCACTCCCCGGGAACCAGCAGAAATCATCGGAGGCACTGGTGAGGACGTTCTTAATGGAAATGCAAAAATCATAACGTCTTCAGGAGAAGATGTAACAGATTTATATATGAAGGGCGCAGCCCAAACATTGGCCTATGCAAAAAAAATCAACGCCTCTGCCGTCATATTGAAAGAGAACAGCCCATCATGCGGTAGCAATTTCATCTATAATGGCTCATTTTCAGGCAAAAAAATCGCTGGAAACGGAGTAACCGCCACCCTATTAAAACAAGCGGGGTACCGTGTCATTTCTGAAAACCAGCTAGACGACATATTGTAAGGAGGCTCATCATGACGCAAGATATCTCTTTATCCTTCTATAAGCCTGAGCATTTACCTGAGCTTTACGCATTTACTTTACACAATGATGACAAACGCTTTACCGCTCTCCCTAAAGAGGTGCTGACTCAGGCACTAAGCATACAGGAGCGCTATCCTGTTGTCATCTTAAAAGGTGATCTGCCAATAGGCTTTTTCATTCTACATACGTCAAAAGAAATCATTGCTCCCTATTCCAACAATCCATTTGCTTTATTGCTCAGTTCCTTATCATTAAACTCCGCTCACCACGGACAAGGCTATGCGAAAAAAGCCATGCTTCAGCTTCCCTCCTTTGTGAACGGGTATTTCCCATGGTGCGATGAAATCATTTTAGCCGTCAATCACCTGAACACCCGTGCAAAGCAGCTTTATATGAAAACTGGATTTCTTGATAAAGGACGCCGAAAAATCGGGCCGCTCGGCGAACAGCTGATACTTCATTATTTTTTATAACCTCTTTTGAAATAAAGTTTCAAAAATTCTAAATGATAGTTGAAATATCATAACATAAATGAATATACTGAATATTGAGATATATTTATTTTTTATACAGGGGGCATCCTCATGTCAGAACAATTGAATCTTCACAGCCTTACAACGGAATCACGAAACAGCCAAACAATGGAAATACACAAAGCAAATACCCTCGATATCTTAAAATTGATTAACAATGAAGATATCAAAGTCGCTGCCGCCGTTCAGCATGTCCTCCCCGATATCGAAGCAGCGGTCGAATGCGCGTATGAGTCCTTTCAAAATGGCGGACGGCTCATTTACGCAGGCGCAGGCACTAGCGGCCGACTCGGTGTGATGGACGCAGTTGAATGTCCTCCAACCTACAGCGTCAGTCCTGATCAGGTAATCGGATTAATGGCCGGCGGTTCCAACGCATTTTTGCAGGCGGCTGAGGGGATTGAAGACCATGAAGAAGCAGGGGCCGAGGATTTACGATCCATCCATCTCACCTCAGCCGATACAGTGATTGCGATTGCAGCAAGCGGCCGTACCCCTTATGCAGCGGGTGCGCTGAAATACGCCCACAAAATCGGAGCAAACACCATCTCCCTTACCTGTAACAGACACTCCACCATCAGCAAACACGCTGATCACAGCATTGAGGTCGTGGTCGGGCCAGAAGTCATTACAGGCTCGACACGTATGAAAGCCGCAACCGCTCATAAAATGATTCTAAACATGATATCCACCGCTGTAATGGTCAAAATCGGCAAGGTCTACGAAAACTTGATGGTGGATGTCAATGTCAGCAACAAAAAATTAAAAGAACGCGCCATCAGCATCATCCAAAGCCTCACAGACGTTTCTTATGAGAAAGCGCAATACACACTTGAGCAGGCGAATCTTCATGTCAAAACAGCAATCGTTATGCTCAAAACCAGCACAGATCAAGACAAAGCGAAGACATTGCTTGATGAAGCGAACGGTTTTATAGACAAAGCAATTGAAAACTACCATTCATGATAAGGAGAGACAGTAATGGCGACAGGCGGTTTAGCTATTATTCAATCGATGAAACACAAGCTGCCACAATCAGAGCGTAAACTTGCAGACTACATATTAGCCCATCCCCACAAAGCGATAGAAAGCACAGTCAGCGAAATCAGCGCCTTAGCTAATTCAAGTGACGCTGCCGTCATCAGGCTCTGCAAGTCACTGGGACTAAAAGGATTTCAGGATTTAAAAATGAGGGTAGCGGGTGATCTGGCAAAACCTGCTGTTCAAGGCTACCGGGACATCGCCCCTCATGAATCACTGCCTTCCATCTCTGAAAAAGCAGCCGGCAATGCCATTCAAGCAATTCAAGACACCTCAGATCTCGTGGATTATCAAGAGCTTGAGCGCGCTGTTTCTCTGCTGCTTCAAGCGAACACTGTACATTTCATCGGCCTGGGCGCCTCGGGCATTGTCGCCAAGGACGCCCAGCAAAAATGGCTTCGAATTCATAAACAGGCGACTGCTTTCACGGACACTCATCTCGTGGCATCTTTAATCGCAAATGCAGATAAAAAAGATATTGTATTTGCCATTTCGTTTTCAGGTGAGACACAGGAAATCATTGAGCTGCTTTCAATGGCAAAGAAAAAAGGCGTCACAATCATCAGCCTCACACAATACAGTCAAACTTCCGTCTCCGTATTAGCCGACGTTTCATTATATACAGCCCATTCCAACGAGGCCCTGATTCGAAGCGCAGCGACTTCCTCTCGTCTCGCCCAGCTCTTTATGATTGATGTTTTGTTTTTAAGCATGGCGGCCGAGCAGTATGAAGAAACGGTCAGCTACATTGATAAAACGAGAGAAGCAATCAAATCTATGAGAAAGACATAAGGCATCTTGAAAGGGAGGGGCTTGTATGAGCAAAGAAAAACACTACAATACTCTGGCGGAAAATATCCTTGAGCTATGCGGGGGGAAATCCAATATTTCTTCCTATACGCATTGCATGACCCGCTTGCGCATTACGCCTTACGATGTCAGCAAAACGGATAGTAAGGCATTAAGAGAGCTTGATGGCGTCCTTGGAGTCGTCGAAGCTGAAACCCTGCAGATTATTCTCGGCACTGGTGTCGTTAATCATGTCACCGCCGCTTTTTCGAAGCTGGTATCATCAGAAGAAGATTTCAATCTAAAAGAGGCCGCGTCCAAAAAGAAAACCGAGATCAATCGCAAGAATGCCACCCCGTTTAAGCTTTTTTTACGAAAAATAGCCAGCATCTTCATACCTCTCATTCCCGCACTCGTCGCTTCAGGCTTAATTACCGGGGTTACCAAAGCGGTAACCCAAGCCGGCTGGCTCTCTGCAGAATCACAAACAGCAATTATATTGACAGTCATCGGATCAGGCCTGTTCACTTATCTCGGTATTCTCGTCGGCATTAACGCGTCAAAAGAATTTGGCGGGACGCCCGCTCTCGGCGCTCTGGCAGGGATTCTGATCATTAACCCGGAAATCGCAAAGATCAGTTTATTCGGAGAACAGCTTCTTCCCGGCAGGGGAGGCCTCATCGGCGTTCTATTCGCAGCTATATTCATTGCTTACACCGAACAATTCGTCCGCCGCTTTATTCCTCAATCACTCGATATTATCGTAACGCCAACAGTTTCACTTTTGATCACTGGAATATTGACGTATGTCGTTTTCATGCCTTTAGGCGGTTTCATTTCAGATGTCATCACATCCGGTCTTCTATCCATCTTAGACATCGGCGGAATCGCTGCAGGCTTTATTCTGGGCGCGACCTTCCTGCCTCTCGTTGTAACGGGGCTACATCAAGGCCTGACGCCGGTGCACATGGAACTCATCAATTCAATCGGTGATGACCCGCTTCTCCCTATCCTTGCCATGGGAGGCGCGGGACAAGTGGGCGCAGCCTTCGCCATCTTCGTTAAAACAAAGAAAAAAACACTGAGAAAAGCGATAACAGGGGGTCTTCCTTCAGGACTGCTCGGCATCGGTGAACCGCTTATATTCGGTGTAACGCTGCCGCTTGGCCGTCCGTTTTTGACAGCATGCTTAGGGGCGGGGATCGGCGGAGCTTTTCAAGCTTATTTTCAGGTAGCCACAATTGCAATCGGCGTCTCTGGACTGCCGCTCTCCTTTCTGGTCCTGCCTTCACAAATCATCTTATATATCATTGGTCTCTTTATTTCCTATGTGTTCGGCTTTTTATTGACCTACGCTTTCGGATATAAAGATGAAATGGCTGCCCAGTTCGATTAAATGATGACAATTTAGGAATAGTAACGGCATAGAAACACGGAAAGGAGCAAGCTTGTGAGAACGAAGACATTAGCATTACTCAGCGCTATTTTAACCGTGTCCATTCTGTCGCCGAACGAAGCCTTCGCACAAACCGCCCTTCATCAAGCAGACAACCAAGTTAAGCCGAAAACAATAAATCCAGAAACTGCACAGTTGTCGTCGAAGAAACTAAGGAAGGTTGATCAGATGATTGAACGGGACATTGCAGCAGGATTCCCCGGCGCCGTTCTAGTCGTCGTGAAGGACGGCCGTATGATCAAAAAAGAAGCATACGGCTACAGTAAAAAATACGACGGGGCTGAACTCTTGCGCCGTCCGGCAAAAATGAAAACCCGCACGATGTTTGACTTGGCATCAAATACAAAAATGTATGCGACCAATTTTGCTTTACAGCGCTTAGTCAGCCAAGGCAAACTCGACCTTTATAAAAAGGTATCCGCTTATTTGCCTGATTTCAAGGATCAGCCTACAGATCGCATCAAAGGAAAAGATAACATTCGTGTCATTGATGTCCTGCAGCACCAATCAGGGCTGCCATCCAGCTTCTACTTTTACAGCCCGGAAAAAGCTGGCATGTATTATTCGCAGGAGCGGGAGAAAACCATTGAATACTTGATGAAAATCCCGCTGGATTATGAAACAGAAACAAAACACGTATACAGTGACATTGGATACATGCTTCTCGGCTGTATTGTCGAAAGACTCACCAGCAAACCGCTTGATGTCTATACGGAACAAGAGCTCTACAAACCGCTGGGGCTGAAGCATACGTTGTACAATCCGCTGCAAAAAGGCTTTACAGCAAAACAGTTTGCAGCCACTGAACGTATGGGCAATACACGAGACGGTGTTATCCATTTTCCTCATATCCGTACGAACACGCTGCAAGGAGAAGTACACGACGAAAAAGCATTCTATTCGATGGAAGGCGTTTCAGGCCACGCCGGACTGTTTTCAAACGCTGATGATATGGCGATTCTGCTTCAAGTCATGTTAAACAAAGGAACGTACCGAAACGTTTCATTATTCAATCAGAAAACAGCTGACCTATTTACAGCGCCATCAGCAACAGATCCGACATTCGGCCTTGGATGGCGGCGAAACGGAAGTAAAAGCATGGAATGGATGTTTGGCCCTTATGCAAGCAAAAATGCGTACGGACATACTGGCTGGACAGGAACGGTTACCATCATTGATCCGGCATACAATTTAGGCATTGCTTTGTTAACAAATAAAAAGCATTCACCAGTCGCTGATCCAGCGGAAAATCCTAACGTGTTTGAGGGTGATCAATTTTCAACAGGCAGGTACGGAAGCGTCATCACCGCGATTTATGAAGCAATGAAATAATTGACGATAGGAGGAAGTTGTTATGAAACCTGTCATTTCGCTTATCCTTTCCACCGTCCTTTTTCTTTCATGTTTTCTCGGCGTCAATCAGACAGCTAAAGCGAAACCTCGCAGCTCAACAGATGCCAAACAGATCGTTGATCATATGACGTTAGATGAAAAGCTTGGCCAAATGCTGATGCCGGATTTCAGAAACTGGCAAAAGGAAGGTGAGTCTTCTCCGAAAGCCTTCACAGAAATGAATGAGGAAGTCGCTGGCCTCATCAAGAAATATCAATTCGGCGGCGTCATACTATTTGCAGAAAATGTAAAAACAACTGAACAAACGGTACGGCTGACAGACGCATATCAAAAGGCCAGCCCTAAGATTCCGCTCTTACTCAGCATTGATCAAGAAGGCGGGATCGTGACGAGATTAGGGGAGGGCACTCATTTCCCAGGGAATATGGCGCTTGGCGCAACAAGAAGCAGAATCAATGCATATCAGACCGGCAGCATGATCGGCAAAGAGCTTTCTGTCTTAGGCATCAATACAGATTTCAGCCCAGTCTTGGACATTAATAATAACCCTGATAATCCCGTGATCGGTGTGAGATCATTCAGTTCTGATCGTGAACTGACAGCACGACTCGGTTTATATTCTATGAAAGGTTTGCAACGGCAACATATCGCCTCTGCTCTTAAGCATTTCCCGGGACATGGCGACACTGACGTTGACAGCCATTATGGACTGCCGCTCGTTTCTCATAGCCAGGAACGGCTTCGTGAGGTTGAACTCTATCCTTTTCAAAAAGCGATTGATGCCGGAGCAGATATGGTAATGACAGCTCATGTTCAATTTCCAGCCTTTGACGACACCACATATAAAAGCAAGCTTGACGGATCAGATATTATGGTTCCCGCTACACTTTCAAAGAAAGTAATGACCGGGCTGCTTCGGGAGGAAATGGGATTTGGCGGTGTAATCGTCACTGATGCTCTCAATATGAAAGCTATAGCAGATCATTTCGGTCAGGAAGAGGCGGTCGTCATGGCCATAAAGGCCGGTGTTGATATTGCGTTAATGCCTGCCTCAGTTACATCTTTGAAAAATGAACATAAATTTGCAAGCATAATTGACTCCTTAAAAGAAGCTGTCGAGAAAGGAGACATTCCCTTACAGCAAATCAACAAATCGGTGGAAAGAATCATTTCCCTGAAAATAAAACGCGGTATTTACCCCGCTCAGAATGACAGCAGTATTGATAAAAAGGTGAAGAAAGCGCTCAAAACAGTGGGAAGCAAACACCATACGAAGACAGAGCAAAAAATCGCTGAAAAGGCAGTGACAGTATTAAAAAATGATCAGCATACCTTGCCGTTCAAACCCAAAAAAGGCAGCCGAATCTTAATTGCCGCACCTTACGAGGAACAAACAGCATCCATTGAAAAAACCATTCACGATTTAATGCAGCGAAAGAAAATCAATTCTGTTTCTCTTACCAAAATCAACTTTGCAGAAAAGGTATTTAATGCTGAGTATGAAAAACAAGTAAAAGAAGCTGATTATATCATTACAGGCTCTTACGTTGTAAAAAATGACCCTGTCGTTAACGACGGTGTCATCGACGACACGGTAACAGATTCAAGCAAATGGGCCACCGCTTTTCCGAGAGCTGTCATGAATGCCGCACTGCAGCACAAAAAGGAGTATGTCTTAATGAGTCTGCGGAATCCTTATGATGCCGCCAATTTCGAAGAAGCTAGAGCCTTGATTGCCGTCTATGGTTTTAAAGGATATGCAAACGGCCGTTATCTTCAGCCGAATATTCCGGCCGGGGTTAAAGTGATCTTCGGACAATCAAAGCCAAAGGGCACACTGCCAGTCGACATTCCATCCGTCACAAAACCAGGAGACATCCTTTATCCATATGGCTATGGAGTAAACATCAAAACGGGAAAACCGCTTTAATAAGGAGGAACATATGAAAAAAACGGTATTGGTTCTTCTCGCAGGGCTTATGATGTTCGGAACAATGACGGCTGCCACTGCTACACCTGAATCGGCAAAACAAACAGCAAAAAAACCTAAAGTCCAGACCGGCATTGATATCCTCTTGTCCCAACACAAAAAGCAGCTAAAGGGAAAAAGAGTCGGACTGATTACCAACCCAACAGGTGTGAGTGCTTCCCTTAAAAGCAGCGTAGATATTCTTTACGAAGACCCCGATATTCAGCTGACAGCTTTATTCGGGCCTGAGCACGGTGTTCGCGGCGACGCTCAGGCAGGAGACGAAGTAGGCTTTTACATTGACGAAAAAACCGGGGTTCCCGTATACAGCCTTTACGGAAAAACGAAAAAACCCACTCCTGATATGCTGAAACATGTCGATGTTCTTATATTTGACATCCAGGACGTCGGGACTCGTTACTATACGTACATTTATACAATGGCCTATGCAATGGAAGCCGCGAAAGAAAACGGAATTCCTTTTATCGTGCTGGACCGTCCGAATCCCCAAGGCGGAAAAAAGGTTGAAGGACCGGTGCTGGAGCCCGAGTACGCATCCTTTGTCGGACTCTATCCCATTCCATTAAAGCACGGGATGACCATTGGAGAATTGGCTTTACTATTCAACAAGGAATTTAATATTGATGCTGATGTGTCAGTCGTGAAAATGAAGCACTGGAAACGCTCTATGGACTTTGATGAAACCAGATTGCCATTCGTTCTCCCTTCACCTAACATGCCAACCGTAGAGAGCACATTTGTGTACCCTGCAACAGGGTTAATTGAAGGAACAAATGTATCTGAAGGGCGGGGAACGACTAAACCATTCGAGTTGATCGGAGCTCCCTTTATCAAAAGCACTGAGCTTGCAGAAAAAATGAACCGTCTTGGTCTGCCTGGCGTTACATTTAGAGCTGCCTCCTTTACTCCAACGTTCTCCAAACATCAAGGAACACTTTGCCACGGCGTGCAGCTCTTTATTACGGACAGAGAGAAATTTGAAGCGGTTAAAACAGGACTGTCGCTTATTAAAATGATACATGACCTCTATCCTGATGATTTTAAGTTCCTAGCGTCTGGCTCATTTGATAAATTGGCTGGCAACGGCTGGGTTCGAACGAAAATCGTGAACGGTGCTTCAATTGATGAAATCATTGCCACCTATCAAAAACAGCTGAAGCAATTCAATAAAACAAGAAAACAATATCTCATTTATTAAGACGTAAGAAGGGTATGTTACACGTGTAACATTCTCTTACCCAACAAAAGCTTGATCATTTTCCCTTGCCCGCTCTTGCGGCAAGGGTTTTTTATATACAAAAACAACACGCTTTATATAGGAAAACTTTCATTTATTTGGTACAATCTTATTGAAAATGATTATCAATTAAGCGAGCGTTTTTGAAAAGGTGGTCTTCTCCTTGCAAAACTCAATGATGATTTATCATCCTGTACAAATTGAATATATGAAGAAAACGAGTGATCTCTTCTCAGAACAGCAATTGGTTGACTCATTCGTGCTGATCTTTCATTTAAAAGGAGATGGACATATTTCTATCGGAACGAGAACCGCGCCTCTCCAAAAAAAGACACTGTATGTTTGTCCGCCTCATGAGACATTCGGCATTACACCAGCAGAAGAGAGAAATATAGATGTTTGTCTGATCAGGCTTCACTGCTATACAGCGGAAACCCAGCAAGATCTCTTAAAACCATGCACTGAAACTGATTTATCCACTCTAAACCTTGTGAATGTTTCACATATTGAAAACCTTTCAGCCAGGCTTCAAGAACTTGCTGAAATATGGACAGAATCCTCTCAGCTTTCTCAATTGAAATGTGTGATTGAGGTTCAGAGCCTGATTTATGACCTCTTCACAGCCAATGTCTCTGATCAAAACGATACACAGACAGCTATCGAAAAAACAAAACAATACATTGAAACTCATGCCGATAGAAAAATTACACTAGGCCAGCTCTCACAAATGGCGGGAATCAGCCCCAAACATTACAGCGAAACCTTTAAAAAGTGGACAGGTCAGAGCGTAACAGAATTTATCACAAAAACGCGAATCACTCGAGCGAAGCGGCTCATGGCAAGATCCAACTGTAAACTGAAGGAAATTGCCCATCAAACCGGCTATCAAGATGAATTTTATTTCAGCAGAATCTTTAAAAAACACACAGGCTGTTCTCCAACAAGCTATATGAAAAAACGCCGAAAAAAAATAGCCGCCTATGGAAAGGGAACAATGGGGCAGCTCATCCCTCTCCATCATATACCGTTTGCAGCCGCACTCCATCCAAAATGGACGGCTTACTATTATCAGCATTACTCAGCAGATATTCCAGTTCAGCTCAACGCATACCGGTTTAATGAAAAATGGGAGGAAAACCTGCATACGTTGTCCCAAGCTAAACCCGATATCATTTTCAGCATGGATTCTGTCTCTTCAGAAGAACAAAAGCGCCTTAACAGCATTGCAGAAGTATGTTACCTTCCTTCAGAAGAAAACTGGAGAGCTCACTTTCTGCAAACCGCCTCGTTTTTAAATGAAGAATCGGAAGCTGAAAAGTGGCTCGCAGCCTATGACAAGCAGACCGCTGCCGCTAAAAAGACATTGCTGCACGCTCAAGAGTTTCGCTTTCTCTTTCTTCGTCTGCACAAGCAGAGCTTTTATATGGCACATAATCGCAGCGTCCGCGAAGTCTTCTTTGAAGATTTAGAATTCAAATCGGCTAAACTGGCAGACATGCCTTCCGAACAAGCGATTTCATTAGAAGACATCACAAATTGCCAAGCTGACTGTATCATGCTCTTTCTTTTTAAAGAGCCGGAAACCATTGCCTATTACCAGCAATTAAAACAGTCAGAAATATGGCAAAACCTAAGCGCAGTGCGAAACGGACGTGTGTATCACCTCTCTTCAGACCCATGGAATGAATACTCGGCTTGCGGGCACGAGCGGATTGTTCAGCAAACCATTTCTATGCTATCCGGCGATAGTCCATGATAAATATGGAATTTGTCCATGGTGTTATGTCTGTTCATTCTCTATAATTCCAATTGATAATAGTTATCAATTGAACAGGAGGCACTATAGATGAAAAAGCTATCTCTTACCTTATTAATCTTGCTTCTCGCCCTGACGGCGGCAGCTTGCGGCAGCAAGGAAGAATCCTCTGCCAGCAAAGCGAGCGGCACAAAGTCCGAGAAAAAGAAAATCGAGTATTTGGATAAAACGTACGAAGTAAACGTACCAACAGATAAGATTGCCATTACGGGTAGCGTTGAATCCATGGAAGACGCTAAACTGCTTGACGTTCATCCACAGGGTGCAATCTCATTTTCAGGAAAATTCCCTGAAATGTTCAAGGACATCACTGATAAAGCAACACCTACAGGGGAAAAAATGGAACCAAATATTGAAAAAATTCTTGAGATGCAGCCAGATGTGATCTTGGCATCTACAAAGTTCCCTGAGAAAACCCTGCAAAAAATAAGCACGGCCGGCACGACCATTCCGGTTTCTCACATCTCATCAAACTGGAAGGAAAACATGATGCTGCTTGCCCAGCTTACTGGAAAAGAGAAAAAAGCCAAGAAAATCATTGCCGACTATGAACAGGATCTAAAAGAAACAAAAACGAAAATCGATAAACAAGCAAAAAGTTCAAAAGCGCTTGTCATCAGAATCAGACAGGGAAATATTTACATTTATCCTGAACAAGTATACTTTAACTCAACTCTTTATGGCGACTTAGGCCTTAAAGCGCCGAATGAAGTCAAAGCCGCAAAAGCGCAAGAGCTGATTTCATTAGAAAAACTCAGTGAAATGAACCCTGACCACATTTTCGTCCAATTTTCTGATGATGAAAATGCGGATAAACCTGATGCATTAAAAGATTTAGAGAAAAATCCAATCTGGAAAAGCCTCACAGCAGTCAAAGAAGATCATGTGTACGTCAATTCAGTTGATCCTCTCGCACAAGGCGGTACGGCTTGGAGCAAAGTCCGCTTCCTGAAAGCGGCATCTGAAAAATTAACACAAGACTAAATTAGAGTAGGTTTTTGTATGTATTCAAAACAGTGGACACGTATCATTTTGATTACTTCTCCATTTGCTATTGCATTATCATTGCTGCTTTCCGTCCTCTATGGCGCAAAGCAGCTTAATGCTGATATTGTCTTTGCATCACTTTTTCATTTTGATCCGGGAAACACAGACCATCAAATCATATGGCACTCCCGGATTCCAAGGGCTGCCGGCGCTCTGCTCATTGGGGCAGCCCTTGCTGTATCTGGAGCGCTCATGCAAGGCATCACACGCAATTATTTGGCATCGCCCTCAATTATGGGTGTTTCAGATGGTTCCGCGTTTATCATCACGCTTTGTATGGTTCTGCTCCCGCAATCATCTTCGCTTGAAATGATCATTTACTCTTTTATCGGCTCCGCATTTGGAGCTGCATTGGTATTCGGCCTGGCAACAATGCTGCCTAACGGGTTTACGCCTGTACAGCTAGCCATCATTGGCACTGTCACAAGCATGCTGCTAAATAGTTTAGCAGCTGCCATATCGATCTATTTTCAAATTTCACAGGATCTGAGTTTCTGGTACAGCGCCAGACTTCATCAAATGAGCCCCGACTTCCTGAAGCTTGCCGTTCCATTTTTTCTGGCTGGTATCGTCATAGCTGTCTCTCTCAGCAATAAAGTGACCGCTGTTTCACTAGGCGACGATATTTCTAAGAGTTTGGGCCAAAAGAAAAAAACGATCAAAATCATGGCAATGCTCTCTGTCATCATTTTAACCGGAAGTGCCGTAGCGCTTGCCGGAAAAATTGCGTTTGTCGGTTTAGTCGTTCCGCATATCACAAGATTTCTCGTCGGCTCGGATTATAACAGACTGATTCCTTGTTCCTGCATCTTGGGCGGAATTTTTTTAACGCTGTGCGATCTCGCCAGCAGATTTATCAATTACCCATTTGAAACACCGATTGAGGTTGTGACTTCTATTATCGGCGTTCCTTTCTTCCTTTATTTGATCAAACGAAAAGGAGGAGAGCAAAATGGCTAAAAAATATGCAGTGTTAATCATATTGATTCTCCTTGTCAGCTATTTCAGCATGACCAGCGGATCATTTTCTGTTCGTCCGACAGAGCTGCTCTCCACTCTTTTTCAGATCAATCCCAATCCGCAGTATGAAGTTTTGCTGTTTGACTTAAGACTTCCGCGGATTGTCATGGCAGCCATTATCGGACTCGGACTTGGTATAGCAGGAGCTGTCATTCAGGCCATCACACGAAACGGCCTTGCAGACCCGGGAATATTGGGAATCAATGCCGGAGCAGGGGCAGGCATTGTGGCGTTTATGCTGTTGTTTCAAGGCCAGAAGGAAGTAACTTCAATCGTCGCGGCGATGGGAATGCCGTTTTTCGGCCTGATCGGCGGACTGGCTGCTGCAGTCATGATTTACATATTCGCTTGGAACAGAGGCAATTTAGATTCAGGCAGAATTATTCTGGTAGGAATCGCGATTAATTCAGGCTTCAGCGCCTTGTCTTTGTTTTTATCCTTAAAAATGGACCCGCAAGATTATGAAATGGCCATGGTATGGAAAAACGGAAGCATCTGGTCGGCAAACTGGACATATATCACAGCTGTTCTTCCGTGGATGCTGCTGTTTATTCCTATTCTTTTGGCCAAGTCTCGTTTGCTTGATACCATCCGCTTTGACGAAGACACGGTCAGAAGCCTTGGCATTTCATCAAATAAAGAAAAAACCATTCTGCTCGTCGCCTGTGTCGCCATCATCAGCGCCTGTGTCTCTGTGGCGGGAAGCATGGCATTTGTCGGCTTAATCGCGCCCCATATTTCCCGGAGATTGGCCGGTATCGAACACCGCTATATTTTGCCTTTGAGCGGCTTGATCGGCATGCTGCTTGTATTGAGTGCGGATTTTGCCGGGAAACTGTTTTTCCAGCCCGCAGAAGTGCCAGCCGGCATTATTTTGGCGATACTCGGTGTTCCGTATTTCTTATACCTGCTTTTCAAGCAAAAAAAGGGGGAGAATGTTTGAACGGATCTTTATCAGAGCATAAGGCGGGCGACAGGATGT
Source organism: Bacillus sp. 0909A (assembly GCF_036765115.1). Lineage (NCBI taxonomy): Bacteria > Bacillati > Bacillota > Bacilli > Caryophanales > Bacillaceae > Bacillus > Bacillus sp. 0909A. Next base: position 202,731 of record NZ_JBAIZU010000006.1, read on the forward strand.
TCAAGCTATATCTCCCTCCTTCCTACAGTACGGACAGCAGGGGAGGATTTCCTTCTGTTTACGTACAGGATGGCGGTTCTTTGTTTCAAGATCAACTAGAACTGATAGAAAGCAGGTTCCATCAAAAAAGGGTGCCTCAGCTCGTGCTGATTGGTATAGAGCCTAAAAACCGAATTGACGAGTACACTCCTTGGCCCGCCGCATCACTCAGTGATCAGTTTTCAGACTTCGGCGGTAAGGGGACTGACTATCTTTCTGAAATAAGAAACCGGCTCATTCCGTTTGTGGAAGAAAATTGGAATGTCTCCAGAAGAGCACAATCCAGAGGTATAATCGGCGCCTCATTAGGAGGCATCATCTCGATGTTCGCCTTTCTGAGACATCCATCATTATTTGGAAAAATAGGATCTCTCTCAAGTTCATACTGGTACGAGAACACAGCAGAAACCATACATACTGCCGCTGTAAAGCCCGATTCAACGCGTATTTATATGTCTGTCGGCAGTGAAGAAGGCGCTGGAAAACAATCAATTCAGCAGACGATGCTGCAAAAAACAAAATCCGTATACGAGAGCCTAAAAGAAAAAGGGTTCACTCAAGATCAGCTGTGTCTCGTCATTGAGAAAGGGGCGGTACACCACCGCAAGTATTTCTGTAAACAATTTATCAATGCCCTGGAATGGCTATACAGAAAAAACCGCTCTATCATATGAGCGGTTTTTTCATGCCTTCTGCAAGACGGGTTTTAATTCGAAACGGTTCAGCATATAGCCGAACAAAGCAGCCAGGATTTGCTGAAACAGCATGCCAATCACAACCGGAACGGCTACCTGGGACGGAAAGAAAGTGACGGCAAGAACAGCGCCGGCACTGATATTCCTCATGCCACCCGTAAAAATAAGAGAGACAATTTCCTCCTGCCGCCTTTTCATCATTTTTCCTATAAGCCACGCGGCAGCATACCCGGTTAACGCAATACAAAAAACAGTAACAGCAATCCCTAAAAATCTTAAATCAATCGCTTTGAAATAAGGAGCTATCACAGAGCTGTTAATCGCAATCACGGCCATCAGGCACAGCTTTGAAAAGGGAGATAGCGTACTGCTCAACGCTGCGGTTCTTTCTGGAGATGACATCTGATTAAACAGCATGCCCAGGAATGAAGGAATCACCACCATCACAATCAGACCCTTCATCATTCCCCAAACATCCATGTGAACCTGGGCACCGGCCAGCACAGAAAGACTCAGCGGAACGATTAACGGCGACAGCACGGTATCAATCAATATGATAGAAAGCGTCAAACCGACATTTCCTTTGTACATTGCAGCCCAAATCAAACTCGTAATCCCTGTAGGAATGACAACAGCTAATGTCAAACCGGTGATCGTTAATGGATCGCCTTGAAATATGAGATGTCCGCTGCCCCAGGCGAAAAGCGGCATAAAAATATGAAGAACAAATAATGCAAGAATCATAGGAAGAGGGTGTGCCAAGGCGTGTCTCAAAGATTGAAAGTTCGCGCTCAAGCTCCCCGCAAACGTAATAAACGCAAATATCCAAGGCACCGCGCTTTCATATCCATTTAAAAACTGAGACAGCAGGACGCCAAGCACAACACTAGTCGGTGTCAAAAGCGGCATGACTTTCCCCAATACACGGTTCAGCTTCTGAAGCATCATATACAAGTCCCCTATTAAAAATTTCTTTCTCTCTATTATATCAATGCAGTTCAACCATATGTTATATAAAAAAGCCCAGATCTCATCAATCTGGACTTTCACACTTTTATGCCATCTGTTTCATAAGGGCTTTACTTGCATTGTTCAGCCCTTTTAACTCGGCTTCAATTCCTTGCTCTTTAAACTTTGCGACAATCTTATCAAGCGCAGCCGCTCCTGAATCATCCCATACGTGAGCATCGGTCAAGTCAATGACAACTCGTTCGATATCCTCATCAAAGATAAACGCATTTGTAAGATCAGTCACTGACGCAAAAAAGATCTGTCCCTTGACTTGATACGTTCTCAGCTTTTGATCTTCTGCATGAGAAACGATTTTCAGCTTCGAGATTTTGGCTACGAAGAAAACGGCACTTAACAGAACACCGACAAATACGCCTTTCGATAAGTCATCCGTCACGACAACCGTAATCACCGTCACAACCATTACAATTGAATCTGTGATCGGCGCTTTTTTCAAGCCTTTTAAAGAAGACCAATCAAATGTGCCGACAGACACCATAACCATAACAGCCACTAACGCAGCCATCGGAATTTTTACAACAACCTGACTCAAAACGGCAATTAAAAACATAAGAAAAGCACCGGCAACAAAGGCTGATAACCGTCCGCGGCCGCCCGCTTTTGTATTAATAACAGATTGTCCGATCATAGCGCAGCCCGCCATACCGCCAAAAAATCCAGTGACGATATTTGCGATTCCCTGTCCGTGGCTCTCTTTATTTTTATCACTGTCCGTATCCGTCATTTCATCAATAATCTGTGCAGTCAGCAAAGACTCAAGCAAACCGACAAACGCCAAAGCAATGGAATAAGGAAAAATGATTTTGAGCGTTTCGAAGGTAAGCGGAACATCAGGTATTAGAAAATGAGGCAATGAACTAGAGATATTGCCCATATCTCCAACCGTCCGCACATCCACATGGAAAGTGACCGCAATAATCGTCATCACTATAATCGCGACAAGCGGAGATGGCACCGCAGTCGTAAACCTCGGCAGTACATAAATAATAACCAATGATCCGGCAAGCATCGCATACATGCTCCAAGATGCACCTGCAAACTGAGGCAGCTGCGCAGAGAAAATAAGAATTGCCAGCGCATTTACAAACCCGATCATCACAGAACGAGGAATGAATTTCATTAATTTCGCAATTTTACTGATGCCTAAAATCACCTGAATAACACCTGTCAAAATGGTAGCCGCAAATAAATACTGAAGCCCGTAATCGGCAACCAGTGACACCATCACTACCGCCATCGAGCCAGTCGCAGCCGAAATCATCCCCGGTCTTCCGCCAAAAATAGAAATAATAATGGCTATACAAAATGAAGCATAAAGACCAACCATTGGATCAACGCCGGCAATAATCGAGAAACCAATCGCTTCAGGTATTAAGGCTAACGCCACCAAAATTCCTGCAAGAATATCTTTTCGGATATTACCGAACCACTGCTGTTTCAATGTAAAACTATTCAAATATAACGACTCCTTTTTAAAAATAAATCCGCACCGTATCTGTTGTATTGGGAGCTTAATTATTTTACGGAAGAAAACGAAAAGAAAAACTTTCGGAGAAAAAGGGGAAACGTTGAGTATAGTGTATTGAGGTAAGGAGTTATTATACAAAGAGTATCATAATAAATTTTAATCAAATGTGCAAGGTCAAATACTGAAGAAAAAAATGGATCAAAATTTTTGAGCCAGTTGCCATTAGCTCATATCAGGATCAGAAACAAGAATCGTTTTGACTTCTTGAATATCTTTCCTATCATTAGATGTCGAGTCTATTCCCATCAAGTTTTGTATGGCTAACTCAAATTTCTCCAGCGTCGTTTCTTCCGTTATGAGCTTAGGAAGCTGCGGCATATCTACAGCACATGAAACCGCGTCCTCCATGATCTGCCGAGCCTCTCCGGTTCCGATTGCCGAAGTTAAATCCTACGGGTGATAAACATAATCGGATAACCGGTGGCGGCTCTGTTCGATACTCTCCCACTTCAGTTGCAATCGTCAGTCTTGATAATTTTTTACCATTATTTGAAACGAATTAGTACAGATATAAAAAAAGAACAAAATAAAAGACCAGTTCAGTTGAACTGGTCTTTACCT
>NZ_JBAIZU010000007.1:0-158134 GCF_036765115.1 Bacillus sp. 0909A
CATCGCCATCACCCCGGCGATTGTAAAGGCCGTGCATGATGCAGTCGGCTGCTGGGTGAACAAGCTGCCGATTTCGCGTGAAGAGCTGCTTGATGCGATAGACAGAAAGGGGATAAAACAATGGACGTAAAAGAAGCAGGATCTTTCTCTGCAAGAAAGCAGCGGTTCCGAATGACCGTGAATGGAATAGAGCAGGAGGTTGATGCGGTTCCTGCAGCTCGCTTGAGTGACCTCCTGCGGACGGAATTCCAGCTGACCGGAACTAAGATATCCTGCGGAATCGGCCGTTGCGGAGCATGTTCTGTCCTGCTAGACGGCACGCTCGCCAATGCGTGTATGACCATGGCCTATCAAGCGGCCGGCCATTCGATCACAACCATTGAGGGGCTTCAAAAAGAAGAACTGGATATCTGCCAAACCGCTTTCCTGGAGGAAGGAGGCTTCCAATGCGGATATTGCACACCCGGGATGACGATTGCACTTAAAGCTCTGTTTCAGGAAAACCCGCAACCTACTGACGAAGATATTGAAGAAGGGCTGGCGGGCAATTTGTGCCGGTGTACCGGTTATGGAGGGATTATGCGGTCGGCTTGCAGGATTAGAAAAGAGTTGAGCTGCGGGCAAAGGGAGTCATTGGACTTTTCCCGCAGCTACAGCAAAGCACCGGATATAATGAGCTGAAAGCTTAGCAAAGAACGATTACTGATATCTATATGGAGCTTGGCATAATATCAGATAAATTTTATATGTTAAAGAAGCATGCTATCAATGCCATTGCAACAGTCCTTGGAATAATCTAAGGGCTGTTTTTCCCTGAGACGTCAAAGATCTACAAAGTGAGTGAGCCTTAGTTCGGATATACCCCAAGGCCTTTTACACTGTTGTACTTAATTGTTGTGCGTTAAAATCGCAATGAATTAAAAGAGGGATGGAATAATGAATCTAAATAAAAATGGATTCAGAGGGGTTTAATCATGAATACGAATGAAAAGAAGAAAGAAGTTCAACAAAAGTATAGATGAAGAAATTAAAAAGAAGACAAAAATGATTTTAAAGAAGCAGTTATTGTCGTAACAATAAATAATTGTAGTGTTTATCTTTTTGACCTTTCCGCTTCAAGGATTTTAACAAAATGTTCCCTTTTTCCCTTGTGCTTTTCACCTAGTTGTGTTTAAAACTGGAAATGGGTAATATTACAAATTAAGAAAAGAGGGAGAGATGATGAATAACTTAAATTGGTGGAAAATACTTTTACTAGCCTTTCTTTGTTCCTTGATTTTTTCTGTCGTCTTTGTCACTGTTCAACGGATTGACTTAATACTCAATCCACCGGAAGTACCTGTTAAATCGATTGAAAAAATCAAATGATTCTTTTTGGGGAAAAGGAATGAAAAAAATTTTTTGTAGGTGGAATGTGGCAGGATTCTATATGTCTAGTGTTGGTATTAATTCTGTAAGTGCGGAAGAAATTGACCGATAGGCGATCCTAAGAAAGCAGAATTACACCTTGAGAAACTAACAAATCCGTTAACAAGCGACTCTACTGGGATTAATTGAAGAGGTGATCAAGCGCGGCCGCGTTGTGGGAAAACATCACGCTCTCATCTCATATTCCAGTGGGGCAAGGATTTTCAAAGTGGCCATAATAAGGTGAATACTGTAGAAGATTTAAAAAAGCTCAAAGAGCCTCAGAAAGATGAGGATTTGTAGCAAGTGTTATATTTCCCTGCTCAAAACCTTGTCGCTATAGCAAAACAAACGCCATAAAGGTTTCTTATGGCGTCTGACGGATATGGGGTAAGGTGAGTTCTTAATAGCCACCGAAGAAAGAAGTACCAACGATGATTAATAGGATGAATAGCACCACGATCAAAGGGAATGACCTCATAACTTCACCTCCCTTAAAAGAGGATAGTACATGATATGCTGATGGAGATAACATGATAGGGATGCTAGTTTAATTGATTTAAAATGATTTTTTAGTCTAAGTAGAAATAGAGAACGAAAAACTAATAACAAACTCAAATACGAGGTCTGGGGGTGGGTGAGATGTAATGCCAAGACCACGAGAGCCACGCAGAGACGAAGCTTTTCGTTTGTGGGAAGAGACCGGCGGAAGCAAGAAGTTAAAGACATTGCCGAGATATTAGGCGTCACAAGCAACACTGTTCGCAAATGGAAGGCATACGATGATTGGGAAGGAAAAATTGAAAGGGAGCGCTCCTTTTCGTCCGGGTGCTCCACAAGGCAATCAAAATGCAAAAGGGAATAAAGGCGGCGCAGCCCAAAAGGGGCATAAAAACTCTGTGCGTACTGGTGAGTATGAATCAATCTTATTTGATTTCATGGATGATACAGAAAAAGATCTGTTTGGCCAAATCGAAACAGACTCAAACATATTACGCAGGAACCTTCTCACAATAGAGAAGGTCTTTTATTTATGCAGTGATCCAGTAAACCCCTAAACATATGCGGAGCCCGCCTCACCAGCGGGCTTCCTTCTTCTTAACTCCCTCTATACACCTGATAACCAAACGGCGACAGCAAAAGCGGGATATGATAATCAGCTTCAGGATCAGAAAGATGGAAACGAACTGTTACAATCGTTAAAAACGGCTCAGCCGTGTTCATTTTCTTTCCCGCAAAGTAATCCCCTGCATGGAATTCTATCACATACTCCCCGGACTTCAGCTCTTCTCCCGCAAGGAGCGGAGCATCGACTCGGCCGTCTTTATTCGTAAAAGCCCCTTTGATAGGAATAAGACTTTTGTTTTCGCAAAGCCGCTTCAATTCGATTTTTACATTTGCCGCGGGTTTGCCGCAGGTTAAATCCAAGATATGTGTTGTCAGCTTCCCCATCAGGCATTCAGGCTCCCTAATGCTTCCCCGGCATTCTGTTTTTCTTTCTCGGCGTCTTCTCTCGTCACGGTGAAACGCTGGAAACCGAATGGCGGGCGCGGTTCGGTGTAGACTTTTCCTTTCGATCCTGGGATCTCTTCAATGACAGTGTCCCATGTGTGATTTTGGGATTGGAAGCTGACATTCGTGAGCTGAGGGAATCTCGTTAATATTCGGCATCCGATATGATAGATTAAGTTTTGAATGGAAGGAGTTTCGAGCTCGTGAAATACAGTGCTCGCTAAGTCACGAATTTGTTCAGCCGCGACGTAACGGGCGGGATCGTCGGCGTATGCATCTTCCGCCTGTTCATAACGCCAGCTGATGTTTAAGTAGACAAAGAGCGGACGATTGCCATCCTCAGGAAGAGTCGTGTATTCGTCTCTGATAAAGCCAACGAAGGAGTTTCCGCTCACTTTGACAAGCTGGAGATCCGTGATTTCGCTGTATTGCTCCTTCATCGTTATCGTATCCCCAGTTCGTTCTGCTTTGAGCACCGACCGGGCGCGTTCATTGCGCGATCTTCTGAAGACAAGCCGGCTTGTGCCGAGCTCTTGATCCTCGTATGCAGGCATCGCTTCAAACGGAATGTCTTCACCTGTCAAAGTGATCGTATCCATATGAGAATAGGTGTCTAAAAATCTGTGAGCTACATAATGCAAGAAGCCTTCGGTGGTTGTTCCCTCATAGGATGCGAGGTGGCGCTGAATAAAGTTTTTCATCGAATCCGTAGCCACAATAAGCGTATTATCTCCGTCTGTAAATGACGGCAAAAAGGCATCTCCGCCAATTTCGCATGTCACATCAATGCCAACAACTGTATTGGTTCTCCCTGTAAAAGAAGACTCAGGGATTTTCTTTATGCCTGTGAGCGGTTTTAAAAACGTTCGGTATGCAAACACATTTCCTTTGCCGTAAGACATGGTTCTTTTCATTTGAATCTCTCCTTTTTCTGTAATGATGTCCTCTAAACGAAAGCGGGCGATGCGGTATATTTCCTCAAGAGCCTGCTGGAATTCTGTTTCCGGTTTGTTCTTCAGCCTTGTCAGCAGGGCTTGGCGGATCTCCTGTTTCGTTTTTTCCTTTACCGCTAAAATAAAAGGAAAACCGAAGTTTTGAGAGTAGTCTTCATTTAGTTTGAGAAATTCCTCGTATTCCTGCTGTTCAAGCTTACTGAGCCCTGCGTTTTGCTGCTCTTTTACTGAGGAAGCGCTCATTGTTTTCTTGGTGCCGAGACGAGGGTGTTTGCAGATGAGCTCAAGCTGTGTCTTGCGGTCGGCAGCTTTTACAAAGCGGGACATTTTTTGATGCAAATCAGAAAGAGAGGAGAAGGGGCGCAGTGCCGCGGCTTCCTCCGCAATCCAAGCAGAGTGCTCAAAAATAGATCCGAGTGTGCCAGTCAGTGTTTGTCTATCCATTTGATTCAGGTCGTCAATTGTGAACATGAGCCATCTCCCCTTTACGTATTGATTTCCGCGCCATGGGGCTGTTTGAATTGAAAAAAAGTGTTCAATGCAATCGCGGTTAAGCTGCCAATGACAATGCCGCTTCCGGTCAACACGGAAGCTGCTCCCGGGAGAGAGGAAAACAAGGCGGGCACCGTCGTGGCGCCAAGCCCTAAGCTGACAGAAGAAGCAATGATCAGCAGATTGCCCTGTGATTCAAAATCGACGCCGGAAAGCATTTTAATACCGTAAGAAATGACCATGCCAAACATAACGATCATCGCGCCGCCGAGAACTGCATTCGGGATCACGGTCGTCAATGCCGCGGCTTTTGGCATCAGTCCGATTGCCATCAGCATAAATCCAGTGATGGCAATGACATGGACGCTTTTGATTTTTGAAAGCTGAACGATGCCGACGTTTTGCGAGAAAGCCGTATACGGAAACGCGTTAAACAAGCCGCCCAGCACAATTGCAAGCCCTTCCGCACGGTAGCCTTTCTCAAGGTCTTTCTCTGTTAGTTTCCGGTTTGTCATATCGGAGAGAGCAAAGTAAACACCCGTTGATTCAACAAGGCTGACAATCGCAACCAATAGCATGGTGAGAATGGCAGGCAGCTCAAAGGTTGGCGTGCCGAAATAAAATATAGAAGGAACATGAACCCAGGACGCCTCCGCGACCTCAGAAAAATCGACTTTTCCCATAAAGAAAGCGGCTGCCGTTCCAGCTGCAAGGCCGAGTAAAATCGCAATGGAGCGGATGAACCCTTTAAAGAAATAAAACAGCACTAAAATAAAGGCTGTAACGGCAAAGCCAAGCAGCACGTTGCCTAGTGAGCCGAAGTCTTTGCTGCCTTCACCGCCGGCCAGGTTCTTCATCGCCGTCGGAATCAGGCTGATGCCGATAATCATAACGACTGAGCCGGTTACGACCGGCGGGAAAAAACGGACAAGCTTTCCAAAGAAGCCCGCGGCTAAAACGACAATCAGCCCGGCTGCGATAATCGCACCGTAAATCGCTGAGACACCGTATATGCTGCCAATGGAAATCATCGGGCCGACTGCAGTAAACGTACAGCCGAGGACAACGGGAAGGCCGATGCCGAAATAGCGGTTTTTCCAGAGCTGTAAAAGAGTGGCCGCCCCGCACATAAACAAATCAATGGCAATTAAATACGTCAGCTGGCCCGCATTCAGCCCGATCGCAGCTCCGACGATCAGAGGGACGAGAATGGCTCCCGCATACATCGCCAGCATATGCTGAAGCCCAAGCATCAAAAGCTGAAAGGAATTTTGCTGTTCCATCATCTCTATTTACACCTCTTTTTCTAAAACCAGTTTGTTTTCTATTACGGGCAGTTCTTCCTTTTGAGCGATTTTTTCCTTTTTGGCGCGCAAACTGAAGAATAGGTTTAAAAAGATTGCAGTCAGGCTTCCTGTGATCATGCCGTCACTGACCAGAATGCGGATCGGAGCGGGAAACTCTGTGAAAATCGCCGGTACTGTGCTGGCGCCGATACCGAGTGCGATTGAGCAGGCGATGGTCAGCAGATGATATTGGTTTTTCAGATCCACTGTACTGAGCATTTTTACTCCGGAGGCGATAACCATGCCGAACATGACAACGGTTGCGCCGCCGAGTACAGCCGCGGGAACGGAGGAAGCAAGAGCGGCAAACTTAGGAATCAGCCCAAGGATTAGAAGGATACAGCCCGCGGTGACGACGACATTTCTCGTTTTCACCTTTGTCAGCTGCAATAATCCGGCGTTTTGTGCAAATGTATTATAGGGAAAGGCGTTGAACAGCCCGCCTATCATAATGGCGATTCCCTCTGCCCGGTAGCCTTTGACCAGGTCTTTTTCGGTTAGAGGCCGGCCGCATATCTTTCCGATGGCGTAAAAAACACCGGTTGATTCAACAATAATGACAATTCCGACGATCAGCATCGTGATGATCGGACCGATTTCAAAAGATGGAGCGCCGAAGTAAAACGGCTTCGGGATTTGAAAGAATGGGGCTTCAGATACAGATGAAAAGCTGACCTTGCCCATGACGGCAGCCGCCGCAGTGCCCGCCGCAATCCCGATCAGAACGGAAAGCGTTCGGGCAAACCCTTTGAGAAAGCGGTTGAGGACTAAGATCAGGATAAGGACACCGACAGAAAGAAGAAGGTTTTCGAGCGAACCGTATTCGGGATTGGCGCTGCCGTTTACTTTTTCTCCGCCAGCCATATTTTTCACACCTGTCGGAACAAGAGAAAGACCAATCAAGGTCACAACAGTTCCTGTTACGACAGGAGGGAATAACACGGTCAGCTTGCCGAAGAAACGGGCACACAAGAAGATCAAGATACCGGCTGCAATGATTGAACCGTAAATCGCTGAAATGCCGTAATTTGCACCAATTGCAATCATCGGGGTGACGGCCACAAACGAGCTGCCGAGCATGACGGGAAGGCCGATGCCGATGTACGCTCCTCGCCAGGTCTGCAAAAGTGTTGCGGCTCCGCATGTTAACAGGTCAATCGCCAATAGGTAGGACAGCTGTTCCGGTGTTACATTCAGCGCTCTGCCGACAAGCAGAGGCACCAAAATCGCACCTGCGTACATGGCCAGCACGTGCTGCAGGCCAAGAGTGAACACCGCAAACGGTTTTTGTTTCACTATAGCTCCTCCTTTTACATGTAAACTTTAGTAACATGATAGCGTGCCGTTTGCCAGATGTCATTGGGTACATCAGCTGAAAAATAGGAGCGTTATTGCTGAAAGTAACGAAAAGCCATTTCTTTTGTAACATAATGTGACAAATGCTAGCTGATCAGCCGCTGCATCCGCAAGGCAAGCCGCAACCGCATGGTCGTTTCGGGATCTTTTAAGCTTTTGCCCAGTAATTCTTCACATTTTTCGAGGCGGTAGATGACCGTATTGCGATGCACGTACAAGCGTTTTGCCGTCTCGGAAATCTGGCAGTGTGTCTCTAGATAGACAGACAGTGTGTGAAGCAGGCTTTGATCCTCCTGCTGCTTTTCAGCCAGGCTTTGAAGAGTGGAATTGTAAAATTTCTTCAAATCCTCAACCGGGAGCAGGCGGAGAAGCTCAGGTACATCTTTCGCGTGGTACACTTGGATAAACTCCGTGCTTCTTGATAAATGCCCTGATTGGAGAGCGTCAGACGCTTCTGTGAAAGCGTCCGGAACATCGATGAGCTTTTGGCAAATGTTGCTGATGCCAAAGGACAATGTCCGTTTAAATTGGTTTTTAACCTGTGCCTGGAACTGTTCTAAAAAGCTGATCACCGAGGCGTGCATTTCACTCCAGCTGTCTGTCGCCTCGATCAGCAGAATGCCGACATTTCCTTTAATAAAGAGGTGAGGCGGAAATGGGAAGGCAGACAATTCACCTTCGAGAAATTCAAATACGCTGTCAGAGGCCAGCTGATTTTCAGTAAAGCTGATCGATCTGTCATTCCGGTCGAGCTTTCCGGCGATGCACATATATTTTTGATCCCAGCTGAGCTTAAATTCTTTTGCCCGGTTTTTGATTTCGTCGTCTGAAGAGAACGACCGCTCGATAAAATTACTGAAAAATTCATTCCGCGCCCGCCGGCTGTATTGCTTCAGCGCGTTTTCCTTCAGCAGCTCAAAGGAAATCACGTTCGCAGCCTGTTCAATGGTGAGAATCAATCCTTTATCAGCGGCTTGGATCATTTCCGGTATCAGCAGGTAGCCGCAGCTTTTTTCGTGATTATAGATAGGAAGGACAGAATATGTTTTCTGATTCGAGATCGAAGAGAAACAAGTGAAAAACGGTCCGGACACGGTGTGCAGCGTGCTTTTGAGCTTTTCGGTTTCAACTGACATCTGATGAGAGGCAGAAAGCATTTTGGCATGCTGGTCAAGGAGCAGCACGGGAAGATGAAGGAGGTCTGATACCTTTTTGAGCAGAGATTGCAGCCCCTTGCCGCTCATAATGTGGTTTGTGAACTTTTTATGTGCGTAAATGGCTTGCTGAAGCTCGTTTGAACGCATGTCAAGAATATGGCTCAGCGTGGCATTGACAATGTCTCCGAGGCGTATATGCTCAGGGAGCTCGATAATCGGAAACGCGTGTGAATCGGCCAGGTCGATGATTTCTTTCGGAATATCCTCCAGGTAGCGTTTTGTTTTAATGCCGAGACCGGCACAGCCGCGTTTTGCCATTTGCCGAATTAGCTCTGATAACTGGTGGGGATTGTCCTTCAGGTGATATGCGGTGGTGACGAGCAGCTCGTCTTTATGCAAAAAATCCGCGATATCAGGAGCATCCATCATGTTGACATGCTGAACCTCTCTTTCTCCCCCCGCTTTTCCCGCAATTAAAACTGCATTTTCGTAAGCCGGTATTTTCATCACATCAAAAATATTCATAGCTCAATCTCCTTTTCTTGCAAAAAATAATCATTGGTTAAGATGAATAAATTTCATTATTAATTCTAGCTGTTTTGCTGATGTAATACGATCATAGTAACAGTAAAATGTTGAAAATAGACTGAATGTGTTACATAAACTGACATAAAAATTCATCATCATACAGGGGAGGGATCAGTATGGCTTACGATTTGGTGATAAAAGGAGCGAAGGCAGTCACGCCGGATGGTGTTAAAGAAGCGGATATTGCCATGAAAAACGGGATCATTGCCAAGATCGGTTCTGCAATTGAAGCAGTGGGGGCACCGGTTGTGGAGGCTAGCGGTCAATATGTTTTTCCGGGTACGGTCGATTGTCATGTTCATTTCAACGAACCGGGCAGAGAGGATTGGGAAGGGTTTGAAACGGGCTCACGGATGATGGCTGCAGGCGGCTGCACCACTTATTTTGATATGCCGCTGAACTGCATTCCATCCACGGTGACGGCAGAAAACCTTCTCGCAAAAGCTGAAATCGGCAGGCGGAAATCGGCGGTGGATTTTGCGTTATGGGGCGGCCTTGTACCGGGTCATATTGATGACATACATCCGATGGCTGAAGCGGGTGCGATAGGATTTAAAGCATTTTTATCAAAATCAGGCACAGAGGAGTTTCGCTCTGTTGATGAACGGACCTTGCTTAAAGGCATGAAAGAAATCGCGGCCGCGGGAAAAATCCTTGCTCTTCACGCAGAAAGCGATGCGATCACAAGCTTTTTGCAGATGGAATGGGCGAATAAAGGGAAAGTGAATGCGGATGCGTATGCGGCCTCCCGCCCGGAGGAAGCTGAAGCTGAAGCGGTGTATCGCACGATCCAGTACGCGAAAGTGACGGGCTGTCCGGTTCATTTTGTCCACATCAGTACGGCAAAAGCGGTCCGCTTGATTCGGGAGGCGAAGCAGGAGGGATTAGATGTCACGGTGGAAACATGTCCTCACTATGTCTTGTTCAGCCATGACGATTTATGCGAAAGGGGCTCTGTCGCAAAATGCGCCCCTCCGCTCAGATCCCAGCCATCAAAAGAGGCGTTAATTGATACGCTGATCGCGGGGAAAATTGACATGGTGTCCTCAGACCACTCCCCCTGCCGTCCTTCTCTGAAGCGGGAGGATAATATGTTTTTGTCATGGGGCGGAATTAGCGGCGGGCAGTTTACTTTATTGGCCATGCTTGAACTGGCCCTTGAGCGGGATATTCCATTTGAAACCATTGCTGAATGGACAGCGGGGGCACCCGCGAAGCGATTCGGCCTTCAGCAAAAAGGGAGGCTTGAAGAGGGACGGGACGCGGATGTCGTTCTCGTCAGCATGGAGCCGTACACAGTCACAACAGAAACGATGTTTGCAAAGCATAAGCAGAGCATTTATGAAGGACATACCTTCCCCTGCCGCATCTCGGCCACCTACAGCAGAGGACGGTGCGTGTATAGTGATGGGGAGAAAGCAGATAGCGGAATTGAGGGAGCGCTGGTCGTTCCTTCGTAAACCCGGCAGATTGAAATCTGCGGGGTTTTTTTATGTCAGTGACTTTGGTTTTTAAAAATCAAGCATCGTGGTATCTTTTTAAAAAGGGGGCTGCGATGATGGAACACGTCAAACACATACTAAACCAATCATGGTCGCTGCATACGAGTTCAAAATGGACGAAAGAATGCCCGGCATGCGGCCAATGCGGCGTGACGGCATTGGTGGTACAGGAACAATTCGGGGGCGCTATTTTCAAAACAAAGGTCGGTGAGAGCTGGCACTTTTATAACATCATAAATGGGACTGTGTATGACTTTACGAGTGAACAGTTTCAGGAGCCTATTGTGTACCAAAATATCCCTTCCTCAAGAGAGGAGGCGTTTATGGATACCAATGAGGAACAATATCAGCATCTGCGCTCAGCGTTTTTCCGCAATATGAACAGCATTTCCGAGGAAACCTGAAAACGCGTGTGATAAACTGGAAGAGAGGTGAATGATTGTGATTTATATCGGACTGACGGGATGGGGGGATCATGACAGCATTTATCCGCCGAAAACACCCAGCCAGAAAAAATTGCAGGCCTATTCCTCCCATTTTCCGATCGTGGAAGTAGACGCGAGCTTTTACGCGATTCAGCCGGCGCGCAACAATGAAAAGTGGGTGAAGGAAACACCGGAAACCTTCCAATTTATCATTAAAGCGTATCAGGGCATGACGGGGCATCAGCGCGGCGACATTCCGTTTGACTCGAAAGAGGAGATGTTTGATGCTTTTAAGCTGTCCTTAACGCCATATTTACATAGCAATAAGCTCGCCATGGTGCTGTTTCAATTTCCGCCGTGGTTTGACTGCAAGAAAGAAAATGTCGCTTATTTAAGATGGTGCAAAAAACAAATGGGCGATATTCCTTGCGCGCTTGAGTTCAGAAACCGCTCCTGGTTTTCACCGCCATTTTATGAGCAGACGCTTTCCTTTATGAAAGCGGAAGGCTGGATTCACAGTGTCTGTGACGAACCGCAAATCGGCGAGGGAAGCGTTCCGACTGTTTTGCGGGCGACCGATGAAAACAAAACGCTCGTCAGGTTTCACGGACGCAATAAGCAGGGCTGGATGAAGCCCGATGGCGGGAAGAACTGGCGTGAGGTCAGATATTTATACCGCTATAACAAACAGGAGCTGGAAGACTGGAAAAAGCATCTGAACGCATTGCAGCAGCAATGTAAAGATGTATTTGTCCTCTTCAACAACAATTCCGGCGGAGACGCCGCGGATAATGGCAAGCAAATGCTTGAACTGCTTGATATCGAGTACTCCGGACTTTCTCCGAGACAGCTCGGTTTATTTTAGAAAAGAGGTTTTGATTGATGTCGTTTGTGATTTTGGTCGTACTGGGATTTATTGCGGGTACTGTAGGAAGTTTGATTGGACTCGGCGGCGGGATTGTCATCGTTCCGGCCATGATGTTTTTAAGCGCGGTGACGCCGTATTTTCAGGATGTGACGCCGCAGGTCGCCATCGGGACTTCGCTTCTGGTCATTATTTTTACGGGTCTTTCCTCAACTTTGGCTTATATTAAATATAAAACGGTTGATTATAAAAGCGGGCTCATTTTCTTTATCGGTTCAGGTCCCGGCAGCATAATCGGGGCCTATGTATCAAAGCTTTTTAATTCCAGCTCTTTTTCCATTTGGTTTGGCATATTTATGATTCTTATTTCATTATCCTTAATGCTGAAAGCGAAGGCGCGGCCGGTAAACAAAGAGCACAGAGGAATAATACGGACTTTTCAGGATGATGCCGGAGAGCCTTATACTTACTCGTATCAGGCGTCTGTCGGGATTGCCATCGCCTTTGTTGTCGGCTTTTTAGGCGGGCTCTTTGGAATAGGCGGCGGCTCGCTGATGGTTCCGGCCATGATGCTGTTATTCCTGTTCCCGCCAAAGGTTGCGGTGGCAACGTCCATGTTCATTATTTTCCTGTCTTCTATGACAGGATCTGTTTCACATATTATGTCCGGGCATGTGAATTGGCTGTACGCCCTCTCGCTTGTGCCCGGCGCTTGGTTCGGCGGAAGGCTTGGCGCCGCCATCAACCGAAAAATGCAGACGAAAACGATCGTCATGATCATGCGGATCGTATTAATTTTGATCGGCTGCCAGCTCATTTATGAAGGCATGTTCAGCTGAACGATTAGGAGAGAATGGTATGAAAGAGAAGCTCCGCTTATATCACACAAATGATTTGCACAGCCATTTTGAAAATTGGCCAAAAATAACAGATTATATTGAGCATAAAAGAAAAGAACATCAGCTGCACAGCGAAGAGACGCTCGTTTTTGATATTGGTGATCATATTGATCGTTTTCATTTTGTGACTGAGGCAACATTCGGAAAAGCGAATGTAGACCTCTTAAACCGTCTTCAAATTGATGGAGCGGCTATCGGCAATAACGAGGGGATTACGCTTCCTCATGAAGAGCTTGCTTCTTTATATGATCATGCCGAGTTTCCCGTTATCGTCTCTAATCTGTATGACAAAAACGGAAACCGCCCGTCCTGGGCGGTTCCTTACCATATCAAAACATTGGGAAACGGCATGACCATCGCTTTGTTAGGCGTAACGGTGCCGTATTATCCTGTCTATGACAAGCTGGAATGGACTGTTACTGATGCGCTCGAAAGCATAAAAGAAACCATACAGGAAGTGAAAGGGCAGGCTGATATCATCGTTCTCCTGTCGCATTTGGGAATTCTTGACGATCAAGCGGTTGCTGAAGCAGTTCCGGAGATTGACGTAATTCTCGAGTCTCATACTCACCACCTGCTTGAAAATGGACAAATGGTCAACGGTGTATTGCTTGCCAGCGCTGAGAAATACGGAAACTATGTCGGCTGTGTAGACATCACGTTTGACAGCGAAAAGCGAAAAATCATCAGCAAAACAGCGTCTGTTCAAAATGTGGCGGAATGGACAGGGGAATCGGCGGAAACCAAAGCATTTCTTGAGGAAAAAGAACGTGAAGCCGAGCAAAAGCTGTCCGTTGCCGTTGCGGAGCTTGCGCAAGATGCTGAAGTCAAGTGGTTTAAAGAATCCGAGCTGCCTTTACTGTTGGCATATGCGTTAAAGGAATGGTGCGGAGCCGACATCAGCATGGTGAATTCCGGTGTCATCCTCGGACCGCTTAAAGCCGGCCCGGTGACGAAGCTTGACCTGCACCGCATCTGCCCTCACCCCATTAACCCGGTTACTGTCCGCCTGACGGGAGAGGAACTGAAAGAAACGATTGTCCATGCCGCTTCAGAACAGATGGAGCAGCTTCGAATTAAAGGATTGGGCTTCCGGGGAGAAGTAATGGGAAAAATGGTGTACGCGGGTGTCGATGTCGAAACAAAACGGCTGGACGATGGGATGACGCACGTTACCCGGATGACACTGAACGGTGATGACATTGATAAACATAAACAATACGCTGTGGCTGTGCTTGACATGTTTACGCTCGGCAGGCTGTTTCCAATTATCCGAGACGCCGAGGTAAAAGAATATTTTATGCCGGAATTTTTGCGGGATCTGCTTGCCTGGAAGCTTGCACAATAAGGAGGTCAGCCCACAACAAGCCGTGCCCTTCATCATAAAGTGATAAATGAAGGGAGTTGGTTGACGTGGTAAATCTGACACCGATTATGATAGAAGGACAGCCTTTTACAGCTGTGACAGTAAAGCTTCCAAAAACAAATTTCATGGCAGTCTCCAATGATCACGGATATATTATGTGCGGCGCGCTTGATGTGGCGCTGCTGAATGAAAAATTAAAGGAGCGTGGAATTGTGGCGGGACGGGCGGTTGGTGTACGAACAATTGACCAGCTGTTAGACGCCCCTTTGGAATCCGTCACATATGCCGCAGAAGATCTTGGCATTCATGCCGGCATGAGCGGCAGAGAAGCGCTTTTAAAAATGGTGAAATAAAATAAATTGGCCCGGCTATTACTATGTCCCCCCTTACAAGCATACATTGTGATATGTAAGGGGGGATTTTCTTGCCAAGATATCGCGGCCCTCTTCGCAAGAGAGGACCTTTGCCTTTCCGGTACGTGCTGCTGCTGTCACTCGTATTTTTTATCATATCGACAACAGTCAGCCTTTGGATGATCAACGGCTCTATTAAACCGGTATTAATGAGCATCGGTGAAATGGAAACGAAGCGTGTGGCAACAGAGGTAATTCAGGATTCCATTGAGGATTATATGTCTGACAGCGAAAATATGAAAGATATGTTTCAAATGAATTCTGATGAAAACGGAAATTTAACGACAATCGATTTTAATACACAGGTTATAAACAGTGTGAAAACAAAGGTGACAAAGCAGCTTCAGTCTCACCTGAAAGAGATGGAAACCCACACGGGACACAGCGGTGCCAGTGAAAATATTATGATCAACATCCCATTAGGACAGGTGACAGGAAACAGCCTTCTTGGAAACCTCGGCCCGAAAATTCCAGTCCGGTTCAATTTGATCGGTGACGCCTTTACAGACGTCAAAACAAAAATAAAGCCATACGGCATTAATAACGCACTTATTGATATCAGCATCTTTGTAGAAATTAAAGTGAAGGTCATCATCCCGTTCGCAAGCAAAACGGCCGTGGTCACCAATAATGTTCCTGTATCAATTAAAGCAGTGCAGGGCGAAGTGCCGCAATTTTATAACGGAAGCGGCGGTTCAGGTGTTACGCCTTCTGTCCAGCTTCCAAGCAGCAAAGAAGAAGATAGCCATAATTCAAAAAATGAAAAAAACAAAAAATAAAGCCGCCTTTTCATGAGGCGGCTTTCGTCATTTCTTTTTCTTGTACTCATAGCGCTCCCACGCTCTCAAATGAGGATAAGGATCAAACGACCATTCCGTTTTTCCATTATCTTTATACATGCCATAGTGGAGGTGCGGCGGAAATTTTCCGGCTGTGCCAGGCGGGCCGTATCCTGAGCTGCCGACTGACCCGATCACTTGGCCGGGCTCAACGATCTGCCCTGGTTTAATGCCTTTCGCAAACCCATTGAGGTGGGCGAAATAATGATACGTATTGTTAATATCTCTGATGCCGATTCTCCATCCTCCAAAGCGGTTCCAGCCTTTCATTTCAATGACGCCGTAACAGGTGGATTTAACAGGAAGGCCATAATGGGCAAAGATATCCGTTCCTTCATGAATCCGCCTTCCTCCAAAGCCGCGGGCGTCTCCCCACGTGCTGCGATAGCTGTAATCCGTTTTGATTGGAAGCGGAAACGCATGCTCGCCCAAATCAATATGACCGTAAGCATTGAACAGCTTCATGAACTCGGATATGATTCCCACCGTTTGATCACGGCGGTAGTAATTCCAGAGCCCGATGCGGATATTTTCCTCATCTGTGCCGTACGACAGCAGATATTGTGCGAATGTATACAAAATGTCTTCATCATTGCTGACCTCGGCTTTCCCATCGCCGTCACCGTCCATTCCGATTCCGTCAAACACTTTTATGCTTAACGGTGCATCGTCTTTCGGATTCGGGTTTTCTGGTCCGCTCCAAATTTCATCCGGTACATAGATGCTGATGATTCCCGTTTTGTCAGGCAGATCCTTTCTGTTGCTCCGCACATTCTCCTCGTATTGATCAACAGCGGCGAGCGCATACCAAGGAATCTGCGTCACAGCTTCGACTTTATGATATAATTCCATCCGTTTAGAAAGCACCGGATCTGAAAGCTCTTTTCCAGATGCAAAAGGTTCAAATGCAAACAAAAGGAGAAGAAGGGCAGATAACACAACTTTCACAAAATAATCTCCTTTCAATATTGAATACACATAGTTTGCGGCAACCCGGCAAGAAAATGTCAGTAATCATCTTCCCTTGTCGAGAAATTTTTCCTATGTTAAAGTGTCTAAAGAAAAGACTTTCTTTAGTTAGAAAAACATTATTTTTGTTGCAGAAATGAAAGAACTGCACCTATCTCGTTTTCAGAATGTTTCGTGTCAGAAATTGAGTATATTGGATATTGGAGATGATGGGAATTGGCAAAGAAAGACGAACACCTCAGAAAGCCCGAATGGCTCAAAATCAAATTAAATACAAATGAAAATTATACAGGACTGAAAAAGCTCATGCGGGAAAACAATCTGCACACCGTATGTGAAGAAGCAAAATGTCCGAATATTCATGAATGCTGGGCAGTGAGACGTACAGCGACATTTATGATTTTAGGATCTGTTTGTACGAGAGCGTGCCGTTTCTGCGCCGTCAAAACGGGCCTTCCGACTGAGCTTGACCTGCAAGAGCCGGAACGCGTAGCAGATTCCGTCGCTCTGATGAATCTGAAACACGCGGTAATCACAGCTGTTGCGCGTGATGACCAAAAAGACGGCGGTGCGGGTATCTTCGCGGAAACTGTCCGTGCAATCCGCAGAAAAAGCCCGTTTACGACTATTGAGGTGCTTCCGTCAGATATGGGCGGAAACTATGATAACTTAAAAACGTTAATGGATACGCGCCCTGACATCCTGAATCACAATATCGAAACGGTTCGCCGCCTGACGCCAAGAGTCCGCGCACGTGCGACATACGACCGTTCATTGGAATTTTTGCGCCGCGCGAAAGAAATGCAGCCAGACATTCCCACAAAATCAAGCATCATGATCGGACTCGGTGAAACGAAAGAAGAAATTATCGAAGTGATGGACGACCTCTTGGCAAACAATGTTGATATTATGGCAATCGGCCAATACCTGCAGCCGTCGAAGAAGCACTTAAAAGTCCAAAAATATTATCATCCTGATGAATTTGCAGAATTGAAGGAAATCGCGATGCAAAAAGGCTTCAGTCACTGTGAAGCCGGTCCGCTTGTCCGTTCCTCCTACCATGCGGATGAACAGGTTAACGAAGCATCAAAAAAACGCCAAGCGCAAGCATAATGCCAAAACGCCAGATCATCTGGCGTTTTTGTCATTCCTATTCGTTTCCTTGTCCTGGCGTGTTTCTCCATTGGCATTTTCGTTTTCCGAGACAGGGCTTCCTTGCGGGGAGTTTTTCATTTCTTGTATCGTCCCTGACATGATGTCTCTGACATCTCTTGAACCGGAGCCCAGATTGCTGTAATTTTTGATGGCCTGCATATGATTCGGATTGTCAGAAATGTACACATGATAGTAACGCGGAATCACCGAAACCGCCGTTTTTTTCACTTGATCAGCTGTCAGTTCACGGTTTCTCGAATCGGTTTTGTACACGACAAGCGCTTCTTGGTCAGTTACGAGCACTGCGGCATCTTGAATATGAGGGAGCTGAACCGTTAAGCTTGATATGATGTGAGCGGTTTCTTCACGGTCTGGCGCCGGTGTCTCCTGCTGTTCGCCGTCAAATTGTTCTTTTTGATAACGAACATAACCAAATTGTTCATTCTTATCATGCCTATTAAAAGCCTCATCGCGGTCAGATACATGAATGGGCTTGGTTTCATTTTGATGCTGGACATCCTGCTCAGCGTTGAATCCTGCGCCTCCGCATCCGGATAAAAGCCCGGTCATCAGGCAGAGGCTGACAGCAGTTCGTTTCATTTGTAATCCCTCCTCTTGTGTAGGGTAGCCAAATCACACGAATTATTCTTTAGCAATTGATGGGGAAGGGGCAATGAATTATGATAGGAATGAGTGAAAAAGAGGTGAGATCATGATTCTTATTCAAAATGCCGAATTTGAGTTGGTGCACAATTTCAAAGACGGCTTCAACGAAGAGGCTTTTAAAGCTCGTTATTCCGATATTTTAAATAAATACGATTACATTGTGGGAGACTGGGGATACGGCCAGCTCAGGCTCAAGGGCTTCTTTGATGACCAGAATCAAAAGGCGACCTTTGAAACGAAAATCAGCACATTGGACGAATACATTTACGAATACTGTAATTTCGGCTGTGCGTATTTTGTCTTAAAACGGATCAGAAAATAACTATTTCACAAAGGGGATGCTGTCATGTATTTTGTTGACAGAAACAAGATAGAGCATACACTCGGGTTCTTCGAGCGTCAGCTGGCGCTGTTTCATTCGCAAACAGACTGGAAATCCGAGATCGAGGGGCTCGCGCTTGAACGCATCGGCCACCTGTTAATCGAATGCATTCTAGATACAGGAAATGACATGATCGACGGTTTTATTATGCGGGACCCGGGCAGCTATGATGATATCATGGACATACTGGTTGATGAAAAAGTCGTAACGGAAGAAGAGGGAGCACAGCTGAAGCAATTGATTGCGTACCGAAAAACATTGGTTCAGCAATACCAGCTCGCGGACAGCGCAGAGCTTTACAAGCTGATCACCGCGCATCTAGCCGTCCTTCAAGCCTTTCCGAAACGAATCAGAAACTACTTGGAAACAGAGCTGGGCCCTGTTTCCGCGTTTAAATAACGACAGGAAAGCCACAGGAGTGTAAAAAATGAAAACATATAAAGGATATTTAATTGATTTAGACGGAACGATGTACAACGGCACAGAAAAATTTGAGGAAGCGTGTGAATTTGTCAGAACGCTGAAAGACCGCGGCATTCCTTATCTTTTTGTGACAAACAACTCTTCCCGTACACCGAAGCAGGTGGCGGACAAGCTAGTCTCTTTTGATATTCCGGCAACAGAGGAGCAGGTCTTTACGACAAGCATGGCGACTGCCCAGCATATCGCCCAGCAGAAAAAAGACGCGTCTGTGTATGTGATCGGGGAAGAAGGAATTCGCCAGGCGATTGAAGAGAACGGCCTGACCTTTGCAGAGGAAGATGCGGACTTTGTTGTTGTCGGAATTGACCGTGGGATTACATATGAAAAACTTGCCATTGGCTGCCTCGCAATCAGAAATGGCGCCCGCTTTATTTCCACAAACGGTGACATTGCCATACCGACTGAAAGGGGCCTCCTGCCGGGCAATGGTTCACTGACCTCTGTGTTAACCGTATCCACAGGCGTGCAGCCGGTATTTATCGGCAAGCCGGAATCCATCATCATGGAGCAGGCGATGCGTGTTCTCGGCACTGATGTATCCGAAACACTTATGGTCGGCGACAACTACGCGACTGACATTATGGCAGGCATTAATGCAGGGATGGATACACTGCTTGTCCACACAGGCGTAACGAAAAGAGAGCATATGACAGACGATATGGAAAAACCGACTCATGCTATTGATTCTCTGACTGAGTGGATTCAACATATATAAAAAAGGGCGCCCCAAAAGGGTGCCCTTTATTCTGTATGCCGTGCGCGGTGTGCGAGCCTGCTGGAGGCCGCAGCGGAAATGGCGCCGACAATGTCATCAAGAAATGTATGGCATTCGCCGGTTGATTTATCATTCAAACGGCCGAGGATACCGGGTTTTTCTTTGTCGATGTAGCCATAGTTTGTAAACCCGATGGACCCGTAAATATTTACGATGGAAAATGCCAGAACTTCATCTACTCCATATAGGCTTTCATCTATCTCCAGCATCGTTTGCAGCGGTTCAGACAGTTTTTTCTGCTCAGCAAGAACGTCCAATTCGATGCCCGTTAAAATCGCGTTTTGCACCTCGCGTTTTGCGAGAACCCGATTCACATTCAACGTGCATTCATCCATGGTTAAATCCGGATGATATTTTTTCTGCAGAAAAAAGACAAGCTCGGCAATATCGGATACCTCAACACCGCGCTCCTTCATCCGTTCTCTTGCTTTAGCTTCCATCTGACTGATTTGTTCTTTATCTGACATCAACTTCACCCAAATCTTTTTTTACTAGTTTATACAAAACGTATGAGATGTTTACGACTTTTTCTTGCTCCTTCGTCGGATTAAAATATGTATTCATAATTCCGGCTGTGTATGACTACGATGTGATGAGCCCTAATTCAACAGGCAGGTGATCATTGTGAAAGGCACAATAAAAGAAAAATACGGCATTCATATCAGGCAGCTTTCAATGTATCAGCATACGTATCAATGCTTTCAAACACCGAATTCCTTCTTTTTGATTGTTCCCGTTTCCCATTTTTCAGATGCGGAGCTGGCGGAGCTTTATTACATGAGTCAGTATTTACAAGAACAAAGTGACCCATACGTTTCCGTTTTTATCTTTACAAAAGAAGGAGAACTGACCTTTGAACATGAGGGAAAAACGTACGCTCTGCTGAAGGCGGCTCCTCCTTTTTCAAATCGTGCATTTTCCATAGGGACAGAACTGGCGGAGTTTCACCGAAAGGGCAGAGGATACCCGTATGAAGTGAAGGAGGCAGGGAGAATCGGGCAGTGGAAAGACCTGTGGGGAAAACGCATTGATCAGCTTGAAGCGTTTTGGCAGCGAAAGGTTCACACCCCTCCGCACGAGCCTTTTGATAAAAAAATGATTGAATCGTTTCCATACTATTTAGGGCTGTCAGAAAACGCGATTCAATATTTAGTCGATACTGAGCTCGATGACAAACCGCAAGCAACTGATTCAGGAACGATATGCCATCAGCGGATGGAAAGAAATACGTGGTCTCCTGAATCCCTTATCAGGATTCCGGCTGACTGGGTATTTGACCACGCTGCACGCGATTTAGCCGAATATATGAGACACTCATTTTTGCATCACCGTGATGATTTTAACCGACAGGGCTTTCGCTTTTTGCAGGAATACGAGCAAATCACACCGCTGTCTTCATTTTCGAAGCGTCTTTTGTACAGCCGTCTCCTTTTTCCGCTTCATTATTATGAAATCGTGGAAGGCTACTATATTTCTTCAGAGTCGGAAAAGCACTATTATGAAGAGCAGCTCGACTACATTCTCAGTGATTCGGGCTATGAGCAATTTCTGAATGCCGCCCAGGAGTTTATGAACATGAGAGCGCAGAACATGTTTGTTCCCCCTGTCAGCTGGCTCGGAAAGGGCGGCTTGTAAGGAAGGAGAAAATCTGACAAAAATAATTAGAAAATAAAGAATCTTGTCATATCAGTTGATTAAGCGTTTACATTCGCGAAATTCAGCAGATTGTTGTCTTGTCAAAACAGGAGTGGGCTTATATAATATTTGTAACTTATATGTCTGTGTTGAGTTAACAATTGTCTCTCTTGAGAGGACAATCTGAAGAAGGGTGGAGTTTTTTTGAAAGCAATTCGTGTAGGGCTTTTAGGCTTAGGTACCGTCGGAAGCGGTGTCGTTAAAATTATTCAAGACCATCAGGATAAGCTGATGCATCAGGTTGGCTGTCCCATTACGATAAAAAAAGTGCTTGTAAAAGATTTAGAGAAAAAAAGAGAAGTAGATTTGCCGAAGGAAGCGCTCACGACAGAAGTATATGATGTGATCGACGATCCCGATGTTGATGTTATCATCGAGGTGATCGGCGGTGTTGAGCAGACAAAACAATATTTGCTCGATGCTTTGAGATCGAAAAAACACGTTGTCACGGCGAACAAAGATTTAATGGCCGTGTACGGTTCTGAACTGCTCGCAGAAGCAAAGGAAAATGGCTGTGACATTTACTTCGAAGCCAGCGTTGCCGGCGGAATTCCAATTCTTCGCACATTAGAGGAAGGCCTCTCATCAGACAGGATTACTAAAATGATGGGAATCGTAAACGGAACAACGAACTTTATCTTAACAAAAATGATTAAAGAGAAAAGCCCTTACGAGGATGTGCTTAAGGAAGCGCAGGATCTGGGGTTTGCCGAAGCTGACCCGACTTCAGATGTTGAAGGGCTTGACGCCGCGCGGAAAATGGCAATATTGGCACGTCTCGGCTTCTCAATGAACGTCGATCTGGAAGATGTCAAAGTGAAGGGGATCTCCCAGATTACAGACGAGGATATCAGCTTCAGCAAACGCCTCGGCTACACAATGAAGCTGATCGGGATTGCCCAGCGTGACGGCAGCAAAATTGAAGTCAGCGTTCAGCCGACGCTGCTTCCAGACCACCATCCGCTTTCTGCCGTGCATAATGAATTTAACGCCGTCTACGTATATGGCGAAGCTGTCGGAGAGACGATGTTCTATGGCCCGGGAGCGGGAAGCATGCCGACAGCCACATCAGTTGTGGCTGACCTGGTCGCTGTCATGAAAAACATGCGTCTCGGCGTAACCGGCAACAGCTTTGTTGCGCCGCAATACGAGAAAAACATGAAGTCGCCGTCCGACATTTACGCACAGCAATTTTTGAGAATTCACGTGAAGGATGAGGTAGGCTCATTCTCAAAAATTACGTCTGTGTTCTCAGAACGGGGCGTCAGCTTTGAAAAAATCCTTCAGCTGCCGATTAAGGGGCATGATGAGTTAGCAGAAATCGTCATCGTCACACATCATACATCAGAAGCTGATTTCAGTGATATCCTGCAAAACTTAAATGATTTGGAAGTCGTTCAAGAAGTAAAAAGCACATATCGTGTAGAAGGGAACGGTTGAAGCTAATGTGGAAGGGACTTATCCATCAATATAAAGAGTTTTTACCTGTAACAGATCAAACACCGGCGCTTACGTTACATGAAGGCAATACGCCGCTTATTCATTTGCCGAAGCTTTCTGAACAGCTCGGGATTGAGCTCCATGTCAAAACAGAAGGCGTAAACCCTACTGGATCTTTTAAAGACCGCGGGATGGTTATGGCAGTAGCAAAGGCGAAAGAAGAAGGCAACGACACGATTATGTGTGCGTCAACCGGAAATACATCAGCGGCTGCGGCTGCTTATGCAGCCCGCGCCAATATGAAATGTATTGTCATCATCCCGAACGGAAAAATCGCGTTTGGCAAGCTTGCTCAGGCAGTCATGTACGGAGCTGAAATCATTGCGATCGATGGCAACTTTGACGATGCGCTTAAAATTGTCCGCTCAATTTGTGAAAAATCACCGATCGCGCTTGTCAACTCGGTCAACCCTTACCGTATCGAAGGCCAAAAAACAGCTGCCTTCGAAGTGTGCGAACAGCTGGGCGACGCCCCGGACGTTTTGGCGATTCCGGTCGGAAACGCGGGAAACATCACAGCGTACTGGAAGGGCTTCAAAGAATATCATGAGAAAAACGGCACTGGCCTTCCAAAAATGCGCGGTTTTGAAGCGGAAGGGGCAGCTGCGATCGTCCGCAACGAAGTCATTGAAAATCCGGAAACCGTGGCAACAGCGATTCGTATCGGAAACCCAGCAAGCTGGGATAAAGCTGTAAAAGCAGCTGAGGAGTCCAATGGAAAAATTGACGAAGTCACTGACGATGAAATTCTTCATGCGTATCAGCTGATTGCCCGTGAAGAAGGCGTGTTTGCAGAACCGGGCTCCTGCGCATCTATTGCAGGTGTGCTGAAACAAGTAAAATCCGGAGAAATTCCAAAAGGCAGCAAGGTTGTGGCTGTGTTAACAGGGAACGGGCTGAAAGACCCGAACACAGCGGTCGACATTTCTGACATGAAGCCGGTCACCCTGCCGACTGATGAAGACAGCATTCTCGAATACTTAAAAGGAGCGGCTCGTGTATGAACGATGCTGACATGCTGTTCTCTGTCACTGTTCCCGGAAGCACAGCTAACCTAGGCCCCGGCTTTGATTCAGTCGGAATGGCGCTCAGCAGATATTTAAAGCTGACAGTCTATGAAGGCGATCAATGGTCTTTTGAAGCTGAAACAGAAACAGTCGCCGGAATACCGGCGGGTACAGATAATATGATCTATCAAGTGGCTAAACGGACGGCAGATATGTACGGAAAAGAAATGCCACCTGTACATGTGAAAGTGTGGAGCGACATCCCGCTTGCACGCGGTCTTGGCAGCAGTGCTGCGGCTATAGTGGCGGCTATAGAACTGGCTGACGAATTATGCGGGTTAAAGCTCTCCGAAGCGGACAAGCTGCATTTAGCCAGCCTTGAAGAAGGACATCCGGACAATGCAGGCGCTTCTCTCGTCGGCGGGCTTGTCATCGGGCTGCATGAAGACGACGAGACACAAATGATCCGCGTGCCGGATGCCGACATTGATGTTGTGGTTGTCATTCCTTTTTACGAGGTGCTGACAAGAGACGCGCGAGACGTGCTTCCGACAGAGTTTCTCTATGCGGACGCTGTAAAAGCCAGTGCTGTCAGCAACATTCTCATCGCGGCGATCATGTCAAAGGATTGGCCGCTCGTCGGTAAAATCATGAAAAAAGATATGTTCCATCAGCCGTATCGGGCGATGCTAGTCCCAGAGTTGTCTAAAGTGGAGCATGTTGCCGAGATGAAAGGCGCTTATGGAACTGCTCTCAGCGGAGCGGGCCCGACGATTCTCGTCATGACCGAAAAAGGAAAAGGGGACGCGCTGAAAGAGCAGCTCGCACTTCATTTCCCGCATTGTGAAGTCGACGCTTTGACCGTTCCGAAAGAGGGAAGTATAATAGAGCGAAATCCTTTCTATCAAATGAAAAGTGTATAGAGCATTCTAAGCGTTCCTCAGCGTCAGCAGAGGAACGCTTTTTTTCTTATGATATAAAGGGATTTTTATTTAGAAAAACGAAATACATGTAAAAAGGAGGAGAATGATATGAAAAAACTGATGACCGCCGAAGATATGACAGCCATTGTCTCGGTGACGGATCCTCAATACGCCCCGGACGGCAAGCGTGTGGCTTATGTGAAGTCACAAGCAAACAAAGAGAAAGATTCATATACTTCAAATATATGGGTATATGATGCGGATAGCGGGACGTCCGCTCCTTGGACATACGGAGAAAAGCGGAGCACTGATCCTAGATGGTCTCCTGACGGACGCCAGATTGCATTTGTTTCTGACCGTGATGGCGATGTGTCTCAGCTTTATATAATGAGCGCTGAAGGCGGTGAGGCAAAAAAACTGACTGATATTCCGTATGGCGTCTCTCAGCCGGTATGGTCTCCGGATGGAGAGTCAGTGCTTGTCACGGTCAGTCTTGGAGATGAAGAAAGCGTTTATGATCAAGAGAAAACGGAACCTGACAGCTTTGAACCGGTTGAAGTACATGGTTTAGCCTATAAACGGGACGGAAAAGGGCTGACGAGAGGCGCGTATGCACAGCTTGTGCTTGTCAGCGTGAAGTCTGGTGAGGTCAAACAGCTGACTAACGAAAAAGCTGACCACTTCGACCCGGCTTTTTCTCCTGACGGCAAATTTCTCGTTTTTTCAGCTAATATGACTGAAACAGATGATGCCAGAAAACCTCATGATGTTTGCATGTTGTCGCTGGAGACTGGAGATCTCAAGCTGATTACCTCTCATCGCGGCTCATTCGGACCAAGCTCATTTTCACCGGACGGAAGGTATCTTGCTTTGCTTGGACATGAACAGGAATACCGGAACGCAACGCTAGAAAAAGCGTGGCTTTATGATCTAGAACAAGACCGCCTGTCGTGTCTCACTGATATGCTGGACGTTCACTTAGCCGATGCGCTGATTGGGGATTCATTGATCGGAGGTGCTGAACAGCGTCCGGTTTGGACGAAAGACAGTCAAGGGTTTTATGTCATCGGTACAGAACAAGGCAGCA
Source organism: Bacillus sp. 0909A (assembly GCF_036765115.1). NCBI lineage: Bacteria > Bacillati > Bacillota > Bacilli > Caryophanales > Bacillaceae > Bacillus > Bacillus sp. 0909A. Next base: position 25,763 of record NZ_JBAIZU010000007.1, read on the forward strand.
CGGGAATCTATTATGTTTCTATAGAAGGACTCGTATACCCGATTCGGTTAGAAAAAGAATATATTAACAGCTTTTCCATGCACCCTGACGAAGAAAGCTTTATTGCCAGTGTGACAAAGCCCGACAGACCTAGTGAGCTATACAGTATTCCGCTTGGACAGGAAGAAAAACGGCTGACTGATGCGAATGACAAGTTTGTTGATGAGCACCTCATTTCGTTACCTGAAGACATTCAATATGTGACAGAAGACGGGATGACAGTGAACGGCTGGCTGATGAAACCTGCTCAGGCTGCAGAGGACAAAAAATATCCGCTTATTCTCAATATACATGGCGGTCCGCATATGATGTACGGGCATACATATTTTCACGAGTTACAGGTGCTGGCGGCGAAAGGATATGCAGTGGTTTATGTAAATCCAAGAGGAAGTCATGGCTACGGACAGGAATTTGTGAATGCAGTCAGAGGGGATTACGGCGGTAAAGACTATCTGGATGTGATGCAGGCAGTGGATGAGGCGATTACAAGAGACCCGCAGATTGATGCCGAGCGGATAGGCGTCACAGGCGGAAGCTACGGAGGCTTTATGACCAACTGGATCGTGGGGCAGACAAATCGTTTTAAAGCAGCTGTCACCCAGCGTTCGATTTCAAACTGGCTCAGCTTTCACGGCGTTAGTGATATCGGCTATTTTTTCACGGACTGGCAGCTTGAGCATGACATGTTGACCGACACAGAAAAGCTGTGGGACCGTTCCCCTTTAAAATATGCGGCAAACGTGGAGACGCCTCTTTTAATTCTTCATGGCGAACGTGATGACCGCTGTCCGATTGAACAGGCTGAACAGCTTTTTATCGCCTTGAAAAAAATGGACAAGGAAACTGTGCTGGTTCGTTTTCCGAAAGCGACGCACAATCTGTCACGCAGCGGACACCCGGGACAGAGGATTAAGCGCCTGACCTATATAAGCTCATGGTTTGACCAATATCTCTCATAAAAAAAGCCAGGCTGATCAAATATCAGCCTGGCTGCTTGATTAAAAGACTTGTTCTACTTCAATTACACCCGGCACTTCTTCAAGAAGAGCGCGTTCAATTCCGGCTTTCAGCGTAATTGTTGAACTTGGGCAGCTGCCGCACGCGCCTAGAAGACGAAGCTTAACAATACCTTCATCAACGTCTACAAGCTCACAGTCACCGCCGTCACGAAGTAAAAACGGACGAAGTTTGTCCAGTACTTCCTGCACCTGTTCTTTCATTTCAACTTCAGTCATGACATTCGCTCCTTTCATCGTCATAAAACCATTATATTCAGTGTAACAATAAAAATCTATTGTTTGGTTTGCAGAATTGCTCCCATTATTATAGCACATTCAGACTTGAACACAAAAACGGTTTTTTTCTATAAAAACGTCTTTTGTCTCTGTATACTTAATAGAAAGAATGTAACACAGAGAAATGGGGGCACTTATCAATGACAAAAACAGTCATGCTCAGCGTATATGGGGCAGAAACCGTTTGTGCAAGCTGTGTCAATATGCCGACAGCTAAAGATACATATGAATGGCTTGAGGCTGCGCTGAAAAGAAAATATCCGAATCAGCCTTTTGAAATGCAATACATCGACATTTACGAGCCGCCTGATGCCGAAAACATAAAACAGCTTGCGGAAAAAATCAGAAATGACGAATATTTTTATCCGCTCGTCCTCGTAGAGAATAAAATTGTCGGAGAGGGCAACCCAAAGTTGAAGGATATATATGAGGAAATGGAGAGATACGGTTACACAGAAAACCGCTGACTTCATCAGCGGTTCTGCTTTTATCCGTTATGGTGTTTATACATCCACAGCAAGCCGGATTTCAGCAAACGCGGAACACGGCCGATCAGCGGCCGGTCAGCAACAAGTCCGAAGCCGGCTTTTTTTCCGAGTGAACCTAAAACGCCTTTCAGCTTAAATTGAGGCATTGATTCAGGAAGGGCTTCACCATTCCAGCGTTTTTGCAATATTTGGACAATCTGTTCTGCTTGAGCTTCTGCCAGCTGGGCACTCGGTGCGTGAGGAAGGCTGGCACAATCACCCACAACGTACAGATGCTCATCACCCGGGACATTGTGATGAGGCGTTAACACGACACGGCCTTGTGCGTCCTTTTCCACATCCAAGTCTCTGACGACTTTATTCGGCTGTATGCCGGCTGTCCATACGATGGCGTCTGCGGAAATTGCGTCATCGTGGTTATATACAACGCCTTCTTCTACTCTTGTGATATTTGCCCTGTTAATAATGCGGACACCGTGCTCTTCGAACCATTTTTGCACATATTTGCTCAAACGTTCGGGAAAGCTTGATAAAATGAGATCTCCGCGGTCAAACAAAATAATGTTCAGATCGTCACGGCTTTCTCTTAACTCACTTGCAAGTTCAACGCCGCTTAGGCCTGCTCCGACAATGGCAACAGTCGCTTCGGCGCTTAAGTTGTTCAGCTTTTGATAGGTTTCGCGGGACTGATCGATGGTTTGAATGCTATAGGTGAATTCAGGCGCTCCCGGCACGTTATGATATTTATCCTCGCAGCCGAGCCCGATCACTGCGTCATCATAAGAAATCGGTTCGCGGTCATGGAACAGCACTTGTTTTTGTGCAATATCAATTGATGAAATATCGCCGTACTCGACATCCAGGCGAGGGTGCTCTGGGAACGTCACTCTGATATGGTGGTCAGAAATTGTGCCTGCGGCAAGGGCATAATATTCTGTTTTTAAGCAGTGATAAGGATTTCTGTCAATTAACGTGATTGAAACATCATGAGGCAGCTGGTTGGGCAATAAGCGATGAAGAACACGCATGTTTCCGTAACCTCCGCCGATCAAGACCAATTTTTTCATTTGAATTCCCCTTTAACCCGAAGAGTATGATAGATACATTGATGGAAAATACGAACTTTGTAAAATAACATCTAGAATTATATCGAATTTGATCTAAAATCACAATATTAGTTTCAAAATAACCTACAAATTAGCCTTAAAACGCAAATTAGTAAAACGTTATTGAAGGAATGATATGTTACGATAATAAATTTTGAAGTGTTCTTTTCTTTGACGAATAGTGAAAAATTCGCGATAATGTTCATATGTGAGGTGAAATCGCATGAATCCAATGATTGAATTTTGTGTCAGCAATCTGGCTCACGGCTCTCAGGAAGCCCGAGCGATTTTAGAGAAAGATCCAAATCTGGATGTTCTTGAATACGGCTGTTTAAGCTATTGCGGGAAATGTATGGAATCACTATTCGCTTTAGTAAACGGAGAAGTCGTTACGGGTGAAACACCTGCTGAGCTTGTTGAGAATATATATACATTTATTGAAGAAAACCCAATGTTTTGAAGAAAAGGGCCTGTGACAGGCCCTTTTTTATTTTGCTGTACAAAAGGACTGAAAAAATGTGTAGACATCAAAAAATATTATTGTTATCGTATAAAAGATTTGTTTTAAATAAATGTTAAGAGGTGTAGGTGTATTCATGAATGTTCTGTGGGGACTGCTTGGCGCAGTTGGAATAATCGCCATCGCGTTTTTATTTTCAGAAAAGAAAAGCAATATTAGAATAAGAACCGTCATCGTTGGTTTATGTATACAGGTGGCGTTTGGATACATCGTGTTGAAATGGGAAGCGGGACGCGCTGTTTTTTTATGGTTTTCAAGCCGTGTACAGCTTCTGATTGATTATGCGAATGAAGGCATCAGTTTCATATTTGGGCCGCTTTTAAAAGTCGGCGACAGCCCGGCGTTTGCTTTAAGTGTACTGCCTGTCATCATTTTTTTCTCGGCACTGATCGCAGTTCTATATCATTTAAAAATCATGCAGCTCATTTTCCGTGTGATCGGCGGCGGATTGTCGAAGCTTCTTGGGACAAGCAAGACGGAATCTCTTGCGGCTGCTGCTAATATTTTTGTAGGGCAATCGGAATCTCCTTTGGTGATCAGGCCCCTCATTGCAGGGCTGACGCGCTCTGAACTGTTTACAATTATGACGAGCGGTCTATCGGCTGTTGCGGGTTCAACTTTGTTTGGCTACGCCCTTCTCGGTATTCCGATTGAATACTTGCTTGCGGCGAGTTTCATGGCTGCTCCCGCGGGTCTGGTTTTCGGGAAATTAATCATTCCTGAAACGGAAACGCCGCAAACAGTAAAAGACGATTTCAAAATGGATGAAGGCGAAGGAGCGGCCAATGTAATTGACGCGGCTGCAAAGGGTGCGTCAACAGGTCTGCAAATTGCCCTAAATGTTGGTGCGATGCTGCTTGCCTTCGTGGCATTAATCGCCGTGGTCAACGGTATTCTCGGCGGTGTTTTCGGCTTGTTCGGTTTAAAAGATGTCACATTAGAATCTCTTCTCGGCTATGTGTTTTCTCCAATCGCCTTTTTGATTGGTGTGCCATGGCATGAAGCGTTGCATGCTGGAAGCTTTATCGGCCAGAAATTGGTGCTGAATGAGTTTGTCGCTTATTCTAACTTCGGTCCGCACATTGGCGAGTTCTCTAAAAAAACCGCTACGATTATCAGCTTTGCGTTATGCGGATTCGCAAATTTCTCCTCGATTGCGATTATGCTCGGTACGCTTGGCGGTTTAGCGCCAAGCCGCCGCTCAGATATCGCACGCCTTGGGTTGAAGGCGGTTCTAGCGGGAACATTAGCCAATCTGCTGAGCGCGGCTATTGCCGGCATGTTCATTTAAAAGATAAAAGCTCCTTGCGTCATTGCAAGGAGCTTTTATGTATGAAAAACGGGGGATAATTGTATTGTGTCCGTTTATAATAGCTTTTATACTAAGAAAAAGAGAAAAAGTTGGAGGCATCTATGAACTCATTTCGATTTACCAAAATGCACGGTCTTGGAAACAGCTATATATACGTGAATCAATTTGAAGAACAACTGCCGGAAGAACAACTGTCTGAAATAGCGATTCAGGTGTCTTCCGTTTATACAGGGATCGGCTCCGACGGAATGATCCTCATATGCCCTTCAGATCAAGCGCCTGTCAAAATGCGGATTTTTAATAATGACGGGTCTGAAGGGAAAAACTGCGGCAACGGCCTGCGCTGCGTTGCAAAATACGCGTATGAGCATAAGCTGGTTGAGGAAACATCATTTCTGATTGAAACCCTCTCCGGACTTGTGAAAGCAGAGGTTCAAGCTGAAAACGGAAAGGTGAATGTTGTCACTGTCGATATGGGTGAACCTCGTCTGACAAAAGCCGAGCTTCCGATGCTTGGCGGCGGTGAGGAGCAAACCATTAATGAAGCAATGACATTTGGCGAAGCTGAACTAAAAGGCACCGCGGTTTCCATGGGCAATCCGCATATTGTTTTTCCGATTGCCGATATTGAACAGGCACCGCTGACGACACTGGGGCCGGTGATTGAGAAGGATCCAAGATTTCCAGAAGGTGTGAATGTCGAGTTTGTGGAAACCGTGAATGAACATGAACTGCACTTCCGCGTGTGGGAACGGGGATCAGGCATCACACAGGCATGCGGTACAGGCGCATGTGCAGCAGCTGTCGCATCTGTTTTAAACGGTGTATCAAAACAAAATGAAGACATTACGGTTCATTTGGCGGGCGGAGATCTGGTCATTAACTGGAAAGAGAATGGCCATGTGATGATGACGGGTCCGGCGGAGACTGTTTGTGAGGGCGTCTATTTTTTATAAAACAGCTAGTTTGAGAAATGAGCCCATCAAGTTTATAATATAAGACAACATCCGGTTTTTAAAAGGAGGTTCACCATAATGAGCAACCCTGTAACAATTACAGAAGCAGCAGCTTTGCATATAAAAGATATGATGAAAGAGCATGAAGAAGAAAACGCGTTTCTGCGCGTCGGCGTTAAAGGCGGCGGCTGCAGCGGCCTTTCATACGGAATGGGCTTTGAGCATGAAAAAAGCGAAGCAGACAGTATGTTTGAGGAGCACGGCATTACTGTTCTCGTTGACAAAGAAAGCCTTGATATCATGAACGGCACTATTATAGACTTTAAGCAATCCATGCTTGGCGGCGGCTTTACCATCGATAATCCAAACGCCATCGCCTCATGCGGCTGCGGTTCTTCTTTCAGAACAGCGACGAATGCAGGTAAACCAGAGGAGTGCTAATGATAGAAAAAAGCCAAGTCAAGCGGCGAACCGCTGACTTGGCTTTTTTTAATACTTATCTCCATTAAAAATCGAATTCTTCACAATGACATAATCCACATTGCGGATAGCCTCCAGCTTCGTTCCGCCAGCATAAGAAATAGAAGATTGAAGATCCTGTTCCATTTCAGTCAGCGTATCCATGATTGCGCCTTTATGCTCCACGTGCATTTTTTTGCCTTCGACATTTTTCTTTTCGCCTTTTTGATATTCAGAGGCTGAGCCAAAGTATTCTTTGTAGAGCTTTCCGTCTTTTTCAATGGTTTGTCCAGGTGATTCCTCGTGCCCGGCAAATAGTGAGCCGATCATGACCATGGTGGCGCCGAATCGAATTGATTTTGCGATGTCGCCATGGGTGCGGATGCCGCCATCAGCAATAATCGGTTTGCTGGCGGCTTTTGCGCACCAGCGCAGCGCGGCTAATTGCCATCCGCCTGTGCCGAAGCCAGTTTTAATTTTCGTTATACATACTTTTCCCGGTCCAATACCGACTTTTGTGGCATCCGCTCCGGCATTTTCGAGCTCTCTTACAGCTTCCGGTGTTCCGACATTACCCGCAATGACAAAGCTGCCCGGAAGATGCTTTTTGAGGTGCTGAATCATCTCAATGACGGCATTAGAATGTCCGTGAGCGATGTCGATGGTCACGTAGTCAGGTGCCAGGTTTTGTTCTGCCAGGTGACGGACAAATTCATATTCCTCATCCTTGACCCCGACGCTGATAGAAGAGAATAATCCGCGGGCGTTCATGTCCTTTATAAAGTCAATCCGTTTTTCAGGTTCAAAGCGGTGCATCACATAAAAGTAGCCGTTTTCGGCTAATGAAACCGCAAGTTTCTCATCTATGATCGTCTGCATATTGGCAGGAACGACGGGCAATTTAAATGTACGTCCGCCTAACCGTACGGATGTATCACACTCAGAACGGCTGTTCACAATGCATTTTGCAGGAATTAGCTGAATATCTTCGTAATCAAACACGTTTTCCATAGAATTCACTCCTAAATACGAATATTTATAATAGAAATATATCAAATGTTCGCCTTGTATAATGTACTCTGTTTTATTTAGGATGTCAAACGTTTTATTCGCTTACAGGTGAGTGCAAGTGCCGAAGCTTGTCATGCACTGTGAGTTTGGGTATGATAGTTTTAATTGAATGGACATAGAATGCGGATAAAAACGAAATTATATACGTTCAGCAAAGCTTGGTCCTTCAGCACCAGGCTTTCTTTATGACATGGACATGTGAAAGGAGCGAATGGAGATGACTCAAAGCGAAGAAAAACCACCGAAGTCCCAAAAGATCCAAGACCGCATTATCATGACTACGATCTGGATTGTAGCAGCTCTTGTGATTGCGCTGGTTATTGGAACTGCGATGAATTATATCAATATCTTCAAATAAAAAAGGAGCTGTGTCACTTTGACACAAACTCCTTTTTTTATTACTTATTTTCAAAAAGACTTGTAGAGTGCAGCGGCTGTACGCGAGCTTTTGGATCCATATAAGCTTTCGCGTTGTTAACAGCTGTCGGTGCTTCGCCGAAGCCGCTTGCGATTAGATTGACTTTTCCTTCGTATGTGCAAATGTCACCTGCGGCGAAGAAGCCTTCGATGTTTGTTTCCATTGTAGATTTGACAACAATGGAGTTTTTCTCAATTTCAAGTCCCCAGTTTTTGATCGGTCCAAGAGATGAGACGAAGCCGTAGTTGACGATTAAGTCGTCGATTTCTAAAATCTCTTTGCGCTCGCCTTTCACTTCCTCAAGCACAAGCTGCTCGATTTTGTCTTCTCCGATGAGCTCCGCCGGAACAAACGGTGTCAGGACATTCACCTTAGATGCGTGAAGGTTTTCCACACTGTGCTCATGCGCGCGGAATTTATCGCGGCGGTGAACGATGGAAACTTCTTTTGCAATTGGCTCAAGCATAAGTGCCCAGTCAACCGCTGAATCTCCTCCGCCCAGAATCGCAACGCGTCTGCCGGCGAATTTTTGTAAATCATCAACGAAGTAGTGAAGGTTTTTGCCTTCGTATTGTTCAGCTGTTTCAAGCTCGAGCTTTCTTGGTTTGAATGCGCCGTTTCCTGCAGTGATGATGACTGTTTTAGAGTAATGGGTTTCTTCGTTTGTCACAAGCTTAAACACGCCGTCTGCTTGTTTTTCAACAGATTCAACCGCCTGCTCTAAACAAATGGTTTGGTCGAATTTCGCCATTTGCTCTTTTAAGTTATTCACTAGCTCTTGTGCGCGGATTTTCGGGAATCCTGCTACGTCATATATATATTTCTCAGGGTACAGGGCGCTAAGCTGTCCGCCAAGCTGAGGCAGGCTTTCGATAATTTTGACGCTTGCCTGTCTCATACCTCCGTAAAAAGCGGTGAATAAGCCGACCGGTCCCCCGCCTATAATGGTAATATCATAAACCTTTGTATCCTCTCGCATACGAAAATTGCCTCCTAAATGAAAATTGTTATTAATTATACCATATTGCTCTTAAAATTGACGAGTCAGCAGAAAAATTCGCGGTACATTGTATGCGTATTCATTCTTGATCATATGCCCGCAGGCCGATACGATAAGAAAAAAATGAATTCATCTTTTTTCTGAATGTTTCATGAACCAGCCGGATAAACATGATAGTAGTGCTATGGGTGTGGACTTCACAAAAAAACTTTTCAATATATTTCATAAAATCCTGCCAATAAGCTGAAGATAACACAAATGATGATTTTTATATGCGTCTAACAGCAAAAAAAAGAGAAGGTGGATGTGATGGCATTGAATAAGCCCAAAATCGTGATTTTAGGTGCAGGTTATGGCGGATTGATGACAGTGACAAGGCTGACGAAGCATGTCGGTCCGAATGATGCTGATATTACGCTTGTGAATAAACACAATTATCATTATGAAACAACATGGATGCACGAAGCGAGCGCCGGCACGCTCCATCATGACCGCTGCCGTTATCAGATAAAAGATGTAATCAACCAGTCACGTGTCAATTTTGTACAGGATACCGTGAAGGCAATCAAAATAGACGAGAAGAAAGTGGTGCTTGCCAATGGAGAGCTGCAGTACGATTATTTAGTTATCGGCCTCGGAGCGGTACCTGAAACGTTCGGCATTAAAGGTTTAAAAGAATTTGCGTTTCCGATCGCCAATATCAATACATCTCGTGTGCTTCGTGAACATATTGAGCTGCAATTTGCGACTTACAACATTGAAGCTGAAAAACGGCCGGACAGGTTAACAATCGTTGTCGGAGGAGCCGGATTTACGGGTATTGAATTCCTTGGCGAACTGGCTGCCCGTGTGCCGGAGCTCTGCAAGGAGTATGACGTTGACAGAAGTCTTGTACGCATTATCTGTGTAGAAGCAGCGCCGACCGTATTGCCGGGCTTTGATCCCGAGCTTGTCGATTATGCTGTTCACTATCTTGAGGAGCATGGCGTTGAGTTTAAAATCGGCACGGCGGTTCAAGAGTGTACTGCAGAAGGAGTCACAGTCGGCAAAAAAGATGAGGAGCCAGAGCAAATCAAATCGCAAACAGTAGTGTGGGCAGCAGGTGTCCGCGGTCATCCGATTGTTGAAGAAGCCGGCTTTGAAAATATGCGCGGCCGGGTGAAAGTCAATCCTGATCTTCGCGCGCCCGGACATGACAACGTGTTTATTCTCGGCGACAGCTCGCTGTTTATCAATGAAGAAACTGACCGTCCTTATCCGCCGACCGCCCAAATCGCGATGCAACAGGGAACTACGGTCGCTAAAAACATTGCAAAACTCATTAAGGGCGGCGAGCTTGAAGAATTCAAACCTGACATAAAAGGAACGGTTGCTTCTCTCGGTGAGCATAATGCGGTCGGAGTCGTGTACGGAAGAAAACTGAAAGGCACGCCGGCTTCTTTTATGAAAAAAGTCATCGATAACCGTTCGCTGTTTTTAATCGGCGGACTCGGACTCACACTGAAAAAAGGCAAATTTAAGTTTTTCTAAAAACCCGCGCTCCGCGGGTTTTGTTTTATTAAAAAACGCCAAAACAAAAAGAGAACAAGAGCAAAATAAAAATGTTTCCGCTTACATCAAAAGATTTGTCACATGATCTGACTTTATCATTGACAGCTTGATATGGTATTATTATCTGAAAATTAAGAAAAAGGTGATGCTAAGATGAAAACCGCAACGACAACCGCTTCACAGGCATGCCCGTTTTGCTCAGGGAAAGGGTATTTTCAATTAATCCTCGGCGGTTCAGAAACTTGTCCGTCATGTCAGGGGACAGGTAAAGACAGTCATTCATTTTCCAGCCGTTGACTTTTTAAAAGCCCCCGCGGTACACTAAAAGTAACGCAGGGGGTGGGGTTTTGATTAGTCTGCCAGTCGTTATCATCTCAATTGTTTTATTTTTTGTTTTGTTTTTTGGAATCGGTTTCTTATTAAACATGCTGCTGAGAATGTCCTGGATTATGGCTGTGATTTATCCGATTGTATGCCTTTTCATTATCAGTAAGGAAAAGCTGATCAGCTATATTCAATCACCAGGCGAATCCTTTGCCGGCCTGTTTCAGAGAGTCGTATCGTTAGCTGCTGCAGATGTATTGATTTTAGCCAGCGGTCTGGCCGGCGCCATTGTATCAGGTATAGCGATCAACATGCTCAGAAAAAGAGGATATCAGATGTTCTAATGCCGCTTTCTTTCTAAAGAAAGCTTTTTTTGTGCCTTCAGCACATTCACCATTTTGAATATTGCTCCCGCTATGTGGGAACAATGATTCGGAGGAGAGGTGAATAATGTTGAAAATGATCAGACGTTTGCTGATGACCTGTTTATTTCTGCTCGCGTTTGCCACGACATATTTAGCCGTATCAGGAGTAGAGGCGAAGGACTTGACAAAATGGGTGCAAGAAAATAATGAGAAGCACTCGAAGAATACTGGACTGACATTAAAAGCATTGCAGCAGAAACACGAAAAAACGATGTCCGCTGCAGACAAACCATTGGAAGAAGCCTTTGACTGGGACGAGTATCCGGCACGGAAAGTAACGGCTACAGGCTACACAGCGGGAGTCGAATCGACGGGTAAAAAGCCTGGAGATCCATTATACGGGCTTACATATTCAGGTGTTAAAGTGAAAAGAGATTTATACTCTACGGTTGCCGCGGATCCATCCGTTTTTCCGATCGGCACCATTTTATTCATCCCAAACTACGGTTTGGGCGTCGTGGCGGATACAGGATCGGCCATTAAGGGAAACCGCATTGATCTGTACTTTGAAACCGTTCATGATGTCTACAATGAATGGGGCAAAAAAACCCTAGATGTGTATGTAATTAAGAAGGGGACCGGAAAAGTCACTGAGGATGAACTGGTAAAGCTTAATGAAACAAAATCATTGCAGGTGTTCAGAAATCAATACAAAACCGTGAAAGAATAAAACGCTCCAGCTACGGCTGAAGCGTTGTTTTTTTACAGAAAAAAATATGCCAGTGCCAGTGTTAATAATATTCCTGTCAATCCGCCAAAAAAGACCTCGATTGGCTGATGGCCGAGAAGCTCTTTTAGCTTTTTTTGTTTTTCTTTCTCTTCAGCTTTCGGGAAATCTTTTGCTTCATTCACAAAACGGTTAAAATCAATCACAAGCTTATTAATGACTGTTGCCTGCTCACCGGCATGACGTCTGACGCCGGTTGCGTCAAACATGGTAATGACTGCAAAAATGGCTGAAACCGCAAAGAGAGAGGAACCTAATCCATGCTCTAAGGCTACGCCTGTAGAAAGCGCCGTCACAGCCGCGGAATGGGAACTCGGCATGCCGCCTGTACTTGTCACCAGCGACCAGTCCAGTTTTCTGGAAACGATAAATTGTATCGGCACTTTAATGACTTGTGCAAAGATGATGGCAGCAAGGCTTGATAATAAAGGAAAATTCATAAAAAGTTCCATAGGCGACATCCTTTCTATATGGAAAATCTTTCGTGTTACAAAAGAAAAAAGCAGGTCTTCGTCTGTTGTTTGATAAAATAAATGTAAGGAAAGAATGTATTTCCTATTATACCATTGTTCATTACAAATACCCATTACGTTAGGAGTGTAAGCCTTATGTTTTATGCGGTTCAACAATTAGAGCATACTGAAACCCTAGTGGTCGGACTTTTTCAAAAAAGCCAGCTGACAGGCAAAGCAAAGGAAATTGATGAAAAACTGGAAGGCCATCTGACTCAGCTTCTGAAAGACGGTGATGTCTCTGCCAAACGGAATCAAGTATCAAAAGTATTCCCTCCGTCCTCTGCCGGTATGAAACGTATTTATTTCGTCGGTTTGGGAAGGGAGGCGAATTATTCATTTGAAGAGGCGAAGGAAAGCTTTGCCCATGTTTTTCAAGCCATTCATAAAGACAGGAAACAAGAGGCTGCCGTACTGCTTGACACATTTATTTGTGAAGAAGTGCCCGCAGCGGATGCCGCTCACGCATTAGCTGAGAGCTGCCTGCTTGCTTCTTATGAGGTGCAGGATTATAAACACAAATCAAATGAGCCGGATAAACAGCTTGAATCCATCTATGCCGTCACAGATGAAGATACACAAGAAGTGCAGGCCGGGCTTCTTGTCGGCCAGGCATACGGGCAGGGCACAAATTCGGCAAGAACGCTTGTGAATATGCCGGGAAATATGCTGACAGCAACTGACCTGGCTTCATATGCGTCCGAGCTTGCGGCGAAATATGATTTTGAGCGTGAAATATTGGAGAAATCGGATATGGAAGAGCTCGGTATGGGCGGAATCCTTGCGGTAAATCAAGGCTCTGCCGAACCGCCCAAAATGATTGTCTTGAAGTATCAGGGCAAAAAGGAATGGGAAAATGTTATTGGACTTGTCGGAAAAGGAATTACCTTTGACACAGGCGGTTACTCTATTAAAACCAAAACAGGAATTGTCGGCATGAAATCCGATATGGGAGGAGCGGCAGCGGTCCTTGGTGCTATGGAAACGATCGGCGAACTTCGTCCAGAGCAAAATGTGCTGGCTGTCATTCCGTCAACCGACAACATGATTTCAGGCGGGGCGATGAAGCCTGACGATGTCATCGTGTCATTAAGCGGAAAAACGATTGAAATCCTTAATACGGATGCAGAAGGAAGGCTTGTGCTTGCAGACGGCCTTACATATGCGAAACAGCATGGCGCGTCTGTTCTTGTTGATGTGGCAACACTCACTGGCGGCGTTGTTGTGGCATTGGGCACAGAAACAACCGGCGCCATGACAAATAACGAGAGCTTCTATCAGCAGGTGGCTGAAGCTGCGGAAGAGTGCGGTGAGGCCATCTGGCAGCTGCCGATTACAGAAAAGGATAAAAAACGTGTGAAAAACAGCCAAATGGCGGATTTAAACAATTCACCGGGACGGGAAGGCCATGCGATTATGGCAGGAACGTTTCTTGGTGAGTTTGCTGAAACGACACCTTGGGTCCATCTTGATATTGCAGGCACAGCAACTTCAAGTAAAGCAAGCTGCTTCGGTCCGTCCGGTGCAACCGGCGTCATGGCAAGGACACTGGCTACGCTGGCAGAAAGATTTACAGCGGAAGAACACACAAAAGCGTAACAAATACAGCCCTGCTGCGATTTCGCGGCAGGGTATTTCTCCTCCAAAATCTTTAGTTGACTAAAGTATTATGATATGATAAGATACGTTCGTACTTTATTTATCTACTACATTAGCAAACTAAAGGATTTTTGGAGGGGTATCATGAATGCAGTCGTCATCGCAGTCCTGCTTATGCTTGTCTTAAGCCTTCTGCGTGTCAATATAGTTATTGCCTTAATCATAGGTGCCTTGGCCGGCGGCTTAACAGGAGGACTCGGCCTTGGTGAAACAGTTAAAGCCTTTACAGAGGGGCTCGGCGGAAATGCCACCGTTGCAGTCAGCTACGCTATGCTAGGTGCGTTTGCTGCGGCTTTAACGAAAACAGGTCTTCCGGATGCTATGGTGGAAGCTTCTGTGAAATTAATTGGAAATAAAGAAGATACACGAAAAAAGGCACTGTCTAAAGTGCTCATCGTACTGATTATTTTAATCGTAGCTTGTTTTTCGCAAAACGTGGTACCGGTTCACATCGCATTTATTCCTGTGCTGATACCGCCCCTTTTGAAAATCTTTAATGAGCTTGAAATGGACCGCAGGCTGATTGCATGTGTGATTACGTTCGGCTTAACGGCTCCTTATATTTTGCTGCCTGTCGGCTTCGGCCAGATTTTCCAAGGCATGCTGAAGGACAACATGGCCGATGCGGGTTTAAACGTTCCGCTTGGCGATATTCCGTACGCGCTGATCATACCGATTGCAGGCATGGTTGTCGGTTTGATTTTATCAGCAATCGTTTATCGCAAACCAAAAGTGTATGAAACAAAAGAAATCTCAGGTGTAAAACCATCTCCATATACGAAAAAAAGTCTGGGAATTGCGGTTCTCGCCATTGTAGTGTCACTCGGCGTCCAGCTTTATTTATCGCAGACCTTGGGAGTAGAAGGGATGATTATGGGGGCGCTGGCCGGCCTGATTATCCTGTTTGTCAGCGGTGTAATGAAACGTGACGAAGCGGATTCATTGATTACTGACGGTATGGTATTAATGGCCTTTATCGGATTTGTTATGCTTGTTGCAGCCGGATTCTCAAATGTATTGACAAAAACCGGAGATGTCGAGTCATTGGTCAAAACATCAGCTGGTATTATCGGGCACAGCCAGTCACTGGGCGCATTGCTGATGCTGATCGTCGGATTGTTGATTACTATGGGAATCGGCTCATCTTTTGCAACGATTCCGGTGATCACAACGATCTTTGTGCCTCTATGTATGCAGCTTGGATTCAGCCCGATGGCAACGGTTGCGATTATCGGAGCGGCTGCCGCGCTTGGCGACGCCGGTTCACCTGCCAGCGACAGTACACTTGGGCCGACTTCGGGTCTGAGTGCGGACGGACAGCATCACCACATTTGGGACACTTGTGTGCCGACATTTATCTTTTATAACATTCCGCTTGTTATTTTTGGCTGGATTGCGGCGCTTGTCTTATAGAAAATAGGCTCTCCTTAATGGGAGAGCCTATTTTCGTTTATCATGTTAAAAAACCGCTCATCGGAACGGTTTTTAAGTGGACGATATTTGATGTCTGTTAAAGCCGGTTGCTTTATGAATAGAGCGGTAGATCGCAGGCGCGATAAACGTCAGCAGCACAGACAGCACCGTATCTTTTACCATAAACCAAGTCATAAAGCCCCAAGCCGTGCTGTAGCTCACCGGTGTATGAATCCACAGCTTCAGCGCAAGATACATATAGGTGGTGCCGATGATATACATAATGGCCGTTCCGGTAAGAGAAGCAATCAGAAAACGGATTTTACTTGGCTTAATTTTGCGTTCTAATAACCATCCAGCTGCAAATGCTGCCGGAATGTATGAGATAATGAATCCGCCGCTTTTACCTGCAAATGGTGCGAAGCCCGCGGAAAACTGAGCGAACACTGGTGCCCCGGCCAATCCGACAAGCGCATATACAAGCATTGCGATAGCAGCGCGTTTGCTGCCGAGAAGCAGAGCCGCCAAGAGGCAGAAAAACGGCTGCATCGACAGAGGAATGCCAGCAACTTGCAAAAAGGGCGCGACTGATGTAATGTTGGCGCCGACAGCCATAAGTGCGGCGAACATGCCGATCAGTGCCATATCACCCGCACGAAGTTTATGTTGTTTCATCGTTGTTCCCCCTTAGGTTTTCATACACAATCATAGAGTAATAAAGATCTGAATGATTGTCAACATGAATATCATTTAGGTTAACAAAAGGAGGGGTTTACGTGTATTTCGGAAAAATAAAACAGGCCGATCAGTCAGGAAGAGTGCCGCCCAATCAAAATGTGACGACTTCGTTTCCTGTGCTTCATACGGGAAATGTTCCATATTATGAGGATATGACGAAGTGGAATCTGCAAGTATACGGATTGGTTGATCACCCGATGCTTTTAAGCTTTGAAGAGATAAAAGCCTTTCCTCAGTGCGAATCGGAAAATGACATCCATTGCGTAACAGGCTGGTCACGGCTTGATAACGTTTGGCAGGGGGTGCGGACACGGGATATCGCGGAGAAGGCCGGAGTAAAAGAAGAGGCGGGCTATGTCATTTTACACGCGGAAGAGGGCTGGACGACAAATCTGCCGCTCGATGACTTTTTGGCTGAAACATCACTGCTCGCTTATGCGCACAACGGCGAACCTTTAACGCCTGAACACGGCTTCCCGCTGCGGGGAGTGTTTCCTCATTTGTATTTCTGGAAAAGCGCTAAGTGGCTGCGCGGCATCCAATTTACGAAAGAAAATCATCCCGGTTTTTGGGAGCAGAACGGCTATCATATGAGAGGCGACCCTTGGCAGAATCAGAGATTTACATGGGATTAAGGTTCTAGTGAATGTAGGATAATCAGCATCTCTTACAGGTTTTTATTTCCATATTACTAGTTATCAGGTACCTTATTTAAATAAGGTGCTTTTTTTATTAAGGAAAAAGTTGACTTTGTTTGCCAGAAAACCTATTATTTGAATTGTCTAGTTGATAGTGAAAATCATTATCATGTATGCAGCCAGTTTTAAAGAGAGGAATGTCGTACTGCATGATTGAGAAAAAAACAGATGGGGCTAAAGGCGGGACCTACAACGCATTTACCATTCCTGGAACGGAAGTGCGTAAAATGTCTTCACGCAATGGCAGCAGCGGCTATCAAATCTTTATCTCAAAACCGAGCACGGAGCCGCCGCCTTCTGGTTATCCGGTTATTTATCTGCTCGACGCCAATTCTATCTTCGGTACAATGTCGGAAGCTGTTCGAGTACAGGGGCGCCGTCCTGAGAAAACAGGGGTAATTCCCGCTGTAATTGTCGGTATTGGCTATGACACAACAGAACCGTTTTCTTCTGCGCGCCACCGGGATTTTACAATGCCTACGTCTTACTCGGAGCTGCCGGTAAGGCCTGACGGCAAAGAATGGCCGGAGCATGGAGGAGCGGGGGACTTTTTAAGATTTATTGAGGAGGACCTCAAACCAGAGATTGAACAAGATTATGAGATTGACAGAAACAGACAAACAATCTTTGGCCACTCTCTTGGCGGGCTCTTCGTTTTACAGGTGCTCTTAACGAAACCGGATGCATTCCAAACGTATATCGCAGGCAGTCCGTCCATTCATTGGAACAAACCATTTATTGAAAAGGAAGCTGAGCGTTTCGCTTCCTGTGTAAAGAAAAACGAGCAGCGTGTCAATATTCTGCTAGCGGCAGGAGAATTGGAAAAGCATCATAAATGCCGAATGAACGATAACGCGAAGGAGCTTTACGAGCGGCTATCCGCTTTGGCTGAACAAGGCGTACGGACTGAATTTTGCGAGTTTTCAGGAGAAGGACATATTTCGGTTCTTCCTGTTTTGGTCAGCAGGGCTTTGCGTTTCGCGCTTCACCCTGATGGCCCGCACATTTCAATGAGCTGAGAATTGCCTCAGCTCCCATATTTGTCACAAAAATTATATTTGACTGTCGGATGACATTTGGATATGATTATTTTTATAATTGATAATGATAATCATTATCAATTAATTGCGGTTAATAGTAAGGTGAAGCAGTCTTTTTCGCAACATGCCCTTTTTGGCGTTAAAAGCGAAGAAAGGAAATGATGAAATGAAGGTAAGAGGTATAGAAGGCAAGATCGCATTGATTACAGGGGCCGCCCAAGGAATAGGTGAAGCTGTTGTACGGACGCTTGCCGGTCAAGGGGCACACATTGCTGCGGTTGATTACAATCCAGAAAAGCTTGAAAAAGTCGTGAACAGCCTCAAAGCGGAGGGATGCCGTGCCGAAGCCTTTCCTGCGGATGTGAGAGACAGTGCGGCGATTGACGGCGTCACGGCTCGAATCGAACGTGACATGGGCCCGATTGACATATTGGTGAACGTAGCGGGCGTGCTTCGGCCCGGGCTGATTCATTCTCTAAGTGATGAGGAATGGGAGGCCACTTTCTCAGTGAATTCGACTGGTGTTTTTAACGCGTCACGCTCAGTCAGCAAATATATGATGAACCGCAGATCCGGTTCAATTGTTACGGTAGGATCAAATGCAGCCGGTGTGCCAAGGACATCTATGGCGGCATACGCCTCATCAAAGGCTGCGGCTGTGATGTTTACAAAGTGCCTTGGCCTTGAGCTTGCAGAATATAACATCCGCTGCAATATTGTTTCTCCCGGATCAACGGAAACAGACATGCAGTGGTCTTTATGGGCTGATGAAAATGGAGCAGAGCAGGTCATCAAAGGATCGCTTGATACATTTAAAACGGGAATTCCGCTCAAAAAACTGGCCCAGCCTTCGGATATTGCAGATGCCGTGCTCTTTTTGGTTTCTGAGCAGGCAGGCCATATTACGATGCATAATTTATGTGTAGATGGCGGCGCGACATTAGGCGTATAAGTTAACTTAAAGGAGGTTTATGAGGATGTTGGAACAAAACGTTATATCTGAAACGAAGGCGGAGCATTTGCTTCATGAGTATCAGCCGGGCGCTTTTTTCTTGGCTTCCCCTCATCGTGTGCTGCTTGGAAAAGGAATGAGTGAAGCCGTGCCGGATGCAGACGGCCAAAACCAATTAGAAACCTTACCCGGCCGCATTGCTGAGGCGCTAAACAAAGCAAAGCAATCGGGGCAAAGCCGTCCGGTTGTTGTGGGAGCTGTTCCATTTGATTATTTAAAATCGCCCCGGCTCGTCGTTCCGGAGGAGGTACGGTGGTCGGGACCGCTTCAATTCGGTGATGCCAAGATTGAACAGCAGCCGGAACATACATATCACATACAGCCTGTTCCTGCACCGGAGGACTATAAAAAAGGTGTAGAACAAGGATTGGAAAGCATTGCTGACGGCACTCTCAGCAAAATTGTCCTGTCCAGATCGCTGCATCTAACATCACCTGAAGCGATACAAACGGGTGAACTGCTTCACCATCTGGCGCGGCATAATACACAAGGCTATACTTTTGCAGCCGATGTATCCATCCCAGATGACTCATCTTCCCATCGGACATTACTCGGAGCAAGTCCCGAGCTTCTCGTTTCAAGAATGGGAACTCAGGTGGTATCCAATCCGTTAGCAGGCTCTAGACCTCGCAGTGATGATCCTGTTGAGGACCAGCGCCGGGCCGATGAATTGCTTTCTTCCGCAAAGGATCTTCATGAACATGCTGTTGTAGCTGATGCGGTTGCCGCCGGGCTGCGGCCTTTTTGCCGGACGCTGGACGTTCCGGAAAAGCCTTCGCTGATCCAAACGGAGACGATGTGGCATTTGTCCAGTGTCATTAAAGGAGAGCTTTCTGATCCGACTGTAACCTCGCTGGAGCTAGCCGCCGCGCTTCACCCTACGCCGGCAGTCTGCGGAACACCGACTGACCTTGCAAGAGAAGCCATCCGGGAAATTGAACCTTTTGACCGCGGTTTCTTCACCGGCATGGTAGGCTGGTGTGACGATGCAGGCGATGGCGAATGGATTGTTACGATTCGGTGTGCAGAGGCTGAAGAACGCTCACTTCGTCTTTTTGCCGGGGCCGGTGTTGTAGCCGGATCAAAAGCAGAGGACGAGCTTCAGGAGACATCCGCAAAGTTTCGGACAATGCTTCGCGCAATGGGTGTCAATACCATATGATCAGAAATAATTGCAGGAGGGAAACAGCATGCTGAATGGATTTACGCCGTGGCCCAAGGAGTTTGCGGAAAAGTACCGGGAGAACGGTTGCTGGGCCGGTGAGACTTTTGGAGACATGTTAAGAGACCGGGCTGCCAAACATGGCGATCGTATCGCGATTACATGCGGGGACACCCATTGGAGCTATCAAGAGCTTGACACAAGGGCTGACCGTCTGGCAGCCGGATTGCAAAAGCTCGGTATTAAACCAATGGATCGTGTAGTCGTGCAGCTGCCGAATATCGCTGAGTTTTTTGAAGTCATCTTTGCGCTTTTTCGGCTGGGAGCGCTCCCGGTCTTTGCACTGCCTTCTCATCGAAGCAGTGAGATTACATATTTTTGCGAGTTTGCTGAAGCGGAGGCTTATATCATCCCCGATTCCCATTCGGGATTTGACTACCGCACACTTGCCAGACAGGTTCGAAGCAAGCTGCCGTCCTTGAAACACGTGATTGTCGCAGGTGATGCGGAGGAATTCCAGCCGCTTGAGGCATTGCATACAGAACCTGGCGAGCTGCCTGAAGTAAAATCTTCGGATGTAGCGTTCCTACAGCTTTCTGGCGGGAGCACCGGCTTATCGAAACTGATACCGCGAACCCACGATGATTACATATACAGCCTTCGGATGAGCGCGGAGGTTTGCTGGCTTGATCACAGCACTGTGTACTTGGCCGCATTGCCGATGGCGCACAATTACCCGCTGAGCTCACCAGGGGTGCTAGGCGTATTATACGCTGGAGGAAAAGTGGTTTTATCTCCTTCTCCGAGTCCGGACGACTCGTTCCCTTTGATTGAACGGGAACAGGTAACAATGACAGCTCTTGTCCCGCCGCTTGCAATGGTATGGATGGACGCGGCTGCCTCACGAGATGACGATTTATCAAGCCTTCAAGTGCTGCAGGTCGGCGGCGCGAAATTCAGCGCTGAAGCCGCGCGCAAAGTGAAATCTGTGTTCGGCTGCACCTTGCAGCAGGTCTTCGGAATGGCAGAAGGACTCGTTAATTATACAAGGCTTGATGACCCGGAGGAAGTTATTGTCAATACCCAGGGTAAGCCGATGTCTTCTTACGATGAAATACGTGTGTGGGATGATCAGGATCGTGACGTGAAACCAGGTGGAACGGGGCACCTGCTGACACGGGGACCGTATACGATCAGGGGTTACTATAAGGCTGATGAGCACAATGCGGCTTCGTTTACCGACGACGGTTTTTACCGCACTGGCGATCTAGTGAGATTGACACCCGATGGCTATATTGTCGTGGAAGGACGGGCAAAGGATCAAATCAACCGCGGCGGAGAAAAAGTGGCGGCGGAAGAGGTCGAAAATCATCTTCTGGCGCATCCGGCTGTGCATGATGCGGCGATGGTATCAATGCCTGACCAATTTCTTGGTGAAAGATCTTGTGTGTTCATTATTCCCCGGGATCAAGCGCCGAAAGCCGCAGAGCTCAAAGCTTTTCTAAGAGAACGCGGGCTTGCAGCGTATAAAATTCCAGACCGGATCGAATTTGTTAAGACCTTCCCGCAGACAGGGGTAGGAAAGGTAAGCAAAAAGGCGCTTCGCGAAACGATCGCCGAAAAACTTCTTGCAGGTTCAAAAAAATAGAAACGATTTGAAAGGGAGTGTTCAAATGGCTATTCCTGCCATTCAGCCGTATCAAATGCCGACAGCGTCTGATATGCCAACAAACAAAGTATCATGGGTGCCTGATCCAAATCGGGCAGTCTTCTTAATACACGATATGCAGAACTATTTTGTCGACGCGTTTACAGCTGGAGCGTCTCCGGTAATAGAGCTTTCAGCAAATATACGCAAACTGAAGGATCAATGTGTTCAGCTCGGGATACCTGTTGTCTACACAGCGCAGCCCGGCAGTCAAAACCCGGAGGACCGGGCATTGCTGACTGATTTTTGGGGACCTGGATTAAGCAGCGGCCCTTATGAGGAAAAAATTGTGGCCGAGCTTACGCCGGAAGACAATGATCTCGTATTGACAAAATGGAGATACAGCGCATTTAAGAGAACGAATCTGCTTGAGATCATGCGTGAACAGGGGCGTGATCAGCTGATCATCTCTGGGATTTATGCTCATATTGGCTGTCTCGTTACAGCATGTGAAGCGTTTATGGAGGACATCGAAGCGTTTTTTGTTGCTGATGCAGTTGCGGATTTTTCTCAGGACAAGCATAAAATGGCGCTTGAATATGCGGCTGGGCGCTGTGCGTTTACGGTGATGACCGACAGCTTGCTTAATCAGCTGAAACATGCGCCTTCTGCGGCTCAGAAGCCATCAGAAAAAGCTGAAAAAGATAGATTTACCTGCGAGAGTATCCGCACACAAATTGCTGAGCTTCTCCAAGAATCTCCTGATGACATTGCAGATAATGAAGACTTACTGAATAGGGGACTTGATTCTGTAAGGATCATGACATTAGTGGAACAATGGCGCCGTGACGGAGCCGAGGTGACATTCGTCGAACTGGCTGAACGGCCGACGATAGAAGAATGGCAGAAATTGCTTTCAATCCGCATTGAGAGAGTGCTGCCAAACGCGGACTATTTATAAAAGGAGGTAAAAAGACGGATGCCTGATACAAAAGATCTTCAATATTCTTTAACCGGAGCGCAAAGCGGTATTTGGTTTGCTCAGCAGCTTGATCCGGACAATCCTATCTACAATACAGCCGAGTATATAGAAATCAACGGCCCGATCGATATTTCTCTTTTTGAAGAAGCTTTACGGCACGTCATAAAAGAAGTGGAATCACTTCATGTCCGCTTTGGTGAAGATAATGACGGGCCTTGGCAGATGATGAATCCATCACCGGATGTACAGCTCCAAGTCATTGACGTCAGCTCTGAACCTAATCCGGAAAAGACCGCTTTAAACTGGATGGAAGCTGACTTGGCAAAGCCGGTTGATTTACAGCATGACCCGTTGTTCCGCGAAGCTTTGTTTAAAGCCGGGCCTCAGCGTTTCTTTTGGTATCAGCGCATTCACCATATAGCGATCGACGGCTTTGGATTTTCTCTGATCGCCCAGCGGGTTGCACATGCCTATACTGCACTTGCAGGAGGGCGGTCCGCTGATGATCGTTCCTTCGGCTCTTTGCAGGATATTTTGGCGGAGGACGCAGACTACCGCTCGTCTGATACATATGAAGAGGATCGTCAATTCTGGCTGAATCGTTTTGCGGACAGGCCTGAAGTTGTCAGTTTGGCAGAACGGGCGCCGAGAACCTCAAAAAGCTTTCTGCGCCAGACTTCTTATTTGCCGCCATCAGATGTAAACGCATTGAAAGAAGCGGCGCGCTATTATGCCGGAAGCTGGCATGAAGTCGTGATTGCGGTATCAGCTGCTTATGTACACCGCATGACCGGCTCTGAGGATGTTGTGCTCGGACTGCCAATGATGGGACGGATGGGATCTGCATCCTTGAATGTTCCGGCTATGGTGATGAATCTTCTCCCGTTGAGGCTGTCTGTGAGTCCTTCGATGAGCTTTTCTGAGCTTGTGCTGCAAATTTCCCGGGAAATCCGCAGTATCCGGCAGCATCATAAATACCGCCATGAGGAACTGCGGCGGGATCTGAAACTAATAGGAGAAAATCATAGATTATTTGGCCCGCAAATTAATTTGATGCCTTTTGATTACGGTCTCGACTTTGCCGGAGCCCGTGGGACCACGCACAATCTTTCAGCCGGTCCTGTTGATGATTTGTCGATAAATGTCTATGACAGAACAGACGGAAGCGGGCTGCGAATTGATGTGGATGCCAATCCTGAAGTGTACAGCGAGTCAGAAATAAAGGTGCATCAGCAGCGGATCTTACAGCTTTTACAAACGGCATCAGCCGGTGAGGACATGCTGATTGGGCAAATGGAATTTCTTTTGCCGGCAGAAAAAGCACGGGTCATAAGCGAATGGAATGAGACAGCAAAACCCGAGCAGCTGCTCAGCCTTCCGGATATGTTTGAGGAGCAGGCAAACCGTTCGCCTGAACGTATCGCCCTGATTTGCGATCACATTCAATTAAGCTATCAAGAGCTGAATGAACAAGCAAACCGCCTTGCGCATCTTTTGATAGAAAAAGGCCTTGGCCCGGAGCAGTTTGTCGCCTTGGCTCTGCCGCGGTCTTCCGAGATGGTAGCTGCAATGCTTGCCGTACTAAAGACTGGCGCTGCTTATCTTCCGCTTGATCCGGAGTTTCCAGCCGACAGAATTTCATACATGCTGAAGGATGCGAAGCCATCATGCATGATAACGACTGAGGAAATTGCAGCCACTCTGCCTGATGATATAACGGCACCGCAGCTTGTGCTGGATCAGCCTGTGACAAAAGAAATGGTGAAGCGTTATTCTGCCTACAATCCAAATGTACATGTATCTCTTGTTCATCCGGCGTATATCATCTATACATCAGGATCAACAGGAAGGCCAAAGGGTGTTGTTGTCACGCTGAAAAGTTTAAGTAATTTTCTGCTGTCTATGCAGGAGACATTTTCTCTCAATGAACAAGATAGGCTGCTGGCTGTGACGACGGTCGCTTTTGATATTTCTGCTTTGGAATTGTTCCTCCCGCTTATCAGCGGAGCGAGTATTGTTGTTGCTCAAAAAGAAACAATCCGTGAGCCGCAGGCATTAGTTAAAATGATTGAATATTTTGATATAACGATTATGCAGGCCACGCCGACCCTGTGGCATGCGTTGGTCACAAACGAACCTGAAAAACTTCGGGAGCTCAGGGTGCTTGTCGGGGGAGAGGCGCTTCCGAGCGGACTTTTGCAGGCCTTGCAGGCACTTGATTGTCCAGTAACTAATTTATACGGCCCTACTGAAACAACCATTTGGTCTGCGGCAGCTTTTCTCGAAAAAGGTGTGCAGGGTGTGCCTCCGATCGGAAAGCCGATTTGGAATACGCAGGTATATGTGCTCGATAATAGTTTGCAACCCGTTCCGCCAGGCATTGTTGGGGAGCTCTATATTGCCGGAACCGGCTTGGCCCGCGGATATTTAGGACGCCCTGATTTAACGGCGGAGCGCTTTGTTGCTGATCCGTACGGACCGCCGGGCACACGGATGTACCGGACCGGAGATCAGGCCCGCTGGCGTGCGGATGGGTCTCTGGATTACATTGGGCGGGCCGATCATCAAATCAAGATTCGCGGTTTCCGCATTGAGCTTGGAGAAATTGATGCCGTGCTTGCTAAACATCCGCAAATTGAACAGGCTGCGGTTGTGGTTCGAGAGGATCAGCCGGGAGATAGACGATTGGTGGCGTATCTGGTTGTTTCTTCAGCTCTAGATATTGCTGAGCTTCGCCGTTATGTTGGTGCCAGTCTGCCTGATTATATGGTGCCTGCGGCATTTGTGGAGATCGATGAACTGCCATTAACACCTAATGGCAAGCTAGACCGGAAAGCATTGCCGGCACCCGATTTTAGCGCATCTGTCACTGACCGGGGACCTCGAACGCCTCAAGAAGAGATACTGTGTGATCTGTTTGCAGAGGTTCTAGGTCTTGCACGCGTAGGTATTGATGACAGTTTCTTCGAGCTGGGCGGCCATTCTCTCCTTGCCGCCCGTTTGATGAGCCGTATTCGTGAGACGATGGGAGCTGAGCTGGGCATCGCCAAGCTCTTTGACGAACCGACAGTTGCCGGACTTGCTGCACATCTTGACCAGGCGCAGAGTGTCCGTCCCGCTTTGCAAAGAGCTGAACGTCCCGAGAATATTCCGCTTTCTTTTGCACAGCGCCGGCTATGGTTCCTCCATTGTCTGGAAGGGCCAAGTCCTACTTATAATATCCCGGTTGCCAGCCGTTTTTCAGGTGAACTGAACCAAGAAGCGCTGCAAGCGGCATTGTATGATCTCATCAGCCGCCATGAAAGTCTTCGGACCATTTTCCCTGAATCACAGGGGACATCTTATCAGCATATTTTAGACGCCGATCAAGCCTGTCCTGTTTTATATGTTACAGAAGTGAAGAAGGAGGAGCTTTCTAAGAGGCTTGCCGATGCTGCTCGCTACAGCTTTGACCTTGCAGCTGAGCCTGCTTTCCGTGCCGAGCTCTTTGTTATCGGTCCCGATGAGTACGTGCTGCTGCTGCTCGTGCACCATATTGTCGGAGACGGATGGTCATTGACCCCTCTGACTCGTGATCTGGCTGCTGCTTATACCGCCCGTTGTCACGGGAGAGCCCCCGAATGGACACCGCTTGCTGTGCAGTATGCGGATTATGCGCTCTGGCAGCAAAGTCTGCTCGGAAGCGAGCATGATCCAGACAGTTTGATTGCCGGTCAGCTAGCTTTCTGGAAAGAGAGACTGGAAGACCTGCCCGATCAGCTCGAACTGCCAACTGATTTTTCACGTCCGGCTGAGCCGAGTCATCAGGGAGATACAATTCATTTCCGTATAGACTCAGAGCTTCACAGCCGCTTACTGGAGCTGGCCCGTGCCAATAGAGTAAGTCTGTTTATGGTGCTTCAATCAGGGCTTGCCGCCTTGTTGACGAGACTCGGAGCTGGAACGGATATTCCGATTGGAAGCCCGATCGCGGGGCGGAATGACGATGCGCTTGGTGATCTTGTGGGACTGTTTATCAATACATTGGTGCTCAGAACAGACACCTCTGGTGATCCGAGTTTCCGTGAGCTTCTGGACAGAGTGCGGGAAGTGAATCTGGCGGCCTATGAAAATCAGGATCTGCCGTTTGAGAGACTTGTAGAGGTGCTCAATCCTGTTCGCTCCCGGGCGACGCATCCATTATTCCAAGTCATGCTCGCGTTCCAGAATACGCCTGACGCAGAACTGAACCTGCCTGGTACAGAAAGCAGCCTGCACATTCATAGCGTAGGATCTGCCAAATTTGATGTAACGTTAGAAATCAGTGAAAGCCGTCTTGATGACGGGACACCAAATGGACTGGAAGGATTGCTTGAGTACAGCACCGATCTTTTTAAACGTGAAACTGTTCAAGCTCTTGCTGATCGCCTTCTGCGGCTGCTTGAGGCTGCCGAGGCTGCTCCTGACCAGAAAATCGGAAGCCTGGATATTCTAGCACCAGAGGAGCGCAGCATCACGGCGACGGATTGGCAAAGTGTTTCTGAAAAGATTCCGCAAGCGTGTCTCCCGGAGCTGTTTGAGAAACAAGCAGCGTTGAGCCCTGATTCCATTGCTGTCGTGTATAAAGATAAAGCGATGAGCTATACGGAGCTGAATGAAAGGGCGAACCGGCTTGCCCGGCTGCTGATTAGCAAAGGCGTCGGAACGGAGCAATTTGTGGCATTAGCTTTGCCTCGCTCATTGGATATGACTATCGGACTGTTAGCGGTACTGAAAGCGGGAGCTGCGTACCTGCCGCTTGATCCGGACTATCCGGCCGACCGAATCGCTTTTATGCTGAACGATGCCCGGCCTGCGATGATTATCACGAGCTCACAGGTGGAAAATCAAATCCCGCCTTCAGAAAATGTGCCGAAAATTGTGCTGGATGATCCGGAATTATGCGAGAAACTAAAAACATACAGTCCTTTGAATCCTGATCATACGGACAGGATTCGACCGCTGTCACCTTTCAACACGGCTTATGTTATTTATACATCCGGTTCAACAGGCGTTCCAAAAGGCGTCATGATTCCTCACCAAAATGTGACGAGGTTGTTTGGAGCGACCGATCACTGGTTCCGTTTCGGTTCAGACGATGTGTGGACAATGTTCCATTCCTACGCGTTTGACTTTTCTGTTTGGGAGATTTGGGGACCTTTGCTGCACGGCGGGCGGCTTGTTATCGTGCCTCATGACATCAGCAGATCTCCGGAAGCGTTTCTGCGTCTGCTGGTAAAAGAGGGTGTGACCATTTTGAACCAGACACCATCAGCGTTCTATCAGTTTATGCAGGCGGAAAGAGAGCAGCCTGATCTCGGACAGGCCCTCAGCCTTCGATATGTTGTTTTTGGCGGAGAAGCGCTTGAACTCAGCCGTTTTGAGGATTGGTATCATCGCCATCCTGAACAGGCGCCAAAACTGATCAATATGTATGGTATTACTGAAACAACAGTGCATGTCAGCTATATCGAATTAGACCGAAATATTGCAGCTATAAGAGCAAACAGCCTGATCGGCTGCGGAATTCCCGATCTAGGCGTGTATGTGCTGGATGAGAGTTTACAGCCCGTTCCGCCGGGTGTGGCTGGAGAACTGTATGTGTCAGGAGCCGGATTGGCCCGAGGCTATTTAGGACGGCCCGGTTTAACGGCGGAACGCTTCATCGCTGACCCGTTCGGACCACCGGGCACACGGATGTACCGCACGGGAGATGTAGCCCGCAGGCGTGCTGATGGTTCTCTCGATTATGTCGGCCGTGCCGATCATCAAGTGAAAATTCGGGGCTTCCGAATTGAACTGGGAGAAATTGAAGCCGCGCTTGTTCAGCATTCACAGCTGGAAGATGCGGCAGTGATCGTTCGTGAGGACCAGCCGGGAGATAAACGTTTGGCAGCTTATGTCATACCTTCCTCGGAGGAAACGTTTGATACGGCGGAACTGCGGAGGTATGCTGCCGAGAGACTGCCGGATTACATGGTGCCTTCAGCCTTTGTGACGATGAAAGAATTGCCGCTGACGCCGAATGGAAAGCTTGACCGTAAAGCGCTGCCTGCTCCAGATTTTGCTGCTGCGGTGACAGGTCGCGGGCCGAGAACCCCGCAGGAAGAAATCCTTTGTGACTTGTTTATGGAAGTGCTTCATTTGCCGCGTGTCGGTATTGATGACCGTTTCTTCGATTTGGGAGGACATTCCCTGCTCGCAGTTCAGCTGATGAGCCGCATACGTGAAGCACTCGGGGTTGAACTCAGCATTGGCAATCTATTTGAAGCACCGACTGTGGCAGGGCTTGCCGAAAGACTGGAGATGGGTTCAAGCCAAAGCGCTCTTGATGTTTTGCTGCCGCTCCGAACAAGCGGAGACCGGCTTCCGTTGTTTTGCGTACATCCGGCGGGCGGACTTAGCTGGTGTTATGCAGGATTGATGACATCATTAGGAACGGATTACCCCATCTATGGACTGCAAGCGCGGGGAATTGGACAGCAGGAGGCGCTTCCGAAAACGCTCGATGACATGGCTGCCGACTATATAGAACAGATTCGGACGATCCAGCCGAAAGGGCCGTACCATTTGCTTGGCTGGTCCTTAGGCGGAAATGTCGTTCAAGCAATGGCAACACAGCTGCAAAAGCAAGGGGAAGACGTTTCTCTATTGGTTATGCTGGACGCCTATCCAAACCACTTCCTTCCTATAAAAGAGGCACCGGATGATGAAGAAGCGCTTGTTGCCCTTCTCGCATTAGGCGGGTACGACCCAGACAGCTTAGGAGACAAGCCGCTTGATTTTGAAACAGCTATTGAGATTCTGCGGCGAGATGGCAGCGCACTAGCCAGTCTGGACGAATCAGTCATTTTAAACCTAAAGAATACGTACGTCAATTCTGTCGGCATTTTAGGTTCATATGCACCGAAAACCTTCCGTGGAAATGTTCTGTTTTTCAGATCAACTATCATTCCTGAATGGTTTGACCCAATTGAACCTGATTCGTGGAAGCCTTATATTGATGGACAAATTGAACAAATCGACATTGACTGCCGCCATAAAGATCTCTGTCAGCCGGAACCGCTCGCAGTCATTGGCCGGGTTCTGGCATCTAAATTGGAAGAAATGAATCAATAAAGGAGGAAAAGCAATGGCAAATCCTTTTGAAAATGCGGATGGCATATACCTTGTTCTCATCAATGAAGAGGGCCAATATTCCTTGTGGCCCGGCTTTATCGATGTGCCGAGCGGCTGGACAGTCGTTCATGAACAAAAAGGGCGTGAGGCTTGTCTGGCCTACATCCAATCGCATTGGAGCGATATGAGGCCGAACAGCTTAAAGCCTGTCGAAAATGTCTAAAGGATGGACGATAAAAAAGAGACTGCAGCAGGCAGTCTCTTTTTTAATCTTACGCAGACGTTTGGGTATGATCGCAATCTCTGACGGGGTTCCCGTTTTCATCCGTACACCATGACTGGGATAAAAACGCCAAAAACACAGCCGCCCACTGATCGGCAAATTGAATCAGAATACCTCCGTCATGCCAAGAGCCGTTGTCTTTTTTCCAGCGGGTATCCAGCGCATTGCCTTGATTCATGTGGATGTTATGCATACCGTTTGTCGGGGTAAAGCCGAATATTTTATCTGCTGCCTGTTCAGGTCCAAATTTTGACCCGAATATATAAACCGGCGCTTTCTCTTCTTTCGCTTTCTTCATATACGTTTCAATAAAATCATTTAAATCATTATCAGGCCCCGTGATTTCATGAGGCAAAGGCTTCATTTCCCGTGAATCAAAAAGATTGCCCCGCACATAATCCAGTGCTACTTCACGGTTTTCGTCATTGATCTTCGTATATCCATACGGCATGTTCGGAAGGATGGTAATGGAGCTCGAATCAAACTGATCGTCTGCCAAATACAATACTTCAGATTCCTCGGAACTGGACATGACATTGATGGCGCACCTGTAATACGTATTCTCTTCACCGAGCACCTTGACTTGGAAATGAGGACTGTCATCATCTGTTTCCCGCTTCATATCTAAGACAACGCCTTTTAACACGCCATATTGCTGAACAGCCATATGAATCCTCCTTTATGATCAAGTTCTTCGTTTTAATTCGAGACATCATTTCCTTTTTCCTTTTTAAAAGATAAAAAAAGCCTGCAGAAATTGTTCTGCAAGCTCCATATGAATTAAGCGCCGGCCACAGATGATTCATCCTGTAAGGCTTTCTCGGCAGGGACATATTCGTATCCTAAATCTTTGGCAACAGCCTCATAGGTCACGTGGCCGTTTGCTGTGTTTAACCCCGCTCTTAGTGCCGCATTGTCTTCAAGTGCTTTTGCTGCCCCTTTGTTTGCGATTTGCAGTGCATATGGAACCGTAACGTTCGTTAGCGCAATTGTTGAAGTGCGAGGCACAGCGCCCGGCATGTTCGCAACAGCATAGTGAACGACGCCGTGTTTTTCATATATCGGCTGATCGTGTGTCGTAATGTGGTCGACAGTTTCAACGATGCCGCCTTGGTCAATTGCAACATCCACAATCACTGAACCAGGCTTCATTTGTTTCACCATTTCCTCTGTGACAAGCGTCGGCGCTTTAGCACCAGGGATTAACACGGCGCAAATGAGAAGGTCCGCTTCGGCTACCGAATCCGCGATATTGACAGGGTTAGAAATTAACGTTTTAATTTGATGGCCGAATATATCATCAAGCTGACGCAGGCGATCCGCGTTTAAGTCGATGATTGTCACATCTGCCCCCAGGCCGACAGCCATTTTCGCCGCATTGGTTCCGACTACGCCCCCACCGATAATGGTTACTTTTCCTCGGGCAACGCCAGGCACTCCGGCAAGGAGGATTCCTTTTCCGCCTTTAGGTTTCTCTAGGAACTGGGCTCCGATCTGCGCTGCCATTCTGCCTGCAACCTCGGACATCGGTGTAAGCAGCGGCAATGCCCGTCCCTCACTTACCGTTTCATACGCGATCGCTGTGACGCCTTTATCCTTCAGTGCCTGTGCAAGCTCCGGTTCAGCAGCTAAGTGGAGGTAAGTAAACAGTACAAGCCCTTTTCGGAAGTATGCATATTCTTCCGGAAGCGGTTCTTTGACCTTCATGACCATTTCAGCATCCCAGACCTGTTTCGGATCAGCAATGATTTCCGCTCCTGCTGACTCATAAGCTTCATTTTCAAAGCCGCTTCCAAGGCCTGCGCTAGATTCAACCAGCACGCGGTGACCGTTTGAAACGAGCTGTGAAACGCCCCCAGGCGTCAAAGCGACACGGTTTTCATTGTTTTTTATCTCTTTAGGAACCCCAATGATCATCTCTATTTCCTCCCGTATATGTGATATGTTTAGTGTAGCTTGATTTATTGGAAAATTCTTTGTTTGAAACAGAAAATAAAAAAACATGGGTTTGTGAAATTTCACAAACCCATGTTACGAAGTTTGATATCCAGATATATAGTAAACTTTTGATTCACATTTTTTAAATCGATCTCAGCGATCTGGCTGATTCGCTTCAGCCGGTAATTCAATGTATTAACGTGAATATTCAAGACCTTAGAGGCGGTATTCACATTGCTGTCGGCTTCAATAAAACGTTCGAGCGTTTCGACCATATTGGACTGGTGATCCCGGTCGTACTGCTCGAGTTTTGAAAGGGAGTAGTTGAAATATCCCGTTTGCTTCCGTTTCTCATCTAACACGTCCAAGTATTGATAAATGCCTAATTCTGAAAAACTGAAAAGATGCTTGGTTTCTTCAGCAAAACGTTCCTTTGCTTTCAATACGGACAATGCTTCCTGATATGAACGGCAGACAAACGAAATTGAATTGTATATTCCGCCAAATGCAATAGAAGCATCTTCTATTTTATAACGTTCCCTCAGCTGTCTTTGCGTGCTGAAAGCGAACTGTTTTAAATCTTGAAAAGGACGATCCGTTTTTGGCGCTGTTAAAATGATAAGTTCATTGGAATCAACGGTCGTCAGCAGAGCATGAACCTGCTGGGTCGTTTCCTGCAGATAATGAAGCTGCTGTTCTGTTTTTTCGGTCAGCTCGCCGTTTACCCGGATGATCATCACGGAAAATTCAGAGGGAACGACCATTCCAAGCTTGTTAAACCCATCCGTCATGTCCTGTTCTTGATAGATGTGTCCGGTCAGCATTTTCCAGAAAAACTCTTGGCTGCGTTCCTCATTTTTCGTTTTTCTGATTTGGAGCTTAAGCAGCTTATTTCTTACTGCATTAGCCGCCATTTTCAATGTCAGCAGATCATCATCCGACAATGTTTTTTGAATTTCAAGCGCCCAAATAAACCCCAGCACCTGGTTGTTCTTCCAAATCGAAATCGCGACGCGGTTGCTTAGTCCGACTTCGTCAATTTCCTTCACTCTGATCGGCTGGTCTGTTTTTAGCAGTGCGGGAATCGTCCCGTCTTTCCACAATTTATTAATAACTTTCTCTGGCACTCTTCTGCCAATGATCGTAGACGTCCGGGCAGGATCAGTACAATCACTGTGGGTGCTGTAGGCTAGCAGTTTGTGGTTCACATCTTCAATGGTGATCGGACATTGCAGCACTTCACTGATATGATCAGCCACTTCTTCCAGTCTGTCAAAACTGTATTTAAACGGATCCTTTGGCATGGTCATCATTATCCCTACTTTTCCATCCTTGTATTCTTTGTTCTCTTTGACATCAAATCGTCTTGCTTTTATTATGATTGTTCTTGTTTGTGAAAATCAACAACAAAGAATACAGTTTAATAGAAGTGAACAAAGCCAAAAAACACTTTTTAAATATAATGAAATACATGTTCTGTCTGGGGCGAGAAACAGGCTGATGAATGTTTCAGAAAAACCTTTTCAGAGATGGTGCTGTAGCATCAAATTTTCTGAAAGGTTTTTTTGGGAGTTAGAGAATCATTTGGGTCTTTTGGATTATTCCAAGAAGGCGACATGGATTGAGAAAATAAACCTATTTGTTTAACAAAATATGTAATTTTTAAGAGGCGAGAGGTAAACCATTGGACTCATTTTGTAAAATTAAAACATATTTGTTTGACTGTACCGAAAAACTGTTTTTATAATAATTACGTTCTAAAAATAAGTGAATTAGCCCATATTTAGGCTGATGGCACAGGAGGTAATGAGGAATATGGCAGGATTAATTCGTGTCACACCCGAAGAGCTAAGAGCGATGGCGAAGCAATATGGCGTTGAAAGCCAAGAAGTATTAAATCAGGTTGATCGTTTAAACCGAATGATCTCTGATTTAAAAAGCATGTGGGAAGGTGCTTCTAGCGAAGCGTTCGCAGATCAATACGAGCAGCTCAAACCTTCATTTATCAAAATGTCAGATTTGCTTCAAGATGTTAACCAGCAGCTTGATCAAACAGCAAATACTCTTGAGTCTACTGACCAAGACATCGCAAATCAAATCCGCGGATAACAGTATGAAAGGGAAGGAGCGCCTGATTCACCAGAAGACGGCGCTCTTTCTATGTAAGGGTGAATAAACATGTATATTGATATTACGATAGATTTGAAACATTATAACGGAAGTGTCTTCGATCTCAGATTGTCAGATTACCACCCGGTGAAAAAAGTCATTGACATCGCTTGGCAGGCCCAAAGCGTTTCCATACCTCCGCGCGAAGGGCACTGGATCAGAGTGGTCAATAAGGATACGGTGTTTTCCGGAGAATGCAAGCTATCTGATTGCGGCATTACAAGCGGAGACCGGCTTGAAATATTATGAAAGGATCTGGTTGAATGTCAGGTGAACAAACATCATATTTAGAAAACCAATTAGAAGCTGCTGCTCAGAAAACGGAAGACGGCTTTACATTTACCTTTCAACGGGAAAAAATAAAGCTTCTGGACGGTCTCGAAGCGAACGTGATCAAGGATGTAAATCCATTTTTTCATAAAGAGATCAATGTGACGGAAGACGAAGTGATCATCACAATCCAACCTCCTCCCTCCTATAAAGAATTTCGCTTGATAAAAGCTAAAGATAAAAAAAGTAAATGGCAATTTGCCTATCAGCTTGTTCAGGCTGTACAGCAGCACATGTTATCAAGGCTGCATTTGATTGTGGCCCCGGAAAACATTGTATTCGATAAAGGGCTGACCCCATATTTTCTTCATTACGGCGTAAAAGAAAGCATTCCGCCTTACGAGCATGATGAGGAGAGAGTCTGGCAGGAGCTAAAAGCTGCAGCGGCTTTGGCAGTTGACGGCGCTTTTGCATTTGAGGACTACTTGAAATTCAATGAAACGCTGACATTCTCTCCGGAGACAAAAGCGATATTGGATGCGAAGTCCTATGATGAACTGCTCGAGCTGATTCAGACACATATCGATGAGCTCGAAGCCAAAGCCAAAACATACATACATATCCCGAAAAAGAAATGGAACATCCAAAGATATATCGGCCTGGGACTCATTGTGTTGCTTGTGCCGGCTCTGATTTATTCGATGTACGCTTTATTTTTCGCGCAGCCGAAGCATCAGGCGATTGTGGAAAGCAACCGTGCTTTCTTAAACAAGCAGTACAGTGAGGTTATCAGCACGCTGGCTAAATATGATGCGGAAAGCCTGCCTGATTCAGTGCAGTATCAGCTTGCAATGTCTTATGTTGAGGTTGAAAAATTAGGCGATATTCAAAAGAAACAAATTGAAAATAATTTGGTCACGCTGCAATCAGATCCACAGCACTTTCTTTATTGGATAGACATAGGGAGAGGCGAGAATAAAGAAGCCGTTAGTATCGGAAGAAAGCTGGAGTATAACCCGTACATAGGGCTGGGGCTGATTCGATATAAGGCTGAAATATTAGCAGATGACAGTATGAAAGATGATGAAAAGCAAAAAGAACTGGATACGGTACAAAGCGAGATCGATCAAATTACCAAACAAATGAAAGAACAAAAAGAAGAAGCGATAACAGACACGGCAGAAACTGATACAGCCAGCCAAGCCGCTGAAGAACAATCAGACAAAGAAAAACAACAAGCTGAAGAGAAAGCGGCAGAAGAAAAGGCCGCAGCCGAGGAAAAAGCGAAAAAAGAAGAACAAGAGAAGAAAGAGAAAGAAAAGAAAGATGAGAAAAAAGATGACAAATAAAGTGAAACATGAAGTTCAGGTCATCGCACGCCGTATTTCGGCCGTTAGGGGGTTCGCCATTTGAGTCTATTATGGGTTTTCTACCAGCAAAACGTCCAAAAACTAAAACTGTCTGACCTCCCTGCGTCCCAGCCGGTGACCATAGGGCCAGATGTGAAGGATTCCATTACGATCGGCACCATTCCGTTTAAGAACGGAGTCATTTCTCTTCAGAGGAAGGAATCCGGCAGCCAGTACGATGTTTTCCTGGGAAATGATTGCCTGGGCAGTCTTGAAACTGATGCATCATTTTCTCTTCAAACGGACCAGCAGGAAATCCGTCTGTTTTTAATTGCCGGCAAGCCTGAAAAATCCGTTTATTTTACAGGAAACAGAGACGAAATGACATGTTCCTCAGAAAAGACAGATGCAGATATCTATTTGAATCCGAATGATTTTGCTTTTGCGGAGCAAAGTACATTTTCATTACTGCATATCGGTAAGAAATGGTCGATTCTCCCAGAAAGCGGGAATGTGTTCTTGAACGGCGAGAAGGTAATAAGTGTTGCACCGCTCAAACCGGGAGATGAAATATTCTGGATTTTTACGCTAATGAGAGTAACTGAACAAGACCTCTTAGAAATCGTTCACTACACACCGCTTGAAACAGTGTTAACCAAAACGGTCAAACCAAGCACAGAAATGCAGAAGAAATATCCGCAGTACAGAAGAACACCGCGGATGGTGTACGATTTGCCAGATGACCGTGTGTCCTTCAGTTTTCCCTCTCAGGAGAGCGATCAAACCAATAGAGGGCTGTGGCTCGTCATCCTGCCTCCGCTTGTGATGCTGATTGTGATGGGCGTTGTCGCCATCATCCAGCCGCGCGGCATATTTATACTCGTTTCTTTGGCAATGTTTATGATGACCCTTATTACCTCGACCGTTCAATATTTCCGGGATAAAAACCAGCGGAAAAAACGCGAGGAAAAGCGGGAGCGCGTGTATAAGCTTTACTTAGATAATAAGAGAAAAGAGCTTCAGGCACTTGCTGAAAAGCAAAAGCAGGTTCTTGACTTTCATTTTCCTTCTTTTGAACAAATGAAATACTTAACAAGTGAAATCAGTGATCGAATTTGGGAAAAATCACTCGAAAGCAAGGATTATCTCCAGATTCGGCTCGGGACCGGAACAGTTCCTGCAAGCTATGAAATCAATATGAGCGGCGGAGACCTGGCGAACCGTGATATTGATGACCTTATGGAGAAATCGCAGCACATGCAGCGTGTCTATAAGGACATTCGCAATGCGCCGGTTACGGTGGATTTGGCGGAGGGGCCGATGGGCCTTGTCGGGAAATCTCAGATTGTTAAGAATGAGATTCACCAGCTGATCGGCCAGCTGTCGTTCTTTAACAGCTATCACGATTTACGTTTCGTTTTTATTTTTCATGAAGAAGAGTATAAAGACTGGGAGTGGATGAAGTGGCTTCCGCAATTTCAAATGCCCCATATTTATGCAAAAGGCTTTATTTATAATGAACAGACCCGTGACCAGCTCCTTTCTTCTCTCTACGAATTGATAAGAGAGCGTGACTTGGAAGAGGACAAAGAAAAAGTGCAGTTTAAACCGCATTTTGTTTTTGTCATTACAAATCAGCAGCTGATTTCAGAGCACGTCATTCTTGAATATCTGGAAGGGCAGCATGAGCATCTGGGTATCTCTACCATTGTCGCTGCGGACACAAAGGAAAGTTTATCAGAAAACATTACGACTCTTGTCCGCTATATCAACGAAAATGAAGGCGACATTTTAATACAAAAGAAAAAAGCGGTAAGAATCCCGTTCAGGCTTGATCAACATCAGCGCGAGGACAACGAACGGTTTTCACGGACGCTTCGCACGCTGAACCACCAGGTGGGCATTACGAATTCCATTCCGGAAATGGTCTCGTTCCTAGAGCTTTTCCATGCGAAGGAAGTAAAAGAAATCGGAATCCAGCAAAGATGGCTGACGAGTGAATCGTCGAAGTCGCTGTCGGTGCCGATCGGCTATAAAGGGAAAGATGACATTGTGCATCTGAACCTTCACGAAAAAGCCCACGGGCCGCACGGTTTGCTCGCGGGGACAACAGGTTCGGGGAAAAGTGAATTTCTCCAGACTTACATCCTGTCACTTGCGGTGCATTTTCACCCACATGAGGCGGCTTTCTTATTAATTGACTATAAAGGCGGAGGAATGGCGCAACCGTTCCGCAATATTCCCCACCTGCTCGGCACGATCACCAATATTGAAGGCAGCCAAAACTTCAGTATGCGTGCGCTTGCTTCGATTAAAAGCGAGCTGAAAAAAAGGCAGCGTCTGTTTGATCAATATCAAGTCAATCACATCAATGACTATACAAAGCTGTACAAGCAGGGGAAAGCAGAAGTAGCAATGCCGCACTTATTCTTAATTTCCGATGAGTTTGCAGAGCTGAAAAGCGAAGAGCCTGATTTTATCAGAGAGCTTGTCAGTGCCGCACGTATCGGCCGAAGCCTCGGTGTACATTTGATTTTGGCGACACAGAAGCCGGGCGGTATCATCGACGACCAAATCTGGAGTAACTCGCGCTTTAAAGTAGCGCTTAAAGTTCAGGATGCCACTGATAGTAAAGAGATTTTGAAAAACAGCGATGCCGCGAACATCACTGTTACCGGACGCGGTTATTTGCAGGTCGGAAACAATGAAGTGTACGAGCTGTTCCAATCCGCCTGGAGCGGGGCCCCTTACTTAGAGGAAGTTTACGGAACAGAGGATGAAATCGCGATTGTCACCGATACCGGCCTGATCCCGCTTTCTGAGGTCGACACCGAAGAAATGGCGAAAAAAGAAGTTCAATCAGAAATTGAAGCAGTGGTTGACGAAATCGAACGCATTCAAGAGGAAATGGGAATTGAGAAGCTGCCGAGTCCTTGGCTGCCGCCGCTTGCGGAACGTATCCCGCGCACCCTTTTCCCATCAGAAGAAAAGGACCATTTCCACTTTGCTTATGTTGATGAACCTGATCTGCAAAGACAGGCACCGATTGCTTATAAAATGATGGAAGACGGAAATATCGGCATTTTCGGCTCCTCAGGCTATGGAAAATCGATTGCAGCGGCAACATTCCTGATGAGTTTCGCAGACGTCTACACGCCTGAAGAGCTTCATGTCTATATCTTTGATTTCGGGAACGGAACGCTTCTCCCATTAGCGAAGCTGCCGCACACGGCGGATTACTTCCTGATGGATCAGTCGAGAAAAATTGAAAAGTTCATGATCCGGATCAAAGAGGAAATTGACCGCCGAAAACGTCTGTTCCGTGAAAAAGAAATCAGCCATATCAAAATGTACAATGCGCTGAGCGAAGAAGAGCTTCCATTCATTTTCATCACAATCGACAACTTTGATATCGTCAAGGATGAGATGCATGAGCTTGAATCGGAATTTGTCCAGCTTTCCAGAGACGGACAAAGCTTGGGGATTTACTTCATGCTGACGGCGACGCGCGTAAATGCTGTCCGCCAGTCGCTCTTGAACAACCTGAAAACAAAGGTTGTCCATTACCTGATGGATCAATCCGAGGGATATTCCATTTACGGACGGCCGAAGTTCAGCCTTGAGCCGATCCCGGGGCGCGTGATCATTCAAAAAGAAGAGCTTTATTTCGCCCAAATGTTCCTGCCTGTTGAAGCAGAGGATGATATCGGCATGTTCAACGAGCTAAAAGCAGAAG
Organism: Bacillus sp. 0909A; assembly: GCF_036765115.1. Taxonomy (NCBI): domain Bacteria; kingdom Bacillati; phylum Bacillota; class Bacilli; order Caryophanales; family Bacillaceae; genus Bacillus; species Bacillus sp. 0909A. The sequence continues at coordinate 65,200 of NZ_JBAIZU010000007.1, forward strand.
TGCAGGTTCTTCAGGATCGCTACGCTTCACTTCAGCAGCCGGCTCCGATTCCGATGCTGCCGGAAAGCCTGTCGACGAGAGAGTTTTCTCTCCGCTTCAAGCTGGAACGCAAGCCTTTATCTGTGCCGATCGGGCTTCATGAAGAAACCGTTAGCCCGGTGTACTTTGACTTGGCTAAGCACAAGCATTGCCTGATATTAGGGCAGACACAGCGAGGAAAAACAAACGTCTTAAAAGTGATGCTCGAGCATCTGCTTGAGGATGAAACGGAAATGATCGGTTTGTTTGACTCGATCGACCGCGGTTTATCCAATTATGCAAAAGAAACAGATGTCGCATATCTGGAAACAAAAGATGATATTGAGCAGTGGATTGAAACAGCAGAAGATATCTTTAAAACAAGAGAAGCCATGTATGTAGAAGCCGTTCGCCAGGGAGACGCACAAAGCCTGCGATTCTCTCAAGTGGTTCTGATGATTGACGGAATTACGAGATTCCAGCAGACGATCGATACGAGAATTCAAGACCGCTTGGCGAACTTTATGAAATCTTACGCTCATCTTGGCTTCAGCTTTATTCCGGCAGGCAATCACAGTGAGTTCTCCAAAGGCTATGATTCCCTGACGACTGAGATGAAGCAAATCAGACACGCTATCCTGCTGATGAAAAAATCTGAACAAAATGTCATTCCTCTTCCGTACCAAAGACAGGAGCCGGAGATTCAGCCGGGCTTCGGATATGTTGTGGAAAACGGGAAGGAGCAAAAAGTTCAAATTCCTTTATGTTCTGCTGAAAGGGAGAGTGCTAGATGACAGAACAACGAAAAAACTTAATCAAGTTAATATCCGCCGTCATCATTATTTTGCTGCTGCCGGTTTTGTTTTTCCGATTTATCGGGGAAGATCCGACGAAAAAAGCAGCCAATTCCACGCGGCAAATCGCAGTGGTGAATGAAGACACAGGCGTATTGAGTGATGAGGTGAAAGCGGACGATGAAGATGATCAATCCGCCCAGTTCGGTAAGGAAGTAGCTGCCGTACTGGGGGAACGTCCTGATTATTCTTGGACGGTCGTGAACCGAAGTGCAGCGGAAACAGGCCTGAAATCGAAAAAATACGATGCGATCGTCTACATCCCCTCAGATTTCTCAAGAAATATTTTGAGCTACGACAAAGAGCGTCCTCAAAAAGCCACGCTTGAGTTCAGCATTCAAGATAACCTGAATGCGGTCAACAAAGAAAAAGTGCAGCGTGAGCTTGAAGATGCCCAAAAAACAATGAACAAAAAAATGTCGGCCTTATATTGGAACTTTGTCTCACAAAAAGTGGACAATATCAGAGGAGAGTTTGACAAGATCGTCAATAAAGAATCTGAATTCCAAAATGTCATGTACAATTTCTACAAACCAAGCTCTAACGATTTAGCAGGTGAAATCAAACGCCAGAAAGACCTGATCGATGAGCTGAAGAAATCAATGAATGAAGCCCAAGGCACGACAAAAGAAAAGGCTTCGACAGCGGAGGAAGCAAAAAACACCCTGAAAGACTTCGTTGATACTGTGGAACGATACAAAGAATATCAAGAAAATCAAAAGAAGCTGCTATTGGCAGCCCAGGATTCAACTCAGCAGCAAATCCAGACAGGATTGGATGCCATTTCAGCACAGCAAAAGGCCAATCAGTTCAGCGAGCAGATGAGCGGACTGGCAACTGGGATCAGCCAAGTGAAAACACAGCTTGGACAAACCAGCACAGTTCTGGCAGCCGCCCAGCAAATCAGGGAAGGCCAAGTGCCTCAGCAGGAACTTGGTATGGCGAAGATACAAAGCGACTTAATTAACCAATACCAGACCGCATCAAGACAGGCAGCTTTAAATCAAGTATACGGACTGCTTGTTGAAGCGCGCGAGGCGCTCACTGTTGCGAAAGCAGACCCGCAGCCTGATGGAGATGATGGTTCAGATGATGAAGATAAAGACCCGAACGAAGAAAATCCTGAAGAACTGAAAATCGATCTTGAAAAACAGCGTGAAGAATTGAAAAACATTGCCGCTGACATTCAAGATATTTCAGACAATCTGAAGGAGCCTGAAAAAGAGGATCCGACACCCGAGGACCCGGGAACTGAAAAACCGGGAACAGACGAGCCGTCCACTGACAAGCCGGATCATCCAGATGACGGAGGCAGCACCAATCCCGATGATACACAGGGAGACACCGGAAACGATGATAACAGCAGTGATACAGGGAATGACGGACAAACGGACGGCAATAATCAGGATCAAGACCAGCAGCAGGGAACAGACGGTCAGGAGCAGAACGGAGATGCCTCCAATGGTAAGTCAGACAGCGGACAAACCGAAACGGGCACATCTGCCGAACAGACTGCTTCATCTGACTCAGCCCTACAATTTATCCAGCTGGCAAATGAAGACGGAACCGGAAGCGACGGAGACACAACAGAGCCCGGTAATGAAGATCAACCAGGAAATGACGACATTTCTGATATCGCAAAAGCGAAAGAACAGCTCAGCAAAGCGTCTGAGCGAATCAAGCAAATTGAAGAAGAGCTCAAAGAAAAAGAAACTGCCCATAATGAAGAGCTGAAAAAGAAATTAGAAGAACTAAAAGAGCAAATGGATGGTCTTAATGATGAAATTGATGACTTGAAAGACCAAGTAAAAAAGCTAGAAGGTAAACTTGAAAATCTTGAAGCGAAACGGAAGAGGGAGTTCGAAGGGATTTACAGAGCGATTCGCGAGCTGGAAAATAAAGATCAGCTTCAATTCCCGGGGGAAATCAACACAGAAAGCATCTCCGCTTTAATGAGATACTATAAATATTTATCTGTGTATGACTCTGTATTATCCGGAACGATAGACAGCACTGCAAAAAACTATGCCATTGACGGCCAGCAGGGCAACGTCAAATCAATCCTAGCCATCAAACCGGAAGAATCAGCAAGCTGGGAAGATCTCAAAAACAACACGATGCAAACCGATGAAGACATCGACAATTTCATCAATGGCATGACCGAGTTTGCAGACAACTACGGCAGCTATATCCGTGATTCTCAAGCAGGTGTTCTCGATGAACTGACGAAAATCTCTGAGAGTGCGTCTAAAGCGTCAGAACAGCTTGTAACCGGTGCAGCGCAGGAATCTGCAACGTTCAATAATGATGGTCTGTCAGGCACAATGGCACTGAGCGTGCAAGATACGGTCGGCCAGGAAGTGCTGCAAATGTCAGACATGATGGGCTCATTATCGGAACGCCAGTCAGGCATTATTGATTACACAACCAACATGCAGCAAAGCGTAAATGATGTACAGACGAAAGCTGACACATTAAATAACAACTGGGGTAAAAATGTTGCCTCCACGAAGCTTGTACGCAGTGACGTATACGGCATTCTGGGCAATACATTAGTAGATGGGCAAAACAACGGCTATGTATATGATTACTTGGCAAACCCGCTTAAAATCAGCGGTCAGGTTCCGGAAGAAAAAATTCAGACGGTGCCGCCGGTTGTCATCCTGGTTATTATTTTGATCAGCAGTCTGTTAATCGGATATTTCAGCTCGTATTACCAGAATGCGCCGCTGCTCGTCAAAGGAGCGCTTTTCGGAATTCTGAATATCCTTGTCGGATTGATGATCAGCTTGTTCGGTTTGAATATTTATTCACTGCCGGACGATGAGACGATTAAGTGGTCTGTGTTTACGATTTTATTGCTGGTCGCGAGCTCTGCCTTTATTCGGGCGGCATTCCGATTCGGATCAATTCCAGGATGGGTTGCTTCAGCGGCAATGATTTTATTCTATGTTGCGCCGCTTATTGACTTGATTATGCCGAACTTCACATTTGAAGATCCGGTGTCGAAGGTATATATCGACATCCAGTACGGAACAGGGCATTTGTTTACAATGGGAATATCGGTTCTGCTGATCATTACGTTGATTGCAGCGGCTCTGCCGCTTGTCATTCGCTTGATAGCAGAAAAAACAGCGGAAAGCGATGAAACGTATGAAGCGTAATCGCAGCTTGGAAAAGGGGATCATGATATGTATGCTCTCCTTTTCCCTTTTCATACCCTCTGCCGCTGCTGCCGAAACCGAAGAAAATACGGATGTCGCGCCAAATCAATATGAGAAGAAAGACATTGAAATCGATACGAATTATTTGCATGAAGATTCTTCCTATGAGGAGAAAACAGAACTGCCTGAGGAACAAAAGGACATCACCTTTGAAAAACCGAAGGATCGGGACGCCGAGCTGATAAAGGATTTGTTTACAACAACAGATGCCGAGGGCTCCAACACCATCGCAGCTCAATCTAAACAGCTGGGGATTACATTTTCCGAGAAACCGATCAAAAAAGCGTCATCAACGGAAATGGAAGAAAAAGAATCATCTTCACTCCTGCTTCCGATCATCTATATTGTGTTGATTCTGCTCGGGATCGCAGGCATTGTTTTTCTCATACCAAAGGTGATCGTGCAGGATAATAAAAAGGCGTAAGCGCCTGCGCTTGTTTTGCTTAAAAGCGGTCCGTACAATAAGAACGGAAGGAGGAGGTTTCCAATGGAACTTTATATCATCACCGGAGCGTCAAAAGGACTGGGGAAAGCCATTGCATTACAGGCTCTAGAAAAAGGCCATGAAGTCCATGCCCTGTCCAGAACAACAACAGATGTTTCGCATGAGAAACTGACACAGTATCAGATTGACCTGATCAATCTCACAGAGGCTGAACAGCAATTCAAGACATTGCTTTCATCCATCAATCCAGCTGATTATTCAGCCATCACACTGATCAATAACGCCGGAATGGTAACGCCGATCAAACGCGCGGGAGAAGCGTCTCTAGAAGAGCTGCAGCACCATTATCAGCTTAATCTGACCGCGCCCGTGCTCTTAAGCCAGCTGTTTACAAAACAGTTTGCTCTGTACAGCGGCAGAAAAACAATTGTCAATATTACGTCTGGCGCGGCCAAAAACCCATACAAGGGGTGGAGCGCGTATTGCAGCTCAAAAGCCGGACTTGATATGTTTACGAGAACGTTCGGATTTGAACAGGAGGACGAAGAACGGCCGGTGAATATGATTTCTTTCTCACCGGGTGTCATGGACACTGACATGCAGGCCGTCATCCGTGCATCATCGAAAAAGGATTTCCACGACATCGAGCGGTTCCGGAAATTGAATGAAACAGGAAGCCTTCGCAGTCCGGCCTTTATTGCCGGCACGCTGCTTTCTTTATTAGAGACAGGCGCGGAAAACGGGCGCATATATGATATAAAAGAGTTTTTGTAGAGCAGAGTGAATCTGCTCTTTTTTTATATAAAAAGGCGATCGCTTAAGCGTTCTGGAGTTTGGCTGCATATACTGACTGAAACTCTGCTTTTAGGGTATAACAAACATGAAAAATAAACAAAAATGATATGACATAAGAATTGAGTTTCTCTTCAAATTATGTTAGGATTCTAAAAATATCTAAAGGAGGGGTTTCCATGAGAAAGGTTACATTAATGGATGTCTTTACCCATCCAATTGCACAAAAATATTTACAGCGTTCAGGCGTGGCTCATGCGATTGCCTGCGCCTATCATGCATACAGGCTGTCTGTAAAGGCTGACATCAGCTCTGATTTAGCCGCAAAAGCGGCATTGCTGCATGACATCGGCCATTATGAATGGTATACAGACGGAAAGTGGGATTATGAAAAATACAGAAGAAATGACATCCATGCCATTAAAGGGGCGGAACGGGCACATAAGCTCTTGATTCGTCTTGGTGAAGAACCGAAAGCGGCAAAAGAGATTGCCCTTGCCATTTTGCTTCATACCGATTCCTATCTGCCTGAAGGTGAACTCGATAAAAATACGCTGCAGCAGATTGTCAAAAAAGCGGACGAACTTGATGAAGAACCTGGCGGCCATCATCATTACCGACAAATTGACGAAGCAATCGCACTGAAAAAAATAGAAAAGCTGGACCGCTTAATCGACCAAGCCCAGTCTTCTATAAAAAAGCCTGTATAGATCCCGCCTGTATTCGGAACAGCGTCTGTTTTCTTCGCTGTCTCCGTTTCATCACCATTTCCTTACACCCGCGTGAATCACACTCCCCCATCGTCTCCGCATCCCCTGGTGTTATCCGGTAAGCCTGTGTCATTATCCTTACCCGTGGCATAAGCTGAGATAAAACATATAAAGGGGATTGAAGTATGGCCAACCAAGGTAGTCCGCAACTGGTCTCATTAGTCGATCCTTATGTCTATCAGACCATTAAAAAGCTCATCGGCTCAAAATTCATTATTCAGACAGTACGAGACACGGTCAGAGGCAGACTGATTGATGTAAAACCGGACCATATCATCATTGAAGCAGCCCGAAATTCTGTTTTTTTAATCAGTATCCAGCACATGGTTTCCGTCACGCCAGATTACAGTGAACGGGTGTAACAGTGCTTGCGTTTGAAAAATAGGCGTACACCGGGACGTCCTATTTTTCAGTTAAGCGCTGTAAAAACGCCCCGTCATAAATTAATTGTGCCGCAAAGATCAAAACCGGAGCGGTCATCTGAAAAACAGAATGTTGCGCTATACACTGTAAAGCTTGAACAACCGAAGTGATACCCGCCACATCTACATATAAACGGTGCTTCCCGGCAAACAGAGCACAGCGCGGCCGCCGCTCAAGCATTCTATTGTTTTGATTCACATCAAGCAGGATAAAATCTAAACGTCAAGCTTCTCAGTCTTGAAATTCCTGTTGGAAGCATAGACACCTTATGTACATAAGTCCGGCGTCCCTACCGTATGTCACAGTCTGTATAATCAACAGTCTATTCACTGATTAAAAGTTCTGATATCAGTTTATTTTTGTTACAATAATGGGGTGCAAGTTCTTTTATCTGTTAGACAAAGAAAAACTAGGAGGAACAAGATTGTTGAAATCAAAAGTCCATTTTTGGACATTGCAAATTTTATTTGTTTTGCTGATTATTTTCGTAGCAACAAAAGTTTCATTTGTGTTTCAGCCGTTCATCGTGTTTATCACGACATTGTTTTTCCCGATGCTGATCGCGGGAATTCTGTATTTTATTTTCAATCCGGTCGTCCGTCTGCTTGAGAAAAAAATGCCGCGGACATTATCGATTCTGCTCATCTATTTAGTATTTATCGGTTTGCTTGCCTTTGTTTCTGCGGCAGTCGGGCCTGTCATTACATCGCAGGTGACCGGGCTGTTTAACAATCTTCCTGAATATATAAAACAGATTCAGGCATTGACAAAGGATTTATCTCACTCTCAATGGTTTACCTGGATGATGACACAGGATTATGTATCCATATCAAAAATTGAACAGTCTTTGACAAGCTTTCTCCAAAACCTGCCGCAAAATATTACATCCAGTTTATCCGCGGTGTTTGGTGTCGTGACTAATATCACACTTGTCATTATCACTGTTCCGTTTATCCTCTTTTATATGCTGAAGGATGGACACCGCTTTCCGCACCTGGCAGTCAAAATACTTCCGGCTTCATACCGGACAGAAGGTCTAAAAATCTTTAAAGATTTAACCGACACACTCGCTGCGTATTTTCAGGGACAGCTGTTAATCTGTCTTTTTGTAGGGACAGCGTGCTTTATCGGATACTTGATAACAGGGCTGCCATATGCGCTGATTCTTGGAATTGTCATGGCCATTACAAATATCATTCCATATGTCGGACCTTTTCTCGGCGCTGCGCCGGCTGTCATTATCGGCTTTATGGATTCACCGGCCAAAGCGCTTTTTGCGATCATCGTGGTTGTGATCGTTCAGCAGCTCGACGGAAATCTACTTTCTCCGCTCGTTATCGGAAAACGTTTGAATACGCACCCGCTTACCATCATTTTGCTGTTGATCGGAGCCGGAAGCTTCGGCGGCATTCTCGGCATGATTTTAGCTGTGCCGGTGTATGCGGTAGTCAAGGCATTTTTCTTGAATATCGTGCGGCTGATCAAGCTGCGCCAGCGTTCACGCCTTGAAGAAAACGAACGTCCCGCTGAATAGGCGGGCACCATCGGCTCCTTTCCGCATATGATGCTGTAAATCAGTGCGGAGGTGGGGAAATGCCTGCGATTGTAGGGCCAATATATATTATGTCTATATCAGGTGATGCTGCAGCCAGCTTTGGAGATGTGTTTGCGATCGCGCCGAAAAGCGTTGATCACACAGGTGCTGGGTCTGGCACATTTCAGCTTGGGGATTTTGTGAAGATCAATAACGAATATAGTAAAACAATGTTTAACGATGCCGATATCATTGATGAAACCGTTTCGTTTAATGGGTAACAGCCTTTTCTAGAGAGGCTGTTGCTTTTTTATTGTATAATATGGATAGTCTTTTAAATAGCGAGGTCATGTTATGAAAATCAGAAAAGCAAATATCAGCACACAAACAGGAATGATCACTGATGTATATCTGCATGAAAACAGAAAAGAACTGCATACGCTCGTAGCCGTTCCGCAGCTGGAGTGGAGCACAATAATTTCATACGAGGACGAAAAATCATCGCTGCCAGAACGGCTGGAGGCTTCTTTGCGCCGGCATACAGAGGAAGAGCCTGCTGGTGAGCTGGCAAAAAAAATCATTCACTGGGTAACGGAAATGTAACAGCAATTGAAAGTTTAGCCCCCGCAGGATCAGGCGATAATGAAGACAAACAAGACGGGAGGACGAGCTTTTGAGTGATGAAACGCTGGATCTCTATTTGCAGCAAGGAATGTACGGGCCGCTGGAAACAAAACCTGACGAGCGCCACTTGTTTTTAGGCTCATTGCGGGAAAGAGTGCTTTTGGCACTGACAAAAGGGCAGGTGCTCAGAAGCAAACCATATGACGAAGTCGAGCAGGCGTTTAAACGTAATAAACATATATCTCTTCTTATCAATGGAGAGCTTCAGTATCAGTCTTATTCCCCTTATGTAAAAATGGCGAACCGAAATGGAGTGCCTTTTAAAGTCGTATCTGATCTTCAGTTTCAGACGCCTTTAGGCCTTGTCATTGCGGCGGACAGTGCGGTAAATCATGAATCTATATATATTCAGGACGACATTTTTAATCGGTCGGTGCTGAAATCTTAAGAGACAAACGGACCGTTTGTCTTTTTATTCGTGGCAATTCCCTTACAACGGGAGATAAGATATAATGTTCTCATACTGATGGCGGGGAGGCCGGCTATGAAAAAAGCACTTATTTGTATTGATTATACGAATGATTTTGTGGCGAGTGACGGAAAATTGACCTGCGGGGAGCCCGGCAGAATGATTGAAGAGGCGATCGTCAATTTGACAGAACACTTTATCACAAACGGTGATTACGTCGTATTTGCAGTAGATTCTCACAATGAAGGGGATCAATATCACCCTGAAACCCGTCTGTTTCCACCGCATAATATCAAGGGTACGGAAGGAAAAGACCTGTACGGAAAGCTTTTGCCTCTATATCAGAAACATGCACATGATCATAATGTATATTACATGGAAAAAACGAGATATTCTGCTTTTGCGGGTACTGATTTAGAGCTGAAACTCAGAGAGCGGCAGATTGACGAGCTACATTTAGCCGGCGTCTGCACAGATATCTGTGTCTTGCATACAGCGGTTGATGCATACAACAAAGGTTTCCGGATTGTTGTGCATAAACAGGCTGTTGCCAGCTTTAATCAGGAGGGGCATACGTGGGCTCTTTCCCATTTTGCAAACAGCATCGGAGCGCAAGTGGCAGAGTAAGGAAGGGGAAAAACAGTGTTAGAGTACGGTTTTAAAGATGACAGCCTGTCATTACATACAGACCTTTATCAAATCAATATGGCGGAAACTTACTGGAGAGACGGCATTCATGAAAAGAAAGCGATTTTTGAGCTTTTTTTCAGAAAGCTTCCGTTTGAGAATGGCTATGCGGTTTTTGCGGGCTTGGAAAAAGCCATTGAATATCTGGAAAACTTCAAGTTTACCGATAGTGACCTGACTTATTTACGAGATGAGCTTGGTTATCATGAAGATTTTATTGATTATTTGAGCGGTTTATCTTTTACAGGTTCTCTTTATTCCATGAAAGAAGGAGAGCTGGTTTTTAACAATGAGCCGATTATGAGGGTGGAAGCTCCCCTTGTAGAAGCGCAGCTTATTGAAACAGCTTTGCTTAACATTGTGAATTACCAAACATTAATCGCGACAAAAGCGGCGCGCATCAAGGGCGTCATTGGCGACGAAATTGCACTTGAATTCGGAACAAGACGGGCGCATGAAATGGATGCGGCTATGTGGGGAGCGAGAGCAGCCTTAATCGGCGGCTTCAGCGCGACAAGCAATGTAAGAGCCGGAAAGCGCTTTAATATCCCGGTATCAGGCACACATGCACATGCGCTTGTGCAGGCCTACCGCGATGAATATACAGCGTTCAAAAAATACGCGGAAACGCATAAGGATTGCGTCTTCTTAGTCGACACGTATGATACGCTCCGTTCAGGCATGCCGAATGCGATTAAAGTGGCTAAGGAATTCGGAGACCGCATCAACTTCATTGGCATCCGCCTGGATAGCGGCGATTTGGCGTACCTGTCAAAAAAAGCCCGGAAAATGCTTGATGAAGCAGGGTTTACAGACGCGAAAGTCATTGCATCAAGTGACTTGGATGAGCATACCATTATGAATTTAAAGGCTCAGGGAGCGCGCATAGATGTCTGGGGTGTCGGCACGAAGTTGATTACAGCCTATGACCAGCCTGCTCTCGGTGCAGTTTATAAGCTCGTCGCCATCGAAGAAAACGGAGAAATGGTCGATACGATCAAAATTTCATCCAACCCTGACAAAGTGACGACACCTGGCAGAAAGAAAGTGTACCGAATTATTAATCAGTTAAATCATCATTCTGAAGGTGATTACATTGCGCTTTATGACGAGCAGGTGAATGACCAGAAGCGGCTGAGAATGTTCCACCCGGTTCATACCTTCATCAGCAAATTCGTCACGAATTTCTATGCGAAGGATCTTCACGAGCTGATTTTTGAAAAAGGCATCCTATGCTACCAGAACCCTGAGATTTCTGACATTCAGCAATACGTACAAGACAACCTCAGCCTTCTGTGGGAGGAATATAAGAGAATCAGCAAACCTGAAGAATACCCGGTTGATTTAAGCGAGGACTGCTGGAGCAACAAAATGCAGCGGATCCATGAAGTGAAAAGCAGACTTGAAGAAGAGCTCGAAGAATAAAGCAAACTGGCCTTTCGTTCGCGAAGAGGCCAGTTTTTTTGTGGGAATAATATTTTTCATGTTTAGACAAATTTCGTCAAATTATTTGATATACTTAGGGTGGAAAGCCGCGTGTTTTGTAAGGAGGATAAATCAATGAGGGTGTTTGTTGCAAGACAGCCTATATTTAATCGAAAAGAACAGGTTGTCGCTTATGAACTTTTATATAGAGAGAGCGAAGAGAATGTGTATTCCGCTGCAGACGGCGATCAGGCTACAACAGATTTGGTGATTAACAGCTTTTTAAACATCGGAATCGAGAAGCTGACGGAAGGAAAACGCTGTTTTGTCAATTTCACTGAAAGCCTGATGTTTTCGGATCTCCCCACCTCCTTCAATCCAAAACAGCTTGTGATTGAAATCCTTGAAGATATACCGATCACTCCGGCTCTCGTTTCAAGGTGCAGAGAGCTGAAAAAAATGGGGTATACGCTGGCACTCGATGATTTTTACGCGATAAACCCGAAAAATGAAAAATTATTGGAAAAGCTCATGAGCTATATTGATATATTGAAAATTGATTTTCTTAAAACCACCCGAATGGAACGCCGAAACATTTTGCAAACCTACAGCCGTTGCGGCCTGATTTTTTTAGCTGAGAAAGTAGAAACACGCAAAGAATATGAACAGGCGGTGCAAGATGGCTTTCAGTTATTTCAAGGCTACTTTTTCAGCGAACCGCGTATCATCAGCGGCCATGATCTGTCGACCCATTTTTATTCTTACTATGAATTGCTCAACGAATTAAGCAAAGAGCAGCCTAACATCCAGCGTGTAACTGAGTACATAGAACGTGATTTATCGCTGTCATATCAAATTTTAAAATTCTTAAACTCTTCTCATAACCGCTTAACCCAAAAGATCGACAGCATTAAGCAGGCTATCATGCTTCTTGGGTTTAACGAAATCAAACGGTGGATATACATCCTATCCTTTAAGGATTTAAGCAGAAAAGGGAATTCCAGCAAACACGAAATCATAAAAATTTCTTTAATGAGAGCAAAACTATGTGAACTGTTGGCAAGAAAAACAGCGCGCCCGCAGCCGGCCTCGTATATGCTGATCGGGATGTTTTCTCTCATAGACACCCTTTTGCACAGAGAAATAGAAGAGATTATTCAAGAATTGCCTTTAATAGATGAAGTAGGTCAAGCGTTATTAGGTCATCAAAATGACTATTACCAAATGCTTGAGCTTGTGAAGTTAATCGAAACCAACAATTGGGACACTTGCGGAGAATTAGCAAAAGAATTGGACAAGGAAGAAGCGTACGACTGTTATTTGGAAGCCTTGGAGTGGTGTCATAAGCTTATGGGCGAAAAGTAATTGCGGTCTTCTGACCACCGCAACGCCACGATGATTCGGCTTTGCGTGCTGATTAGGCTGATGTATATGCCATCGGGATTAAAGACCGAATCCACATCATGCCGGACGCCTGTCTGTTTGATCAGACGTTTTACTGTCTGTTTATCTGACTGCTCCGCTGCAGTCATGATGCGGCGCGAAAGCTCCTGTGACCCCGCAATGCGCCTAAGTACAAGCTGAGCATCAGCGAGCAGCCCGGCGGCATCCTTTGCGGAACGGATAAAGGTCTCTGTATTGGCGGCAGGAGCGGGCGGGCGGCGTATGTCGTACGGATAGACGTAGAACCAAGGATAAGGATATCTCATGGAAGCACCTCGCAAAAAGGGGATATGTCTATATGTATAGATCACTCAGGTGCCGGATATGACAAAGCGAAAAGGCCACAACTTTGCGTTGCGGTCTTTTCGGTGTTTGTCGGTCACGATACGCCAAGAATCGCGTATTAAATTTTGAAAAAGCAGCAAGGGGGACTATAGTCTCACTTGGTGAAACAGTTAAATACAATAAAATCAAGAGAATTAAGAATCTTTCTCAATTCCACCCGGAATCACCGTTTTTACGCGTGGAAAAATAGTCCCGTTCTCATTGTGATTCCTTTGAGTACAAAGACCTATTGAGATTTGCGGTGTCACGCAGGACTTTTTTGTATACTTTTCGGTGAAAAATGAGCCGAAAGCAGATACACTATTAGTAACAGATCAAATACCTAGGACTCGTTCACCATACACAATTCATTGATCTTTCAAAAAAAGGAGTGTGGAAACGATGGAAAAGAAACTTGAAGAAGTAAAACAATTGTTATTCCGACTCGAACTTGATATTAAAGAAACGACAGATTCATTACGAAACATTAACAAAAGCATTGATCAGCTCGATAAATTCACATACGCAATGAAAATTTCGTAAAAAAGACTTGGAAACAAGTCTTTTTTTTCGTTCTACCCATACAATAAATGGATAAAGTATTATATGATTGTTAAAAAACGAAAAACCTGCTGTCCTTGAACAAAAGGGTTTAGTAAAATAAAGTGAGGGATTCATATAGCTAAGAAATTAACTCTAAAAACAGAAAATGTAAAGGTTACAATACACCATATTCTTAAAAAAAATGGTGTGAATAAAGAATTAAGTAAATATGTTTTAAATTTTGCTGATACAAAAAATAACTTTCCATTCGCCGAGCTAGCTTTAGATCATTACTTGGCTTTTGGAGGGAATGATTTTGAAGAAATATTAGATTTAGGAACAGGGATTGAACTCCTTATCTTAGCGGCAGATATTTTTGATGATATACAAGATAAGGATCGCCCAAATGCAGAATGGATGAAGGTTGATCATGCTGTATCTTTAAATATTGCAACCTTGATTTATACGTTAGCTCTCCAAGTCATATCCTCTAGAGATACGGAAGGGTTACTGCTCAAGACAGCTCTAAAATATATCGTCCAAGCCATGGAGGGTCAACACATTGATTTGCTGGATAATACACTAACTGAAAAACAATGTATTGCAATGATAAAGAAAAAATCAGGAGCGTTGACTGCTTTAGCAAGTATGCTGGGTGCTGTACTCGCAACTAAACATCATCAGCCAGATGTAGAACAGTATGCTTTCTATATAGGCGTTGCGGCACAATTAAAAAATGATTTATTTGAAATAATGTATATGAATAATATAGATACTCTTTTCAAAAAGACAAACTTGGCAATTCAATTCTTAGAGAAAAAGTTCAATACAGCATCAGTTGAATTGTTAAGAAATAACTTTCGGCAGTCGGAATTAAAACAACTTCTCTTGGAATCTGGAGTTATACATTATATGTCAGTAATGATTAATATATATAATTTGAAAGTTGAAAATGGACTCAAAAAGTCAAATTTAACTTTAGAAAACAAAAACTATTTAATTAACAAAATTTGTGATAAGAGGGTGGATGAAAATGCAGGAAATAGTAAATTATTTAGTTCGTAATCCCGAAATTGTTCAAAAATTGATGAGAGAAGAAGTCAGTATTATAGGTTTAGATAAAGAAGAGGTGAAAGGAGTACTGCTTGGATTTGATCAATTGATCTCAATGAGTTCTAAAGACGAAATATACTGGAAACCGTATTGAAACAGGAGAGAATATGAAATTATCTAAAAATACGTATTCCATTATATTAATTTTACTCAGCTTGTCTTATATTTTCTATTTAACTTATATAAATGTAAATAATCTATTTGTAGGAGCCACCGCAAATGTTAATAACAAAGGTCAAATAGAAATTACCAGAGTGTCAGATTACACAATGGCTTATTATGCAGGTGTCAAAAAAGGCGACATTGTAATTAAAATTAATCAGAATCAGAATGTTGAACCAAAAGATTTAAAACAGAATACATTAAAAAACGTTAGATCTATGACAGTAATAAGATCTGGTGGAATAGTTGAAATCAAAAACTTAAGTTTAATAAGTGAAGACAACTTATTTGTTTATTTAATACCTGTTATTTTCTTCTTCGTATGCCTTAGTTGTATTATCCTTATTTTAAAAATTAATAAGGAAAAAAATTTAGTTTCAGCTTTTATATTGAACATCTTTTTACTCACTACTGGTATGGCATATGTAAGTGCGGGAGGTTCGTCAAAAGGAGATCTAATAAGTCGATATGTAAATGTTATAACTTTAATATCCGTACCTGTAAATTATCTCTTGTTTATCTACCAATATATTAAGGAATTTGGATACAAGATTTTTAATGGGAAAATTTTTGTTGTTTTATATACAGTCCCTGTTATTAATGTAATATTAGAGTTGTTTAGAAATTGTTTTGATAGAGGAGTTTTGGGAAAGGTTAATTTAGTTTCAATATCTCTTCTTTATTTAATAGCTTTATTTTTCATTGCTGTAGGCTTAATAAAGCACAAAAAAACAGAGCAAGCAAATATTCTTAAGACCTTTCTTTTGATTAATATTTTTGCTTTCTCACCATTTGTATTCTTGTTTGTGGCACCTTACATTATTTTTGATGACTATTATGTTTCTTCTTTTTTGGTTGCGCCTTTTCTTTTATTAATTCCGTTTTCTTTAGTTTATCAATTTATGACTAATAAAATCTATGAAATTGATTTTATCGTCGGGCGGTTGAAATATTATAGTCTTTTAGCTGTCACTCCTACTCTGCTTATTATTACAATTTATGACCTTATACAAGAGCCAAATTCAGAATTTTATACGTTTAAACTAACTTTGCTTACGTATATTATTATGCTGGCTGTGTTTTATTCCAAAGAGCTCTTAGATTTTCGTTTCCGTTTAAAGCGGTTTTCTGAAAAACATAATTATCAGGATAGTATATTCAAGTTTACCCAAATAATTAAAGGAGCTTCATCGTTAAAACAAGTATTCACTGAACTTGAATCTACTCTTCTTGAAGTCTTAATGATTAGTAAAGTATGTGTTTTAGAAGTCGAAGGAGACTTAAATGTAAGATACTTTTTTAATGATAATGAGAAAAAATTATGGGAGCCGTATTCTCATCAATTAGCCGAAACGACCAGAGAAATCGGCAAAATAGTTCAGGTGGATAAAGGTTTTTTTATGAAAATAGGGGAACGGGGCAGTAAATCATACATTGTTTTATGTTTATCATTCATGAATACTCCCAAGCTGACTTGGGATGAGATTTCTTGGTTAAAAACCTTATCATTCTACACAAGCATTACGATGGAGAACGTGCTTAAAATCGAAGAACTTATGAATCATCTCGAAGATTTAAAGAAACAGGAGACAAACCCGGTCTGGCTCAAAAAGCTGATGTTTACCATCGAAGAAAAACAACGTTCTGATCTCGCCCGCGATCTCCACGATTCAGTTCTTCAGGATTTGATATCATTAAAACGGCAGTGTGAGCTGTTTTTGGCTGATTTTAAGAAGGATGATGATCCATGCCGTGAAGAGGTGCAGGACAAGCTCGTACAGATGAATGAGCAGATGTCTGATGTGATTTCGATGACGAGGGAGACGTGTCATGAATTGCGGCCGCAGCTTTTGTATGATTTGGGACTGGTGAAGGCGCTGTCCAAGCTGGTGGCGCAGCAGCAGGAGCGGGTTCCGTTTCATATTCGCTTAAATACCGGCAGATTTACGGCGTCGCTTGATTTGGATTCGCAGCTGAATTTGTACCGGATCATTCAAGAGTTTTTATCGAATGCAGTGAAACACTCTCAGGCGACGGAAGTGCTTATCATGCTGATCAGCATTCAAAACAAAATTGTTCTTCATTATGAGGACGATGGTGTGGGATTTGATCAAGAGAAAACCAACGAACATTCCATGAGTATGGGTCTTTCTGGCATTAAGGAGCGAGTCAGGGCTTTAGATGGACGCCTCCGAATCGAAACAAGTGAAGGAAAGGGCTTTAAGGCCGATATTGAAATGGAATTGTAATGGTTTTATAACGGAAACGACTTGGCATAAGCCAAGTCTTTTTTATAAAATGGAAATGAGTGAGTAAAAGGGAGGAAAACATGAAAAAGATACTAGTGATTGATGACCATCCGGCTGTCATGGAAGGCACCAAGACAATTTTGGAAACGGATTCGAATTTGTCTGTTGATTGTCTCAGTCCTGAACCCAGCGAACAGTTCATACGCCAGCATGATTTCTCATCATATGATCTCATTTTAATGGATTTGAACTTAGGCGGCGATGTCAATGGGATGGAGCTTTCTAAACAGATTTTACAAGAGAATCCTCATTGTAAAATTATCGTGTATACCGGTTATGAGGTCGAGGATTATTTTGAGGAAGCGATTCGTGCGGGTTTGCACGGCGCCATCAGCAAAACCGAATCAAAGGAAAAGATCACCCAATACATATATCACGTGCTCAACGGAGAAATTTTAGTCGATTTCGCTTACTTTAAACAGCTGATGACTCAGCAAAAAACAAAGCCGGCCCCTTCCTCTCAAAAAGAACAAGATGTGCTCACACCAAGAGAATGCCTGATTCTTCAAGAAGTTGAAAAAGGTTTTACCAACCAAGAAATTGCAGATGCGCTTCATTTAAGCAAGCGGTCCATTGAATACAGCCTGACGTCGATTTTCAACAAGCTTAATGTCGGTTCCCGGACGGAAGCGGTGTTGATTGCAAAATCAGACGGTGTGCTTTAAATAAGGGAGTGTAAGCTATGGATATGAAACATACATTGCTTGGAGCGCTGGGAATTGAAATTGTAGAAAGCACAGCGGAACGCTGCGTGGCAGTGATGCCGGTGGATCACCGGACAGTCCAGCCCTTTGGTTATTTGCATGGAGGCGCTTCAGTGGCTCTTGCGGAAACTGCGGCGAGCGTGGGTGCGCAGCATCTAATCGATTCTAGTACACAAGTATGTGTCGGTTTGGAGATCAACGCCAATCATCTGAAATCTGTCAAGGAAGGAACGGTAAAGGCCGTAGCCGAGCCCGTTCATAAAGGAAGAACAACCATTGTGTATCAGATTCACATTTATGACGAGCGAGAGAGGCTGATCTGTATATCCAGATGCACGCTGGCTGTCATCACAAAATAAAAAAACAGCCGGAACTCTGCCTGTCCGGCTGCTCATTTTTATAGGTAAGAATCCTCTTTTCGTTTAATCACAAAGTTTCTGATTCCGTTATAGTCATCCTGTACACTTCTTTCATCCAGCTTGACGCCAGAGTTGTACGCAGCTCGGCAGATCAAGTGTCCCCCGACCGGCGACGTAATAAAAATAAAGAAAATTCCGAGCAGAATTTTTGCCGATATCTCTCCTGTTATAAACCACAAAAAGAAGAAGACACCGAGCAGAATCATATTGACGCCTAACGTTGAGCCTTTAGAAGCAGCGTGAGAGCGTGTGTACATATCGGGAAGGCGAAGCGTCCCGAAGGAAGCCACAAGACAAATTAGCGACCCCATTAGGATCAATATTGCCACTGCTATTTTAGCGATCACGATCATTTTCGATAATCTCTCCTTTCTCTAAGAATTTAGAAAACGCAATGGTTCCGATAAAAGACAAAATACCCAGCAATAATATGATATCAAGAAAAATACTCGTATTCAGCAGGATGGAGACAAGCGCTGTCATCGCTATCAGATTAATGCCGATTGCATCCAGAGCCACAACCCGGTCAGGAACAGTCGGCCCTTTGATGACACGAACGACATACAACAGGGTGGACACCGCCATAATGCCGAGCGCGATTTGAAGGATTAACGTAAACATCAGCGGCTCACCTCCTGTATGGCTTTTTCAAATGACTCACGAATATCAAAAATCGCTTTTTCCGCATCCTCAATATCCATCGCGTGAATATAGAGAATGGTCCGGTCATCGGAAATATCCATGACCAATGTTCCCGGTGTTAATGTAATAAGCAGTGATAGCAGGGTAATTTCCCAATCCGTTGTCAGTTCCGTTTTAAATGCGAATATGCCTGGTTTGATATCCAGTTTTGGCGATAGGACTGTTTTCAGCACACTGACGTTGGCAAGGTATAATTCCCTTATAAAGATCAAAAAAAGTTTGATAATCGAAAACATTTTCCATAGATAAAACGGATGAGCAAGGAAGCGCCGGAAGAAAAAGAGGGAGATCATTCCCAGGATAAAGCCTGTAATGAATCCGGCGGCGCTTCCATCATTGCTCAGGAACATCCAGCAAAAAGCAAGAAACACATTTAATAAAATTTGAAATGCCATGCGATCTACTCCTTCAGTACAGCTTCAATATATTTTTCCGGATTCAGCAATGTCTCGGCCGCTTGATCAACGTACGGTGACACCCATTCTGTACCCAATCCGAAGAGAAGAGACAGGAAGAGAAAAATAGCTGCCGGATATAGAAGTCCTTTAGCTGTTCTAAGATTTTGCTTTGGTGTTTCTTTTTCTTCGCCCCAAAACGCATGAATAAAGATCCTCAACACGGAATACAGGACGAGCAGGCTTGAAAGCAGGATCAGCATGGAAATCGTAAATTCACCCTCAGCGAAGCCGCCTTCCGCAATTTTAAATTTGCCTACAAATCCGCTGAGAGGCGGGATGCCGGCAAGAGATACAGCCGAAATGAAGAACATCCATCCAAGAATGGGGTATCGCTTGATCAGCCCGCCCATTCGTTGAAGGCTTGCTGTTCCAGTCAAAGCGATCAGCGTGCCTGCCAGCATAAATAATGCGCCTTTAATCAGCATGTCGTGAATCAGATAGTAAATCGCACCTTGAATGGATGCCGGCGTATGAACTGCAACACCGAACAAAATAACGCCGACAGCGGTAATAATATTATAGATCACGATTTTCATGACATTCTGATAGGCAAGCGAACCGATGACACCGAAGATGACAGTGAGAGCCGCGAGCCATATCATCAGCTGGTGGGTAAACGCTGTATCGTGAATGAAAATCAGTGTGAACACTCTTGTGATCGCATATAATCCGACCTTTGTCAGCAATGCGCCGAACAATGCGGAGATGGCTGCCGGAGGAGCGTAATAAGAGCCGGGAAGCCAAAAGTAGAGAGGGAAGATTCCGCCCTTCATACCAAACACGATGAGTAACAGGACACCGATTACAGTAATCAGCCCAGTTTGGCCGGATTCGCTGATTCTCACACTTAAATCCGCCATGTTTAAGGTGCCGGTCACAGCGTATAAAAAGCCTACGCCGATGACAAACAATGCTGATGACACGATATTAAACACAATGTATTTAATCGATTCCCGGAGCTGAATTTTTGTGCCGCCTAATACAATCAGCATATAAGAAGCGATCAGCAGAAGCTCGAAAAATACGTACATATTAAATAAATCGCCTGTTAAAAACGCTCCGCTTACCCCGGCCAGCAAAAACTGCACGCCTGAGTAATAAAAGGCTCTTTCCCGTTTCTCACCGATAGAACGGAAGGAATAAAGCACAACCAATAAGCCGATAACTGCCGTTGTGAGAACGAGCAGGCTGGCAAATTGATCTGCAACAAGCACAATTCCGTAGGGGGCTTTCCAGCCGCCCAAATTCAGTGTCTGAATGCCGTTTGTAAAAACGGTCTGTACGAGTAAAACGCTGATCACAATCCCGAGTGCGGATGCAGCAGTGCTGAAAATCCGCATGAGCATGATGTGTTTGTTCATGAAAATCAGCAGAATGGCCGACAACAGCGGGATCAGGATTGGCAATATAACAAAATTATTCATGTTGATCATTTCCCCTCATTTGATCCATATTGTCCGATTTCAATTCCTGATAGGCCCGAAACGCCATGACGAGGATGAAGGATGTAACCCCAAAAGAAATGACAATAGCGGTCAAAATCAGGGCTTGCGGAAGCGGATCGACAAATGACTTGGCATGCTCGCTCAAAATCGGAGCGGCGCCTTTTTTTAATCCTCCCATAGTTAAAAGCATTAAATGAACGCCGTGGCTTAAAAGCGCTGTTCCGATAATGACCCGAAGCAGGCTTTTAGACAGCAGCAAATAGGTAGCAGCCATAAATATAATACCGGCCGTAACAGCCATTAAGATTTCCATTATTCTTCCTCTCCAATCGTTTGAATAATGGTCATCGTAATGCCTACGACAACTAGATAAACGCCTAAATCAAAAAGCGTCGCCGTGGCAAGCTCCGTTTTCCCTAAAATCGGCAGATGAAAGTAACCGAATGTGTGGGTTAAGAAGGGCGCCCCGAAGACAAAGGAGCCAACTCCTGTTAAAACAGCGAGCAGAAGACCGGCTCCTGCGACGTAAATGAAATTAACCGGCAAAATGGAACGCACGGTTTTTAAATCATAAGCCAGCAGCAGCAAAACGATGGAAGAGGATGTGATCAGCCCGCCGACAAATCCTCCTCCAGGCGCGTTATGGCCTGATAAAAATAAATAGAAAGAGAAAAGCAAAATGATAAAGGATACAAGCTTTGTAACGGTCTGCAAAATAAGGTCATTTGTTTTTTGTTCATTCACCGCTTTTCCCCTCCTCTTTTACTTTTGTTTTAATCATGCTGAAGATGCCGAGAGCGGCAATCGTTAATACCGTAATTTCAAACATTGTATCAAAACCCCTGAAATCAACGAGAATGACATTGACGACATTATCTCCTCCGCCTAGATCATGGCTGTGCTTTGTAAAGTAGGAGGCGATACTGTCTTTTGTCCGCTGGCTTGAGGATGCGATACCGAGCAGGGTGACAATCATGCCGACTCCTAAAGCGATGATAAAGTTTGTCATTCGGAACGTTCTTGTTTTCTTTTTCAGCCGCAGTTTCGGCAAATGATAGAAACAAAGCAGAAACAGGGCGACGGAAATCGTCTCAATGACCAGCTGGGTCAAAGCCAAATCGGGCGCTCTGAAAATAACAAAAAACAATGCAAGCGTATAACCGACAACACCAAGTGAAATAATCGCCGTCAGTCTGGATCTGGCAAATACAGTTGCCGCTGTCGCGCTGATCATCACAAGTGTCAGGATCATTTCGAATATGCCGATTTTCGCCATACCCTCAGTTGTAAAGGAAAATCCGCCTTTCAAAACGAGAGCCCCGCTCATCAAAATGATAAATCCAGCGAAGATATACAGAAGATAATCCCGTAAAAATCCGGTCATATATTGTTTTGTCACTCGATAAGAGCCTTTTTCCATGATGGTCAGGAGCTTCTCATATAACCGATTGAGCGTGAGTTTCGATGGAAACAGCTTATAGATCCCTTTCCACCTGTTCATCGTCAAGTATCCGATCGTACCGACAACGATAATGCCCAGTGTCATCAGGACTTCGGCTGTAAACCCATGCCACTGCGAAATATGAACATGAAACTTCTCATGGCTGTCCAGCAGTGTCGGATAGATCGAATTCATCGCAGGCTCTATCAAGCTGTAGGACAATATATTCGGGAAAAAGAAGAGACTGACAGCGAGCGCAACAAGAATGACAGGTGATACGAGCATTCCAATCGGCGCTTCATGAGCCTGTTTTTCGAGTTTTTCAGGCTGGTAATTGCCTTTAAATGTTTTAAACAGCAGTTTCATGCTGTAGATAAATGTAAACACACTTCCAGCCCAAGCGAGGACAGGGAACAGCGCTCCCCACGTCTGGACGTTGAACAAATCGACATGTGTCACACGAAGCATGCTGGTGAAAAACATTTCTTTACTCAAAAATCCGTTAAACGGCGGGAGACCAGCCATTGAAAATGTGCCGATCAAGGAAATTGTAAATGTAATCGGCATAATCGCCATCAGTCCGCCGAGCTTTCTGACATCCCGCGTGCCTGTTTCATGATCAATGATGCCGACTGCCATAAACAAGCTTCCTTTAAAGGTAGCATGATTGATGAGATGGAAAATGGCAGCCATGGCGGCAACTGTGTAATACTCTGTATGGCCGTAATGCAGGGCTGCAGCGCTGACACCAAGCATCGAGATGATCATGCCGAGCTGGCTGACCGTTGAAAACGCCAAAATGGATTTTAAGTCGGTTTGTTTGACGGCATGGAATGAACCCCAAACCATGGTAAAAATCCCGACGAGAGAAACAATCCAAAACCACTGAGCTGAAAAGGCGAAAATCGGACTGAATCGTGCAATCACATAAATTCCCGCTTTGACCATCGTGGCTGAATGGAGATACGCGCTGACAGGCGTCGGCGCTTCCATGGCATCAGGCAGCCAAATGTAAAAAGGAAACTGGGCGGACTTTGTAAATGCGCCTAGTAAAATCAAAATCATCGCCGGAATAAATAAATCATGGCCGGCAATCAACTGAACCTGATTGATCATTTCTCTGATACTGAATGAATCTGTGATCAGATAAAGGAGAATGAATCCTCCCAGCATACACAGTCCGCCGCTTACCGTAATCAAGAGTGATTTTGCGGCGCCGTAGCGAGACTTTTCACGCTTGTACCAATATCCAATCAGCAAAAAGGACGAAAGGCTGGTAAGCTCCCAAAACATGTAGAGAACCATGACGTTGTCAACAAGAACAACACCGAGCATGGCGCCCATGAACATTAATAAATAGACATAAAAAGGTCCAAGCTGTTCTTTTTCTTTCGATAAATAAAAAATACTGTAAAGAGTGACCAACGAGCCGATCCCTGTTATCAGTAAGGCGAATAGCAGTCCGAGACCGTCTACATAAACGGTAAAGTTAATGCCTAATGAAGGAATCCACTCCAATACCGATCGTAATGTTTCTCCCGATTGAGTCATTCTGATCATTGGAAGAAAGTATATAAACAGCAAGACGGGCAGTATCAGAACAAACCAGCCCGTATGCACTCTTTTTGCGTATTTTGCCAGAAAGGGAATGATAAAAGCAAATACAAACGGCGATAAAATAGCAAAATGTAAGAGCTGCAAAGACAAGACCTCCTTTTCTCTAATTGAAACTTGTTCTATGTATAAATAATTAGAATATACGGTCAAACGACCCAGTCCAAATTATATCGCACTTTTTTGGAAGCCGCCATGCTTCGACCTTCCGCGATTGGATTTTACGAGTTCTTTTGACCTCAAAATAAGTTTAACAAAAAACAGATCATTTGTATATTTAAAATCGCTCCTGATCAAGCTGTATGTAAGGAGCTGATCATGTGAAGAGAAAGGTCCTTATGTGCTCAGGTTTATTCTGCTCGATATTTGCAGGGGCATTCATGCTGAATCAGTATGACGGCCGTGCCCGTGTGGCAGACAATGATGATTGGGAACTGTATTTATTGGAGCACCACCTGTCAACTAACATGAGTGAGGCGGAATCTAAGGATAGGCCGTTTGGGTCCAGGGAGTATATGCGGATTGTGAATAAATAAAAAAGAGTTCCGTCTAAAACGGAACTCTTTTTCTGATTATGAAGTGAAGAAGCGAAGTAAAATCGTCGCGCAAATGACAGTTCCTGCTCCGCCGAGGCGGGTAGAAATTTGGGCGAATGGCATAAGGCCCATTCTTCCTGAAGCGGACAAAATGGCGACGTCTCCCGTTCCGCCGAGACCGCTGTGACAGCAGGTCACGATTGCGGATTCAACAGGGTACATGTTCATCAGTTTGCCTACAAAGTATCCAGAAGAAATCATGGCAACGACAACTGAAATACAAATGATGACAAACGGAATAGAAATCACAGATGCCACGTCATCTAAAGGGATAAAGAGAATCCCGAGGCCTACCATAAGCGGCCATGTAAAGCTTGATGAAATAAACTTATAAAGCTGATACGCGCCATCCTCCATTTTTTTTGGAAGGATATTTGCATATTTGATTGCGGCTGCTGAAATAATCATTAAAATAGCGCCTGGGATGAAGATAAATTTCTCCAGTAAACCGCCGAAAATAAAGAATGTACAGGCGAGCAGAACTCCGGCTCCCATCAGTTTAAAGTCAACTTTAGCTTCAGCCTCTTTTTGATTGAAAATATCGTTTGCTTTCTTAGATTTAACGAGACGCCCATTGCCGTTTAGATCAGGACGTTTTTCACCCAGTTTTTTCATTAAAGCGGCACAGATGATAGCAAAAACGTTTCCGATGATAGCAGCAGGAACCAGCTGCGACACATACACATCAGCGGAAGACCCCAATATTTGCGAATAAGCAATCGAGAGAGGCAAAATTCCTTCACCTATTCCCCCGGCAATAATCGGCACAACAACAAAGAAAAAGGAATCATAGGCACTGTAGCCGAAGATGAATCCGACGAGCACGCCAGCCGCAACCGCCGCAATTGTGCCCGCTACTAAAGGAACGAACATTCTGATGAATCCCTGTATTAAAACAGTTCTGTTCATTCCAAGAATGCTTCCTACAACAAGACAAGCGATATAGAAATAAAGAAAGTTAGATGTTTTCATTAAATTGGTAACAGCATCTAATGATGATGGATTCAGCACATTATAAAAAACTAAAAAAGATGGCACAAACAAAGAAAGAATAGCAGGACCGCCAATATCCTTCAAAATCGGAATCCGCTGGCCGATATCGCCAAGAAAGACACCTAAAATCATAATGATGGCAAACCCGCCCAGCATGTTTGCGGGCAGCTCGTTGTAATAAGCCGCAAGAATAATAATGACAGCTAATGCTGTATATAATGGGAGAGGAATCACGCCGATTTCCCAGGTCCATATTTTTTTAAACAGGCTTTTCTCCTGTGTGTCTTTGTGCTCAGGTAAAACTTCCTCTGTTTTGTGAATTGCTCCCATTGTCGTACACCCCCATGTATTGTTTGTTACAGTCTACAAGAAAGCGCTAACAAAGGATATTTTTTTAAGTTAAATAATTAATAAACAACTAAATTAAGGGGGTATTTTGGATCAGAAAAAATCCCTGAGAAGCCGCTTCCCAGGGAGATGTGCTTACCGTTTTCCTTTGATATAAGGCACACCGTTTGCTTTTGGCGCATCTGCGCGTCCGATAAAGCCGGTTAAGGCTAGAATGGTTAATACGTAAGGGGCAATCAGCATATATACATTCGGTATGTCCTTAAAAAGAGGGAGCAGAGAGCCGATGATGCTTAAGCTTTGGGCGAATCCGAAAAACAGGGCGGCGCCGAGTGCGCCGATTGGATGCCATTTTCCGAATACAAGGGCCGCGAGTGCGATAAACCCTTGCCCGGAAATGGTAGAATGCGTAAAGTCGAGCGCTATCGTTGACGCATATACGCCGCCCCCGAGGCCGCCGAACAATCCGCTGATCATCACGCCGATATAGCGCATTTTGTAGACATTGATCCCCATAGTATCGGCCGCCATCGGATGTTCTCCGACGGAACGAATACGGAGGCCGAACGGCGTTTTAAACAAGATAAACCACGAAATAAAGGCCAGGACAATTGCGAGAATAGACGTATAATAGACATCTGAAAAGAAGATTTTTCCCAATACAGGGATGTCGCTCAAGCCGGGAATACTCGTTTTATAAAAAGGCTCGGGAATTTTGTCTGTTTGCGCTTTTCCGTAAATCAGCTTTACGATAAATAAAGTAGCCCCAAGCGCCAGCATATTAATGGCGACGCCGCTGACTGTCTGATCTGCGCGAAACGATATCGCCGCTGCCGCGTGAATCAGTGAAAACAGCGCGCCGGCTGCCATAGCGGCAATGAGCGAAAGCCAAGGCGCCGCGGCTCCCAATTCAGGACCTAAAAATAAATTGAATAAAACACTGGTGAATGCTCCGATAATCATGAGGCCTTCGAGGCCAATATTGACAACGCCTGATCTCTCGGAAAATACGCCGCCGAGAGCGGTTAAAATAAGCGGGGCTGCGTATACGAGTGTGGCCGGGACAATAATTGATAAAATCTGCAGAACGTCCACTTAGTTCGCCCCCTTTTTCTTCAACTTATCCGCGACAAAACGAATGGCATAGCTTGAAGCAACAAACAGAATGATAATGGCAATCACAATATCGACAACCTCAGAAGGTACGCCTGATTCAATTGGCATATTTAACGCTCCGATTTTGAGGCCGCCAAGCAAAGCTGCCGCAAGCACAACACCGACCGCAGTATTCCCACCCAGGAGAGCGACGGCAATACCGTCAAAGCCGACGCCGGTAAATGCGCCTTTGACAGCTGCGTATTCAAACGTTCCCAGACCTTCCATGGCACCTGCAAGGCCTGCAAAAGCTCCTGAAATGAGCATGGAGGTCATAATATTCTTCCGCACGCTCATACCGGCGTACTGAGACGCGTGCTGATTGAATCCGACTGCCCGAAGCTCAAAGCCTTTCGTTGTTTTGGTAATCATAAACCACATAACAACAGCTGCGAGAAGGGCGATGACAATCCCCCAGTGAAGCCTTGAATAATCCGTAATCTGCTCAAGAAACGGCGAGCGAAGTGAGGCGGATTCGTGAATTTTTTCCGTCTTATCCTGATTGTCTGTCATGACTTTTGAAATCAAATAATTGGTCATATGCAGTGCGATATAATTCATCATAATGGTGACAATGACCTCGTGAACATAGAACCGTGCTTTTAAAAAGCCGGGAATAAATCCCCATAAACCACCTGCTGCAGCCGCTGTGAGCAGTGCAAGCGGCATGTGAATATAAGCCGGTCCGTCAAACGCCGTTCCGACCCAAACCGCAGCTGTCCAGCCCACTAGCAGCTGTCCCTCTACCCCGATATTGAAAAGTCCGGTTCGGAATGCGAAAGCAACAGCTAATCCGGATAAAATATAAGGTGTAATCTGCCGGACGGTTTCCCCGATGTAATAGATTTCTCCAAATATCCCATTCCATAAAGCGGAATAGCCCTTGATTACACTGTATCCGCTCGCAAACATAATAAGTGCGCCAGCCAGCAAGCCGAGCATGATTGCAATGAGCGGCACGAGTAAATGAGAGAGTCGTTTAACCATTTGCTTTCCCCGCTTCCCTTTGCGTGCTTCCCGCCATCAAGAGGCCGAGCTCTTGCTCAGTTGTATCCAGCGGATTAACGCTGGATATAATGCTGCCTTCAAAAATGACGGCGATTCTGTCACTGAGATTCATGACTTCATCAAGCTCAAACGATAAAAGAAGAACGGCTTTTCCGGCATCACGCTGTTCAATGAGTTTTTTATGGACAAATTCAATCGCTCCAACATCAAGACCGCGAGTCGGCTGGGCTGCGATTAACAAGTCAGGGTTTCGGTCAATTTCCCTTCCGATAATTGCTTTTTGCTGGTTTCCGCCTGACAATGCCCGCGCGTGAGTATATTCATCGGGGGTTCTGACATCGTACTCGCTGATCACGCTGCGGGCTTTCTTATACATTTCGCCTTTATGTAAAACACCGAATGCTGAATAAGGCTTTTTGTAATAGCTTTGGAGCACGATATTTTCACCGATCGGAAAATCCAGGACGAGACCGTGTTTGTGGCGGTCCTGCGGAATATGCCCGATTCCGGACTCCGTTACGTTTCTCGGCGTCAGGTTTTGTATCTGTTTTCCGTTTAGGGAAATGGTTCCAGACTCCGTTTTTCGGAGTCCTGTAATCGCTTCAATCAGCTCTGACTGTCCGTTTCCGTCAACGCCGGCTATGCCGACAATTTCTCCGGCATTGACAGAGAGCGACAAATCCTTTACAGCTTCTACTCCGCGAGTATCTTTTACGGTGATTCTGTCAATCGCCAGCACTGCAGATCCCGGCTGAGCCGCTTTTTTTTCTGTTTTGAACGATACCTCGCGGCCGACCATCAGACTGGCGAGCTCGTCTTGATGTGTATCCCGGACATCCAGTGTTTTGATGCCTTTTCCTTTGCGGATAATGGTAACGCGGTCACAAACCTCCATGATTTCTTTCAGTTTATGGGTAATTAAAATAA
Organism: Bacillus sp. 0909A; assembly: GCF_036765115.1. NCBI lineage: Bacteria > Bacillati > Bacillota > Bacilli > Caryophanales > Bacillaceae > Bacillus > Bacillus sp. 0909A. Next base: position 94,169 of record NZ_JBAIZU010000007.1, read on the forward strand.
TTGATTTTCCCTCATTGACGAGGTTCTTCATGATTTGAATGAGCTCTTTGATTTCATGAGGCGTCAACACAGCTGTCGGTTCATCAAAAATCAGGATGTCAGCCCCGCGGTAGAGGGTTTTTAATATTTCTGCACGCTGCTGCATGCCGACGGATATGTCTGCTACTTTTGCCTCGGGATTAATTTGAAGTCCGTATCGGTCGGAAATGTCCTGAACCTCTCGGACAGCCCGTTTTCGGTCAATCCGCCCGAGCTTTTTCGGCTCCTTCCCGAGAATAATATTTTCAGCAACTGTAAATGTATCGACAAGCATAAAATGCTGATGCACCATGCCGATTCCGAGATCATTCGCTTTGTTCGGGCTGTTGATGTGCACCTTCTCACCGCGGACCCGAATTTCTCCCTGTTCTGGCTGATACAGCCCGAACAGGACGTTCATCAAAGTTGATTTGCCCGCTCCGTTTTCACCGAGCAGCGCGTGGATTTCGCCTTTTTTGACCTGAAGATTAATGTTGTCATTTGCGATGATACCGGGAAACTCCTTGCGTATATTGAGCATTTCAATGACATATTCCACAGAATTGACCGCTCCTTTTTTTCATGCTTTTAAATTAGAGACTGGCAATAGAAAAGCCCAAGGAAATGTGCAGCTTTGCTCTGAAAGAAAAACAAGGGATAAGGGCTCTTCTCCTTATCCCCGCGATTCTTATTCAGCTTTGAAATTTTTCAGCTCTTTCTCTGTTCCCGGCACTTCTAATCCGCCGATGATTTTTTTCTTCCAATCATCAATCGCTTTGATTACATCATCCGATAGGTTTTGTTTAGAGGAAGAAATGCCGACTCCGTCTTGATCAAGCCCGTATGTAAGCGTTTCTCCGCCGGGGAATTTGCCTTCGCTTGCTTTCTTCGTTAAATCTTCAACTGCTGTATCAACCTTTTTGACCATGGAAGTAAGGGTGACGTTATCGTCTGTTCCTTCTACTTGGCCTTCTGCGTATTGATCTTTATCGACTCCGATCACCCAAACATCACGCTTCGGGTCTTCTTTTTTCAGGTTCTTGGCTTCTGTAAAGACACCTGTGCCGGTGGCGCCTGCGGAGTGGTAAATCACATCAACGCCTGACTTATACATGCTCTCGGCGGTTGCTTTTCCAACGTCCGCTTTATCGAATCCGCCCGCATACTTTACCTGGACAGTTGCGTCAGGTTTTACGACCTGAACCCCTGCACGGAAGCCGACTTCGAATTTTTTGATTAACTCGGATTCCATGCCGCCCACAAATCCGATTTTTCCTGATTTGCTTGTTAAGGCTGCGGCCACTCCGACAAGAAATGAGCCTTCCTGCTCTTTAAACGTAATGCTTGCGACGTTGTCTCTATCGACGACTGCGTCAATAATCGCAAAGTTTGTATTTTTGCGCTGATCGGCAATTTCACTGATTGAATCTTCCATCAAATAGCCGACGCCATAGATCAAGTCGAAATGCTCACGCGCTAATTTATTTAAGTTTGTTGTATAATCTGCATCTGATTTAGATTGCAGGTAGTCGTATCCGTTTTTTCCTTTTTCCAGACCATTATCTTTACCGAAGGCTTGGATGCCTTCCCATGCTGATTGGTTAAAAGATTTGTCATCCACCCCGCCAATGTCGGTGACCATCGCCACACTGAATTTGTTTTTGCCTTCACTGTTACCGCTGCTTTTTTCACTGTTTCCGCACGCTCCTAAAATGGTGCCCGCTGCGATGACAAGTGACATCGCCAATCCGATTTTGCGTTTCTTCAAGATATAACCCCCCAGAAAAATTTGGCCTGAGCTGATCCGGTCAGTCATGGGATGGTTGCCTCACTCAATTCTTAGAATCGGTAAAATTTTCAGATAATAACAATTAGAATGAGCTGAGACAGTTCTGATCTTCCCTTAGTAAGTGTGATGTGGGTGTTTCCTTCGAAAGGCGGGGAAGAGAAGGATGCGGAAGGTGTTCCGGGCGGAAAACCGTGACATCTCTTTCTGAAGTGTGACTTATGACTTAGTCTAGGGATCAACTAACCAATCATAATTTATCATTTTACTTACAAGAAATAAATAGAATTGCGCATAATTTTTTAAAAAATATGTATTTTTAGAATTGTATTTCAAATATGCCAAAAAGTCCTTTATTATTTTTGTATAACTTATTGCCGAAAGGTTCAAGCAGCTTGGCAAGAGATGTGACAGAAAAAAACGCACTGCTCGACATGAACAGTGCGTTTTTTTATAAATATTGCTTAATTCCGTTAAGGTTGCCTGTATTGACATTGTACTGAAACACCGGTCTTCCGATCGTTCCGTACGCCATTTCGACATTCAGAACCTGTATATCCTCAAGAAATTTTAAGTATTTTCGGATGGATACTTGAGATATTTCAGTATGATTCGCCAGGTCCTCTGTCGTAAAGGATTCGTTTTCAAAGGATTGTATGCTGGACCAAATCAGCTTCAGCGTGCTTTTTGTCAGCCCTTTTGGCAGATGCACTTTTTCTGTCGCTTCCTTCTTATGAAACAGTTCCGCGTCCAATTCTTTTTGGCTCATGTTTCGGTGGGTGGAATAGACTTTTTGTTTTCGTCTGTAATCAGAAAGGGCAGTCTGAAAACGTTCAAATTCAAACGGTTTGATTAAGTAATCCACAGCTCCGTAACGAAGTGTTTTTTTGATGACGTCCAGCTCGCTTGCCGCAGAGATGACAATCACGTCAACCGCTTCATTTTGGGCTCTTAATTCCGTCAGCAGCTCAAGCCCGTTTTTACCCGGCATGTAAATATCAAGCAAAATGAGGTCGATGTGATGCTCGCCTAAAATATGCAGAGCGCTTTGAAAGGAAGAGGCGATTCCTTTCAGCTGAAAGCCTTCTATTTGGCTCAAATATCGTTTATTTAATTCACCCACCATGGGGTCATCTTCAACTATTAGTACATTAATCATGGTTTTCCTCCTTCGGTTCGTACGGGATTCGAAGACTGAATGTGGTTCCTTCATTTTTTTCGCTGGTGATAATCATTTGACCCTTCAAATTCTCCATGCTTTGCTGGGTGAAATAAAGGCCGAATCCCCGGTTTTTGCCCTTTGTTGAATAGCCTTGTTCGAATACCTTGACTTGGTCTTCCTCAGACATGCCGGCTCCTGTATCGGTAATTTCGATGTCCAATATTTTGTCATGAAAACGCATGGACATCGTGATTTGTTTTTTCGGCATATTGGCAACAGCATCTAAGGCATTGTTGATCAGATTTCCGATAATCGTAATCAGTTCATGAATGACTGAAGGATCTGCTGCATTTGGAATAACCCCGCTGCATTCAATATCGAGATTTGCGCCCTGCTCTCGTATGTAACTCTGTTTTCCCAACAGAAAACCGGCCAGTACGGAGCTTTTGACATCATTTATGATTTCACTCGTTTCTGATTTTTGCTGAATGGCAATATCTTTAATATAATCTCCAAGATCGTCATACTCTTTCAGCTGGACGAGACCTAATATCACATGCAGTTTGTTCATAAATTCATGAGACTGCGCTCTCAGTGCGTTTGCATACATTTTAACACCGGAAAGCTGTTCAGCTAAATGTTTTACCTCGGTTTTGTCCCGGAATGTCGCAATCGCTCCGACGGTTTGTCCTTTCAGCTGGATGGGCACTTCATTAAATACAAGCTCTAATCCGTTAATGCGCACATCTCTGTCTTGAAGTGGTTTTCTGGTCTCAATGACATTTTTTAGACGGCTTTTTGGCAATATATCATTGACATCCTGATCGACGGGATTTGTTTCTATGCCCATTTTAATGAAAAGACGCTTCGCTTCCGCATTGGCAAGCTTGATTTTGCCGTGCTCATCGACAGCGAGTATGCCTTCTTTCGTTGATTCAAGCATGGCGCTCCGTTCTTGAAGAAGTGTCGCGATTTCATATGGTTCAAGTCCGTACATGATATTTTTCACCGTGCGTGCGACGATAACAGCACCGATGACGCCGACGAATATACTGACGCAAATAATAAAATAGAGCGGCCGTAAGCTGTGGCTGATGACTTCGTCAATTTCATTCACTGTGATGCCGACCGCAACAGCTCCGACTTGTTTTCCATTCTCGGCGTAGACAGGCACAAACGCTCTCTGCGATTTCCCAAGCGTGCCTGAGGCGGTGCTGATATGGACATGTCCTTTTAATACTTCGGCTTCATCCCCGCCGCTGAATTTTTTTCCGATTTTGCTGCGGTCCGGATGAGTTCTGCGAATGCCGTTCATATCCATAACGACGACAAATTCTGTGCCGGTAATTTTCTGGACGTTCAGCGTATAGCTGAGCAGTTCCTTCTGTTTTTTTCCGCTCTCCAAAGCGGAGGCAGTGATCGGTGCGTCGGCAACCATTTCAGCAGTTTGCAGCGCTGTGTCTCTTTCCTGATCACGTATCCTTTTGGAGGTTTGGGCACCAACGGTAATAAAGGTGATGAGCAATGCGATTAACACAACGATACAGACAAATATGGTGAGTCTGGTTTGCAGTTTTAATGTTTTTTTCATATAAAACTTCCTTACGTTTTATGATTCCTGCGTACTACTTTACTCTCAAAATGTCGCTTTGTGAAGATTTGGGACCGTAATTCGTAAAAAGGAGAAAAAATGGAATAATTTATCTTGTCAATGTGTTTTAAGTCCTCCATAATAAATGAGGTAGATTATAGAAAGGGACTTTTTTATATGAAAAATACTTATTTAACAGGATACTTTCCGCTGATTGCGATCCTGCTTTTTAGTTCGTCTTTATCCATTTCAACCTCACTCTATGCATTGAAGATGCTTTCTTCATTTGGAATGTACGATGGAATGCTCGATTACTTCTCAGAGAAAGGAATCAGACTAGCGTTATTTGCGGCTTTTGCCCTTTTATATTTTATGGTTCTGTCCGCTCTGAAATTAATTGCGAATACCGTGACTGAGCTGTCACTGCTGTTTTTCGCAAATGATCCTGAAGGAAACAACCTGAAAACAATCAGAATGGGCTCCATCATTTATTTAGGCGGCGGGATCGTATCCTTTGTGCTATTGCAAAATGTCATCTGGATTGTGATCTGGTTTGCAGTTGTTACACTTGCTTACTTTGTGTTCGTTGTTTACAGGATTTATTCAACACTTTCTATCATGTCATTGGTCGGATTCATTCTAATGGAACTGCTGTTTTGGTTTACATTTGTTATCGGTATTCTGTTCATATTTATCAAGCTTTATAATAGCATAATGGCTAGCTTACCTGTGTAAGCTAGCCATTTTTTCGTTTATGGTAAAAATCTATTTTTTATAGAAGGGGAGGGGAGCATACATTCATTTTTTTTGCCGAACCACTTATAGCGGTTTTTGGCGATAACAGAATAGAGCATATCTCTGAGAGGTTTCGGCACTGCAAGAAACAGGACAAAGAGCCGCCATGGGCCCCGCAGATGCCTGAAAACCTTTATAGCTGCAGTTGACTTAGTGTAAACCTGGCCGTCTTCAATAAAGACAAAGCTGTCAAAATGCTCAGTCGGAAGCCCGCTTTTTTTCAGCAGGCTCTGTCCTGTTTCCGATTGAAGCGATGCAAATGAAATTAAACCGTTTGGATCACGTTTTATGATAAATTGAACGGCTCCGTTGCATAAATTGCACACACCGTCAAACAGCAAGACGCGATTTGGAATTTGTTCTGATGTCACTGCAGATCCCCTCCGATTTTAATAAGCCGCTTGCAGCGTTCCTTTCCAGATGGAAAGCTGAGGGCTGATACTGTGAAGGTATTCAACGCTGCTCGGTGTATCTTTTCCAACCCAGACACCCATTGTGTACGTATCTGTCAGGCCGACGAACCACATATCATGATAATCATTTGAGGTTCCCGTTTTTCCGCCGATATAAGGCGCATTAAAATATGCTTTTTTCCCTGTCCCGCTTTTGACAACGGAAGACATCAGTTTTTTCAGCTGCATGTTTGTGCGGACGCTGAATATTTGTGTTGCTTTGTCATTCCATTTATAAATCGTTTTTCCTTTTAAATCCGTCACTTTTGTAATCGCGTGGCTCGGCGTGTAGCTTCCGCTGTTGCCGAATGTTGTATACGCCTTTGTCATCTCGAGAGGCGTCATGCCGTGTGTAAATCCGCCAAGCGCCGCCGGCAGCAGATAGTCGCTGTTGACAAGCTTTGAAAAATGATACGGTTCAATATAGCTGAAAGCTTTTTGGATGCCTACACGGTCCAGCATTCTGATGGCCGGTGTATTATACGAGTTTTTAAACGCTGTATCGAGCGTCACTGTTCCGTATGTGCGGTTATTGTAGTTTTGCGGACAGTAATCCCTGCTGCAAAATTTGCCGGCATCAATTGTGCTGCTTGCTGTCGCACCTGTCTGTTCAATATAAGGTCCGTAATCGAGAAGCGGCTTAATGGATGACCCCGGCTGTCTGTATGCTTGGTAGGCACGGTTAAAATCATACTTATGATAGTTTTTTCCGCCGGATAGAGCGACAACTTGATGCGTCTGGTGATTAATAACAGCCGCTCCGCCCTGTACGCCCGCATACGGCAGCTTCGAATTCATCTGTGCCACGACTTGATTTTGCATGTACGGATCAAGTGCGGTATAAATTTTTACACCGTCTTTCAGAAGTGTGCTGACTCTAGCGGACAGCTCGTTTTCTATTTTGTCTTTTTGTTTTCCTGACGCTTTTTGAAGACGCTTATCATAACCTTCAGATTCAGACACGAGTTGAGTGAATTCATCATTTACGTAGGAAACGTAGTCTGGAAATTTGTCTTCTTTCTCCTCGACATCCAGTTTGATTTTTTGTTTTACGGCTTTCTTCAGCTCTTTGTCCGTTATAACCCCGGCATTTTTTAACCCTTTAAGTAAGCGTTCTTGACGGCTTTTCGTGTAGTCAAAATGCTTGAGAGGATCATATAATGTAGGGTTATTAGGTATAGCGCAAATAAAAGCCATTTCTCCTAGTGTGAGAGATTTCAGCGGTTTGCTGAAATAAAATTCAGCAGCTGATCCGACGCCATAAACGCCGTTATTAAAATAAATCGTATTTAAGTAGGCTTCAAGAATCTCATTTTTTGTATACTTTTTCTCAAGCTGATAGGAGTACGCGAGCTCAGTCAGTTTGCGGCTGAAAGAGCGCTCGTGGCTCAAATACAAGTTTCTTGTAAGCTGCTGTGTGATGGTGCTGGCCCCTTGGTCAATCTTTTTGTCCTTCACGTTGGAAGCGGCCGCCCGCACCATCCCCATAAAGTCAAAGCCTTTATGTTCGTAAAAATGGCGGTCCTCAGAAGTTAAAAATATCTGTTTGACTTCTTCGGGAATCTTGTTGAAGGGAACCAGCACCCGGTTCTCATCATCGCTGACGATTTCCGAGACCAGAGACCCGTCCCTGTCGTACATGTAGCTGTTTTGAACAAGGCTGATCTCTTTCAAATCAATATTCTTATCAAGCACCTGATCCAGGGACTTCATTTGTTTTACTTCTTTTCCGGAAGCGATAACTGTAAATGCAAACAATGGGATTATGCAAAGGAGCAAAATCCATCCGATAATTTTTCGTAACATGGTCACTCTCTTTTCTCCTAAATTCTAGCCATATCGTACCATTCTTTTGAGTTTACGAGAAGGTTAAATTTAGAAGACTCCTCAATTTTTGCTGAAAATCAGCTTGCTTTGGCATACGATTCTTTTTGGAATTTCTTCATGATCCAAAGCAGGCAGGCTCCTGCGAAAAAGAGAAATGCTGTGACATAAAAGGCTACAGAGATATTGAAGTGACTCGATATAATACCGCCGAGAAGAGGTCCGAGAACGTTTCCTAAAAAGCGAAAGCTGACATTGTAGCCGAGGACTTCTCCTTGGATGGAGCCGGGAGCCTGAACGCGGATTGCCGCTGTGATGCATGGAAGAAGGCCGCCCATCGCCATCCCGAACAAAAACCTGAAAACAAGAAGCACACTGAATGAAGACGCGAGTGCCTGCGGAATAAAAAATAAAGAGGCGGCGATTAAAAGCCCGATTAAGATGCGGCGGTGGCCGTAGCGGTCTCCTAAATCTCCCCATTTTCTTGCCAGCAGCAAACTGCCGAGTCCGGTTGCCGAAAATGCCATGCCGGAGAAAAAGGCCAGATTGGCAGGTCCGTGCAGCTCGTTTACATATAAAGCGAGCAGCGGCTGGATACTGAAATTTCCTGTTTGAATCAGCATAGTTAACAGCATCATGACCCAAAGCGCGGGCTGGTGAAAAATATAGGAGAGCACTTCTTTTCTCGTATAAGACTGACGTTTATTCATCTTCTCTGTGAGCGGCTGTTCTTTGACCCCGAATAACACGAGAAGAACGGCCAAGAAAATCACAAAGGATGTGATAAAAAAGGTATACGTAAAGCCGAAGTGGTCAGCAAGCACGCCTCCCAAAAGCGGGCCGAACAAGCTTCCGGACACTTGCCCCATTTGGAGTGTGCCAAGCGTTTTGCCGGCTGAGCTTTTAGGCGTCTGCGCGGAAATCATTGCAAGGGATGTCGGAATAAATCCGGTTACAAGCCCCATAGCCATACGCAGAAAAAACAATTGATAAACCGATGTGACAAAGCCCATTAATAAAATGCTGACAGCAATACCGATTCCGGTTGTCAAAAGGATTTTCTTGTAACCGCGTTTGTCTCCGAACCGCCCCCAGAACGGGGATACCAAAAAAGCCATTAAAAATGTAATGCCGAACACATAACCGCTCCACCTTTGCACAAAGCCGTTGGAAAAGGTGCTAAGCGTCTCGATATACAAGGAGAGAAAAGGGACGATCATTGTTGTGCTGGCTGATACAAAGAAATTCGCCAGCCACACAATGACAAAGTTTTTCTTGCGGATAGAAATAACATCACCTTCTTATTATTTCGGGTTCCTTACTAATTATAAAGAAACAGTGCACCATTTAAAAGAAACAATGCGGCTGGGAAATTTCATTATTTTTAGAAAATGAAGAAATGAAGAGAAGGAGAATTGATATACTATAAAGATAGCATTCTTCTGATCGGAGGAAAGGTAGGTGTAAAAATAGTGGAGGCAGGCAACTTACTCATTATTGATTTCGAATTTACGATGCCCGAAGGAAAATACAGTCCGCAAAATTTTTTTCCGGAAATCATTGAAGCAGGAATTGTAAAGTCGGTTAATGGTGAAGTAGTTGAGACGTTTTCAAGTTACATTAGGCCGAAAAAATTCCCCAAGCTGACGAAGCGCTGCAAATCATTTTTAAACATTACGCAAAACCAAGTAGATGAGGGGATGAGGTTCGAGGACTTTATCCGTAAATTAAATGAGCTTGACCCTGAAAAAAATTGCACGATCATCACGTGGGGTAACATGGATATGAAAGTGCTGAAGCAAAATTGTATGTTTAACCATATTCCTTTCCCGTTTAAAGGGGAGATGAGAGATTTATCGCTTGAATATAAAAACTTTTTTGGAGACCGGACACTGACCGGCTTGTGGAAGGCTGCGGAAGAGTACGGAGATAAGGGAACCGGCACCCATCATAAGGCGCTTGACGATGCTCTTACAGCCTATAAGCTTTTTAAGCTTGTCGAGCAGGATAAGCAGTACCTAGAAAAACCAAAACCCCCGACAATCGGCGAGAGGATTGATTTATCTGAACTATTCCGGCGCGCAACATAAAAAAACCCAATCTTTCGTCAGACTGGGTTATGACCGGGTAAAGTATTCTTTTTCTAAAACGTCCAGATTGTTCAGGGATCGCTTTGCCCATTGTGAATCATCTCCGGCCAGTTTGGCTCTCAGCTGTGCAACCGCTTCCCGCAAAGACTCGTTATAATCCGGCACTTCACTGTCATAGGGCTTCACCATATGATGAGGGATATTAGTTTGTTCGCCGAAAGCAAGTGCTCTTCTTTCATGGAAAAACGGCACATCTGCCTGTTTTGGATGGTGAAGGTCTCCTTGAGCGGGATGGGTGAGAACCGCCTTAATTTTGACTAAATAATGCTGCGGTCTGCAATCTGTAATTTCTCCTATGTATGTACCTGTTTTGTAAAATCCTTTTACGATAGAGCCTTTCTCAAATGTACTCATCTGTTATCACCTCGCATTCATTCTATAAAAGTTCCAATTGATTTGCTAGTGAGGAAGGTCGGCGGGGAGCTTAATCGTCACAATGGTTCCTCTTTGAAAGCTGCTGCTGAACGAAATGGTTCCGTGGTGATGTTCAATGATGGAAAACGTCACAGTCAGCCCAAGTCCCGTTCCATTCGTTTTTAAAGAATAATAAGGTTCACCCAGCTTCTGCATTTGGTGATCCGTCATGCCAACACCGTTATCTGAGATTTTGATTACAATTATATGGCCGATTTTTTTTGCTGAAACTTGGATAACCCCTTTACCCGTAGGAACAGCTTCAATGCTGTTTTTCATGAGGTTGATTACAGCCTGCTTCAGCTTTGTTGCATCCCCGTATACCAAAAGGTCCGGCTCGGCGTCCGCCTCTACTGTCACAGATTTATAATTGGCATACGAAATCATAAGGGAGCTCGTCTCTTTGATAAGAGAAGATAGATCAAAAATCTCTTTTTCGTACAATTGCTGTTTGGCGATATCAAGATAATTTGTAATAATGCCCTGAGCCCGGTCAAGCTCTGACAGCACAAGCTTTTGATAATCCGCACTGGATTTGTTTTGAAGGGATTCATCATTAAAAAGCAGCTGGACAAATCCCCGGACAACTGTCAGCGGATTTCTTACTTCATGAGCCACACTTGCCGCAAGTTCACTCACAATTTCCATTTTTTCCGAATGGATAAGCTGGGAACGGAGGGCGATATTTTCTGCGATGCTTTCTATCAGATAAATGCTTAAAAGAAGAACGGTGCAGCGGAACAGACCTGAGACAGCTGCCTCATAATATATCATTTCTGAATTTTGAAAATTTAAAATATTCACGGCAGAAAAAACCAAGATGGAGGCGGAAAATAAGAAGATCTCCAAGCAACCGATGAATAAAGACAGCAGCAGTTTTCTCGCTTTGGACATGAATGGCCACTTTTTTTGAAGTAGAGTTGGAATGATGATATGAAAAGGCAGCAAAACGTATACAAAAATGGCGGAAGGCTCAAAAAACAGCAGTTCAAAACATAAGACGGATGCGGCGACTGTTAGCCCGGAAGCAGTGTTTATGTATAATAAACAAATGATGACAGGAATGATTTGAAGGCCATATTGGATGTAGTCCATTTCCTGTATAGGGAATATAATGCATAAAACTGAGGCGCCGCATGCAAATATTGTGACCAATACGTTGTTGATTTTTGGTACAATGATCGACGGTTTTCCAAGCCAAAACACTTGATAAAGAAGAATAGGAAACAAAATAAAGCAGATATGTAGGAGATAGTCTTTTAGAATTTCCATTCGAGTGAAATCCTTTCGTATAAAATATGAATCTATTATAACACTTATCATAAGAAGTAAAATACAAAATTTCTTAATAAAGAACGCCTTTACGAGTGATACGTAAAGGCGTTTGTGACGAATATTTACTCTACCGCTGTTTTTATTCGGCGCAGTCCGTCCTGCAAGGTTGCCAGAGGGCATCCTGCATTCAAACGCATAAATCCTTCTCCGCCAGGGCCGTATTTCGTGCCAGGCTCCAAAATAATTTTCCCTTTGTGCAGCATCTTTTGCTGCAGCTCTGCATCAGACAAGCCATATGCGCGGAAATCGAGCCAGATCAGGTAAGACGCATCAGGCTTCATCATCTTGACATTTGGGAGCTCGCTGGTCAAAAAGGCTGCAGCCTCGTCCATGTTTTTCTCAAGATAAGAAATCAGTTCATCGAGCCATGGCCCGCCTTTTGAGTAAGCGGCTTCGATTGCGCTCACGGCAAACGCGTTTAATCCGCCTAAACCGTTCCGCTGCAGGCTGGCTGAAAATTTGGCGCGCTTCAGCCGGTCTGGAATAATGATTGCTGACGCCTGCAAACCCGCGATATTAAACGTTTTGCTCGGTGCCGCGCAAGTCACAGAAATCTCAGCGAATTCGTCAGAAAGAGAGGCAAACGGCGTATGGTCATTTCCGTACAGCATCAAATCGGAATGAATTTCATCTGAAACGACTGTGACGCCGTGTTCAAGGCATAATTCGCCGAGCTTCAGTAAATCTTCCCGGCCCCATGCCCGCCCTGAAGGATTATGCGGATTGCATAAAATAAACAATTTTACGCTCGGATCACTGATTTTTGTTTTCAAATCTTCAAAATCCATTACATAAGTTCCGTCTTTTTCTTTAAGCGGATTATGTAAAATACGCCGGCCGTTTTTCTCAATCATATGGTAAAAAGGCGTGTAAACAGGGGATTGGACAATCACTTGATCCTTTGGTTCTGTAAAAGCCTGAACCGCCATGCTTAAAGCTGTGACCACCCCGGGACTGAATGTAATGCTTTCCGGGTTCACCTTCCAGCGGTGCCGGTTATGCATCCATGCACACACTGCATCTTTTGTTTTCTGATCTGGCGCTGTATACCCGAAGATCCCTTGTTCTAGGCGCTGTTTTAATGCTTCTGTTATGGCTTCCGGCGCACGAAAATCCATATCCGCCACCCACATCGGGAGTGCGTCTGTCACGCCGAATAATTCGCCGATCTTGTCCCATTTGACGGATTGGGTGCCGAGGCGCTGTTCTTGTTTATCAAAGTTCATTCTGTTTCCACCTCTTATGTATGTTTATTTTTCTTAGCGTAACTATGATAAAATAGATCTGCAAATTTTATTATAAGCGGTGATGAAAATGGAAGAAAGTCAAGCTGTCAGGGAAATGATCAATGTCATTGCCAAATGGGACCCGTTTAAATATGGTGAAGATTTTTATGAAACGGAGGCTGTTGATGTCGTTCAGGCCGTCTATGATGAGGACGATCCTAAAGTGTTAGCGAAAAGCATACAGCATATTTTCGAAGCTTCTTTTGAACAAACACTTCCGATCGACAGCTGCCTGAATGTGGCTGGACAGCTGCTGTTCATTAAAGACAGCAGCTCTTGCACGCCTTGAAAAACCGGTATACAAACCGGTTTTTTTATTCTGTGATAAACTCTGCAATTCGTTCGGAAACGAATTCAGGGCGTTCCTCCGGCACCAAATGGCCTGTTTCCCGCAATGAATACAGTTTGGAATCCGGCAGGTCATGGTGCAGACGTTCGCCGATTTTCACCGGAACCACCTTGTCTTCTTCGCCCCAAATTAATAAGGCGGGTTTGTTCATTTTTTTCAATTCCTCAGACTGTAAATCTCCTTCCCTGTGCCGGATGAATTTTGTCATAGCTTTGAAAATCTGTTCATCTTGAAAAGGTTTGCCGTAGCCGTCAATCATCTCCTCGTCAATCAGCGATTTGTTGTGGACGACATTTAATAAGTTTTTCATCACGCCTTCTTTGGAAAGCCAGCGTTTGATATAAAGATGAAAATATGGGAGGTGAGTCCCGAAAATAATCGTCGGGTGTGAGCGTTTTAAATAACCTGAACTGCAAAGAAGCACAATCTTCGAGAAGAGCTCAGGCTTTAATAGAGCAGCCGACAGCGATATCTGCCCTCCCATCGAATGCCCGACAAGCGCCGCCTGTTTGACTTGCAAGTGCTCGAGGAGTCCGATGATAAGCATTGCGAGGTTTTGATAGGTATATCTAAATGTCCTTGATTTTTCTGATTGGCCGAAAGGAGGCAAATCGAGCGCGATGATGTCATACTGGTCCCGAAGCAAGGGGATTAATTTTCTGAAGCTGAAAGCAGAAGATAAAAAACCGTGTACGCAGACAATTGTTTGTTTGCCCGGGTTTTGATAGTGCTCATAATATACATTTACGCCTCCGACTTTAATACGCCTTATTGGTGTAATCGCCTCCATTTTGCCGTCACTCCCTTCATAGGATGTCCTGTATTATGCCCTGAAATTGTCAGTTCTAGCGGAAGTTTCTCCTCGTTTTTTCTTAGCATTCGTCAAAAAACGTGATATAATGTCATGAAGATTTCTTGACATTGCAAAGGTGTGAAATGAATGAAATTGACCGATAAAGAAACAGAAATATTAGAAATTTTAGACGAAAACAGCCGCGCCGACCTGGAAACAATCGCAAAAATGGCCGGTATCCCTGTAAATGAAGTAAAAGCGATCATTGACAAATTGGAAAAAGAAAAGGTTATTATCGATTATTCCGCTATGATCGACTGGCGGAAAGTGGACGGCCATGAAGGCGTGACTGCCATGATTGATGTTAAAGTCACTCCAAAGCGCGGAGTCGGTTTTGACGAAGTGGCGGAGCGGATTTACCGATTCCAAGAGGTAGAATCAGTCTACCTGATGTCAGGCGTATATGACCTGTCTGTCGTGATCCGCGGCAATTCAATGTCTGACGTTGCGCGTTTTGTATCTGATAAACTGTCAACTCTTGATTCAGTTGTGTCTACGACAACACATTTTATCCTGAAAAAATACAAGCACGACGGCAAAGTATTTGAAACGGGAGACGACGACAAAAGAATCGTGGTGTCACCGTAAATGACTTCTTATTTATCCGATTATGTACAACAAATAAAACCATCCGGCATCCGCAGATTCTTTGATTTGGCGGCAACGATGGAAGGGGTTATTTCTTTAGGAGTCGGAGAACCTGACTTTGTAACGGCTTGGAATGTCCGTGAAGCAAGCATTCTTTCCCTTGAACAAGGGTATACGTCATATACCGCTAATGCCGGTTTATACTCATTGCGAGAGGAAATCAGCCGTTATGTAAGCAGCCGGTTTAATCTTACATACTCACCTGACGATGAACTGATTGTGACGGTAGGGGCGAGCCAGGCTTTGGATATTGCAATCCGCGCCATTGTAAATCCAAGTGAGGAAGTGATTATTCCAGAACCGTGTTTTGTGGCGTATGAATCGCTTGTCTCTTTGACAGGCGGCGTTCCGGTTCATGTCCATACGACGGCTGATAAAGGATTTAAAGCGACGGCTGAGGATTTTGAAGCGGCAGTGACCGAAAAGACAAAGGCTATTCTCATTTGTTCGCCTTCGAATCCGACCGGCTCGGTTTACTCAAAGAAAGAGTTACATGAAATTGCTGAGTTTGCCAAAAAACATGATTTGATTGTACTGGCCGACGAGATTTATGCTGAACTGACATACGATGAGGAATTCACGAGCATAGCAGCGTTACCGGGAATGAAAGAGCGGACAGTTGTCATTTCAGGATTTTCAAAGGCGTTTGCCATGACAGGCTGGAGACTCGGTTTTGCCGCGGCGCCTTCAGAAATTCGCAACGCGATGCTTAAAATCCACCAGTATGCGATGATGTGCGCGCCTGCAATGGCGCAATACGCAGCGCTTGAAGGGTTAAAAAACGGAATAGAAGATGTAGAAAAGATGAAAAAGAGCTACCGAAGAAGACGTAATTTGTTTGTCGAAACGCTTAATGAAATCGGTCTCAGCTGCCACCATCCGAGCGGTGCTTTTTATGCTTTCCCATCCATCAAGAGCACTGGGATGAGCTCAGAACAGTTTGCCGAGGAGCTCCTGCTGCAGGAAAAAGTAGCCGTTGTTCCGGGTAATGTGTTTGGGCCGAGCGGAGAAGGATATATCCGCTGTTCATATGCGACATCAATTGAACAGCTGCAAGAAGCATTGGTCAGAATGAAACGCTTCTTACACAAAACAACATAAAAAAAAGATACGAACTTTTGGTTCGCATCCAATAAAAGGGGGAATACTAGAAAGCCTTTGGTATTTGCAGTATACCCCTCTTTTGATATGCTTAAACCTGATATCATAAAAAAGTTTTCTTTGCGGAAATGAGACATGTATGATATAATTTTAAATTGCGTATAAACTGATATTTAATTTAACTTAGGAGTTGTTATGAATGGCAGCAAAATTTGAAGTGGGCAGTGTTTACACTGGCAAAGTTACAGGATTACAAGCGTATGGTGCGTTTGTTGCATTAGATGAAGAGACTCAAGGTCTGGTACACATTTCTGAAGTAACTCATGGTTTCGTAAAAGACATCAACGAGCACCTTTCTGTTGGTGACGAAGTACAAGTAAAAGTACTAGCTGTTGACGAAGAAAAAGGAAAAATCAGCCTTTCTATTCGTGCGACACAAGCTGCACCTGAGAAAAAAGAAAGCAAACCAAGAAAACCTAAATCAGCACAAGTGAGCGAAGAAGCTTCTGCACCACAAGGTTTCAACACATTAAAAGATAAGCTTGAAGAGTGGATCGAAATGTCCAACCGCAAAGATCTTATCAAAAAGTAAGCATGAAAAAGCACCGGACAGGAATGTTCGGTGCTTTTTTTTATCCTATCGCATTTCAGGCTTCGCTGCTTCTTCTCGTGAAGCTTCTTCGTTTGGCTTAAACAGCAAACCGAGGTTGATTAAGCCGGCGATTCCGACAAGTCCGTAAATGATACGGGAAAGGGCTGACCCTTGGCCGCCAAAGATGGCTGCTACTAAATCAAATTGGAAAAATCCGATCAGTCCCCAGTTAATAGCGCCAATGATCGTTAATACAAGACAAATTCTCTGAATAGTACTCATGTTTACAACCTCCTCCATGAATTATTAAAACAGTTATAGATTGTGACATATTGGAGAATCTATACATGCATTCTCCATATTGTGAGAAGCCGGACGAAACGGCTCAAACTCAGCTTGTATCTGTTCCTTTCCCAGCATCTTGCAAATCAAAACTGCCTGATACGCTGAAAACAGAACGAGCTGATTGCTTTACATGGAGCGCAGGCATTCTGCATAATAAAAATCTAAGGAGGAGATGTCATGCAAAACTTTACATATTGGAACCCGACGAAATTAATTTTCGGCCGCGGCGAAGTTGAAAAACTACCGGAGGAACTGAAACCTTACGGAAAAAATGTATTGTTAGTCTACGGAGGCGGAAGCATTAAACGCAGCGGCCTTTATGACCAAGTGATGGAACAGCTGAATAAAGCCGGTGTCACGGTACATGAATTAGCAGGCGTAGAGCCGAACCCGCGTGTGTCGACTGTTAATAAAGGTGTTGCGATCTGCAAAGAAAACAACATTGATTTCTTATTGGCTGTCGGCGGCGGCAGTGTCATCGACTGTGCAAAGGCGATTGCTGCGGGGGCAAAGTATGATGGTGACGCGTGGGATATCGTAACGAAAAAACACCAGCCGAAGGAAGCTTTACCGTTCGGAACTGTTTTGACTCTCGCTGCAACTGGCTCTGAAATGAACTCAGGTTCAGTTATTACAAACTGGGAAACAAAAGAGAAATATGGCTGGGGAAGCCCGCTCGTGTTCCCTAAGTTCTCTATTTTGGATCCAGTGAACACGTTTACTGTTCCTAAAAATCACACGATCTACGGAATGGTTGATATGATGAGCCACGTGTTTGAGCAATACTTCCACCATGTATCAAACACACCTTACCAGGATCGCATGTGCGAATCGCTCTTACGCACAGTCATCGAAACAGCGCCTAAGCTGATCAATGATCTTGAAAATTACGAACTCCGTGAAACGATTCTTTACACAGGGACAATCGCTTTAAACGGTATGCTGTCAATGGGTGCAAGAGGGGATTGGGCCACTCATAATATAGAACATGCCGTTTCAGCCGTTTACGATATTCCGCATGCCGGCGGACTCGCAATACTCTTCCCGAACTGGATGAGACATACATTGTCAGAAAACCCGGCTCGCATGAAGCAGCTTGCGGTGCGTGTATTTGGTGTAGAAGAAGCTGGAAAATCAGATGAGGAAATTGCGCTGGAAGGTATCGACAAGCTGTCTGCTTTCTGGACAAGCCTCGGCGCTCCAAATCGACTGGCTGATTACGATATCAATGACGAACAGCTCGACACAATTGCCGACAAGGCAATGGCCAACGGTACGTTCGGCCAGTTTAAATCACTACACAAAGAAGATGTACTTGCTATCTTAAAAGCATCTCTATAACAAAAGGGGAAACAGCCGATCAGGCTGCTTCCCTTTTTCTTTGAACTTATGTTAGAATTGTTAACCTGTTTTTTGATACAGGAATATATGGAGGTTTTACAATGGAAAATTTCACTTATTATAACCCGACGAAGCTGATCTTCGGAAAAGGCCAGCTTGAACAATTAAGAAAAGAATTAAAGCAATACGGTAAAAATGTTCTGCTTGTCTACGGAGGCGGAAGCATTAAACGTAATGGCCTTTATGACCAAGTAACAGGCATATTAAAAGAAGAAGGCGCGGCTGTCCATGAACTGTCAGGGGTCGAGCCGAACCCGCGTCTTGCGACTGTGGAAAAAGGCATTGACCTATGCAGACAGCATGATATTGATTTTCTGCTTGCTGTGGGTGGCGGAAGTGTCATTGACTGCACAAAAGCGATTGCTGCGGGAGTGAAATACGACGGAGACGCTTGGGATATTTTCAGCAAGAAAGTAACAGCCGAGGATGCACTGCCGTTTGGTACAGTTCTAACCCTTGCTGCCACAGGTTCTGAAATGAACCCTGACTCTGTGATTACAAACTGGGAAACAAATGAGAAATTTGTATGGGGAAGCAATGTAACTCATCCGCGGTTCTCGATTTTAGACCCTGAAAATACGTTCACAGTGCCTGAAAATCAAACGGTTTACGGCATGGTTGACATGATGAGCCACGTGTTTGAACAATACTTCCATAATGTCGAAAACACACCGCTGCAAGACAGAATGTGCTTTGCCGTTCTGCAGACGGTGATTGAAACAGCTCCAAAACTATTGGAGGATCTGGAAAATTATAAACATCGTGAGACGATTTTATATGCAGGCACTATCGCTCTGAATGGCACGCTTCAAATGGGCTACTTCGGCGACTGGGCTTCTCACACCATGGAGCATGCCGTATCAGCTGTATATGATATTCCGCATGCCGGCGGACTTGCGATCCTGTTCCCGAACTGGATGAGATACACGCTTGATACGAATGTCGGCCGTTTTAAAAACCTCATGCTCAATATGTTTGACATTGATACAGAGGGCAAAACGGATAAAGAAATTGCGCTTGAAGGAATCGACAAGCTGTCTGCGTTCTGGACAAGTCTGGGTGCGCCTTCCCGTCTATCCGACTACGAGATTGGAGAAGAAAAACTGGAACTGATTGCTGATATCGCAGCCAAAGAAATGGAGCACGGCGGCTTCGGCAACTTCCAAAAACTGAACAAAGATGACGTGCTTGCCATCCTTCGCGCGTCACTCTAATGTCAAAGGACGGAATGCAGTCATTCCGTCCTTTCTTCTTGACTTGATTTCACAGATAAGTTCATATAAAGTGAAAGATGAAAACATTATACCGTTATGGAGGGACAAGCAATGACGCATGTACGCTTTGACTACTCAAAAGCGTTGACTTTCTTCAACGAACATGAACTTACATATTTGCGCGACTTTGTAAAAACAGCACACCATAATATTCATGAAAAAACAGGCGCGGGCAGCGATTTTCTAGGCTGGGTGGACCTCCCTGAACATTATGATAAAGAAGAATTTGCGCGTATTAAAAAAAGCGCGGAAAAAATTAAATCTGACTCTGATGTATTGCTTGTTGTCGGTATCGGCGGGTCTTACCTCGGCGCGCGGGCAGCGATTGAAGCGCTTAATCACGCGTTTTACAATACACTGCCAAAAGCAAAACGAGGCAATCCGCAAGTCATTTTTATCGGAAACAACATCAGTTCATCATATATGAGAGATGTCATGGATCTTCTCGAAGATGTTGACTTCTCCATTAACGTGATCTCTAAATCAGGTACAACAACTGAACCTGCAATCGCTTTCCGTATTTTCCGCAAGCTTCTGGAAGAGAAATACGGGAAGGAAGAAGCGAAAGCGCGGATTTACGCGACAACTGATAAAGAGCGCGGCGCGTTAAAAACACTCTCTAACGAAGAAGGCTTCGAATCATTTGTCATTCCTGATGATGTCGGCGGCCGTTATTCTGTCTTAACAGCTGTTGGTCTCCTGCCGATTGCTGTCAGCGGCGTCAACATTGACGACATGATGAAAGGCGCATTTGATGCGAGCAAGGATTTTGCCACATCAGAATTGGAAGAAAACCCTGCATACCAGTATGCGGTCGTTCGCAATGTGCTTTACAATAAAGGCAAAACGATTGAAATGCTTATCAACTATGAGCCAGCGCTTCAATATTTTGCGGAGTGGTGGAAGCAGCTGTTCGGCGAAAGTGAAGGCAAAGACGAGAAGGGCATTTATCCTTCTTCTGCCAACTATTCAACAGACCTTCACTCATTAGGACAGTACGTACAGGAAGGCCGCAGAGACTTGTTCGAAACGGTGCTGAATGTCGAAAAACCTAAACACGAGCTGACAATCGAAGAAGCGGATAGCGACCTTGACGGCTTAAACTATTTAGCCGGAAAAACGGTAGACTTCGTTAACAAAAAAGCATTCCAAGGTACAATGCTAGCTCATACAGACGGAAATGTTCCGAACTTAATCGTCAACATTCCTGAGCTGAATGCATATACTTTTGGATATCTTGTATATTTCTTCGAAAAAGCCTGTGCGATGAGCGGATATCTCCTCGGCGTCAATCCTTTTGACCAGCCAGGAGTAGAAGCATATAAAGTCAATATGTTTGCATTGCTTGGCAAACCTGGCTTTGAAGAGAAAAAGGCTGAGCTTGAAAAACGTCTCGAAGATTAATGTAAGAAAGCTGACTGGCATTTGCCGGTCGGCTTTTTATAAAATCAGAAAGGTGCTGATGTTCATGAAACAAATGGTCAAACATCTCATCATCGCGGGCTTATCGGCAGCTGTTTTAGTTATTCTCATATCCTTTGATGCCGTGAATACAGAGTTTTCTTCCCACCTTGGCGGCACACTCTCACACTTTTTTATCCACACCTTTCTTCTGATCGGGCTTCCGCTTGCCATTTTTACTGATGCAGTGCATCAGATTTTGCAATTGAAGCAATCTCACACCCTTTTAACAAAGTTAGGACTCTATGCGGCTGTTGTATATGTTTCATGGGAATCTGCGGCGGGGATTGCTGCAGCGATAGCTGTTTACTTCTTAATTGAATGCGCTTTCTTTTCGGTTGGCCGGGCAAAGGAAAAAACAATTTCCATGTAATCAGCCTCTGAATGAAGTCTTGTTCGGCAGGACAGGATAAATGAAAAAAGGGGCAGTTTGATGATTACAATACCTTCCGCGATAGATGGGCAGCCTTTTTTGCTTCAGGAGCTGGAACAAGTCATGAAGCCGCTCGGTTATGTGATAAACGGCGGCTGGGAGTACGACCACGGCTATTTTGATTATAAAATTGATGATAAAGATGGATATTTGTTTTTAAGAATTCCCGTCAATGCCATACAAGGCAGTC
This sequence comes from Bacillus sp. 0909A, assembly GCF_036765115.1. Classification (NCBI taxonomy): domain Bacteria; kingdom Bacillati; phylum Bacillota; class Bacilli; order Caryophanales; family Bacillaceae; genus Bacillus; species Bacillus sp. 0909A. The sequence goes on from NZ_JBAIZU010000007.1 coordinate 115,629, forward strand.
TTGATGAACGCGGGGCAGCTGTCCGTATCGGAACTCCGTTTATGCTGAGGCAGGTGTTCCAGACAGGCCTTGATGATCATGCTGAAGGAGGGCCGTTTCAATCGCTGTTTAATCAATTTTCTGAACCCGAAAGACGGGACGCGGAGATTGATCCGGCGTATTTGGATATTGGCGCCTCCCTTGTCAAAGAGCTGGAGGATGTTCTGTTGGGTTAAAGCGCAAGGAACTGATCTGTTTCAAGCACTTTATATGAAAGAGGAGGGGTAATCATAGGCCCTTCCTCTTTTTGTATGCCGATAATGGTGGTGTTGTGATCTAGAAAATAAAGGACGCATGTTTTATAAGCGGCGCCCTGCAGCTCAGAAGGAACCGAAATCAGTCGCACTTTTTTATCGAGTGTCAGCTCGATTAAGCTTTGCGGTTTAGACAGCTGCAATTTGACCCGATAATGTTCCAGCATCACGCGGCTTAAGAGCTGGGATGTCCCGATAATTTTATTAGCGCCTGCCCGTTCTGCATTGGTGACAAAGCGATCAGTCAGAATTTCGACAATACAGTAAGCCAGCGGATTCAATCCTTTGACTGATAAAAGAATCAGCACTGACAGCATGTCCGCCTCCGTTTCACTTTTATATTGGTCGGCGGTAACCATAACTGTGTCCGCCTCAGTAATATTGGCTCGTTTCAACGTTTCATCATCTGCGGCGTGTCCGCGTATGAAATGGACATTTTCAATGAGCGGCCCTTCTTTTAACGATTCATCAATCAGAACGACTGTCTTGGAGGGCGCCGCCAGCTGAAGCTCTCTCAAAAGGCGATTTGATTTTTCATTCCAGCCGATAATAATGACATGGCCCCGTCCTTTGTAAGCGACCTTACCCTCTATGTAGCGGTGCTGTTTACTGAAAGCGGCAGCGGATAAGGTGGCAAAGTAAGCAGTGACAAAGCTTGCCCCGATTAATATCAGCAGCATGCCGGCTACTTGACCAAGCGGCGTGTGCGGCACATAATCCCCGTAGCCTACTGTTGAGACGGTAACCACGGCCCACCAAATACCTTCGAAGACAGAAGTAAACTGCTTGGGCTCAAGTAAATAAATGATTTGCCCGAACAAAAGAACTAGAAAAAGAATGATCAGCCCGATTCGGATAAATAACGGCCACCTCAGCCATGAGATAAAAATCCGATTTGACTTCATTCTTTTTCTCCTTCTTCAGATAATGAAATAGATAAAATCTGTTTGATAATTGTGTTCAGCTTCTCATTTAGCTTTTCCTGGCCGTACAGGTCGCGGGCCTGCTTCATGAGATCAGCTGTATCGTCTTCCAGCTGAATAAGGGGTTCATCGATTTCAGATTCATTATAAAACTGGATAAATACGTCCAGTCCTTCATTCATTCGGTCAATCGCTGTACTCAGCTGTTCCTTTTCCTCACTCGTCACTTTCATGTTCATCACACCCGTGCTCTTTTTATAACAGTATGTCCTACTTCCGGCGTTGTTTTTCAAAAAATGAACTAAAACATATAAAACCGGTTTTCTCCATAAACTAAAACAAATCCCGAAAAAGGTGGAACAGATGACGATCATTCAGAGAACCGTTGTGGTTTTGATCGGTACGCAGCTTGCGGCATCCGCAGTGATTTTGTTTATTTTCGACTTGAATTCGTATAATCACTTTTCCGATAGCTTCTCATGGCATCATTTTTTGAATAAGCTGATTGGAGGCTTTTCTTTTTATTTGTTTTCGGCCGGCTTGTTCCTTTTGCTGATCGGAATGTGTGCACCGAGACGGAAGAAAAAGCGCATTTCTGTACACGAGAAAGAAAACTCATTAAAATAATCGTAATAAAGAAACATACGATCTTTAAAAAAGGATGATGAAACATGCTGTTTATATTTTTAACAATAGCCGCATTGGGATTGTCGTTTTGGGCACAATTTAAAGTAAAGAGCAACTTTGAAAAATATTCAAAAGTGGAAGCCTCAAGCGGTCGAACAGGGGCAGAAACCGCAAGACGGATTTTAGATATAAACGGTCTTTACGACGTGCCGGTCGAACCGGTAAGAGGCGCTTTAACAGACCATTACGACCCGACAAGACGGGTGGTGCGTTTATCTGAGCCGGTTTATTACGGCCGCTCAATTTCCGCCATATCCGTTGCTTCCCATGAAGTCGGACATGCCTTGCAGCATCAGGAATCATATGGTGCGCTTGTGCTGAGACATAAAATGTTCCCCGTTGTGAATTTTGCATCCGGAGTGGCTCCTTTCCTTTTTTTGGGGGGCATGCTTCTTGGCAGTCTGAACCTCATCGGGCTCGGCATCATTCTGTTTTCAGCCGCTGTCTTTTTCCAGCTGATCACACTGCCTGTTGAATTCAATGCAAGTTCACGCGCGAAGCAAATTATTGTGTCTGAAGGATTCATTCGAAACAACGAAGAACACGGTGTAAATAAAGTGCTGAGTGCCGCTGCATTGACGTATGTGGCCGCCGCGCTGGTTTCCCTGTTTGAACTTCTTCGGTTTGTGATGATCTTCTTAAACGGTCGTAATGAGAATTAACGTTAAGGAGGTGGCCCCTTACCATTTACGGTAAGGGCTTTTTTTGCTTATTCTACAATTGTTAGCCATTTTTGTTTTGATTGGCATTACGGCTGTTTTTGTTGCAGCGGAATTTGCGATTGTTAAGATCCGGGGTTCGAAAATCAATCAGCTCATGGAAAGCGGTGACAGCCGTGCGCTTGCCGTACACAAAATCATTTCTAATCTAGACGAGTATTTATCAGCTTGCCAGCTCGGGATTACGATCACGGCGCTGGGCCTCGGGTGGCTCGGTGAACCAACATTGGAGCACATCCTTCATCCCTTATTTACAATGACGGGTATGCCGGAACCGATCAATCACATCGTCACCTTTATTGTTGCATTTATTATCGTCACTTTTTTGCATGTGGTGATGGGAGAGCTTGCGCCGAAGACGGTTTCGATTCAAAAGGCGGAGGCCGTCAGTTTATGGATCGCTAAGCCGCTGATCTGGTTTTATAAAATCATGTATCCGTTTATCAAAGCTTTGAACGGCTCTGCGAGTTTTCTTGTGAAGCTGTTTGGGTTTCATTCAGTAAAGGAGCATGAGGTTGTCATCAGTGAGGAAGAACTGAGGCTGATCCTGTCAGAAAGCTATGAAAAAGGGGAAATCAACCAGTCCGAATTTCGCTATGTGAATAAGATTTTTGAATTCGACAACCGCGTGGCGAGAGAAATTATGATTCCGCGAACAGAAATTGCTGTCATTTCTCTGGAGCAGTCGCTTGAAGAGGCGATTCATCTCATCATTAACGAACGGTATACCCGGTATCCTGTCATCAAAGAAGATAAGGATCATATTTTAGGGATTATCAACAGCAAAGATATGTTTAAAGCGTATTTTCTAGGCCAGCCGATTAAATTGAAGCAAATTATGAGACCTGTCATCAGGGTCATTGAAAGCATTCCTGTTCAGGAGCTTTTAATCCGCATGCAGAAGGAACGGATTCATATGGCCATTCTCGTAGATGAATACGGGGGAACGGCGGGGCTTGTCACTGTCGAGGATATTATCGAAGAAATCGTCGGGGAAATCCGTGATGAATATGATCAGGATGAAACGCCGCATATTTTGAAAAAAGGCGAGCACCATTATGTGATGGATGGAAAAGCGCTAATAGATGAAGTGAACGACCTGCTCGACATTGCCATTGAGAATGAAGAAATTGATACGATTGCAGGCTGGCTTCTGACGCAAAAAATGGAGCTGAAAGCAGGAGATGTGATACAGGCGGAGGGCTGTGAGTTTAAAATTCTCGATGCTGAAGACCATCATATTCGATTTGTCGAAATCAAAAAAACAGAGTTTTAATCAAAAACAGCCGGCTAGACGCGGCTGTTTTTTTAAGTATTCAAAGAAAAACCGGACCAAAGGCTTCTAAAACATTGATCAGTCTTTTGTCATCGGCAAGAGGTTTTTTTCTGAAAAAATGAATGCTTCAATGGCCTTTTTCTACATAAGATATAAAACACACAGGAAGGAGTGGCTGTATGAAAAAGGCTTGGTGGAAGGAAGCGGTGGTCTACCAAATTTATCCCCGTAGCTTCAAAGATTCAAACAGCGATGGAATTGGGGATATTCAAGGAATCAGGTCAAAGCTTCCATACATAAAAGAACTAGGTGCCAATGTGATTTGGATTTGCCCCTTGTACGACTCACCCAATGCGGATAACGGCTATGATATTAGAGATTACAAAAACATATTGAGCGATTTCGGCACAATGGCAGATTTTGATCAGCTGCTTCATGATACTCATGAGCTTGGCATGAAGCTCATTATGGATCTTGTCGTGAATCATACAAGTGATGAACATCCATGGTTCATTGAATCACGTGCATCTTTACAATCCCAAAAACGCGACTGGTATATTTGGAAGGACGGGAAAGACGGAAAAGAGCCGAACAATTGGGAAAGCATTTTCGGCGGATCGGCTTGGGAGTATGATCAACAGACAAGCCAGTACTATCTCCATCTTTTTGATAAAAAGCAGCCTGATCTGAACTGGGAAAATGTAGAGGTAAGAAACACCGTTTATGACATGATCAATTGGTGGCTTGATAAAGGCATAGACGGATTTCGGGTGGATGCCATTTCTCATATTAAGAAAAAAGAAGGGCTGCCTGATCTGCCGAATCCGAAAGAGCTGTCCTATGTTCCATCCTTTCCTTATCATATGAATGCTGAGGGTATTTTAGATTTTTTAACAGAGCTGAAGGAAAACACATTTTCCCGCTATCCGATCATGACGGTCGGAGAGGCAAACGGTGTCGCGGCAAAGGAGGCGGCTGAGTGGGTGGGGGAGGAATCCGGCATTTTCAGCATGATTTTTCAATTTGACCATCTCGGTCTGTGGGATATAGAGATAAATGAAACCATCGATATCGCTGCTTTTAAACGAATTTTAACAGAGTGGCAGGACAGTTTGGAGGGAATCGGCTGGAACGCTTTGTTCATGGAAAACCATGATCAGCCCCGTTCTGTTTCTGTATGGGGAGACGATGGGAATTTCTTGAAGGAAAGCGCAAAAGCGCTCGCCGCTGTTTATTTTCTGATGAAAGGCACGCCGTTTATTTATCAGGGACAGGAAATCGGCATGACCAATGTGGCGTTTCCTTTCATTGAGGATTATGATGATGTCGCGATGAAGCGGCTGTATGACATTGAGACCGCAAAAGGCGCTTCTCATGAGGAAGTAATGAAGATTGTCTGGAAAAAGGGAAGAGATAATTCACGAACCCCCATGCAATGGAATGCTTCTCCTCACGCTGGGTTTTCTGATGCCAAGCCATGGCTTGGGGTAAATGACAATTACACATGGCTGAACGCCGAGGCGCAACTAAACGATAACACATCTGTTTATCACTTTTACAAAAGCTTAATCAAACTCCGCCAAACATATGATGTATTGATTTATGGCCAATACGAGCTGATTCTGCCGGAAGATCAGCAAATCTTTGCATACCTTCGCAAAAACGAGAGCCAAACGGCACTGATTGCGGCAAATCTGACGGGTTCGCCGGCGTTCTGCAGATATCCCGCATTGCCGTTATCCACTGATAACCTCCTGCTGTCAAATATGGAAACAGAACCGCACAAGCATACGACATCACTGCTGTTAAAACCTTATGAAGCCAGAGTATACCTATGGCAATAAAACTCCGGCAAAAAGCCGGAGTTTTTGTTTTCTTCAGGTTTATGAGCCTGATTTTACAGGAAAAAAGGAACACAGAACGAATATGCAAAGAGAAGGGGAATTGAAAGGAGAAACGATATGCTGAAAACACTGCAAATCAAAACAAACAAAAGAGATGAAATGATTGAAATCACTCACGAGGTGGAAGCGTTTCTCCAAGAAACAGGAGTGGCAAACGGGGCAGCGCTGATTTACTGTCCGCATACGACGGCAGGCATTACAATTAATGAAAATGCCGATCCCGATGTGAAAAGAGATATGCTCCGAAGATTTGATGAGATTTATCCATGGGACCATGAGCTGGACCGCCATATAGAAGGCAATACAGCTGCACATATGAAGTCCAGTACGGTAGGCGCTTCACAGCATGTCATAATTGAAAATGGGCGTCTCATTCTCGGGACGTGGCAAGGTATTTATTTCTGCGAATTTGACGGCCCGCGTCACCGAACATGCCATATTAAAATTATGGATTAACAGGAGGTGCTTCTATGACTCAATGGATGAAAGCATTATCATTATCAAAGCCTGTCATTCAGGCGCCGATGGCAGGCGGCCTGGTCACACCCCGGCTGGCAGCCGCTGTGTCGAATGAAGGCGCACTCGGAAGTCTCGCTTCTGGATATCTCAGTGCGGGTACGCTTGAAAAACAAATCATCGAGATGCAGGAATTGACCAGCAGCGCTTTTCAGGTAAATGTGTTCGTGCCGGAAAAAAGGAAGACACCGGACGATAAAACGGTTCACACATGGAAAAAGAACATTCCGTTTGCCGAACAGGCGGCTGCTTTTCCTTCAGAAGAGGAAGAGTGGGAGGATTTTCATCAAAAAATAAATCTGATTCTTACATACAATGTAAGAGCCTGTTCATTTACGTTCGGCATCCCGCCTGATGAAAGCATTCATGTATTAAAGAAAAATGGGTGCTGTCTTATCGGAACGGCTACTTCTCCGCAAGAAGCCGTCCTGCTGGAAGAGCGCGGAATGGATATCATCGTGCTGCAAGGCAGTGAAGCAGGCGGCCACCGTGGTTCTTTTCTGCCGGTCAGCGGAGAGTCTTCTATTGGCTTAATGTCACTGGTTCCCCAAGCTGCAGACGCTGTTTCAGTACCCGTGATTGCGGCAGGCGGAATTGCAGACCGCCGCGGCGTCCAAGCAGCTCACTGTCTCGGAGCCCAAGGTGTACAGGTCGGAACTCCATTTCTTATGTGTGAGGAAAGCGAAGCCTCTGAAACGTACAGACAGGAATTAAAAGAAGCACATGGAACAGACACACGCCTTACCGCATTGTTTTCGGGAAAGCCTGCAAGGGGTATAGCCAACCAATGGATGAAAGAGCAACAAGCTGAAGAGGCAAATACACTTCCTTATCCATTGCAAAACACGTTAACAAAACCAATGAGAAAACATGCCGCCGCAGCCAAAGATTCCGGTCACATGTCTCTGTGGGCGGGGCAATCAGTCGGAATGCTCAATAGATCCGCTGACGTGAGAACGCTGATAGCTGAGCTTTGCCAATCGTAACGTAACCAAGAGAGGTGACAGGCGATGAACATTCTTCAATATTCTTATAAAAAGAAAGGGAAAATTGAGTTTGTATTTGAAGACTGGCCTCATTCAAAAGTTACAATGGCTCCCATCCAAGGGTATTATTTTGTCCGATTTATCAAGTGGAGCAGCCAAGATCCCATCGTGACGAGAACTGACCTTGAAAAAATGGAATGGGCTGCGAACCAGTATTTCGGCACAGCCCCTTTCTATCGAAAACGAAAAGCATTTGAAACCCCATCGTCCCCAAAATAGACGGTGGGGTTTTTAGCGGGTGATGGGATAGAGAGACGGAATATCAAGCCTGGTCGCTTGTGAAAGGAGATAGGCGGACTGTACGGCTCCTTTTCTTCTGAAGGAATTCAGCTTATCAATAATTTGCTGAGCGTTCAAAATCCCCAAGCCGTGAGCGAAATATTTATCCTTTTCTAATAAAATCACATTTTCGCCTCTCCACTGCGCTTTCTGCGGATCAAATTCAGGATTTTGAAAATACAAACAGTCTCCAAGAAAAAAGTGATGTCCCGTTTCTGTATATATCGGCAATTTCTCATAATGCCAGTCATACAAAATAATTCTGTCAAAGGCTGCGTCGAATTTTTCTTCTCCGATGGTTTTAAGCAAAGCTAAGTAATAGATCACAACAATTGCTGTCGCGCATTCAAACGCGTAAAACGGGCCGTTTTCTACAATATCCCGAATCGCCTTTGAAGGCGGCATTTTATACTTAAGCTCCAGAGCCCCTTCCGGTGAAACCCGCCAATACGCTGTATTCCCGTATGTTTTTACAAAGGTGGCGAACTTTGCTCCGCTTTTATGCAGCGCTTTTGCCGATTCAACGATATTCATGCGCAAATGAAGCTCAAACATCAGTTCAGCGATCGAATGATAATCAAACTGAACGGGTGTTTCAATCATTTCTTTTAGCAGCGGGTTCAGGTTCTTGTCAATTTGCCAGTTTTCAATGTCTTGGGGACGGAGCCATTGTCCGGATATAATAATCATCTGAAGCCCCCCTTGTTTTTTATAAACTATGCACAAGGCTCGGGCAATGAAAGTTAAAAAAACAGAGAAAAAGCCGAAAAGGAAATTTCTTGCGTCTGATTTTAAAAACTTTTTAAAGCAGCCGATATATAGTGTATCAAACCTGAAGGAGAAACTGGATATGAAGACTTTTATCAATTGGCTGACAAAACCGTCAATTTCTAGAAAACTAATGATTTCATTTGTTGTGATTTTAATTATTCCGATTCTTATATTGGAATTCAGTTCTTACCGCTCAGCAAGCGGAAAACTGGATCAGGAAATCATGGGAAATGCGAAAAATAGTGTCGATTCATTTGATACAACAGTTACAAATGATTTAGGAGCAAAAGCGAAAGGCATCAGCTTTTTCAGTGAATCACTGAAAAGCTCTGCGTTTAAAGGAAAATCCAAACAGGAAGAGCTTAAAGCCAAGTTTTCGCAATATGTTTCTATTAACCAAGACGTAGCCAGAATCTACGCTGGGGCAGAAAACGGCACATATGTACAGGCACCGAAAGAAAAATTGCCGGATGGCTACGATCCGAGAAAACGAGCTTGGTACCAGGATGCTATGAAAGCCGGCGGTGACATCATAGTGACCGATCCTTATGTGGCGGCCAATGACGGAAGCATGGTCATAACGATTGCTCAGGAATTGAAGGATGGTTCAGGCGTCGTCGCCATGGATATCACAATTGATAAGCTGTTGGAACAGATGAAACAGATTAAAGTCGGAAAAGAGGGCTATGTTTTCATCGCCACGAAAAACAAAACATATGTCGCCCATCAAAACCATAAGGCTGGTGAAAAGCTGTCAGGCGACTGGGTTGCCAAAATGTATGACAAGGACAGCGGCGAGCTGCAGTATACCCTGAATCATGAAGATAAAAAGATGACATATACGACAAATCAACTGACTGGCTGGAAAATTGCCGGCACCATGTATATGAGTGAAATCAAAGATGCCTCAAAATCTGTTCTCACAACAGGTATGATCGTGCTGATTGCTTCAATACTTATAGGCGGAATATTAATCCTGTTTATCGTTGGTTCGATCACAAAACCGTTAAAACGTCTGGTTCAATCATCAAAAATGATCAGCAGCGGGGATCTGACAGAAACCATCGAAATCCGGTCGAAAGATGAACTGGGAGAGCTTGGCGAAAGCTTCAACGAAATGGGACAATCCTTGCGTTCGCTTATCAGCGCCATTCAAGACTCGGTTAATAATGTTGCCGCATCATCCGAACAGCTGACTGCATCCGCCGGACAAACGAGCAAGGCGACGGAGCATATCACAATGGCAATTGAGCAGTTCTCAAACGGAAACGAAGAGCAAAGCGAAAAAGTGGAATCCAGCTCTCATCAGCTGAACATGATGAATGAAGGGCTCCAGCAAGTCTCACAAACATCATCAGACATTACGAAGGCGTCTATTCAATCAACGGAAATCGCGGGTACAGGCGAGAAGTTTGTCCAGCAGACAGTCGGGCAGATGAATTCAATTAATGAGTCTGTTCAGCAGGCTGAAGCAGTGGTGAAAGGCTTAGAAGGAAAATCAAAAGATATCACGAGTATTTTACGAGTCATCAACGGGATTGCTGATCAAACAAACCTGCTGGCATTAAATGCAGCCATTGAAGCGGCGCGGGCCGGGGAATCAGGGAGAGGCTTCTCTGTTGTAGCGGAGGAAGTGCGTAAACTGGCCGTTCAATCTGCAGACTCATCTAAAGAAATCGAGAAACTAATCCAGGAGATCGTAGCAGAAATCGAAACTTCTCTTCACATGTTTAAAGCCGTTAATCAAGAAGTGCAATCGGGACTAGTTGTCACAGACAATACAAAGGAAAGCTTCCAAAGTATTTTCACCATGACAAATGAGATTGCAGACAAATTGCAGACGATGAATACAACTGTAGAACAGCTGTCAGGTCGATCAGAGCATGTATCGGCAGCGGTGAGCGGAATTGCCGATGTTTCAAGAGAAAGCTCGGCAAGCATTCAAGACATTGCCGCATCGGCCGAGGAGCAGCTTGCTTCTATGGAAGAAATCAGTTCATCAGCCACGACCCTGGCGCAGATGGCAGAAGAGCTTCGTGATCTGACGAAAAAATTTAAAATTGAATAAGAGCAAAAAACAGCGCGTATGAAGCGCTGTTTTTTTTGTAATGAAAATACTAAAAAAGACCTGTCTAAAACGGTGAGTTTAGAACTATTTTTCATTTTTTCCTTCATTTTCAATGTAAGATAAAGGAATATCATCCGATATAATTTGTAAATTATTGAAAGAAGGTTCAAGAGGAATGAAAAAAACACTCACCACCATTCGCAGATCATCAATTGCCAGGAGACTCATTATTTCTTTCCTGCTAATCTTAATAGTCCCCATTGCGGCACTATCGATAAGCGCTTATCAATCAGCCGTTGCATCTCTTGACATACAGATGACGCAAAGCGCAAAGGAAAACGTTCAAATATTAGATAACATTATTGATGGTAAGATCAAAACGACTGAAAAAAGCCTCGCGTTTTTCAGCGACTGGGCGACAGCAGACAAGTTGAAAGACAAGAAAAAAACAGAACTCAAACAAGAATTTAAACAATTTATTCAAATGAATGACAATGTCGCTGCGGTGTTTTCAAGCAGTAAAGACGGGACATTCACACGCTATCCACACGCAGACATGCCGAGTGACTTTAACGCTTTAGAACGTGACTGGTACACGAAAGCCATGGCTAATAAAGGAAAGACAATTGTGACCGAACCTTACGAATCCATTTCATCAGGAAAAATGGTTGTCACCATTGCACGCCAGACAAAGGACGGATCAGGCGTTGTCGCCATGGATATGAAAATCGATGACCTTGTGGCAACCGCAAAAGAAATCAGTATTGGCAAAGAAGGCTATGCCTTTATCCTCAGCCAAAATAAAGAAGTCATCGCCTACTCCGGTGAAAAAGCGGGAACGCAGTTAGAAGGGGAGTGGATAGACAAACTTTACAAAGACAAAAGCGGTGACTTTGAATATACGCACAAAGGAAAGAAGAAGAAAATGGCGTTCGCCACAAGCGAAACAACAGGCTGGAAAATCAGCGGCACGATGTATGCCGACGAGATCCATGATGCCGCAAGCAAGGTTCTTGTTATGGCATCAGTTGTTCTGGCCATTGCCATTGCAGCCGGAATCACGGCGACCTATTTTGTCATTCGATCGATTACAAGGCCTTTGAAACGCATTGTTGCGTCAGCTGAAAAAATCAGTAAAGGCGATTTAACAGAAACGATAGAAATTACATCAAAAGACGAACTCGGGGTTCTGAGCCAAAGCTTCAACAATATGGCGCACTCTCTCCGTTCGCTGATCTACGGCATCAAAGATTCTGTAGAACATGTCGCCTCATCGTCAGAAGAGCTGACAGCTTCCGCAGATCAGACAAGCAAGGCCACTGAACACATTACAAAGGCAATCGAACAATTTTCAAACGGAAGCGAAAACCAGAGCGACAGAATCGAGACAACAACAGAACAAATTAACGAAATGAACGACGGACTGGCAGAGCTGGCTCGGGCGGCGGCAGTCATTACAGAAACCTCTGCAGATTCCACCGAAGTGTCAAGCGCAGGGGAAACACTCGTTCAGAGAACAGCCGGCCAAATGAATACGATTGATCATTCTGTGAAAGAAGCGGAGCAAGTGGTCAAAGGCCTGGAAATCAAATCAAAGGATATCACAAATATTTTACGTGTTATCAACGGCATCGCAGATCAAACCAATCTTTTAGCATTAAATGCCGCTATTGAAGCGGCCAGAGCAGGCGAGTACGGGCGAGGCTTTTCTGTGGTCGCTGAAGAAGTGAGAAAACTTGCGGTACAGTCGGCAGAGGAAATTGAATCGCTGATCAGCGAAATCGTAAAAGAGATCCATACATCATTAAACGTGCTTCAATCTGTGAATAAAGAAGTAGAAACAGGCCTGGTCATGACAGACGAAACAAAACAAAGCTTTAACCATATATCAAAAATGACGAATCAAATTGCCGCAGAACTGCAAAACATGAATGCGACGGTTGAACAGCTATCGGCGGGTTCTCAGGAAATATCCGCTGCTTCTATAGATATCGCCGCCATTTCGAAAGCAAGTTCGGACGGCATTCAAGATATCGCCGCTTCAGCCGAGGAGCAGCTTGCCTCCATGGAAGAAATCAGCTCATCGGCACAGACGCTTGAAAAAATGTCTGAAGAGCTGCGAGATTTGACAAAACGATTTAAATTGGATGATTAATAGGTCTAAATTACTAATTTTTAATAGGAATTTAGTTAGTTTTCCTGAATTTCTTCTTTTTTAATGTATATATTTACCCATTTTCAGCCGATATGAAGGGTAGCATAAAAAAGGAGAAATGAACTGATGAAAAAAATACTCCAACTTATTAAACAGAGATCAATTACACGGAAGCTTCTTGTTTCCTTTCTATCGATTCTTATCATACCAGTTGCCATATTAGCGGCGATTGCTTATGGATCTGCCAGCAGCTCGCTCGACAGACAGATGATGGGAAGCGCATTAGAAAATGTACAGCAACTAAACGAAATCATTAACACCAGCATCGGAGAAAAAGAAAACAGCGCCGAATACTTCAGCGAATGGCTGACACAAAAGAAATATAAAGCAAAGAGCAATGCCAGCATTGAAGAGAAATTCTCACAATATATTAAAATTAATAAAGACGTAGAATCTATTTATACGAGTGACAAAGACGGGCGCTTTACCCGTTACCCGGATCTGCCGATGCCAAGCGATTATAATCCCGTTGAACGGGACTGGTACAAAAAAGCGGTTGCCAATAATGGCAAAGTCGTCGTAACAGATCCATACAAAACAGCATCTACGAACACAATGGTTGTGACAATTGCCCAGCAGACAAAAGACGGATCAGGCGTTATCGCAATCAACATGACGATTGATAACCTGCTGAAAACGACGAAACAAGTGAACATCGGCAAAGAAGGCTATGCTTTTATTATGACGAAAGACAAAAAGGTCGTTGCGCATCCTGAAGAGACTTCAGGAACCGAATTGAAAGGCGACTGGCTTGAACAGATGCTGTCTGCCGATAAAGGCGATTTTCAATACAGCTTGAACGGCGATAAGAAAAAAATGGCCTTTGATACGAACAAGCTAACGGGATGGAAGATAGGCGGGACTATGTATCTGGACGAGATTCATGATGCGGCTAAGCCTGTACTTCACCTCGCATCAATTGTCCTGATTGCAGCCATTCTCGTCGGTATCATCGTAATGACATTGGTTATTCGATCGATCACGACGCCGCTGAAACAGCTTGTTGGATCTTCAAAACGGATCAGTGAGGGAGATTTAACGGAAACGATTGATATCCGTTCAAAAGATGAACTGGGCGAACTGGGCAAAAGCTTTAACAATATGGCGTCTTCACTTCGCTCTCTCATACACGCCATTCAGGATTCGGTAGACAATGTTGCCGCTTCCTCTGAGGAATTGACCGCATCTGCCGCGCAAACAAGCAAGGCGACCGAGCATATCACATTGGCGATTGAACAATTTTCAAATGGCAATGAAAAACAAAATGAAAACATCGAAACAGCGGCAGAGCATATTTATCAGATGAATGACGGATTGACGAATATGGCCCAAGCCTCTGAAGTCATTACAGATTCATCTGTTCAATCGACAGAAATTGCGAGTGCGGGCGGACAGCTTGTTCATCAGACTGTTGGCCAAATGAACGTGATAGACAAGTCTGTAAAAGAGGCGGAACAAGTTGTTCGCGGATTGGAAACCAAATCAAAAGACATCACAAACATTCTGCGCGTGATTAACGGTATTGCTGACCAGACGAACCTGCTTGCATTAAACGCTGCCATTGAAGCGGCGCGCGCAGGCGAATACGGGCGCGGCTTCTCCGTCGTAGCGGAAGAAGTCAGAAAACTGGCTGTACAGTCCGCTGATTCAGCTAAAGAAATTGAAGCACTCATCATTGAAATTGTGAAAGAAATCAACACATCTCTCGGCATGTTCCAGTCTGTGAACCAAGAGGTGCAAACAGGCCTTGACATCACAGATCAAACAGAGACAAGCTTTAAACGAATCTCTGAAATGACAAACCAGATAGCCGGAGAACTGCAAAACATGAGTGCCACGGTGCAGCAGCTTTCTGCCAGCTCTGAAGAGGTATCGGGAGCGTCTGAGCATATTGCATCGATTTCAAAAGAGAGCTCAGCCCACATTCAAGATATCGCGGCATCAGCCGAAGAGCAGCTTGCTTCTATGGAAGAAATCAGCTCATCAGCAGAAACACTTTCAAGCATGGCTGAAGAGCTTCGCGATATGACAAAACGATTCAAAATCGAATAGTTGGTCAAAACACCCAGGGTTCTGCACCTGGGTGTTTTTTTTAGTTTTTTTATTAAAGCTTTTGTCCTAGCTTGACGATATTATTTTTAGCTTAAAGGAGGAATTATCGAGAATGGGAAAATTCATACATTGGATCAAACAGCCATCAATCAGCAAACCGCTTATCGCTGCGTTTCTGACAGTGCTTATTTTGCCGATTGGGGTATTAGCATATTTCAGTTATCAATCAGCTTGGAACGCACTGGACAGGGAACTTACGAATAGTGCAATAGGAAACGTTGAAGAACTCAACAGCACACTTGAAAACAAATTGAATCATAAAGTAAAAGCAATTGATTATTACAGTGAGACGATTGATAAAGACATACTGCAAGGGAAAAACAAAACCTTACTGAATGAAAAATTTAAGCAGTACACAACACTAAATGCCGATGTAGGAGCAATCTATGCGGCTTCAGAAAATAAAAAGCTTTACAAATATCCGGAAAGCGGCGTTCCTAAAGGTTTCGATCCGACAGAACGTGACTGGTACAAACAAGCCGTTGCGAAAAAAGGACAGGCTGTTTTTTCAGACCCGTATACTGACGAAGCGACAGGAGATATCGTGGTTACAATTTCCAAACAATTAAAAGATGGCTCAGGGGTCATAGCGCTTGATTTAAATCTGGATGAAGTGCTGGCAGCTTCACAGAGAATAAAAATCGGTACAAACGGCTTTGCATTTATTACATCAGGCGATAAAAAATATATCGCCCATCCGACGATTAAGCCTGGAACAACTGGATCCGGCGACTGGACAAAAGAGGTATATTCTAAAGCAGACGGCTCATTTGAATATACCTTCGAAGGCAAAGAAAAGAAAATGGCATTTACGACAAATAAACTGACGGGATGGAAAATTGCCGGTACGTACTTTGTCAGTGAATTGCAAGATGCTTCAAGTCCGGTACTGAACACTGCCGTTATCATTCTATGCGTGTCCATTGTTATCGGAGGCATACTCATTCTCTTTATTATACGCGCCATCACCAAACCGTTAAGAAAACTGGTTTCAACCTCTGCGAAAATCAGCAGCGGAGATTTAACGGAAGTGATTGATATTCAGTCGAAAAATGAGTTTGGCCAGCTAGGAGAAAGCTTTAACGAAATGTCTGAATCATTGCGTTCTGTCATCGGTGTTATTCAAACGTCTGTAGAAAATGTGGCTTCATCTTCTGAAGAACTGACGGCAAGTGCAGCTCAAACGAGTAAGGCGACGGAACACATTACGTTGGCAATCGAACAGTTTTCAAATGGCAACGAGGCGCAAAGCGAGAAATTGGAAACAAGCTCAGATCATCTTTCTCAAATGAACCACGGCATATCAAAAGTGGCTCAGGCTTCATCAACCATTACGAAGTCTTCGATCCAGTCCTCTGAGGCAGCCGGAAGCGGAGAAAAACTGGTAGAGCACACTGTCGGCCAAATGAAGACAATCGATGAATCCGTTCAAAAAGCGGAAGCTGTTGTCAAAGGCCTGGAAACAAAATCTCAGGACATTACCAGCATCTTAAATGTCATTAACGGCATTGCAGATCAAACGAACTTGTTGGCTTTAAATGCAGCAATTGAGGCAGCCAGAGCCGGGGAATACGGCAGAGGCTTCTCTGTTGTAGCAGAAGAGGTCAGAAAACTTGCTGTGCAATCAGCACATTCTGCGAAGGAAATTGAAGGATTAATTCAAGAGATTGTAAGAGAGATCAGCACGTCACTCTCTATGTTCCAATCCGTAAATCATGAAGTAAAAGAAGGCTTGCAAATTACAGACCAAACAGCTGAAAGCTTTAAGCAAATCTACGAGATGACATCGCAAATATCCGGTGAATTGCAAAATCTGAATGCGACGGTTGAACAGCTATCAGTCGGATCACAGGAAGTATCAAGTGCGGTTGAGGAAATTTCCGAAGTAGCGAAAGAAAGCTCAGCGGGTATTCAAGATATCGCGGCTTCGGCGGAAGAACAGCTTGCGTCTATGGAGGAAATCAGCTCTTCAGCTGAAACATTGGCGAACAAGGCGGAAGAACTTCAAGACATTACGAAAAAATTTAAAATTGAATCTTAATAGAAAAAGAAAGCGGCATATCTTTGCTGCTTTCTTTTTTGTTTCTTAATAAAAACAAAAATAAACAAAAGGTATTCAAAAACAAACAAACATGATATATAATGAAAGCGGATACAAGTAAAAGGGACGGAGGTAGATGAAAATGGTGAAACATGTATGGGATTCAGAACATGCCGCCCAGCTGTCAAAGGGTGTTGAAGAATTGGTGTATCGGTCCAATTTAATCGGAGCAGACCGCACTGTATGCAACTGGGGCGGCGGCAATACGTCGATGAAAACAACGGAGAAGGATTTCAGAGGCCGCGAAATAGAAGTGATGTGGGTAAAAGGAAGCGGCTCAGACTTGGCAACAATGAAAGCGCATAACTTTACCGGTCTGAGATTAGATGACATCCGTCCGCTGATCAAAAGAGATCAGATGTCTGATGAAGAAATGGTAGATTACTTGTCTCATTGTATGATAGATAGCAAACATCCCCGCCCTTCCATTGAAACACTCTTACACGCATTTTTGCCATACAATCATGTTGACCATACCCATCCGGATGCGATTATCAGCATTTGCTGCGCTGATAATGGAAAACAAATTGCCGAAGACATTTACGGCAGCCGGTTTGTGTGGGTGCCATACGTTCGACCGGGATTTACTCTATCTAAAATGATCGCAGACGGCGTGGCAAACAATCCAAATGCCGAGCTTGTCTTAATGGAAAAACACGGCTTAGTCACTTGGGGAGATACGTCAGAGAAGTGTTATGAGAAAACGATCTCCATTATTCAAGAAGCCGAGCAGTACATTCATGAACGCATCAACCAAAAACAGCGATTCGGCGGAAGGCGATACGAGTCACTGCCAGAAGATAAGCGGAAACAAATTCTGGCGGGTATCATGCCAGTTATCCGAGGAGCTGTAAGCGATGAAAAGCAAATGATCCTTTCCTATAACGATCATGAAGAGGTATTAGAATTTGTAAACAGCGTGCAAGCGCCGGAGCTTTCTCAAATCGGCGCTGCGTGTCCGGATCACCTCGTTCATACAAAGCGTGTCCCGCTGTACATTGAATGGAATCCGGAAACGCAAGATGCACAGGAGTTGGAGGATCTGCTGAAGTCAGGGATCAAGCGCTTCAAAGCAGAGTATCAAGCTTACTTTGCACGCAATCAGCAGGAAGGCGATCAAATCTTTGAATCAGCGCCGCGTGTCATCTTGATTCCTGGCATTGGAATGGTCAATACGGGAAAAAGCCTTGCCATGTCAAAAGTAAGCGGTGCTTTATATCAGAGAGCTATTGCTGTAATGAAAGGCTCTACCTCACTCGGACAATTTGTTTCACTAAACGAAAATGAATCCTATCATGTTGAATACTGGCCGCTGGAATTATATAAACTCACGCTGGCCCCGCCGGAAGCAGAATTTTCTCGAAAAGTAGCATTGGTAACAGGTGGAGCCGGCGGAATCGGAAGTGCAGCCTGCCGACGCTTTGCGGCTGAAGGCGGACACGTAATTGCGGCTGACTTGAATATAGAAGGCGCACAAAAAATTGCCGAGGAAATAAACGAAACGTACGGAGAAGGACGCGCAATGGTTGTCAAAATGGATGTGACAAACGAAGAAGAGGTACAGTCTGCCTTTGAACAAGCAGCGCTTACCTACGGCGGAATTGATATTGTCGTTAATAATGCCGGGCTGGCAACATCAAGCCCTTTTGACGAAACTAGTTTAAAAGAATGGAATCTCAATATCAATGTATTGGGAACAGGCTATTTCCTCGTGGCCCGCGAAGCGTTTAAGCAAATGAAACAGCAAAACATAGGCGGAAGCATGGTGTTTGTAGGATCAAAAAACGCTGTCTATGCGGGAAAAAACGCTTCAGCCTACAGTTCGGTAAAAGCGCTTGAAACCCATCTGGCACGATGTATTGCGGCAGAAGGAGGAGAATACGGCATTCGAGTAAACTCAGTTTTGCCTGACGCGGTTCTCCAAGGCTCAGCCATTTGGGGATCAAGCTGGCGGGAGGAACGGGCTGCGGCATATGGAATAGAGCCAGATCAGCTAGAGGAACATTATCGGAAACGCACGACGCTTTTGGTTAATATTTACCCGCAGGATATTGCCGAATCAATCGCGTTCCTTGCTTCTTCTAAAGCCGAAAAGACGACAGGATGTATGGTTACAGTAGACGGCGGCGTCCCGGCAGCTTTTACGCGTTAGAAGTATGCTATGATATGGGAACCACAAGACGGATATTATTGAGGAAGGACGTTACCGATGTTAGTAGCAGAACGGCAGAAAAAAATAGTCGAACTAGTGAATAAGCGTTTAAGCATCCGCGTATCCGAATTGAGTGACATATTTTCTGTCACAGAAGAAACGATTCGGCGTGATCTTGAGAAGCTTGAGAAAGAGCATAAGCTGAGCCGCAGCCATGGAGGTGCGGTCAGCATTCAGCAGCAGGAGTCAGAAATTCATTTTTCTGAACGTGAAATTACAAATGTAATAGAGAAAAAAGCCATTGCTCATGAAGCGGCCAAATATGTAAAAAGCGGTGACCGAATCATTCTCGATGCAAGCACCACCGCTTGGTACATGGCGAAAATACTCCCTGATATTGAGCTCACTGTCATTACAAACTCAATGAAGGCAGCCATTGAACTGAGCAAAAAACAAAAGATATCAGTTATTTCAACCGGCGGTATCTTGCTGACAAAATCATTATCATTTGCGGGACCGTTAGCTGAGCGTTCACTTGAAACCTATCATGTAAATAAAACCTTTCTGTCCTGCCAAGGGTTTGATATGGAACATGGAATGAGCGACTCAAATGAGTGGCAGGCACTGCTCAAAATACGGATGATTGAAAGGTCGGACCAGACCATTCTGATGGCCGATTCAAGCAAATGGGGGAACCGCGAGTTTTCACATATCGCCTCTTTGCAAGATGTCAGCTGCATCATTACAGATTCTGGACTTGATCCGGTATCAGTAAAAGCCCTTGAAGAAAAGAATGTGAAAGTGACAGCCGTCCCCCTTCCTAAAGAAAGGGTGAAAGAATGATATATGCTGCTGTTGATATAGGGGCATCAAGCGGGAGAGTCATCATAGGCGAACTCCAGGAAGGAAAGCTTGCGGTACAAGAGATTCACCGATTCGCAAACGGCTTCATGCAAAGAGACGGACATTGCTATTGGGATATTGATCACTTGTTAGAGCAAATCCTGCATGGGCTGCAAAAGGTGAAAGCCCTTGGCTATGACTGCTGCACTGTCGGCATTGATACATGGGCCGTTGATTACGTCTTGCTGGATGAGAAAGGAAGCCGCTTACGAGAAGTCATATCATACCGGGATAAAAGAACAGAGAACACAATGGAAAAGCTTATGCAAACGGTATCAAAAGAAACAATCTTTCAAAAAACAGGCATTCAATTTCTGCCTTTTAACACGATCTATCAATTATATGAAGAAGACCAAGAGCTGCTGAGAAAAACAGCGCAGATTTTAATGGTGCCGGATTATTTAGGCTATTGCTTAACCGGCAAAGCAGCAGCAGAAATCACAAATGTGTCCACGACACAGCTCTTAAACCCCTCAACAGGAAAGTTTGATCCCGAATTGCTCAAAGCCGTGTCTGTTAAGGCACCTCAATTTCCGCCGCTGACTGAACCAGGACAGGAGCTCGGCATACTAAGAAATGAATGGTTTCCAGCCTATGATCTGCCGGCCTGCAGGGTGATTACCGTCGCAACGCATGATACTGCTTCAGCTGTCCTCGCCGCACCAGCTATAAACAATGATTGGGCGTATATCAGCAGCGGAACATGGTCGCTAATCGGAATTGAGAACGAAACACCGATTATAAATGAACTCGCATTGAAAAACAATTATACAAATGAGCGCGGTGCAAACAACACCATTCGTTTCCTGAAAAACATCATTGGCATGTGGATGATACAAGAAATCCGAAGACAATTACGAGAAGATTACAATTTTCAGCAACTGGCAGAAGAAGCCGGAAAAACAAAACCGTTTCAGCAGTTTATCAACTTAAATGATGATCGTTTTCTGAATCCGGATGACATGATAAAGGAAATACAACATTATTGCAGAGAAACCTTCCAACAGATTCCTCACACAGCAGGCGAACTTGCCTGCTGTATCTACAGCAATTTAGCCATCATCTATGCGATAGCCATCTCAGAACTAGAAACCATTACAGGGAAAAACATTCAACAGCTTCATCTTATCGGAGGAGGCGCCCAAAACGACTTCTTAAATCAATTAACCGCTGATATGAGCGGAAAAGCGGTATACGCCGGACCTGCTGAGGCGACAGCCATCGGAAATCTTTTGATGCAAATGATTGCCGCCAAAGAAATAAAGGATGTAAACCAGGCCCGCGAGATCGTCAGAAACTCCTTTCCCATTAAAATGTTTTTGCCTAAAGATACTGACAGAAGCGCCATCATTCAGTCCTATCATCAAACTGTTTTGAAAGCGTTATCTAAATAAAAGAGGTGATCTGCTTGAAAAGAAAAGCGAGTATCATGTTCGTCCATAAAGATAAATTCAAGGAATACAAACAGCGGCATGATGACATTTGGCCAGAAATGGCAGACGCGCTTAAAGCCCATGGGGCACATCACTATTCTATTTTTTTAGACGAAGAGACAGGCCGATTATTTGCTTATTTAGAGATAGAGGATGAGGAAAAGTGGAGGAACATGGCGGACACAGAGGTTTGCCGCAGATGGTGGAAGTCAATGGCGCCATTAATGAAAACAAACGCCGATGACAGTCCCGTTTCGATCGATCTGAAGGAAGTCTTTTATTTCGAATAAAAGGGAGAGAGCCATATGACGATAAAAGCAAATTATGACAGCGCAAAACTAGAATATGAAAAATGGGGAATTGATGTTGAAGCTGTGTTCCGGCAATTACAGCAAGTTCCGATCTCAATCCACTGCTGGCAGGGTGACGACATTGAAGGGTTTGAAGTTAATAAGGGTGAGCTTTCCGGCGGAATTGACGTGACAGGCAATTATCCCGGAAAAGCGCAAACCCCGGAAGAACTAAGAAGAGATCTGGAGAAAGCGCTATCTCTCATTCCGGGAAATCATCGGGTCAATCTGCACGCAATATACGCAGAAACAAACGGAGAAGTTATAGAACGTGATCAGCTGAAGCCGCATCACTTTGAAAATTGGGTGAAGTGGGCGAAGGGTCTTGGTATCGGATTAGATTTCAATCCGACACTGTTTTCACATGAGAAAGCGGATGACGGGCTTACACTCGCACACCCTGATCCCTCCATCCGGGAGTTTTGGATTCATCACTGCATCGCGTGCCGCCGCATCGGAGCGTATTTCGGCAAAGAATTAGGCACGCCTTGCTTGACGAATATTTGGATTCCGGACGGCTATAAGGATATTCCGAGTGACAGGCTGACGCCGCGCAAAAGATTAAAGGAATCATTGGATCGGATATTCCAAGAGGAAATCAGTGAAGACTACAATGTTGATTCGGTCGAGAGCAAGCTGTTCGGACTTGGATCAGAATCATATGTCGTCGGGTCTCATGAGTTTTATTTGGCCTATGCTTTAACGAACCATAAGTTATGCTTGCTCGATACAGGACATTTCCACCCGACAGAAACGGTATCAAACAAGATCTCGGCGATGCTGCTTTACACAGACAAACTCGCCCTGCACGTATCCCGCCCCGTTCGCTGGGACAGTGACCATGTCGTGATGTTAGACGATGAATTGAGAGAAATCGCCCTTGAGATCGTCCGTAATCAGGCATTAGAGAAAGTCGCCATCGGTCTGGACTTTTTCGATGCCAGCATTAACCGTGTCGCCGCCTGGACTATTGGAACGAGAAATATGATAAAAGCTTTAATGTACGCTTTGCTTCTCCCGAATGACCATTTAAAACAATTGCAAGAAGAGGGGCGCTTTACAGAAAGGCTGGCGCTGATGGAGGAATTTAAAACCTATCCTTTCGGTGCCATCTGGGATTATTACTGTGAGCAAATGGGAGTGCCGGTAAAAGAGGCTTGGCTCAATGATATCAAAGAATATGAACAAAACGTGCTTTTCAAAAGGCAGGCATCCTCACCGATTATTTAAAAAAACCGCCCGCGTGCAACATGCCGCGGGCGGTTTTTTTAGGCTTGATCAGCAGGGTAGACAATCCCCATTTGTTTTCTTGCTTCCTCCATGATTTTCGCAGTGATCAAGGAGCGTTCATATGTATTTTCTTCAGATTCCTGCTTCTTCTCTTTCACGAGTGAAACAAATTCAGCCGCTTCGTAAAACATTGCCGGTTTAGGATCAGAGAGCGAAATGTTTTCCAGACGGCCGTCGCGATAGCGAATTTCCACTCGTTCAGGACGATGGATCGTATCCAACACAATTGTCCCATCCTCTCCTTGGATTTCAGCAGGCGCGTAGGAAGTTGAGATTTTAGAATGCATCAGTACGGCCTCAAATCCGTCATATGAGAGGATGACGGTGCCTTCTCCATCAACGCCGGAAGATAAAGTGTAGCCGTTCGCTTTTACGGATTTCGGCTCTCCAAACAGCACAACGGCAGGGTAAATACAATAGATGCCGATATCCATCAATGAGCCGTTAGACAGCTCAGGCTGAAACGCGTTCAAAACAGTTCCGTTTCTATACGCATCATACCTTGAAGAGTACTGACAGTAGCTTGCGGTAAATCTGCGGATTGAGCCGATTTTATGGAAGTGTTTTTTCAGCTCTTTAAAATTAGGCAGGAATGTGGTCTTCATTGCTTCCATGAGGACAACTCCATTCGCTCTAGCGGCTGAAATCATCTCTTCTGTTTCTCTGGCATTTGAAGCAAGCGGTTTCTCGCATAGCACATGTTTGCCATGATTCATAAAGAGGATCGCCTGCTCCTTGTGAAGAGCATTCGGGCTGGCGAGATATACAGCATCAAAATCATCGCTTGCCGCCATTTTCTGGAGATCTGAGAAGGTATGTGCAGCCCCATGCCGAGCAGCAAACTCAGCAGCGCGCTCAGGCGTTCTTGAATAAACGGCGGTAAGCTGAAAATCTTCAATTTCTGAAGCTGCTTCTAGAAAGCGGTCTGTAATCCAGTTGGTTCCTACTATTGCAAATCGTATCACGCATATCGCTCCTTTTGTATGATATAGCTAAATTATAGCTTAAAATGGAGTAACTCACATGATAGATTACATCATATTTTTTTAGACAAGGAAGTTTTTCCAGCAATTAGCGGTTTTTATTTTTCATTATAGGTACGATAGTGTACAATTTACTTAAACTATGTATGACGGAGGAACGATAGTGGAGACGTTGCAAACATGGAGCGGCAGATTCAAGCGTTTTTTCTTGGACAACAAGTTTGTTCTATTTCTGCTTGTGCTGCTGCTGATTGGTTTAAATATTCTCGTATTTACAAAAACATCATTTATTTTCACCCCGATCATTGTTCTGCTCAAAACGATATCGCTTCCGATTATTTTAACAGGCATTGTTTTCTATCTGTTAAACCCTGTCGTTGATTTCCTTGAGAGAAGAAGAATCAGAAGAGTCTATTCCATTGTGCTGTTATATCTGTTGATTATCGGGCTGATCACGATTACGATTGTATCCATCATCCCCTTTTTAAAAGAACAAATTATGAGCTTGATTGACAACATCCCGAGATATGTGGATGTTGTTGAGAATCAGACAAAAGAGCTGATCGGAAGTAACTTTGTGAATCAGGCGCAGCAAACGATGAACATTAATATATCTGATCTCGCGACAAAGGTGTCAGATCAGGCAGCGACGATTGTAAACAGCACCTTTACCGGCGTTGGGAATTTTATCGGCGCCCTAACTGAGATTATCATTTCGATCGTGACAGTTCCATTTATTCTTTTCTATCTGTTAAAGGACGGAAAGAAATTGCCGATCTACATACTGAAGTTTGTACCGACACAATTAAAAGAACAAACATACACGGTATTAAGCGAAATGAATCATCGGCTGAGTTCTTATATCAGAGGACAGGTCATTGTCAGCTTCTGCATTGGATTTTTGCTGTTTATCGGCTATTTGATCATCGGACTGGATTACGCTTCATTACTTGCCGTTATTGCGGCTTGTACAAGCATCGTGCCGTATTTAGGACCGACAATCGCCATTACGCCTGCGATTATTATCGCTATTGTGACATCGCCTCTGATGCTGCTCAAGCTCGTGATCGTTTGGACGATTGTTCAGCTTATTGAAGGGAAACTGATCTCCCCGCAAATTATGGGGAAAAACCTTCATATCCACCCAATCACCATTATTTTTCTGCTGTTAACTGCAGGCAAGCTGTTTGGTGTTATCGGAATTATTCTTGCCATTCCGGGTTATGCGGTTACCAAAGTCATTACGACACATTTATTTGACTGGTTTAAAATGCAGTCGCATCTATACGATGAAGAAAAAAATGAAAATGCAAAGAGTCATAAAGCATAAATTTCATTTATAGTTATATAAGACGGGCTTTCCATTTATGGAAGGCTCCCGTTATGTAAAAAATAAATGTCTAATGGGGAGAATTAAAATCATGACTCTATGGGAATTGTTTGTAGCTGCCATTTTAGGAATCGTAGAAGGGTTAACAGAGTACGCGCCGGTTTCTTCGACAGGACATATGATTATAGTGGACGATATCTGGCTTAAATCAGGCAGTCTCATGTCTGAGGAAGCTGCCAACTCATTTAAAGTTGTCATTCAGCTTGGCTCTATTTTAGCGGTTGCCATCGTGTTTAAAGACAGGATTTTAAATTTGCTTGGCTTGAAAAAAAATATCACGAGTGACCAAGAGCATGGTCACAAGTTAAGCATTGCCCAAATCGCAGTAGGGCTTGTGCCGGCCGCGGTTCTCGGCTTTTTGTTTGAGGATTATATTGATGAATACTTATTTTCAGTCCGCACTGTGGCCATCGGCCTAATTGCCGGGGCCGTTTTAATGCTTGCAGCCGATTGGATTAATAAACGGAAAGAAACGACAGACACCCTAGACCGTATTTCATATAAGCAGGCAATCGGCGTCGGTTTATTCCAATGTCTTGCCCTTTGGCCGGGTTTCTCACGCTCCGGCTCAACCATTTCCGGCGGCGTTATTCTCGGATTGAATCACCGTGCGGCAGCCGATTTCACATTTATTATGGCAATGCCGATTATGATGGGAGCCAGCACCTTAAGCCTAGTGAAGCATTGGGACAGCTTAAGCTCAGATTTGATGCCATTTTTTATTGTCGGCTTTATCTGTGCCTTTGTTGTCGCGCTGTTTGTGGTCCGTTTCTTCCTAAGACTGATTAACAAAATCAAACTTGTTCCATTTGCAATCTACCGAATCATTCTCGGCGTCATTTTGCTTTTGTTTATGATGTGAATTGAAAAATAAGGCTCTGGAAAGGGCCTTATTTTTTTCTGTCAATTAGAAAGGAACAGCTTGTTTTTCAAAAAAAAATCATCTATAATAAACATGACGTTACATACGGGGCCATAGCTCAGCTGGGAGAGCGCTACGCTGGCAGCGTAGAGGTCAGGGGTTCGAGCCCCCTTGGCTCCATACCTGTAAACCCTTATTCTATAAGGGTTTTTTTGTTTTTAATGGAAAGGTTTCATGCTGAACTCTTCTGTTGATCCAAATTCAATATCCCTACAAGCATTTCATTTTAATATATAAGGGGCGTATACATCTCTAATGATAAAGTCAGGTA
This sequence comes from Bacillus sp. 0909A, assembly GCF_036765115.1. Lineage (NCBI taxonomy): Bacteria > Bacillati > Bacillota > Bacilli > Caryophanales > Bacillaceae > Bacillus > Bacillus sp. 0909A. The sequence continues at coordinate 142,233 of NZ_JBAIZU010000007.1, forward strand.
TTGCCTTCGTTAGGCTCCTGGGTTTGTTTTGAAAAATGACTAATAACAACTAATCAAGTAAAGCAGTTCACCTGTAAATCATGAGTTTTCCAATACACCACTTTGTTCTTTAAAGACCGTCATGCCTTCCAAAGGGGGTGAGTACACATGAAGAGACACCGTCCGTTCGGAAGTAGGATTGGACATTTTGTGAATTAACCCTTTGGTTGAAAAAAGACATTCTCCTTTTTGGACAAAATATGAATTGGAGAGTTCTGCATGATCGCCGGTGGAGCGATAAATAGAATTGAGAAGTTTTCCTTCTAACACCATTGCACAACCAATGGATTGGCCATGATCGTGGACTGCTGTCTCCTTGCCTGAGGGAATATGAATCAAGATCATTTCCAATTCATGGTTTCTATAAATGGCATTTCGGCCGTAAGCGTACTGGTCTGGTTCCTTGATATATCGTTGGCTTAATTCTGACGCGTTTGGAATTTGTTTTAAAGAAGTTGCCAAATCTTTAACCGACGGATTTTTCAAGCCGCTAAACATTTCTTCGATACACTCATACAGTTCCATTCGTTTTTACCTCCCGGATCATTTGGAATTGACTAGCATTGGTATTTCGCAGATTAGTTCATGGTATTTACCCATATGCAATTTAGAGGCGGCAAACGCCTAGTGAACACAAAAAAATTGTGCGGTCAAAATGTTGCTCTTATTACCATCTTATTCGAGTTTATTAGTTGGAATTTTGATGGAAACAGTGAATTGAAAGGTGCCTTCATGACCTAAGATGAAGACTGGAAGGATTTTCTGTTGAACTTTTAAAACAGCCTACTTTGAATTGCTTGAGGGAGCAAGCAGGGACTCATAAGTCAAGATACCGTGCAAAAGGTGTTCAGACTTTGTTTTGTGCTTGAAATATGCGCCATTGACAAAACACAATCGATTTGGAATAATGTTTGAGTATATGCTCATTTTTTCACATATTATCATAAAATCATATTATTTCCCGTGATGGGGAGAGAACCAGGGTAAAAGCTAATGGCATTCAAAATCTATTAGCTTCTTTTGTTTTCAAAAAAAGAAGTGTTCTTATGTATTCATACAGGAAGGAATGACAACATGAAGACAAAACACTATTGGGTGATTTCTTTGCTCGCTGTTTTAGCGGTCGGGCCGGGATTGATGTCTAACACGGCATTGTCGTCAGTTCAAGGCCTTGTTCAGAAGACGGTTGGAACAAGTGACTTCACATCAGTAAATCCAATATTGATCGGCAATATGGCCTTCGCTTTATTAGTTCCGGCAGGACCGCTGCTAAGGAAAAAATTCGGCGCCCGTCCGATCTATCTGGCTTCATTACCCGTTTTTATAATTGGCTCACTGCTCTTCGCATTTTCAAGCGATATTGCATGGATGGCGGCAGGACGCTTTTTACAGGGAGCGGCTACAGGTGTCATGCTGATGATTATGATTCCGATGCTTGTTCTGTCATTTCCGATTGAACGGCGGAATTACGCATTACTGGTGCTTATCGGCGGGTTCTATGGCTCTGTTATTATCGGTTCGATTTTAGGAACGATCGCGTTGAGCTACGGCCACTGGAGATGGCTGTTTTTTACCTTTGGCACACTGTCTTTGATCGGCATCGCAGTGAGTTATTTCTTTCTCTATGATGAGCATCATGGGGGAGTAGAAAAGGAGCAGTCATCACTCGACAGAGCAGGGATCATTTTATCTGTATGTGTGGCAGCAGCCTCAGCGTTTACATTTATTTTTCTGCAAAAATGGGGCTTCTCATCAGGTTATGTACGGGCTGGTTTTGGGGTTGCTTTATGTTTGCTCCTCATTCTGTTATATGTAGAGTATAAGGTGAAAAACCCTTTCATCTCTATTAAACAGATGCTGCTGCCTAAACCTGTGCTCGGTTTATTTATCATAGCGGCAGGAACGATTACGGTAGCTGTCAGCCTGGCAGCTTTTCAAGGCTTGCTTCGTCAAATGTATGATATTCCCCGAGATCATCTCATTCTTTTAAACATGACTCTATTAATCGGAGTGGCCATCGCAGCTATTGCGAGTGCTCTGTTTTATGATAAAGTCGGACCAGGGGTACTGGGGATTATAGGTTCTCTCATTCTCGTTTTTGTGAATGTTCAGTGGCTTCATATGCAGTATCAATCGTCTCTGTATGTGTTTGCCGGGCTGTTCATTATGCTGGCAGCAGGAACCGGCCTGACGGTTGCAGCAGGACTAATGGGAGCCGCAATGGGCGGCCCGCTTCCTGATCTGGTCAAAAGAATGACAGCTGTTCAGTTTTTAAGATTGTTTATCTATATGGGCGTGCCTATCCTGATCGGATATTTCACGAAAAAGGATGCTGCCAGACAAAACGGATCAATGCAAGATGCCATGATGACTGCCTATCATGATCTCTTTTTGATTTCTTTTATCCTGAGCGTGCTGCTCGTTTGTTTATCGTTTTGTATGAACGCCACAGGGATGGGACACAAGCTGGCTCATAAGCCTCATGATAAAGGAAAACCCGCTCCGGAAAAACCGGCCGTTTCCGCACATGGGCTGACAAAGGCTGACGTAAAATCTCATAAAGTCATACATGATCAAGAATATCGTGATGCGCTCAGACATTTTAAACAGCACGGTCTTACAAAAATAGATACTTGATCACTGCCTTTCCCTTGAGGGGGAAGGCTTTTTGTGTATTCTCTCTCAAACTTTATCCCTAAAGAATTGAAAAATATTAGAAGTACAAGTAAAATTCTTAAAGGTAGATTCTTTACACTCGTAATCTTTTAAATCGAAGGAAGGTTTTCATGGCCCGTAAAAAACTGAAAAAACGTAGACTCTTCATCTCTCTATTTTTCGTTGTATCGATTCCGCTAGCCTTGTTTGTTTTAGCGACAACTCTTTCAAAGCCAATTGAAACATCCAAAGAACCTGAAGAAATTGATGAACAGCAAGTATTTATTGACAGCCTTTCCGGACATGCTCAAATTTTATATGAAAAATATCATGTCCTTCCCAGCATAACGATTGCTCAGGCCATACTCGAATCTGACTGGGGAAACAGCGAGCTTGCCTCTAAAGCCAACAACCTGTTTGGTGTAAAAGGAAATTATAAAGGACATCACGTCACCATGGAAACAGATGAATTTGAAAAAGGGGAAAGAAAAACGATCCGCGCGAAATTCCGCAAATACAGCACGTTTTTTGAATCAATGGATGATCACGCCAAATTATTTGTCAAAGGCACATCGTGGAATAAAAAGAAGTATAAGCCGGTGCTTGAAGCTGAGGATTATAAAGAAGCGGCAGGCGCTCTACAAACATCAGGCTATGCCACAGACCCGGACTATGCTGGCAAAATCAGCGCCATTGTGGAAAAGTATGATTTAGATAAATACGATGAAGTGAATCCATCTCTGAAAGCTGTGGATTTAAAAGGGTCCATCAAAGACAGCGCCGTTCAAGATGTATGGTCTAAGCCTTCTACTGATGAACAATCCATTAAACTGACCTCTGCGCAATCTTACGTTGGCAAGGATATAAAGGTTGTATCTAAAAAACAGAAAGGCCAGTCCGTATGGTACCAATTCCAAGTCAATAATAAACTGGTCGGCTGGATTGATGACTCAGCAGTTGAAATTAAGGAAGCAACCTAAGCCGTTTTTCCTGGTATTTTTATTTTTTTGTTCCATTCAGGGGAATTTGAGGTATAATATTCCACGGAAGTTATCACTTAATAACTATGCTTCAGGAGGGAACAAAGGTGCAGAAATATAGACGGAGAAACACGGTTGCCTTTACTGTATTAGCTTATTTTACTTTTTTTGCGGGAGTATTTTTGTTTTGTATCGGACTCTATAACGCTGATAATCTCGAACTCAATGAAAAAGGCTACTACATTGCAGTGATGATCCTTGTAGCGGTCGGCGCGATCCTTACACAAAAAGTGACGCGTGATAACGCGGAAGATAATGATATCATCGCGGAGCAGGAAAAAAGACAAAATCAATCTCATATTGAATCATAAAAAATCCGGCATGTAATATGCCGGATTTTTTTTAATATCACCCAGTAAATACCTCACCGTCAGGGTAACGAATATTTGATTTTTCTGTTTTCGCAAATGAAAAAACAAACGTCAACGGACCGATTCTTCCGATGAACATAATCGCAATAATGATGCATTTCCCCGCTGTTGTCAGTTCGGGAGTCAGCCCCATTGTCAGTCCGACCGTTCCGAAGGCGGAAAAGGCTTCAAAAACAATCTGGATAAACGGCGCTTGTTCTGTAATGGTCAGGATAAAAATGCCTATAAAGACGATGAACAAGCTGATAACACTGACTGCTAAGGCCTTAATGATGATCGGATATTTTATGGTCCGGCGGAAAATAACTGTTTCTTTCTGCCCTCTTAAATAAGCGATGACAGACATTAAAATCACAATGAAAGTAGTCAGCTTAATACCGCTCGCCGTTGAGGCGCTTCCTGCTCCTATAAACATCAACAACAGGACAAATACAATGGTGCCTTCTCTCATGCTGCCAAAGTCCACAGAGTTGAAGCCCGCGGTTCTCGGCGTCACTGCCTGAAAATACGAAGCCCACAGTTTATCTGGTAAATGCAAGGAACCAAGCGTGCCGGGGTTGCTGTACTCTAAAATAAAGATGATCAGCGTGGCAGCAATATTTAAAATGAACGTTCCCGCAAGCATCAGTTTCGTATGTAATGAAAAGGCTTTGAAACGCCGATTTTTCAGGATGTCAAAAAGCACCGTAAACCCGATTCCCCCTGTGATAAATAAGAAAGTAATGACAAGGTTGACTGTAGGATCACCAACGTAGCTCATTAAATTATCCGGCCACAAAGAAAAACCAGCATTGTTAAAAGCGGATATCGCGTGAAACAGACTGGCAAACAATCCCGACGCCCAGCCATACTGGGGCACAAGCCGGATGGATAAGATCAGTGCGGCGATCAATTCGATACTGATTGAAAACAGAAACAGGACCTTGACAAGGCCTATCACGCCGCCGATTGTCGGTTGGTTTAAGGCCTCCCGGACCAGCATTCGTTCTTTCAATCCGATTTTTTTTCCTAAAATCATGACGATTAGAACAGCAAATGTCATAAAGCCAAGCCCGCCGACTTGAATCAGACCCATGATGACAGCTTGCCCGAACACCGTAAATTCTGTCCCAGTGTCAACAACTGCAAGCCCGGTAACAGTTGTGGCAGAAGCCGCTGTAAAAAGGGCATCTATCCATGACAACGGCTTCGCAGTAGAAATCGGGAGCTTTAACAAAAGAGAGCCGATAATAATAGTAAGAAAAAAACCAATCGCAAGCACTTGCGGGGGAGAAAAACGAACCCACTTGATTACAGTTTCCTTATGAAGTCTCACCTTTGTCTACATCCCTTCGTTTTCGAAGCGCTTAATATCCTTTTTATGACCCATCATCACCAGGCAGTCTTGTTCGTAAATCATCTCTTCCGGTGCAGGAGAAAGGCGAACATCTCCATTATGTTTAATTGCCAGGATGGTACATCCGTATTTAGCTCTAACATTCAGATCATGAATGGATTTGGAATTCAGTTTTCGTGTTGCCAGCAGCTCAACAATACTGTAATCATCGGATAAGTCAATATAATTCAAGACATTTTCATCAGAGAGACTTTGTGCGATTTTAACGCCCATATCCTTTTCCGGATGAATAATGCGGTCGGCGCCGATTTTTTCCAACACCTTATGGTGATAATAATTTTGAGCCTTCACCCAAATATTTGGAATGTGAAGCTCTTTCAATAGCAAAGTGGTCAGTGTGCTCGCTTGAATATTCGCCCCAATAGCAACAACGACATATTCGAAATTACGGATTCCCAGTGAAAGCAATTCGTTTTCTTCTGTGGCATTGGCAATGACCGCATGGGTTGCGTAGGAAGCGAAGGCATTGACCTTTTCTTCATTAATATCAATGGCAAGGACCTCATGTCCCATTCTGTGCAGCTCTTTGCAAATGCTTCCCCCGAACCGTCCAAGCCCGATTACGGCAAATTGCTTGTTTTTTATTCTTCCCAATGTTCAAGACTCCCTTAATAAAATTAGCGTTTTGAAGTAAAAAAGACCATTACAAAGAATGGTCACAATAGACCTCCTCTCTGCATACGCCTACGAGGTTAGCTGTCGGATTAGGGATTCAGAGTACCCCTTCTTACTAAGTAAGATTCACCCCAAGGCCGTTTTGTGAAACAGCCAATCATTGGTTTCCCCGTTCATTTTTGATTAAGCGGTAAAAGAGACTTTATGAAATTGAACACTCAAGAATTTACTCCTGTTTCTAGTGTTTGTCAATTTAAATTTAAAACAAGTGAAAAGATAGCTGGAAATAGAGGGAAAAGTGGGAGAAAGACGTCAATAAACGTAAAAAAGACCGGCATAAAGCCGGCCCTCTGGGATTACTTACAGCCGCATGGCTGAGTCGGAGGTGTGCTGCGCTTAGCCACATCGATGCTGGCTTCCGCGTAAAATTTATTTCCGATGCTCAGTGATTTGTTTTCTGCACGGAAAGTATATGTACCAGCGGCAGGAAGTGTTTTGTTATTCAGTTTTAACTTAAATTCACCAGCGCCTAATAAATCAAGAGCCAGAGGTACTCTTACTGTTTTACCGTTATTGAGGATCTGTGTTTCGCGCAATGCATTTCCGTTCATCGTATCTTTTGTATTTGCTGTAAATCCGCTTGGCAATGTAAATTCCATTACGCCAAGGCTGAGAAGCGTGTTTGGACGGTATGTCAATTCGATATCAGAGAAAGACCATTCTGTTTTGCTCGTTCCTGTAATTGTTGCAAACAATGAAGCTGTTGATTGAGTTCTCATCGTAGACTCAGTATGAGCAGAAGATGATTTAGATTCAGCTGCAAATGAAGCTGAAGGTGCAGAAACGAGTAAACCGAGACTTAATACACTGATGGCCAAAGAAGATAATAACTTGCGTTTCATAACAAAAATTCCCCCTAATAAGTGATAAAGATTAAAGGCCTGCCTCTGCTTTCCACCTCCTCTTAAAAGGCCAAATACAAATTTTACCTACATAAAATTACCATCAAATAAAATGGAAGTAAATGGGGTGTTTTTCCCGTATTTTTAAAATTTGTAGTAATTAAAGTGAAAAAACAAAAAAACGTCCGGATTTCCAGACGTTTCTTGATTATTTTGTTTCAATTGGTATAAATTTAAAAATCTCTCCGCTCTGCACCGATTCAGCAAGACGTTTCAGCCAATCGTAGTAGGCTTTAGAACTTTCCAGCTGCTCGTATAAACGCTGCGCTTCATTCTTCATCTCCTCACTGAGCGTTTCCTTTTGCAATACCTCTTGTAAATCAGCCTGAGCTTCTTCAATCGCTGATACATTCACCTGAACTTCCCGTTCCCATTTTGGCGGAAAGAAATTTGTGAAAAATTTAAAGAAATCTTTTTCGGCTACAAAAGTGTGCTTGCGGATGCCTCGGTGAAATGTCTTTTTCACGACATTTAAATCCTGCAGCTTTTTGACACCTGTGCTCATGCTGGGCTTGCTCATTTGCAGCTCCTCCCGCATTTCGTCAAGCGTCATCTCGTCCCGCATGTACATCGTTCCATATAATATCCCGACACTTCGGGTAATTCCGTAAAGATCCATTGTTTCAGCAATGGAGTCAATAACAAGATCCCGTGCCTGTTCTATAGCTGCAAATTCTGGATTTTCATCCATACTGACCCTCTTTTCCTTTAGAAAATTAAATTTGTTAAGTCATTTCTTTATGTTCTTTATCTTAACGAAACCTAGAGAAAAGTCAAAACGAAAATCACAATTAGGGCTTTGACAGTTTAAAAACCATATGTTAGATTAAGGTTGTTAAAAACATTAAATTTTTATTTAACAAACTTTATTTTCGTCAAGGAGGACTTAGATGAGTCAAACATTATACATTGACGGTGAATGGATCAGTGCCGAAAAAGGGCAGGTCCGCAGTATTATTAATCCATTTAATCAAGAAGAAATTGCAACAGTTAGCGAGGGCGGACGTGAGGATGCTGTTAAAGCAATTGCTGCTGCACGAAAAGCTTTTGACGCAGGAGAGTGGCCTTCTCTTTCAGGGCTTGAACGCGGAAAAATAGTTCTGAAAATTGCGGAATTAATCAGACGCGATCTAGACGAGCTGGCCGAGCTCGAATCCCTTGATACGGGAAAAACACTTGAGGAAAGCAAAGCCGATATGGACGATATCGCTAATGTTTTTCAGTATTATGCTGGTCTGGCAGATAAAGATGGAGGAGAGATCATCTCATCTCCAATCCCTGATTCAGAAAGCAAAATCATCAGGGAGCCAATTGGCGTATGCGGACAAATCACGCCATGGAATTATCCGCTTCTGCAAGCAAGCTGGAAAATCGCCCCGGCTTTAGCGGCAGGCAATACAATTGTCATGAAGCCGAGTGAGATCACACCGCTGACGACAATGAAAGTCTTTAAGCTGATGGAGGAAGCCGGAGTTCCAAAAGGTGTTGCAAACCTTGTGTTGGGACCGGGCGCCACAGTGGGTGATGAGCTTGCTGTAAACAAAGACGTTGACTTAATTTCGTTTACAGGCGGAATTGAAACAGGCAAAAAAATCATGCGGGCGGCAAGCGGCAACGTCAAAAAAATCGCGCTTGAGCTTGGAGGGAAAAATCCAAATATCGTTTTCAAAGACGCAGACCTGGAAGTCGCGGTTGATCAGGCGCTAAATGCCGTATTTTTCCACGCCGGCCAAGTATGCTCCGCCGGGTCCCGATTGCTTGTAGAAGAAGACATTCATGATCAATTTTTAGCAGAGCTTGTCAAACGGGCGAAACGCATTAAACTCGGAAACGGTTTTCACGAAGAGACAGAAAGCGGTCCGCTCATTTCCGCGGAGCACAGAGCAAAGGTTGAAAAATATGTAGAGATCGGACTGCAAGAAGGTGCAAAACTGGAGACTGGCGGCAAACGTCCGGAAGATCCAGCACTTCAAAATGGTTTTTTCTATGAACCTACCATTTTCTCAAACTGTACATCTGACATGAGAATTGTTCAGGAAGAAGTATTCGGGCCAGTATTAACAGTCGAGACATTCAGTTCTGAAGAAGAAGTAATCTCACTGGCGAATGATACGATTTACGGATTGGCCGGGGCTGTATGGTCGAAAGATATTGAAAAGTGCGAACGTGTAGCAGCCCGTTTAAGAATGGGGACGGTTTGGATTAACGATTTCCATCCGTACTTTGCACAGGCGCCATGGGGCGGCTATAAGCAATCCGGATTCGGACGGGAACTTGGAAAAATAGGGCTTGAAGAGTATACAGAAATCAAACATGTATATCGCAACACAAAACCGGCAGCGGTTAATTGGTTCAATTCATAAGAGGGGGAGATTGATTATGACATTAAATATGAAAGTAGAAAGCATGCATAAATTTCACACATTTGAAATTCCGACTGTGATTAAGCACGGAATTGGCGCCATCAATCACGCAGGAAAAGAAGTAGCTGGACTGGGTGTTTCAAAAGCATTGCTTGTTACAGACCCGGGAATTTATAAAGCGGGCGTTGTAGATCCTGTGATCGAGTCATTAAAAGAGGCAGGCATTGAAGTGGTGCTCTTTAATAAAGTTGAGCCAAACCCTCCTGTACGGCTTGTAAATGAAGGTTCCGAGCTTTACAAAAAAGAGAACTGCAACGGCTTGGTGGCAGTCGGAGGCGGAAGCTCCATGGACACAGCGAAGGCCATTGGAGTAGAAGCGACTCACGAGGGAAGCGTACTTGATTATGAAGCAGCTGAAGGAAAAAAACCGCTGGAAAACCGCATTCCTCCGCTTACGACAATTCCGACAACCGCTGGAACTGGCTCAGAGGTAACGCAATGGGCGGTTATTACAGATGAAGAAAGAGAATTCAAATTTAACACAGGCGGTCCGCTGATTGCCGCGCATTTGACTGTGATTGACCCAGAGCTTCACGTCTCAATGCCGCCGCACGTAACAGCGATGACGGGGATTGATGCTCTTGCTCACGCCATTGAGTGCTACACAATGAAATTTGCGCAGCCGATTACAGACGCAGTGGCTTTGATGGCGATTGAATATGCCGCTCACTACATTAAGAGAGCATTTGCTGACGGAGAAGATCTCGAAGCCAGATACGGAATGGCACAGGCTGCTATGCTTGCCGGTCTTTCTTACGGCAGTGAATCAGCGGGTGCAGCTCACGCCATGAGCCAAACACTCGGCGGTATTATCCCGGTCGCTCACGGACAATGTGTGGCGGCAATGATGGGCCCTGTTATGGAATACAACTGGAAGGGCTATCCGGAGAAATTTGCCCGCATCGCAAAAGCGTTCGGTATTGATACAAGCCAGATGACAACAGAAGAAGCTGCAAAAGCATCTGTCAACTGGATGTACGATCTTGTGAAAGAGTTAGAAGTACCGACTTTAGAAGAACAAGGGGTATCACCTGACATGATCGAGCGCTTGTCAAAAGAAGCAATGAAAGATCCGCAAACTTTCGGAAATCCTAGAGATTTAAATGAGAAAGCATATAACTGGATCTACAAACGCTGCTTTAATCTTACGCCAAAAACTGTATAATGCGATAATCCCGCTCCTTTACAGAGCGGGATTTTTTTGGATAATTGAACATAAGTGAACAATCCTAAAGACAAAGGACGGTGCAAGCTTATGTGGAAACGAATGACTGCAAAAACGGAAGGCTTATATGTTGCAGATACAGAAAGCTTTGTAACAAAACAAATGGACAAGCTCGATTTTGATTATGGCGGCATTCCCGGCGACTTGCATTTCGGCCTGACAAAAAAAGCTGGGGCCCGAGAGCCGATGTTTTCAAGAGGAACAGAGATTTTTAATCGCAGACAAATCTCAATTGTTTCAACAGAAGAATGTGACGAAATTGCTTTGAAAATGGGCGTCCCGAGTATTTTTCCAGAATGGCTCGGTGCAAATGTTGCAATTAGCGGTATACCTGACTTCACAACATTAAAAGAAGGAAGCCGGCTTATATTTCCGAGCGGCGCCGCTTTACTGTGTGAGGGAGAAAATGATCCGTGTATCCAGCCGGGTGAAGTCATCCAGTCTTATTATCCGGACAAGCCAAAGCTTGCACCGGCTTTTGTCCGCCATGCGTTGGGGATAAGAGGTATTGTATGTATTGTCGAGAGACCCGGTGCCGTGTATGCAGGTGACGAAATAATCGTTCATTCCTATCAGCGGAACATCAAACAAAAAGCAGAAAGAGTCTGATTAAATCAGACTCTTTCTATTTTCTCTTTAATTTCTTTGATCTGGCTAAGGTGGCGTTTTTCATGATGGCCGATAAAATCGATCCATTGTCTGACGGTCAGCTCTTGAAACACGGGATGCGGCAATACTCTTTCGAAATCTTCTTCTTTAAGAGATGCAATAACAGCTGTTAACTGCTCCCTTACAACATCAAGCTCCCGTTTCATTTGGCTGCCTGAAATAAAATCATGATCCGGTTCAAGATGGGCTGGCGCTTTCCGTTTATTGCTTCTATCCTGTGCAGCCGTAAGCGGTTTTTCCTCAATTTCCTTAATAGGCGCTTCCTTTACTCGTTCTTTCAGCATGTTTTGGGCAGTCATATCAATTTTCTTCAAATGATCAAGAACTTCCCGTATACTCCATTCATCAGCAGAAGGCTTTTGATTCAGCTTTTCATCGGAAAGTCCTTTGACTTCATTCCATGTTTCTAATCTGGCTTCATTAAAGATACTCATCATATCTCCTCCTGAAAAAACATTACCATATATAAGAACATTTATCATGTATAAAGCACTGTGTCGGGAGCATTTATCGAAACATTTTGAAACCTTTTCTTATGTGTCTCGTATAAAAGGTAACCACGGCCGTCGGTTAAAGTAGCAGCTTAGAAAGGATGAGAAAATTGGAGTTATACGGTGTTCCTGTCCAAACGATTTACCTTTACACCCTTATTATAGCCGGAAGCCTTACGCTGCTATTTTTATTTTTCGGAGATGTGTTTGAAGGGCTGTTAGAAGGTATTCCATTTTTAAACCCGACATTGGTGCTCTCATTTTTCACATTTTTCTCCGCATCTGGATATATAGGCGAAACAGTTTTCCCCCTCTCCAGCCTGATTATTGCTCTATTATCCTGTCTTCTTTCAGTGCTGCTGGTGATATTGCTCCATTTATTTGTGCTTGTCCCTTTATCATCGGCAGAAGAATCATTGACCTATCGGGAAGATGATCTTAGAGGAAGACTCGGAAAAGTCATAACCGCTATTCCTGTTGATGGATTTGGAGAAGTGCTGATTGAAGGGATAGGCGGTACGATCTCAAAATCAGCGATCAGCTTTGAAAATGAACAGATCAGTTACGGAACAGTCGTCTTAGTTGTGGATGTCAAAAACGGAGTTCTTTCAGTCACTCCGCATGAACCTTTATAAAACAAGGAGGAATGTCATATGACAATGCCGATTATCATCGTCATCGGAGTTGTATTCTTTTTACTCATTGCACTTATAGCGGTATTTATTACAAAATATCGTACGGCAGGGCCTGATGAAGCGTTAATTGTTACAGGAAGCTATCTTGGAAATAAAAATGTTCATGTTGATGAGGGAGGCAACCGCCTGAAGATTGTTCGCGGAGGAGGAACCTTTGTTCTTCCGGTTTTTCAGCAGGCTGAGCCGTTAAGTCTGTTATCAAGCAAACTCGATGTATCGACTCCTGAAGTTTATACAGAGCAAGGTGTGCCTGTAATGGCGGACGGAACTGCAATTATTAAAATCGGCGGATCGATCGGAGAAATCGCCACAGCAGCCGAACAATTTTTAGGAAAGTCAAAAGAAGACCGAGAGCAGGAGGCGCGTGAGGTACTGGAGGGCCACCTTCGCTCCATTCTCGGGTCTATGACAGTAGAAGAAATTTATAAAAACCGCGAAAAATTCTCCCAAGAAGTGCAGCGTGTCGCTTCACAGGATCTCGCTAAGATGGGTCTTGTGATTGTCTCCTTTACTATTAAAGATGTCCGTGATAAAAACGGCTATCTTGAATCACTAGGTAAACCTAGAATTGCGCAGGTAAAACGTGATGCTGACATTGCAACCGCAGAGGCTGATAAAGAAACAAGAATTAAGCGGGCGGAAGCCGATAAAGAAGCCAAAAAATCAGAGCTTGAACGAGCGACGGAAATTGCGGAAGCTGAAAAAATCAATCAGCTTAAAATGGCTGAATACCGGCGAGATCAAGATACAGCAAAAGCCAACGCTGACCAGGCATACGATTTGGAAACAGCTAAAGCACGCCAGCAGGTCACAGAGCAGGAAATGCAGGTCAAGATTATAGAACGGCAAAAACAAATTGAATTAGAAGAAAAAGAAATACTTCGCCGTGAACGCCAGTATGATTCTGAAGTGAAGAAAAAAGCCGATGCAGACCGCTATTCAGTTGAGCAATCTGCCGCTGCTGAAAAAGCCAAACAGCTCGCCCAAGCCGATGCCAAGAAATACAGCATAGAAGCGATGGCGAAGGCTGAAGCTGAAAGGGTCAGAATTGACGGTCTTGCAAAAGCAGAAGCGGAAAAAGCAAAAGGTGAGACAGAGGCCGAGGTTATTCGCTTAAAAGGTCTGGCTGAAGCGGAAGCGAAAGAAAAAATTGCCGCTGCCTTTGAACAGTACGGTCAGGCTGCGATTTTCGATATGATTGTCAAAATGCTTCCGGAATACGCGAAACAGGTATCAGCACCGCTTTCAAATATTGATAAGATCACCGTCGTGGATACAGGAGGCAACGGTGATTCAAGCGGCGCCAACAAAGTCACAAGCTATGCGACAAACTTAATGTCCAGCTTACAAGAAAGCTTAAAAGCGTCTTCGGGAATCGACGTAAAGGAAATGATTGAGAACTTTTCAGGAAAAGGCAACATCAAACAGAGCATCAACGAACTGACAAATGAATTAAAAGAAACAAAACCTGTTCAAAAATCTGAATAACCATTGCGGAAAGGAATAGAGAATGAATGGTGACTATAAGAGAAGCACGAATAGATGATATAAAGGCCATCGCAAAAGTGCACGTTGACAGCTGGGTGACAACATACAGCGGCATTGTCTCGGCTGAATATTTAAATGGTTTAAACTACAAGGATTTTGAAGCCAAATGGAAAACCCGTTCATTAAAGGGGGTTTTTGTGGCAGAAGATGATAAAGGTTCAGTATTCGGCTTTGCATCTTTTGGTCCTATTCGTACAGAGCAGAAAAACTATGACGGTGAGTTATATGCCATTTACCTTTTAGAAGAAAAACAGCGGCAAGGTGCAGGCAGAGCACTTTTGACAAAGGGAACAGATTTTTTGCTTGATCATGGCTTTACGAGCATGTTTGTTTGGGTCGTAGAAGAGAATCCTTCGATTACATTTTATCAGTCGTTTTCACCTGAAAGAGCAGCCGAGGATAGGTTTGAAATCGCAGGAGAAAGCTTGAAAGAAATAGGATTCGGTTGGCCGGATCTTGCTTCATTAAAAAATCTGCTTAACAGAAGATAGAAAACAACCCCCAGCGGAACGGCCGCTGGGGGTTGTTAGATTAAGCTTTTTCAGTTTTCAGCAAGCGCGGAGCTGTCATGAACAATAAACAAAGGACAATCGCACAGATGATGAATGATGGAACCATATAAGTAGCATTATAAGTTAATGAGTAAATCCATACCGGCGTTCCTTTTGGTGCAAAGCTGCCGAAAAATACCGCCCCTGAAATCACATGTGCAGCATAACGCAGAAAACTGCCGATAAAAACTGCGCAAATCACTGATACAATCAATTTTCCTTTTGCTTTTGATAAAGCTGATTTGCGGACAGCGGAAGCGAAAAAGCCGCTTATTCCAATAGCGGCGAACGCTGCAATGTAATCAAGCAATAGCTGAACAGGGTGCTGAAGAAATAGATTTCCAATCGCAATTTGAACAAGACCTGTCAATAGACCGGTGGTAAGCCCTGCTTTAACTCCCCAGCGAAATGAAATCAAAAAAATCGGAATCATCATGATGGATACCGATCCTCCTTGAGGCATACGGAGGAACATTCCGGAAACGATGTCTAAAATGACAGCAGCAGCAGTCATGATTGCAATTTCAATAAGACGAACCAGTTGTCTTGATTGAGCCATAAAAATCCCCTTCCATCGATAGACAATCCAAAAGGACAACAAAAAAGCAGCACGCGGAAGGATGAGGAAAGTTCCACGCACTGCTTTACAATCTGCAATTCATTTGACTTTGCCACATCCCTACGCCAGCGTTAACTAACAGGTTCAAAGGGTCAGAACGATACCGCTCACTCTCAGCTTTTATGCTCCCCTTGTGGTTATCGGATATTTAGTTCGTTTCTACTATACAAGAAAACGGTTAAAACAACAAGATGATATTGCCTGTGGTAAATGGTCATTAATAGATATAAAAAGCATTACAAGTTAGATAGAATGAAAAAAGATTACAGTTTTATTGTTTTATAGATTTTTTTAAAAAAAGTATTGCAATAAATAATTATAGGTGTTATATTATTAAACGTCGCTGATGAACAACAGACAAAACAAGAAGCTTCAAACGACTTTGAAAAAAAGTTGTTGACAATCAGAAAGCTGAATGTTATATTATTAAAGCTGCTTCATCGAGAGCAGTGATGATCTTTGAAAACTAAACAAGACAAAACGTACCTGTTAATTCAAGTTTTATTATAAAATCGCACAGCGATGTGCGTAGTCAGTCAAACTAAGGCCTGCATGATGCAGGTCACGCAGATGTTGCCACAGGATGTGGCGAACTTAATCTGC
>NZ_JBAIZU010000008.1:0-59808 GCF_036765115.1 Bacillus sp. 0909A
CATTTCTGCTTAACGAAGCAGCTTTATTACTATAACATTCAGCTTCTTTTAAGTCAACACCTTTTTTAAAAGGTT
The DNA here is from genome assembly GCF_036765115.1 of Bacillus sp. 0909A. Lineage (NCBI taxonomy): Bacteria > Bacillati > Bacillota > Bacilli > Caryophanales > Bacillaceae > Bacillus > Bacillus sp. 0909A. Next base: position 76 of record NZ_JBAIZU010000008.1, read on the forward strand.
AATGAAGCTTTTATTTGTTGTCAGCTGTTCATCAGCGACGAATAATAATATAACATAGTTATTATCAAGAGGTCAATAACTAAATTAATCTGGTTTTAAAGAGACTTTTATTCAGTTATATTCATTTGGCCAGGCACATAAGATGTAACACAAGAATGATGGACAAGATAAGGAGGCATCATCAGTGAATCACTTCTATGTGTGGCACATAAAACGTGTTAAACAATTGATTATTATACTTATCGCCGCATTTGCTGCAGCCAGCTTTTTTTATATTCAAAGAGCTGTGCCGCTCCCTGTGTTTTCGACTGACAGCGGACCAAAAGCCATTTATAAAGGAGAAACAGATTCAAAAGACATTGCTCTTACCTTTGATATCAGCTGGGGCGATAAAAAAGCCGAGCCTATCCTTAATACCCTGAAAGCCAACGGCATCAAAAACGCGACATTTTTTCTTTCCGCTTCTTGGGCCGAACGCCACCCGGACACGGTGGCTCGCATTGTAAAGGACGGCCATCAAATAGGGAGTATGGGTTATGCTTATAAAAACTATGCAAATCTAGAGGATAGTGAAATAAAAAAGGACATTAATCGTGCGCAGACCGCCTTTGAAAAATTAGGAATTAAAGACATACGGCTATTAAGACCTCCTACCGGTCAGTTCAATAAAAATGTCCTATCAATCGCAAAGCAGTATAACTATACAGTCGTTCACTATAGTGTGAATTCCCATGACTGGACGAATCCAGGTGTTGAAAAAATCGTCAATAATGTAAACCGTCAAGTTTCAGGAGGAGACATTATTCTTTTACATGCCTCAGACTCAGCTAAACAAACAGAAGAAGCCCTGCCGGAGATTATCCAACATATAAGAGAAAAAGGCTTAAAAAATGTTAACGTGGGAGATCTCATAGCAAACACAGATGCTAAATCCGCCGAGGTAAAATAAATCATTTCGCTGCAAACTTCGGCAGCATCAGTAATTGAAAAGCATTACACGCCATTAACGGAAAAAGCATTAAGTAAAGCCAGTCCTCATCATTTACTCTGAGCGCAGGAAACCATTCCAATGCAGTGATCACAACCATTAAAAATAAAGATGACACAAACGTTTTCTTTGAGGACTGCTTTTGTTTTATATACGCGGTTAGCAAACCGAAGATCAATAAAAATAACGGCAGCCAAGCATAGCCAGCCATTGATTCTCCGCTATCTCCAAAAAATAAAAACCGCACGTACATTAAATCAAAAGCGACAAACAGGATCAAAAACAGCTGCAGTAAATTCCATAAAGATGAAGATCTTAATATTTCGAGAGCAAACCGGTGGACTGTTAAAAACACGAAAAAGCCCATTTGACTGATGACACTAAAAATCATGCCGACACCGATAAACCAAAATAAAACAGAGAAAATCTGGCCCGCTTCAAGATTTAAAAACAGCTCCTTATACTCCCCCCATTTTAAAGCAAAACCCACAATACTCGTGATAACCGCTCCGACAGCTAAAATAGAAAAGAAAAAACGAACTAAGCCACGGCTTTTCATTTCTTTATTCAACCCCTCAAAAATCGCACATCGCGATATTTTGTTATGTATAATTCCAACCGGATGAATCATATTAAAAGTAAGATAAGTATGTGAAAGGAGCTTAAGCATGTCAAAAGCCAAAACGCTATTGATGGGCTGTTTTTTGATATTATCTGTAACAGCTTGCGCTCCAAAAGACCAAGCAGCGGATATGGATTATGATCAGACCAAAAAAATGGTTGTTGATATATTAAAAACAGATGATGGAAAGAAAGCAATTAAGGAATTATTGAACGATGATGCGATGAATGAAGCACTGGTGATTGATCAGGATGCCATTAAAGGAACAATAGAAAAAACACTCACCTCTAAAAAAGGTGTGGATTTTTGGAAAAACATCTTTGAAGACACTGAATTTGCGGAAAGCTTTGCTAAAACCCTTCAAACAGAGCATGAAAAAGTAATTAAAAAGCTGATGAAGGATCCGGATTATCAGAAGATGCTTATGAGTGTTATGCAAGACCCGGGAATGAATAAAAAATACAGCGAATTGGCAAAAAGCCAAGAATTCCGCAGTTATTTAGAACAAGTAATAACCGAAACACTTTCTAGTCCGCTTTACAAAAAACAGTTTGAAGATGAACTGAAAAAAGCAGCAGCAGAAACCGCTAAAGAAGGTGAGTAAAGGGGAGCCGGGATCAAAAAATCCCGGTTCGCCTTTTTATATTTGCACTTCCATTTTTTCAACAACTTTTTTTGCAATGTCATGATATATTTCACCGATAGGATGGCTTTCGTCATAAACAGACGGAGCAAATTGGTCTTTATCCCAGTCAGGCTGTTTCAACGGTATTCTGCCGAGCAAAGGCACTTTAAGCTCCTCAGCAAGTCTATCTCCGCCACCTTTGCCAAAGACATATTCTCTTTCCCCAGTCTTTGCACTTTCATAATAAGCCATGTTCTCTATGACGCCAACGACCTCATGATCTGTTTTAATAGCCATAGATCCCGCTCTGGCCGCAACAAAGGCAGCAGTCGGGTGCGGCGTTGACACGATAATTTCTTTACTGCTTGGAAGCATCGTATGTACATCAAGTGCAACGTCCCCTGTTCCAGGCGGAAGATCAAGAACGATATAGTCTACTTCTCCCCATTCTACTTCGTGGAAAAAGTTATTGAGCATCTTGCCCAGCATCGGGCCTCTCCAGACGACAGGAGCATTTTCTTCAACGAAGAAGCCCATCGACATGACTTTTACCCCGAAGCGTTCAACAGGGAGCAGCTTGTCTCCTTCAATTGTTGGACGCACTGTAATGCCCATCATATCCGGCACACTAAAGCCATAGATATCCGCGTCAATTAAACCGACCTTTTTCCCAAGCCGAGCCAGAGAAATAGCAAGGTTCACTGACACAGTTGATTTGCCTACTCCGCCTTTTCCGCTTGCTACAGCAAGGAAGACCGGCGGGTTATCCATAGTTAACAATGTTTTTTTCTCAGTTGACGGCGCCCGAAATTTCGCAACTGTTTCTTCAGGCAGCTCTTCAAATCGAAGGCCTACCGTCTCAGCGCCTGCCCCTTTTAAGACGTTTACGATTTCTTGCTGAACCTGCATTTGTTCTGCTGTCCCGGTTTTTGCAAGAGCCACCTTCACACTGACATGCCGTTTTTCAGGCTTTATTTTTACTTCCTTAACGGCATCCAATTCTCCCAGAGGTCTTTGAAGAAAAGGTTCGCGCATTTCACCGACTAGTTTTCTTACTTCATCTTCTCTTATCATCGAACCTCACCCTTTTGTGTATTCGTTTACAAACAGTATTATATCATACATAAACAGCGGGTGTCTTATGCTTAGAACCATGAGAAAACCCTCCTTTACTCCGGAGGGTCGCCTTTTTCTGTAAAGTATCTCAATATTCCTTTATATATGGAAGATGCCACTTTGTCCTGATATTTTGGTTTTCCCAGCATCTTAGCTTCGCCAGGATTGGATAAAAAACCGACTTCTACAAGCGCACCTGGTTTTGTGACGTTTTGCATTAAGTAAATTCCATGGATTCGCTTTGCTTTTCGGGTTGTATTCTCTAGGTTTATTCTCAACTCATCCTGAATGTATTTTGCAATTTTCTCGTTTTCCTCGTATTTTCCGTAATAAAAGCTTTGGGCTCCGCTCCATTTTTGTGACGGGATTGCATTAAGATGGATGCTAAGGTAGAGCTCAGCCTCTGAGTTGTTAATTAATTTCACTCGCTGTCTTAAGTCTTCCCCTTTTCGCTTACTATAGCCTCTTGTCCCTTCAGGAGCTAGATCGGTGTCACTTTCTCTAGTCATCACCACTAGTGCCCCTTGTTCCTGAAGATAATCCCTGACTCTGAAGGCCACCTCCAAAGTTATATCCTTCTCTAACAGCTTGCCGCCCACTGCTCCTCCGTCCGGCCCGCCATGACCTGGATCAAGGTAAATAATTTTTCCGCTCAAAGGCAGACTCCACGGATTCCAAGAATCGCTATTGTTGAATTGATACTTGAATAGAAACAGTAATACGATAAAGCCTAGCATAAAACTGAGCCATTTAAGCTTTTTCCTCATCCCTTCCCCTCCCGCTTGTCCGTTATTACATAAGTATGGGACAGGGTTGGGAAATATGATTAACGCATACGAAGCTTACATTGTTTTTCTCTTTGGACAAACCCTTCTGTCCACCAATCTTTGATGAATTTTCGCGCTGCTTCATATACTGTGTTTTTATCAAATGTTGAGTATTGCTCATGTGTCCAATGATAAAGATATTCAAAAAACTCCATACGAAGCTCTTCTTCTTCCCTTGCAGAGCGGGCACTAACACTTTGCATAGATTCTCCATAATACCCGAAAACCCCAAAACGCCCGCCTAACAAATAGGCTTCTATCGCAAAATCAATACAGCCTTCAGTCATAACGTCCCTTTCATCCTGCAAAAATGGAAATAATGGAGTAAGACAGGCCTTTACAGACTGAATGATTTGTCTAAGTGAGAGTTCTTTAAGCAAGTTTTTTTCTAATTCAAAATCCTTTTGCCGTTTCACATCCATAAAAGACAGTACCTCTGCCATACAAATTCACTCTCCTTTTACCGGTTATTTTGAGGTTTGGGAGGTGAAACCATGCCCGAATACGGTTGGAAATTCCCCCAAATGAAGGTGTTGATAACTTGAACATCTAAAAAAAGCAGCTTTCTGCGGGGGAGGGAACATGAGTTCGCTTGCAAGTGCAGAGGCATCATAATAATAAAAAGCAGCTCCCTCTAATAGGTCGCTGCCTTCATACTTTAATGCTTCTTGTTGCAGAATATGTATTAATGTATTGATCCAGTACAAAACCGCCTTTATCTTCATAAAAACCAGTGAAGATAAAACCGGCGTCGAGCTGTCCCTTCATTTGGTCTTCTAAGGAATGCCCGAATTCCAGCGCTTCATTATTTTCAATCAGCTTTTTCACCTTATGTTTTGGAAGATCTTCTGAGTCGGCGTATGGAATGGAGTGCTTTACTTTTAGAACGCCCTGCTCTTCTAATTCAATGTCAAACAGAAAAACAACTGGATTAACAAACCCTGAGATTAAAGTGCCATTTCTTTTCAGCACGCGGTGCGCTTCTTTCCAGACCGGCAGGATATTTTCAACAAAAACATTGGCAACTGGGTGTACGATAAAGTCAAATGATTCATTTTCAAATTGACTGAGATCATCCATACTTCCTTTAACGGTACGTATGGTCAAGCCGTCGCGATCAGCAACCATTCTGTCCTGCTCCAGCTGCTGTTCTGAGTTATCTAAGACTGTGACATCCGCTCCGGCTGCCGCCAAAACCGGGGCCTGCTGTCCGCCTCCTGAGGCCAAACAAAGCACCTTCAAGCCTTTTACAGGAGGAAACCAATCCTTTGGCACATTTTTAATAGGGGTTAACCTGATATCCCAAATCCCTCTTTTTGCTTGTTCAATGACATGCCGCTCTACAGCAACAGTCCATTCATTGCCTGTTTCTACTTTTTGATCCCAGGCTTTGCTATTATGATCTACTAACGCATTCATGAATCGTTCTCCTTACTTTAATGTTTAGAGTATAACAAATATTTCTATATTGATACCGCTTTCCCTTTGCATATCCAGAAAAAAATTCATAAAACCGCAATAAATTCACAAAGGAGATGTGTGATTTTATGGCTAGTGAATATAATATCACTTTTTCAAATCAAATTAATGGTAGAGCACTTGGTGCCGGCATTACGCTTTGCATTGTCCTATGGCATTTGACACTTTTGTAAGAATGCCTATGATGTAATAGGCCCTTTGTTAAACAAGGTTCTGTATTTCCAACAACGAAGGAAAATCTTTCAGTTTTGATTACAAGCGATAAATGTATATACCATTTGCCAAGGACTTTTGAATATACAGAACTCATCGTCCGTTTACAGGCACTCAAAATAGATCATTAAGCATTGAATTGAAAAAGTGATGCCTTTTGTGCTGGGAACTGTTAAAAGCATACACGATTGCGAAACCTTGTGAGAAAGACCATCAATGAAAAAGGGTCATTTTAATAGCCAAAAACAGATGCCTGTTTCATCACTTCTGCTTTTATTCTGAAAAGAAAAGAAAATAAAAAAAAGCCCCCAACCCATGGTTGAGAGCTTTGAAACGTAAAATTAACGTTTTGAGAACTGAGGTGCACGACGAGCGCCTTTAAGACCGTATTTTTTACGTTCTTTCATACGAGCGTCACGAGTCAGAAGACCTGCACGTTTAAGTGTTGCACGGTATTCTGGATCTGCTTCAAGCAAAGCACGAGCGATACCATGACGGATTGCTCCAGCTTGACCAGATAAGCCGCCTCCATGTACGTTTACTAAAACATCATAAGTGCCAGCTGTTTCAGTCAAAGTTAATGGTTGTTTGATATCTTCGATTAGAGCTGGAGATGGGATGTGCTCGCTGATTTCACGATTATTAACGACGATACGACCTTCTCCTGGAACTAAGCGCACACGCGCTACAGAACTTTTACGACGGCCAGTACCGTAATATTGAACCTGTGCCAAATTGGTAACCTCCTTTTTAATTAACCGCGAAGTTCGTAAACTTCAGGTTTTTGTGCTTCATGTGGATGCTCAGAACCACGGTATACGTTCAATTTCTTGAACATTTGACGACCTAGAGAACCTTTTGGAAGCATGCCTTTGATAGCAAGCTCAAGCATTTTCTCAGGGTAGTTTGTACGCATTTCAAGAGCAGTTCTTGATTTTAATCCGCCTGGATGTTGAGTGTGACGGTAGTAGATTTTGTCAGTTAACTTTTTACCAGTTAACTCGATTTTCTCAGCGTTGATGATGATCACATGATCTCCTGTATCAACGTGTGGTGTGTAAGTTGGTTTGTGTTTTCCGCGAAGGATAGCTGCAACTTCTGAAGAAAGACGGCCTAAAGTCTTGCCAGCAGCATCAACAACTAACCACTTGCGTTCAATAGTACTTGCGTTAGCCATAGGTGTTGTACGCATTGAATTTCCCTCCTAAATGATCTGTCATTTTCAATAAACTTCGATTACGTTCTATTTCACAACACAATAAGTTCCGGGGCTTATCGTGGGGTTGAAATACATACCATATGATATCTTATAACTTTATGCAGACTCTGTCAAGAAAATATTATACACCTGGTTTAGTTGTCATAGTAAACGTTCCATAAGTACAGTCCGTGTCCCGGTGCTGTGCGCCCTGCTGCTTCGCGGTCTTTCGCTTCCAGCATGGATTTCACATCATCGGGAGAAATTTTTCCAATACCTGCATCCAGCAAAGTACCCGCAATAATTCTGACCATATTATATAGGAAACCGCTGCCTGTGATCCGCATTTGCAGGCCGTCATCAGTCTCAGTCCAGTCGAGTTCGTAAATCGTTCTCACTTTGTCCTGCACTTCCGTTTTAGCCGCACAAAAGCTTGTAAAATCATGTGTTCCTAAAAGATGCTTTGCCGCTTCTCTCATGTTCTGCACATTGAGGCGATATGAAAAATGGTAAGCGTAATGCCGTTTAAATACGTCCGGGTGTTTCTCCGTGTATACAAAGTAGCGATATTCCTTTTTAACTGCGCTAAATCGTGCATGGAACCCATCATCCGCAATTTCTGCCGTTTTGACTGCAATATCATCCGGAAGCAGTGCATTTAAAGCATACGGCCATCTCTCAGCCGGAATAGAGAGCGGTGTATCAAAATGAATCACCTGTCCAGCCGCGTGAACCCCGCTGTCCGTCCGTCCAGAGGAAACGACAGGGATTCTGTCTTTTGACTTATGCAGCACAGCCAGCGCCTTCTCAAGCTCATCCTGAACCGTCCTTTTCCCCGGCTGTACTTGATATCCATTAAACAAATGTCCGTCATAAGAAATCGTGCATTTCAGTCTCATAAAGCACCTCTAAGCCCTTAAGAAAAATAACAGAGCAGCCAATATGAACAAGCTGACGATGACAGAAGTATCCTTTGCCGTCCATACAAGCTTTCTGTATTTAGTGCGTCCCTCTCCGCCTTGATAGCCTCTTGCTTCCATTGCAACCGCAAGCTCTTCAGCACGCTTAAACGCACTGACAAAGAGAGGGACTAGCAGAGGCACAATTGCCTTCACTCTGTCTTTAAGCGGTCCGCTTGTAAAATCAACGCCACGCGCCATCTGTGCCTTCATAATCTTATCTGTCTCCTCCATCAAGGTTGGGATAAACCGCAAAGAGATCGACATCATAAGAGCCAGCTCGTGAACAGGAAGCTTTAATTTTTTAAATGGGTTGAGCAGCCGTTCCATACCATCGGTAATCTCAATAGGTGTTGTTGTCAGCGTTAATAGAGTGGTCATTAAAATCAGATAGACGAACCTAAGGGAAATGAAAATCCCTTGTACCAAACCGCCCTCATAGATCTTGAAAAAGCCAAGTTCAAAAATAACCGGCCCTTCATGTGTCATGAAAATATGGAGCAGGAACGTAAAAAGAATAATCCAGATGATAGGCCTTAGCCCTTTCATCAAAAAGGAAAAAGGAACCCTTGTTAAAGAAACAATGCCTGCTGTAAATAAACCAAGCAGCACATATGTCTGCACATTATTGGCTAGGAAAACGATACAGACAAACAAAAAGATCGTAACCAGTTTTGTTCGTGGATCAAGCCGGTGCACAAGTGAAGAACCCGGCACATACTTGCCGATAATCATGCTGTCCATCATAAGCTCTTTTCCCCCTGAAAAAGAGCACGGATTTCAGTAGCGGCATCTTCTATTGTGAGCAGAGGCTCTTTAAATCTGACACCAAGTGCGGCTTCCAGCTGCCTTTGGAATTTAATCGTTTCCGGAAGATCCAGCCCCCAGCCGGCCATCTCTTCCCCTTTTGAGAACAAGTCTCGCGGACTGCCTGATGCCTGGATAGTTCCTTTATGCATCACGATCATTTCATCAGCATAGGCAGCCGCATCCTCCATGCTGTGGGTGACAAGAATTGTCGTCAGGTTTCCCCGTTGGTGGAGCTCATAAAACATGTCCATGATCTCTTTTCGCCCTCTTGGATCCAGTCCTGCTGTCGGTTCATCAAGAACGAGCACTTCAGGATCCATTGCAAGCACCCCGGCGATTGCAACCCTGCGCATTTGCCCTCCGCTTAATTCAAAAGGTGATCTATCCAGGAGCTCTTCAGATAAACCTACAAGCTTCAGCATCTCTCTCGCTTTTTGTTCAGCGTCTTCCTTTTTCACACCAAAGTTCATCGGTCCAAATGAAATATCTTTGAGAACTGTTTCTTCAAATAATTGATGTTCGGGGAATTGGAAAACGATTCCGACTTTTTTTCGGAGGGCTTTAAGGTCTTTATTCTTTTTTCCTGCCTGTATAACAGTACTGCCTAATGAAATATGCCCTTTTGTAGGCTTCAGGAGACCATTCAGGTGCTGAAGAAGAGTGGATTTACCGGAGCCTGTATGCCCTATTACGGCCACATAGCTGCCTTCCTTAATCGATGCATTGATATCATACAGGGCAAGGCGCTCAAACGGCGTCTTTATCTGATAGCGATGCTCTACATCTTTGATTGTAATGTCCATAGCTCGTTCACCAGCCCTTCCTGAGTCAAATGATTTTCTTCCAAAGCCAGTCCATTTTCTCTTAAGAGCTGGCTGAGCTGGAATGAGAAGGGTAAATCAAGCCCGATTCGAACAAGTTCCTTATTCAATTTGAAAATTTCTTCAGGCGTACCCTCGGCATATTTCTTACCGCCATTCATGACAATGATTCTGTCAGCTTTTGCAGCTTCATTCAGATCATGTGTAATCGAGATGACAGTTGCCATACCTTGCTCTTTTAAGTGTCTTACTGTTTCAAGCACTTCTTCTCGCCCGATCGGGTCAAGCATGGATGTTGCTTCATCTAAGATAATAATATCAGGACGTGCGGCAATAATCCCTGCTATCGCAACTCTCTGCTTTTGGCCTCCGGAGAGATGGTGCGGCTCTTGATCAAGAAAATCCTGCATGTTGACCTGTTTGACAGCCCAATCTACTCTCTCAATCATTTCTTCCCGCGGTACACCATTGTTTTCTAAACCAAAAGCCACATCATCGCGAACTGTCGTTCCGACAAATTGGTTATCCGGATTTTGAAAGACCATACCAATCTTCTTACGCACTTCCCACACTGACTCCTCTGTCAGTTGAATCCCAGCAACCTTTATGTCGCCTGATTCAGGAAGGATTAAACCATTCAATGCCCGGGCCAGTGTTGATTTCCCTGAACCGTTATGACCTACAATTGCAAGCCATTCACCCTCATACACCTGCAGGGAGACGCTATCTAGCGCTCGTCTTTCTGCGTCTTTCCGATATCGAAAAACGATATCCTCTACCGATATCAACTGATTTTGATTCACGGACAACCGGCCTCCTCTCAGCTCATACTCTGCTTGTCTCTCTATTGAAAAAGTTGAAGTATCTAAAAAAAGGGCATAGATCCAGTTAGAAACTGTCCCGCCCTTCTTTAGATACACAAAAATATGTGATTAAACCAATTCGATAATTGCCATTGGTGCTCCGTCACCACGGCGAGGACCAAGCTTCATAATACGTGTGTATCCACCTTGGCGCTCCTCGTAACGAGTTGCAATGTCAGAGAATAATTTTTGAAGTGCATCTTGGTTATTTTCTTCGTTAGCAACCTCGTTGCGGATGTATGCAGCAGCTTGACGGCGAGCGTGAAGATCACCGCGTTTGCCAAGCGTGATCATTTTTTCAACTACAGAGCGAAGTTCTTTCGCACGTGTTTCAGTTGTTTCGATTCTTTCATTGATGATCAAATCAGTTGTAAGATCACGAAGCATAGCCTTACGCTGTGCACTCGTACGTCCTAGTTTTCTGTATGACATGTGATGTCCCCTCCTTTATTGGAATGCTTTTTCTGAATTATAAACACACGAAAATCCTAGTTCACAAGGGAAACTAGTCAATCGTCTTTGCGAAGTCCGAGTCCAAGTTCTTCTAGTTTCGCTTTCACTTCTTCAAGTGATTTGCGTCCTAGATTACGAACTTTCATCATATCTTCTTCCGTCTTGTTCGCAAGCTCTTGAACCGTGTTGATACCCGCACGCTTTAAGCAGTTGTAAGAACGAACAGAAAGATCTAGTTCTTCAATCGTCATTTCAAGAACTTTCTCTTTTTGATCTTCTTCTTTTTCAACCATGATTTCAGCATGCTGAGCTTCGTCAGTTAAACCAACGAATATATTAAGGTGTTCAGTTAAAATCTTTGAACCAAGCGCAATTGCTTCTTTTGGTCCAGTGCTTCCATCAGTCCAAACATCAAGTGTAAGTTTGTCATAGTTTGCAACCTGGCCTACACGAGTGTTCTCTACTTGATAAGATACACGAGAAACTGGCGTATAGATTGAATCGATCGGAATCACGCCGATAGGCTGATCGTCTCTTTTGTTTGCGTCGGCAGGCGTATACCCACGTCCTCTTTGAGCAGTAAGGCGAACTCGGAAACTCGCATTCTCACCCAGAGTCGCGATATGAAGATCAGGATTTAAGATCTCTACATCACTATCGTGTGTAATATCAGCTGCTGTTACAGTTCCATCACCCTGTACATCAATTTCTAGCGTCTTCTCTTCATCAGAGTAGATTTTCAATGCAAGCTTTTTAATGTTTAAGATAATCGTTGTAACATCTTCCACAACGCCTTCAATTGTCGAGAATTCGTGCAGTACACCATCTATCTGGATTGATGTTACAGCGGCACCAGGGAGTGAGGATAAGAGGATACGACGTAAGGAGTTACCCAGAGTTGTACCATATCCACGCTCAAGTGGCTCTACGACAAACTTACCAAATTTGGCATCGTCGCTGATTTCAACCGTTTCGATTTTTGGTTTTTCAATCTCGATCATTACTTAAAACCCTCCTTCAAAACGTCGAAACCTCGAATAGAATCATATGAGATTCCATCCGAAATTCCCCATTGTTTAGTCCCGTATGTGCTCAGGCAACGAGTCGGTGCATTCGTTTAATAAATAACTGTATCATAACCCATTATTGACAGGGACACAAAATCTATACAAACAAATTACACGCGGCGACGTTTTGGTGGACGGCATCCGTTATGAGGAACAGGAGTTACGTCTCTGATAGCAGTGACTTCTAATCCAGCAGCTTGAAGCGCACGGATAGCAGCTTCACGACCTGAACCAGGGCCTTTAACAGTAACCTCAAGAGTTTTAAGTCCATGTTCGATTGAACCTTTAGCAGCTGTTTCTGCAGCCATTTGCGCAGCAAAAGGAGTAGATTTACGAGAACCTCTGAATCCTAGAGCTCCGGCACTAGACCAAGAAAGAGCATTACCATGAGTGTCAGTGATCGTAACGATCGTGTTATTGAAAGTTGAACGAATATGAGCAATTCCAGACTCAATATTCTTTTTCACGCGACGTTTACGCGTGTTAGATTTACGAGCAGCAGCCATTGTTTAGGTACCTCCCTTACTTATTTTTTCTTGTTAGCTACAGTACGACGCGGACCTTTACGAGTACGCGCATTGTTTTTAGAGTTTTGTCCGCGAACAGGCAAACCTCTGCGATGGCGGATTCCGCGGTAGCTTCCGATTTCGATCAGACGCTTAATGTTAAGAGAAACTTCACGGCGAAGGTCACCTTCTACTTTCAGTTTGTCAATAACATCACGGATTTTACCAAGTTCTTCTTCAGTAAGATCACGCACACGAGTATCTTCTGAAACACCAGCCTCTTTCAAGACTTGCTGAGCCGTTGTGCGGCCAATTCCGAAGACATATGTTAAAGAAATAACAACACGTTTGTCACGTGGGATATCTACACCAGCAATACGAGCCATTCTCTGGGCACCTCCTTATAAATTATCCTTGTTTTTGTTTATGCTTTGGATTTTCACAGATCACCATTACTTTTCCTTTTCTGCGAATAACTTTACATTTTTCGCAGATTGGTTTAACTGATGGTCTCACTTTCATGTGTTTCCAACCTCCTTCAGTTTCCGGAGTGCTTATTTGTAACGGTACGTAATCCTGCCACGAGTTAAGTCATATGGAGATAATTCTACCGTAACTTTGTCTCCAGGTAAAATGCGAATGAAGTGCATGCGGATTTTACCAGATACGTGAGCCAAAACAGTGTGTCCATTTTCGAGTTCAACTTTGAACATCGCGTTTGGCAATGTTTCAACTATCGTACCTTCCACTTCAATTACATCGTCTTTCGCCATTCAAGTGTTCTCCCTTCTTCAAATCAGTAACTTGCTTTCTGACAAATTTCAAAAGAGAAAATCTCAGTTTTCCGTTTGTCACACGCCCTGTTTCGTTTATACTGTTCTGAACTTCCGGAGATACGCAATCATAAAGGGTTAAATGATTGATATTCTTTTTCTTAGGAGAATGAAATGTACGCTTTTCTCCGTCTGCTATTAGTACATGATGATTAACAATTCCACCGAAAACAGCAAGATGAATTCGTTCCTGCCAATGTTAAACCGAACCTTCTGCCCTATCAAGCCGGAAAAACATCTGCTTTCGGAATAATGTTATCATCTAGACTTTTGTCAGTATATCAAAACCCGTTTCCGTAATCGCAATTGTATGTTCAAAATGAGCACACTTTTTCCCATCTACCGTTACAACCGTCCAGTTATCAGCCAAAGTTTTCACATAGCGGCTGCCAGCGTTCACCATAGGTTCAATAGCGAGAACCATGCCAGGTTTGAGTCGTGGTCCTTTGTTGGGCGGACCGTAATGAGGGATTTGCGGGTCCTCATGCAAGTCTTGACCAACACCATGTCCGACATACTCCCTAACAACTGAAAACTGCTCATTTTCGACATACGTTTGTATTGCGTGGGAAATATTCGACAAACGTTCACCTGGTTTTGCTTCCTGCAAGCCTTTATATAAAGATTCCTCTGTCACTTCCAGAAGTTTTTTATCATCATCGCTGATGGTTCCTACCGGATATGTCCATGCAGAGTCACCATGATAACCATTTAATTTAGCACCGATATCAATACTGATGATGTCACCGTCACGCAGCACCCTGCTGCCAGGAATACCGTGAACGAGTTCTTCATTCACTGATACGCAAATGCTCCCGCGAAACCCATTATACCCCTTAAAAGATGGGATTGCACCCTGCTTCTTAATAAAACGTTCGGCAATTTGATCCAATTCTTTTGTCGAGATTCCTGGTTTAATGTGCTTTTTTAACTCTTCGTGAGTCAAAGCCACGATTCGCCCTGCTTCCCGCATGATACCAAGTTCACGAGGGGTTTTACAGATAATCATTTTTTTAATCCTCCAAGAAGATCCTTCACATCTGCATAAACGTCTTGAATGTCCTGCTGGCCATTCACGTTTACAAGATAACCTTTCTCAGAATAGAAATCGAGTAAAGGCTGAGTCTGCTTCATGTTTACCTCAAGCCGTTTAGAGACTGTTTCCTCATTATCATCTGCCCGTTGATAGAGTTCGCCTCCGTCTTTATCACAAACACCCAGCGTTTTCGGCGGATTAAAGACTAAATGATAGGTTGTGCCGCAAACACTGCAAATTCTGCGTCCAGTCAGACGTTCCATTAAAGAATCTTTATCAACTTTAATGTTAATGACATAATCAATCGGCTTGCCGTATTCTTCAAGAATTTCTTCAAGAGCTTCGGCTTGAGCGACTGTTCGCGGAAATCCGTCCAGAAGAAAACCTCTTTCACAATCATCTTTGCCAAGTCTTTCTTTGACAATTCCAATTGTGACTTCGTCAGGTACGAGCTCTCCCTTATCAATATAAGATTTTGCTTCGAGTCCGAGTGATGTTTCCTCTTTCATAGCAGCCCGGAACATATCTCCTGTTGAGATGTGAGGTATTCCATAATCCTCAACAATTCGTTCGCCCTGTGTACCTTTACCGGCACCAGGAAGCCCCATTAAGACTAAGTTCATTCGGATTTCCCCCGTCCTCTCTTAATTAAGAGGGAATGGATAAATCCATTTCCTCTAGTTTTTCATAAATCCACGGTAGTTTCGTTTCACCAACTGGCTTTCTAGTTGTTTCATTGTCTCCAAGGCTACCCCGACAACAATTAACAAAGATGTTCCGCCAATTTGTGCACTTTGAGGCAATCCAGCGAATTGAATGAAAAAGATAGGAAGAATGGAAATCACGGCTAAGAATAAAGCACCCACAAACGTAAGTCGATACAAAATGCTCGTAATTCTATCTTGAGTCATTTTCCCTGGACGAACCCCCGGGATATAGCCACCCTGTTTTTTAAGGTTATCAGCCATTTGTTCAGGATTAACCTGGACAAAAGCATAAAAGTACGTAAAGGCAATAATTAACGCAACATATATAGTCATACCCACCGGATGTGTATTGTCAAAGTTGGCTTGAATCCACTTTGTCACATCGTTTGTTCCAAAGAATGATGCGATCGTACGCGGCGTTATTAAAAACGCAACCGCAAAGATTACTGGAATAACCCCGGCAGGATTCACTTTCAATGGAAGGTGTGTAGACTGACCTCCGCCAGCAGGTGAACGACCTGTGCCTTTAGCATATTGAATCGCAATTTTCCGTACGGCTTGCTGAATGAAAATAACTCCAACAATAACTGCTAAAATCGCAATCACAAGAAGAGCGACTTTCACAATATGAATAAACAGCTGATCGTCGCTGCCGACAAATTGAGTCTCATATATTTGTCCAACCGTTTTCGGAATACTAGATACAATCCCCGCGAAGATAATGATCGATATTCCGTTGCCTACTCCATGAGTTGTGATTTGTTCCCCAAGCCACATTAAAAAGGCAGTTCCGCCAGTGAGTACTAAAGCGATGATCAGATATGTGGATACGCCGGATTTTTCAATTAGCAATCCGTTAGCTAAGTTGTTAAATCCGTATGACATACCCAGCGCTTGGATAAATCCAAGGACAATCGTAAAGTATCTTGTGAACTGAGCCAATTTACGGCGGCCGACTTCACCTTGCTTAGACCACTCTGTAAACTTCGGCACAACATCCATCTGAAGCAGCTGGATGATGATTGAAGCTGTGATATAAGGAGTAATCCCCATTGCGAAAATAGAGAATTGGTAAAGCGCACCGCCGCCAAATGTATTAAGAAGATCAAATACACCCATTTGAGACTGTGCCTGTAACACATCAGCGTTAACATACGGCACAGGAATAAACGCACCTATGCGAAAGACGATAAGCATGAGTAAAGTGAATATGATTTTATTCCGGATATCACTCACACGCATAAAGTTGGAGATTGTTTTAAACAAGTTAGATCACCTCAGCTGTACCGCCAGCAGCTTCAACAGCTTCTTTCGCAGAAGCAGAGAATTTATTGGCTTTTACAGTTAATTTTTTCTCTAATTTACCGTTGCCAAGAATCTTTACTCCTGCATTAAGTTTGCTTATAACACCAGTCTCAAGAAGAAGTTCAGGAGTGACTTCCGTTCCTTCTGCAAAACCGTTCAATTTGTCTAGGTTGACTACAGCGTATTCCTTACGGTTAATGTTAGTAAAGCCGCGTTTAGGAAGACGTTGGAATAAAGGCATTTGTCCCCCCTCGAACCCTGGGCGTACACCGCCGCCAGAACGAGCGTTTTGACCTTTGTGACCTTTACCAGCTGTTTTACCGTTGCCAGAACCAATACCACGACCTACGCGATTACGCGTTTTGCGTGAACCTTCTGAAGGTTTTAATTCATGAAGTTTCATTAGGACACCTCCTTATCCGATCAATTATTTTTATTGTTCTTTAACAGAAACTAAATGAGATACTTTATTAATCATACCACGAATCGCAGCGTTGTCTTCATGAACAACAGTTTGGTTTGTTTTCTTTAAACCAAGTGTTCTCACAGTAACGCGTTGATCTTCCGGGCGACCGATTACACTTCGTTTGAGGGTAATTTCTAATTTAGCCATTAATATTCCCTCCTTATCCTAACAGTTCTTCTACAGATTTTCCACGAAGCTTCGCAACCTCTTCAGCGCGCTTAAGTTCACTTAAGCCTTGAAGTGTTGCACGAATCATGTTGATCGGTGTGTTAGAACCTAAAGACTTAGAAAGGATGTCAGCTACGCCAGCAAGCTCAAGTACCGCACGTACAGGGCCTCCAGCGATAACTCCAGTACCTTCAGAAGCAGGTTTTAACAAGATGTTACCTGCACCGAAACGTCCGATGATTTCATGTGGAATTGTAGTTCCAACCATTGGTACTTCAATTAAATTCTTTTTCGCATCTTCAACAGCTTTGCGGATTGCTTCTGGTACTTCTTGCGCTTTACCAGTACCGAATCCTACGTGTCCGTTTTTGTCACCGACAACGACTAGAGCTGCGAAGCGGAAACGACGACCACCTTTAACAACTTTCGCTACGCGGTTAACCGTAACTAAGCGTTCTTCTAACTCTAATTTGTTTGGGTCAATACGACGCATAATCATGTGTCCCTCCTTCTTTTATTAAAATTTAAGTCCAGCTTCACGAGCGGCATCAGCCAAAGCTTTTACACGTCCATGGTATAAGTATCCGCCACGGTCAAATACTACGTCAGAAATGCCTTTTTCAGCAGCGCGTTTTGCAACTAATTCTCCAACTTTAGCAGCAGCTGAAGTATCTCCAGTGCTTTCAACGTTCAAGTCTTTATCGAGAGTAGATGCACTAGCAAGTGTTACACCATTTACATCATCGATGATTTGAGCGTAAATGTGCTTGTTTGAACGGAAAACGTTCAGACGCGGTCTTTCAGCAGTACCAGAAAGTTTAGCGCGAACACGAGCGTGTCTTTTAAGACGAGCAGCATTTTTGCTAGTTTTCGTAATCATCTAGGTCACTCCTTTCTTCACTTTAAGCGATCTTACTTAGCAGATTTACCTTCTTTACGGCGAACAACTTCACCTTCGTAGCGGATTCCTTTACCTTTGTAAGGCTCTGGAGAACGGACAGCGCGAATGTTAGCAGCAATAGCTCCTACGCGTTCTTTGTCTGTACCTTTAACGACTACTTTCGTTTGAGAAGGAACTTCGATATCGATGCCTTCTTCAGGGACGATCTCAACAGGGTGAGAGTATCCAACGTTTAAAACAAGTTTATTTCCGGATTTAGACGCACGGTAACCGACACCGACTAATTCCAAACCTCTTTCAAATCCTTTAGATACGCCCTCCACCATGTTGCCAAGCAGACTGCGAGTCGTACCATGCAGGGCACGGTGCTCTTTTTGATCAGAAGGACGAGCGACTGTAAGCACATTGTCCTCTATTTTAATCTCCATATCAGGGTGAAACGTACGAGTTAATTCTCCTTTTGGTCCTTTCACAGCTACAGTATTGTTATCGTTTAACGTTACTGTAACATCAGAAGGAATCTCAAGTAGCTTCTTACCTACACGAGACATACCAAACACCTCCATTCATGTTAAACTTTTTTACCAAACGTATGCTAATACTTCTCCACCAGCTTGTTTTGCACGGGCTTCTTTGTCCGTTAAAACGCCATGTGATGTAGAAAGAATTGCGATTCCAAGACCGTTAAGTACACGAGGTACTTCATTAGATTTAGCATAAACACGCAAACCAGGTTTGCTGATTCTTTTAAGACCAGTGATTACGCGCTCGTTGTTTTGTCCGTATTTCAAGAAAACGCGGATGATACCTTGTTTGCTGTCTTCTACGAACTCAACGTCACGAATGAAACCTTCACGCTTTAAAATTTCAGCAATTTCTCTTTTCAATTTAGAAGCAGGAATTTCAAGCTTCTCATGACGTACCATGTTTGCATTACGAATACGAGTCAGCATATCTGCAATTGGATCTGTCATAACCATTATATAATTACCTCCTTCCCTTTCTTGGGGATTACCAGCTGGCTTTTTTCACGCCAGGAATTTGTCCTTTATATGCAAGCTCACGGAAACAAATACGGCAAAGTTTAAATTTACGAATGACTGAATGCGGACGTCCGCAGCGTTCACAGCGAGTGTACTCTTGTACTTTAAACTTTGGTGTACGTTGTTGTTTCGCAATCATTGACTTCTTAGCCACGATTTCGCCTCCCTTTCATTGATTATTTCTGGAACGGCATACCTACTTGAGTTAATAGCTCACGAGCCTCTTCATCAGAATTAGCAGTCGTTACAATAACGATGTCCATTCCGCGAACCTTTGTTACTTTATCGTAGTCAATTTCAGGGAAGATTAACTGTTCTTTGATACCAAGTGTGTAGTTACCGCGACCGTCGAAAGATTTTTTAGAAACCCCACGGAAGTCACGCACACGCGGTAAAGATACAGAAATAAGTTTATCAAGGAAATCATACATGCGCTCTCCGCGAAGAGTTACTTTCGCACCGATAGGCATTCCTTCACGAAGACGGAATCCAGCAATTGATTTCTTCGCACGAGTAACGACAGGTTTTTGACCTGCGATAAACGTTAATTCTTCAACAGCACTGTCGATTGCTTTTGCGTTTTGAACAGCATCACCAACACCCATGTTGATTACGATTTTTTCAATTTTAGGCACTTGCATAACTGAGTCATAGCTGAACTTAGTCATTAAAGCAGGTGCAATTTCTTTATTGTACTTTTCTTTAAGGCGGTTCATGAGATAGACCTCCCTTCCTTTAATACTATTTATCTAGAACTTGCCCAGATTTTTTTGCCACACGAACTTTTTTGCCATCTTCCACTTTGTATCCTACGCGAGTCACTTCACCTGTTTTAGGATCGAGCGGCATAACGTTTGATACATGAATTGGCGCCTCTTGATTAGAAATACCGCCTTGAGGGTTAGCTTGAGTTGGTTTAGAGTGTTTCTTTACCATGTTAACACCTTCAACTAAAACGCGGTCCTTTTTAGGGAAAGCAGCAAGGATTGTTCCTTGTTTACCTTTATCTTTACCAGAGATAACCATAACTTTATCGCCTTTTTTTACATGCATCCTGATCGCACCTCCTTGAGTAAGGCATTTATTTCATTAGATAACTTCTGGAGCTAGAGAAACAATTTTCATAAAGTTGTTTTCACGCAATTCACGAGCAACTGGTCCGAAGATACGAGTTCCACGCGGGCTCTTGTCGTCACGGATGATAACACATGCATTCTCATCGAAGCTGATGTATGAACCGTCACTTCTGCGCGCTCCACTTTTAGTGCGAACGATAACAGCTTTTACGACTTCACCTTTTTTGACAACGCCTCCTGGTGTTGCTTGTTTAACCGTGCAAACAATTACATCACCAATATTAGCTGTTTTACGACCAGAACCACCAAGAACTTTAATAGTAAGTACTTCACGTGCGCCAGAGTTGTCAGCTACTTTTAAACGAGTCTCTTGTTGAATCATTATTTGTTACCTCCCTTCGGAAAGAAGAATTCCGAACTTTATTAGATAATAACAGCTTCTTCGACAACTTCAACTAGACGGAAACGCTTAGTTGCAGACAATGGACGAGTTTCCATGATCTTTACGATGTCACCGATTTTCGCTTGATTATTTTCATCATGTGCTTTGAATTTCTTTGAGTATTTTACGCGTTTACCGTAAAGTGAATGTTTCTTGTATGTTTCAACAACAACAGTGATGGTTTTATCCATTTTGTCAGAAACAACACGGCCTTGGTAAACTTTGCGTTGGTTACGTTCGCTCATGCTCACGACCTCCCCTCAGTGATTATTTATTAGCAGCAATTTCTCTTTCACGAATCACAGTTTTCATGCGCGCGATAGCTTTGCGCACTTCACGAATGCGAGCAGTATTTTCAAGTTGTCCTGTCGCTAATTGAAAGCGAAGATTGAAAAGTTCTTCTTTAAGAGACTTTACTTTTTGTTCAATTTCAGCAGTGGTAAGGTCACGAATTTCATTAGCTTTCATTTGATTCACCACCAATTTCTTCACGTTTTACGAACTTCGTTTTAATTGGCAATTTGTGAGATGCAAGACGAAGCGCTTCACGAGCAACCTCTTCAGACACACCAGAAATTTCAAATAAAACTTTGCCCGGTTTTACAACAGCTACCCAACCTTCTGGAGCCCCTTTACCGGATCCCATACGTACCTCTAGTGGTTTAGCAGTGTAAGGTTTAGAAGGGAAAATTTTGATCCAAACTTTACCGCCACGTTTCATGTAACGAGTCATCGCAATACGGGCAGCTTCGATTTGACGGTTAGTGATCCAAGAAGCTTCTAGAGCTTGGATACCGAACTCACCGAAATGTACTTCAGTACCGCCTTTCGCACGGCCACGCATTTTTCCGCGATGCTCTCTGCGATATTTAACGCGTTTAGGTAATAACATATTATTTTCCTCCTTCCTCAGTTTTCTTCTTAGTAGGAAGAACCTCTCCACGATAGATCCAGACTTTCACACCAAGCTTACCATAAGTAGTGTCAGCTTCAGATGTTGCATAGTCAATGTCCGCACGTAATGTGTGCAATGGAACAGTTCCTTCACTGTAGTATTCAGAACGAGCGATATCTGCACCGCCAAGACGACCAGAAACCATTGTTTTCACACCTTGTGCTCCAGCACGCATTGTGCGTTGGATTTGTTGCTTCTGCGCACGGCGGAAAGAAACACGGTTTTCTAATTGACGAGCGATGTTGTCAGCAACTAGTTGTGCATCAAGATCTGCTCTTTTGATTTCAAGAATGTTGATGTGTACACGCTTGCCAGTTAGGCTGTTAAGGGCTTTACGAAGTGCTTCAACTTCAGAACCGCCTTTACCGATAACCATACCAGGCTTAGCTGTGTGGATCGTAATGTTAACACGATTTGCTGCGCGTTCGATTTCAACTTTAGAAACAGAAGCGTCAGAAAGTCGTTTGCTAATGTATTCACGAATTCTTAAATCTTCGTGCAGGAAGTCAGCGTAATCTTTACCAGCGTACCACTTAGATTCCCAATCACGAATGACTCCGATACGAAGACCGACTGGATTTACCTTTTGACCCACTACTTATCCCTCCTTCTTTTCTGATACAACGATTGTAATGTGGCTCGTACGTTTGTTGATCTGGCTCGCACGTCCCATAGCACGTGGGCGGAATCTTTTTAACGTAGGGCCTTCGTCAACGAATGCTTGAGTAATAACCAGGCTATTAGCGTCCATTTCGTAGTTATGCTCAGCATTTGCAATAGCGGATTTTAATACTTTCTCGATAATTGGAGAAGCAGCTCTCGGTGTTAGGTTCAAGATTGACACTGCTTCACCTACTTGCTTGCCTCGAATCAGGTCCATTACTAGACGTGCTTTACGAGGAGCAATACGGACTGTTCTTGCAACAGCTTTAGCTTGCATTTAAAAGCCTCCTCTCTTAGCGTCTTGTTTTTTTGTCATCACTAGCATGACCTTTGTACGTACGAGTTGGAGCGAATTCACCCAACTTGTGCCCTACCATATCTTCAGAGATGAATACAGGCACGTGTTTACGTCCGTCATAGACTGCGATTGTGTGACCAATAAACTGTGGGAAAATAGTAGAACGACGAGACCAAGTTTTAACGACTTGTTTCTTGTCAGTTTCATTTAATTTCTCGATTTTTGTCATCAAGTGTCCATCGACAAATGGTCCTTTTTTCAAGCTGCGAGCCATTTTGGAACCTCCCTTCGTGATTGCACTACGGTCCGATATGAACCGTAGACAACCCCGTTATTTATTTTTACGACGACGTACGATAAATTTATCAGATTTGTTCTTTTTCTTACGTGTCTTGAATCCAAGAGTTGGTTTGCCCCATGGAGACATTGGTGATTTACGTCCGATTGGCGCACGTCCTTCACCACCACCGTGTGGGTGATCGTTAGGGTTCATTACAGAACCACGAACTGTTGGACGGATGCCTTTCCAGCGAGAACGTCCAGCTTTACCAATGTTGATAAGTTCATGCTGTTCGTTACCTACTTGACCGATAGAAGCACGGCAAGCAGAAAGAATCATGCGAACTTCTCCAGAGTTAAGACGTACAAGAACGTATTTGCCTTCTTTACCAAGAACCTGAGCAGATGTACCAGCTGAACGTACAAGCTGTCCGCCTTTACCAGGTTTTAATTCAATGTTATGCACAACTGTACCAACAGGGATGTTGATAAGTGGTAGTGCATTACCTACTTTGATGTCAGCTTCTGGACCTGACATGATTTCAGTACCCACTTGAATTCCTTTAGGAGCAAGAATGTAACGTTTTTCTCCGTCTGCATAGTTGACTAGAGCGATGTTAGCTGAACGGTTTGGATCGTATTCAACTGTAGCAACGCGTCCAGGTATACCATCTTTATCGCGTTTAAAATCGATAACACGGTATTGGCGTTTATGTCCGCCACCTTGGTGACGTACAGTCAATTTACCTTGGTTGTTACGTCCGCCTTTTTTGTGAAGGGGAGCAAGCAAGGATTTTTCCGGCTTGTCAGTCGTGATTTCAGCAAAATCTGAAGTTGTCATGCCACGACGTCCATTAGAGGTCGGTTTATACTTTTTAATCGCCATTTTGAATTTCCCTCCTTCTTTTTACAGATAATTAAGCTTCAAAAATTTCGATTTCTTTGCTGTCTGCAGTAAGTTTCACGATCGCTTTTCTGCGACGGCTAGTCATACCAGTGTAGCGTCCGACACGTTTTGATTTACCTTTGTAGTTCATGATGTTGACTTTGTCAACTTTCACACCAAAGATGCTTTCAACCGCGTCTTTCACTTCTGTTTTGTTAGCTCTTACATCAACTTCAAAAGTATATTTCTTTTCAGCCATTAAATCAGCCGAACGTTCAGTAATGACGGGGCGCTTTAGAACATCACGAGGATCTTTCATTATGCAAGCACCTCCTCTACTTTTTCAACCGCTGCTTTTGTAATCAGAAGCTTCTCGTGGTTGACAACGTCTAAAACGTTGATTCCGTTCGCTTCAACTACAGTAACTCCAGGAATGTTGCGAGCAGATAAAGCCACTGCTTCGTTAGCATCCGCAGTTACGATTAAAGCTTTTTTCTCAACAGATAGCCCTTTAAGGATAGCTGCCATTTCTTTTGTTTTAGCCGTATCAAGAGTAAGATCTTCAAGAACGATGATATTGTTGTCGTTCACTTTAGAAGACAATACTGATTTGATTGCCAAGCGGCGAACTTTTTTAGGTAATTTATAAGAATAGCTGCGTGGTGTTGGGCCGAATACGACACCACCTCCGCGCCATTGCGGTGAACGGATAGAACCTTGACGGGCACGTCCAGTACCTTTTTGACGCCATGGTTTACGACCTCCGCCGCGTACTTCAGAACGATTTTTTACTTTATGAGATCCTTGACGTAAGGAAGCTCTTTGCATAAGAATAGCGTCGAATACAACACTTTCATTTGGCTCAATTCCAAATACAGAAGCGTTTAATTCGATGTCACCAGCAGTAGAACCGTTTTGGTTGTATAATGCTACTTTTGGCATGATCAATTTCCTCCTTTCCTAAGAGAGTTATTTAGATTTAACAGCACTTTTAACAGTGATTAAAGATTTTTTCGGACCAGGTACGTTACCTTTGATCAAAAGAAGATTGCGTTCTGCATCAACTTTTACGACTTCAAGGTTTTGAACAGTGATTTGCTCTCCGCCCATACGTCCAGGTAATAATTTACCTTTGAATACACGGTTAGGATCTACAGGTCCCATTGAACCAGGACGACGGTGGTAGCGTGAACCGTGAGACATAGGTCCGCGAGATTGTCCGTGGCGCTTGATTGCACCTTGGAAACCTTTACCTTTAGATACTCCTGTTACATCTACAATTTCTCCAGCAGAGAAAATTTCAACCTTGACTTCCTGACCAACTTCATACGCATCCATTTCCACTCCGCGTAATTCTTTTACGAAGCGCTTAGGAGCAGTTTCCGCTTTTGCAACGTGTCCTTTTTCAGGTTTGTTAGAAAGCTTTTCACGCTTGTCGTCAAAACCAAGCTGGATTGCTTCGTAGCCATCGTTTTCAGCTGATTTCTTTTGAAGAACAACGTTCGGAGCAGCCTCAATAACAGTTACCGGAATAAGATCACCATTTTCAGCGAATACTTGCGTCATACCAATTTTTCTTCCTAAGATTCCTTTGGTCATTCGTCACACCTCCTATTAAGATCATTCTATATTTTAGAATTAAAGTTTAATTTCGATATCGACACCAGATGGTAAGTCTAATCGCATGAGTGCATCAACAGTTTGTGGTGTTGGGTTCACAATGTCGATTAAACGTTTATGTGTACGCATTTCAAATTGCTCACGAGAATCTTTGTATTTGTGCACCGCACGAAGGATTGTGTAAACTGATTTTTCAGTTGGCAACGGAATCGGACCAGATACGCTGGCACCAGAACGTTTTGCCGTTTCAACAATCTTCTCTGCAGATTGATCAAGGATTCTATGATCATATGCTTTCAAACGAATACGAATTTTTTGTTTTGCCATTATTTTCCCTCCTTTTCGCCTACTTCACGTTAGACAGTTCTCCGTGAGAAAAACCTGAACACCTTGCCATGGCAAAGCGGCCGGGTGTGTCAGCAACCTCTCACTTCATCGCAGTCAAAGACCAACATACACCATTATACAGAAAATAGACGTATGTTGCAAGACTTATTTAGAATATGCATGATTTGCACACTTTTAGTATTATACATGTGTTTTTCTTATTTATCAAGAAGCGAGTGAATAAGGGAATTTTCTTCTATTATAAGTGGTACACTGCGTGTTTACTCAGAGTTTTGGCAAATAATGAAGGCTCCTCGATATGCGGCGTATGGGCGGAGTTTTTAAAATAATGCCAGTGCTTTTCAGGAGCATCAACAAATTGATAATACTGTTTCGATATTTCAGCAGGAACAATCAAATCATGACTGCCTGAAATGAAGAAACACGGTACTTTAATAGAAGAAACTGATTTAAAAGCATCAAAACGGTGTAAATCATCAGACAAATTCTTTGCGCTGAAACGATGCCCTCTGATGAAACGAGAGATGTTTTTTATTCCATACTCATTGCCAGCTAGCAACTGACACAATACTGTAAGAATGTGTCGGCGATGATGAGTGAATCCTCCCCTGCTCAATTCAATGCAGACTCGAAAGATGAAATGATAAATCTTCTTGTTCCAAGGTGGCGGGCCAAGTAAACCTAAGGTTAATGATAGAAAGCGATTTGTCTTGCATACAGAATGATAGGCCATTTTTTCTTCCAGCTGAGTATTAGTGACCTGACTGATTCCATAGTAAGCGTGAAAAAGATCCGGCCTCTCTTGAAGTACATGAAGAGCCAGCAGCGAACCCCAGGAGTGTCCTGCAAGATACACTTTTGTTTTTGAAAAATGATCTAAGAGCCATTCAGTAACATGAATCGTGTCTTTAATGATTTGACTGATTGTCATTGAACTTTGCGGAATCTGTTTAGTATAGGAAAGACCTGAACCCCTTTGATCCCAATTTACAACTGTAAAGTGCTGTTCCAGTTCCCTTTGAAAGTTCCTGATAAATCCGATTTGGGATGCTCCGGGTCCACCATGTAAAAAAAGCAGCAATGGGTTCGATATATCATTTCCATTGATCATGAGCATTTGCTTCGTATTATCGATTCTCAGTTCTTTCATGAAAGAAATTGATGTGATTTCACTCATAACCCATAGCTCCTCAAATAGGATAAACCTTATTATAAAACAAAAAAGCACAAAAAAAAACGAGACCCAAAGGGCCTCGTTTTCAATATACTATTACTCAGTGATTGTAGAAACAACGCCTGAACCAACAGTACGTCCGCCTTCACGAATAGAGAAACGAGTTCCTTCTTCGATAGCGATTGTAGAGATAAGCTCAACGTTCATTTCAGTGTTATCTCCAGGCATAACCATTTCTACGCCTTCTGGAAGATGGATGATACCAGTTACGTCAGTTGTACGGAAGTAGAACTGAGGACGGTAGTTAGAGAAGAATGGAGTATGACGTCCACCCTCTTCTTTAGAAAGAACGTAAACTTCAGCTTTGAATTTGCTGTGTGGAGTGATTGTACCTGGTTTAGCAAGTACTTGACCACGTTGGATATCTTCACGAGCTACACCGCGAAGAAGGGCTCCAATGTTGTCTCCAGCTTCAGCGTAATCAAGAAGCTTACGGAACATTTCAACACCAGTAACAGTTGTTTTGCTGTTTTCTTCTTGAAGACCGATGATTTCAACTTCGTCACCGACTTTAACTTGTCCGCGTTCTACACGTCCAGTAGCAACTGTTCCACGACCAGTGATTGAGAATACGTCCTCAACTGGCATCATGAATGGTTTTTCAGTGTCACGTTCTGGAGTTGGGATGTACTCATCAACTGCATCCATAAGTTCGAAGATTTTAGCTTCGTACTCAGCATCTCCTTCAAGAGCTTTAAGAGCAGAACCTTTAATAACTGGTACATCATCACCAGGGAAGTCGTATTCGCTAAGAAGATCGCGAACTTCCATTTCAACTAGTTCAAGAAGCTCTTCGTCGTCTACCATGTCGCATTTGTTTAAGAATACAACGATGTATGGTACACCAACGTTTTTAGAAAGAAGGATGTGCTCACGAGTTTGTGGCATTGGGCCATCAGCAGCAGATACTACTAGGATAGCTCCGTCCATTTGCGCAGCACCAGTGATCATGTTTTTAACATAGTCAGCGTGTCCTGGGCAGTCAACGTGTGCATAGTGACGAGTTTCAGTTTCATACTCAACGTGTGCAGTAGAGATTGTGATACCGCGCTCACGTTCTTCTGGTGCACCATCAATTTGATCGTACGCCATAGCTGTACCTTTACCAGATTTCTTATGAAGTACTGTTGTGATAGCAGCAGTTAAAGTTGTTTTACCATGGTCAACGTGTCCAATTGTACCGATATTGGCATGTGATTTGGAACGGTCGAATTTTTCTTTAGCCATTCTAAAATCCTCCTTAAGAGCTTTTAATTAGTAATGTATAGAGTGATAGGAAGTGAAAGAAAGCTTTCACTTCCTCATCTTACAATAGTAGTTATACTTGAGTTAAGAGGCAAAATCAATTATTCGCCTTTATTTTTTTTGATAATTTCTTCAGCAATGCTCTTCGGCACTTCTTCGTAGTGATCCATGTGCATAGTGAACGTACCGCGACCTTGCGTGTTAGAACGAAGGGCAGTAGCGTAACCGAACATTTCAGCAAGAGGAACCATCGCACGAACAACTTGCGCGTTACCGCGAGCTTCCATACCTTCTACGCGTCCGCGACGAGAAGTAACATCACCCATGATGTCTCCCATGTATTCTTCAGGAATAACCACTTCTACTTTCATGATTGGTTCAAGAAGAACTGGGTTACATTTGCTGACTGCATTTTTCAATGCCATAGAAGCAGCAACTTTAAACGCCATTTCGTTTGAGTCAACATCATGGTAAGATCCATCAAAAAGTTTTGCTTTAATGTCGATAAGCGGGAATCCAGCTAATACACCATTTTCAAGTGAATCTTCTAGACCTGCTTGAACAGCTGGGATGTATTCACGAGGAACAACCCCACCGACAATCGCATTTTCGAATTCAAAGCCAGCGCCTTCTTCGTTTGGTTCGAATTCAATCCAAACGTGACCGAACTGACCGCGTCCACCAGACTGACGTACGAATTTACCTTCAACTTTTGCACCGGAACGGAATGTTTCACGGTACGCAACTTGAGGAGCACCAACGTTAGCTTCTACTTTGAATTCACGCTTCATACGATCAACAATGATATCAAGGTGAAGCTCACCCATACCAGAGATGATTGTCTGACCAGTTTCCGGGTTTGTTTGAGTACGGAAAGTTGGATCCTCTTCAGCAAGTTTTGCTAAAGCGATACCCATTTTATCTTGGTCAGCTTTTGATTTAGGCTCAATTGCAACGTCGATAACTGGTTCTGGGAATTCCATTGATTCAAGGATAACTAGATCCTTTTCGTCACATAGAGTATCTCCAGTAGAAGTATCTTTTAGACCTACAGCAGCTGCGATATCTCCTGCATATACAGTAGAGATTTCTTCACGGCTGTTGGCGTGCATTTGAAGGATACGTCCAACACGCTCACGTTTGCCTTTAGTTGAGTTTTTCACGTATGAACCAGAATCAAGTGTTCCAGAGTACACACGGAAGAACGTCAGCTTACCAACGTAAGGGTCAGTCATAACTTTAAATGCTAGTGCAGAGAATGGCTCTTCATCAGAAGAATGACGCTCAATCTCTTCATTTGTATCAGGACGGATACCTTTAATTGCAGCAACGTCTGTTGGTGCAGGAAGGTAGTCAAGAACAGCATCAAGTACTAATTGAACACCTTTGTTTTTGAAGGCAGAACCAACAAGAACTGGGTAGAATTCAACATTTAATGTACCTTTACGGATACCTGCTTTTAACTCGTCAATAGTGATTTCTTCACCCTCAAGGTATTTGTCCATAAGCTCTTCATCAAGCTCACATACAGCTTCAATGAGGCTGTTGCGAAGCTCTTCAGCTTGCTCTTTGTACTCTTCAGGGATTTCTTTCGCGTCAGAACGAGTTCCAAGGTCATCTTCGTAGAAATACGCAACGTTTTCTACTAGATCAATGATACCTTCGAAGTTGTCTTCAGCACCGATCGGCAATTGAATTGCATGAGCGTTAGCTTGAAGACGATCTCTTAAAGTTCCTACAGAGTAAAGGAAGTCTGCACCGATTTTGTCCATTTTGTTAACGAAAACGATACGCGGTACTCCGTAAGTTGTTGCTTGACGCCAAACAGTTTCTGTTTGAGGCTCAACGCCAGACTGTGCGTCAAGTACAGCAACAGCACCATCAAGTACACGAAGAGAACGTTCAACTTCAACTGTGAAGTCTACGTGTCCTGGAGTATCGATGATGTTTACGCGGTATCCTTTCCACTGTGCAGTTGTCGCAGCGGAAGTGATTGTGATACCACGCTCTTGTTCCTGCTCCATCCAGTCCATTTGTGAAGCTCCTTCATGAGTTTCACCAATTTTGTGGATACGACCAGTATAGAACAAGATACGTTCTGTAGTAGTCGTTTTACCGGCATCAATGTGAGCCATGATCCCGATATTACGAGTTTTGTCTAAGGAGAACTCTCTTGCCATTGGGTAATTTCTCCTTCCTTATTGGGAAATTGTGTTTTTTAGTATATAAATCCTACCAACGATAGTGAGCAAATGCTTTGTTTGCTTCAGCCATCTTATGAGTATCTTCACGTTTCTTAACAGCAGCACCAGTGTTGTTAGCTGCGTCAAGGATTTCGTTAGCTAAACGCTCTTCCATCGTTTTTTCTCCGCGAAGACGAGCGTAGTTAACTAACCAGCGAAGTCCAAGAGTAGTACGACGTTCAGGACGAACTTCTACAGGAACTTGGTAGTTCGCACCACCTACACGGCGTGCTTTTACTTCAAGTACAGGCATGATGTTTTTCAATGCTTGTTCGAAAACCTCCATTGCATCATTGCCAGTACGTTCTTTAATGATATCGAATGACTTGTATAGGATTGTTTGAGACTTACCTTTTTTACCGTCGATCATCATTTTGTTGATTAGACGAGATACAAGCTTAGAGTTGTAAATCGGATCAGGTAAAACGTCTCTTTTTGCTACAGGACCTTTACGTGGCATCTGAATATCCTCCCTTCTCAAATTATACGTTTATTCGTTTATTATTTTGCTTTAGGACGTTTCGTACCGTATTTAGAACGGCCTTGCGCACGGTTTTCAACTCCAGCAGTGTCAAGCGCACCACGAACGATGTGGTAACGTACCCCTGGTAAGTCTTTTACACGTCCGCCGCGGATAAGTACAACACTGTGCTCTTGCAGGTTGTGACCGATACCAGGAATGTAGGCAGTAACCTCAATTCCGTTAGTTAAACGAACACGAGCATATTTACGAAGTGCTGAGTTCGGTTTTTTCGGTGTCATTGTACCAACACGAGTACATACCCCGCGTTTTTGTGGAGAAGATACATTAGTGTGCTCTTTTTTAAAGCTGTTGTATCCTTTGTTAAGTGCAGGAGACTTTGAGTTTTCTACTTTACTCACGCGTCCTTTGCGAATTAGCTGATTAATTGTAGGCATGTTTTGTTCCTCCCTTCATTACGTTTTATAACCCACATACCCAGGTGGTTCATCAATAGGCAAAAAACAATGTCTTTACACGAGAATAAATCTCACGCAAAAACAAAAAGTACGTTATAACATAATGGCAACAGCTGCTGCTCCTACTTCAATTCCGCAGGCTTTGCCGAGCTTTTTCATGGATTCAACCATTGAGACAGCAATCCCTTGATCTTTCGCTAGTGTGATTACACTTGACGTAAGAATAGGATCTGCGTCTATTGCAACGACTACTTCCTTTACTGAACCTCGTTTTAGAGCTTTCACTGTTTGCTTCGTACCAATAATAATTGATTTGGCCTGTGATACTTTATCATAAGACATAAACATATCCTCCAAAGTAACAGGTTTATTTCGAGCACCTTGGTTATATTATCATTCTAGGAGACGAATGTCAACAAGGTATGACATTTTTTAGTTTCTATCTTCTCATAGAGTGATCTTTTTATTTAAATATGACTGCTGAAAGACTGTTTTGCAGTCTCTCAGCAGCATACTATCAGTTATTCAACCGGAACCATGTCCTCAGTCGATTGAACATTTGAAACAGGTTTTGCTTTTCGGTATTTCATCATTCCAGTACCAGCCGGAACAAGCTTACCGATAATAACATTCTCTTTCAGGCCGAGAAGTTCATCACGCTTACCTTTGATCGCTGCGTCTGTAAGGACACGTGTTGTCTCCTGGAAGGAAGCAGCAGATAAGAATGAATCAGTTTCAAGAGAAGCTTTGGTGATACCGAGTAAGACAGGACGGCCTGTAGCAGGACGTTTGCCTTCCAGCAATACCTTTTTGTTCGCTTCAGTAAATTGGTGAATATCAAGTAATGAGCCAGGAAGCACATCAGTATCACCGGCATCAATCACACGTACTTTACGAAGCATTTGGCGAACCATTACTTCTACGTGTTTATCGCCGATTTCAACACCCTGCATACGGTAAACCTTTTGAACCTCATGAAGAAGATACTCTTGAACAGTAGTCAGGTCAGTCACTTTAAGAAGTTCTTTCGGATCGATTGAACCTTCTGTCAGCACTTGGCCGCGAGTAATTTTATCTCCTTCCGCTACTTTTAAGCGGGAGTTATATGGTGCCGTATAAGAGCGTGTTTCAACTGCGCCTTGAACCACAATTTCCTGCTGTTTGTCGCGAACTTCATTGATTTCAACGACTGTACCGTCGATTTCGGTAATTGTTGCCTGACCTTTTGGATTACGCGCTTCGAAAAGCTCTTGGATACGCGGAAGACCTTGTGTGATATCGTCTCCTGCAACCCCGCCTGTATGGAATGTACGCATTGTTAACTGTGTACCAGGCTCACCGATTGATTGGGCAGCGATGATGCCGACTGCTTCACCGACTTCAACATCGGTACCAGTCGCAAGGTTTCGGCCATAGCATCGTTTACATACACCATGAGGCGTATTACATGTGAAGGCAGAACGGATCCACACTTCTTCAATGCCGGCTTCTACGATTTCAATCGCTTTATCCTCATCAATCAGTTCGTTTTCGTTTACAAGCACTTCACCTGTTTCAGGATGTTTCACTTGTTTTCTTGCAAAACGGCCGATTAAGCGTTCTTCTAAGCGCTCAATGATTTCAGTGCCTTCTCTAAGCGGTTGAGCAAGGATGCCTCGGTCAGTTCCACAATCAGTTTCACGGATGATAACATCCTGTGCAACGTCAACAAGACGGCGTGTAAGGTAACCTGAGTCAGCAGTTTTAAGGGCGGTATCGGCAAGACCTTTACGCGCACCGTGAGTGGAGATAAAGTACTCCAATACTGTCAGACCTTCACGGAAACTAGATTTGATTGGTAACTCAATGATACGTCCAGCCGGGTTGGCCATCAGGCCGCGCATTCCGGCAAGCTGAGTAAAGTTAGACGCGTTACCACGGGCACCAGAGTCACTCATCATGTAGATCGGGTTGAGCTCATCAAGTGAGTTCATCAGTTTGCCTTGGATAACGTCTTTTGCAGAACTCCAGATAGAGATGACTCTCTCATAGCGTTCTTCTTCAGTAATCAGACCGCGGCGGAACTGCTTCATAACGTTATCAACTTTGCCTTGTGCTTCTTCAAGAATTTCTTGTTTATCATCGAGAACGACGATGTCAGAAACCCCAACTGTAATACCAGCTTTTGTTGAATATCTGAAACCTAGGTTTTTCATGCGGTCAAGCATTTTAGACGTTTCCGTAATGTGGAATCGTTTAAAGATTTCCGCGATAATTTTACCCAGAATACCTTTTTTAAACGGTGCATTGATTGGCTGCTGTGCGATGGCAGCTTTTACATCGGCACCTTTTTCTAAGAAGAAACGGTCAGGTGTTTTCTCTTCAATGTTGCTCTTCGTTGGTTCATTCATGTAAGGGAATGATTCTGGAAGAATTTCATTGAAGACCAGTTTACCGACAGTTGTAATTAACAATTTTGAGCGTTGCTCTTCAGTAAATGTCACGTTCTTAAGGGAGTTTGCTGCAACAGCCACTCTCGTATGAAGATGAACATATCCGTTTTGATAAGCAAGAAGCGCTTCATCCGTATTCTTGAAGACCATACCTTCACCGACAGCACCGGCACGCTCTAGAGTCAGGTAATAGTTACCCAGTACCATATCCTGAGACGGTGTTACAACCGGTTTACCATCTTTAGGGTTCAAGATGTTTTGAGCGGCAAGCATCAAGATGCGTGCTTCAGCTTGAGCTTCTGCAGATAATGGTACGTGAACCGCCATTTGGTCACCGTCAAAGTCAGCGTTATAAGCTGTACATACGAGCGGGTGAAGACGGATTGCGCGTCCTTCAACAAGTGTTGGTTCAAACGCTTGGATACCTAATCTGTGAAGCGTAGGGGCACGGTTCAGAAGTACCGGATGCTCCTTGATAACTGATTCTAGTACATCCCATACTTCAGGCTGTACGCGCTCAATTTTACGTTTCGCACTCTTAATGTTGTGAGCCAGACCCTTTTCAACAAGCTCTTTCATAACGAAAGGTTTGAAAAGTTCGAGCGCCATTTCCTTCGGTAATCCGCATTGGTACATTTTCAAATGCGGACCAACGACGATTACAGAACGTCCGGAGTAATCGACACGTTTACCAAGAAGGTTTTGACGGAAACGTCCTTGCTTCCCTTTCAGCATATGAGAAAGAGATTTTAATGGTCTGTTACCAGGACCTGTTACAGGGCGTCCGCGACGGCCGTTGTCAATTAAAGCATCGACAGCCTCTTGAAGCATACGCTTTTCGTTTTGAACGATAATGCTAGGCGCACCAAGGTCTAAAAGGCGTTTCAAACGATTGTTACGGTTGATGACACGACGATAAAGGTCGTTCAAATCAGAAGTCGCAAAACGTCCGCCATCAAGCTGAACCATCGGTCTGAGCTCAGGAGGAATAACAGGAAGCACATCAAGGATCATCCAAGAAGGCTTGTTTCCTGAGTTACGGAAGGCTTCTAACACTTCAAGGCGTTTGATCGCACGAGTACGACGCTGTCCTTGAGATGTTTTCAGCTCTTCTTTTAACATATCAACTTCTTTTACAAGATCGATATCTTGAAGAAGTTTATGAATCGCTTCAGCACCCATAGATGCTTGGAACTTATTGCCGTACTTATCAAGATACGCACGGTATTCCTTTTCAGATAGAAGCTGTTTCTTTTCAAGCGGTGTATTTGCCGGATCAGTTACAACATAAGAAGCAAAGTAAATAACTTCTTCCAATGCACGAGGCGACATATCCAACACAAGACCCATACGGCTTGGAATACCTTTGAAATACCAAATGTGGGAAACTGGGGCAGCCAGTTCAATGTGCCCCATTCTCTCACGACGGACTTTAGCCCGTGTTACTTCAACTCCGCAGCGGTCACAAACTACGCCTTTATAACGAACTCGCTTGTACTTCCCGCAATGACATTCCCAGTCCTTAGTCGGTCCGAAAATGCGTTCGCAGAATAGACCGTCCTTTTCAGGTTTTAACGTACGATAGTTTATCGTTTCAGGCTTTTTCACTTCACCAAAAGACCATGAACGGATTTTATCCGGTGAAGCAAGACCGATGTTCATATACTCAAAATTGTTCACATCTAGCAAGGGGCCTACCTCCCTTTTTATCTTCGGATTAACCGATGTCACTTGCCTTTATAACTAGAGATTATTCTTTTGTTACTACATCACGTTCAACGTCTGCAGATGCTGTTTCTTCCGGCTCTTCATCACCTGATAACGCCAGGCCGTCAGCTTGTTTTGCATCTTCTTCGTCTTCTAAATCTCTCATTTCTATTTCTTCTTCATCGCTAGAAAGGATTTTCACATCCATACCTAAACTTTGAAGTTCTTTAATTAATACTTTGAATGATTCCGGAACACCAGGTTCAGGAACGTTGTCGCCTTTAACGATGGCTTCGTATGTTTTCACACGTCCAACCACGTCATCAGACTTAACAGTCAGAATCTCTTGAAGAGTGTATGCCGCACCGTAAGCTTCAAGTGCCCAAACCTCCATCTCACCAAAACGCTGTCCGCCAAATTGAGCTTTACCGCCAAGAGGCTGCTGCGTAACAAGTGAGTAAGGACCTGTAGAGCGTGCATGAAGTTTATCGTCAACCATGTGAGCCAGTTTAATCATGTACATGATACCGACAGATACACGGTTATCAAACGGCTCTCCGGTACGTCCGTCGTAAAGAACAGTTTTAGCGTCACGAGACATTCCAGCTTCTTCAAGTGTTTCCCAAACATCCTCTTCACGCGCTCCGTCAAATACCGGTGACGCAATGTGGATGCCGAGGTAACGAGCGGCCATACCCATGTGAAGCTCTAATACCTGCCCGATGTTCATACGTGATGGTACGCCCAGCGGGTTAAGCATGATATCAATTGGTGTGCCGTCAGGAAGATAAGGCATATCTTCTTCAGGAAGAATCTTAGAGATAACACCTTTGTTACCGTGACGACCGGCCATTTTATCCCCTTCAGAAATTTTACGTTTCTGAACGATATATACGCGCACTAACTGGTTTACACCTGGAGGAAGTTCGTCTCCGTCCTCACGGTTGAAGACTTTGACATCGTGAATGATTCCGCCGCCGCCGTGAGGCACACGAAGAGAAGTATCACGAACCTCGCGGGCTTTTTCACCAAAGATGGCGTGAAGAAGGCGTTCTTCTGCAGTAAGTTCTGTTACACCCTTAGGCGTTACTTTACCAACAAGAAGATCTCCGTCTTTTACTTCTGCCCCGATACGGATAATTCCACGGTCATCAAGATTGCGAAGCGCATCTTCACCGACGTTTGGAATATCGCGAGTAATTTCTTCAGGCCCGAGTTTTGTATCACGTGCTTCTGATTCATATTCTTCAATGTGAATAGATGTATAAACATCATCTTTCACAAGACGTTCACTCATGATGATGGCATCCTCATA
Organism: Bacillus sp. 0909A; assembly: GCF_036765115.1. Classification (NCBI taxonomy): domain Bacteria; kingdom Bacillati; phylum Bacillota; class Bacilli; order Caryophanales; family Bacillaceae; genus Bacillus; species Bacillus sp. 0909A. Next base: position 36,764 of record NZ_JBAIZU010000008.1, read on the forward strand.
GTTGTAGCCATCCCATGTCATAAAGCCGACCATTACGTTACGGCCAAGTGCAAGTTCACCAAGCTCCATAGAAGGACCGTCAGCAAGGATTTCTCCTTTTACCACTTCATCGCCGACACTTACGATCGGACGCTGGTTGTAGCAAGTACCTTGGTTAGAGCGGACAAATTTCAGCAAGCTGTATTTATCCAGATTTCCTTTTACTTTTTGACCGTCTACATCTTCATAACGGCGAACCCAAACGTTTTTCGCTTCTACACGTTCAACGATACCAGGGTGTTTACAAATAACAGCGGCACCAGAGTCTTTACCTGATACGTATTCCATACCAGTTCCTACAAATGGCGCTTCCGGCTGCATCAAAGGCACAGCCTGACGCTGCATGTTCGCTCCCATTAGGGCACGGTTTGAGTCATCGTTTTCTAGGAACGGGATACATGCTGTCGCAGCAGATACTACCTGCTTAGGCGATACATCCATGTAATCAACACGGTTTCTAGGAACAACGGTGTTCTCTCCGCGGAAACGGGCTACAATGCTGTCGTCCACAAACGCACCTTCGTCATCGAGTCGTGCATTTGCCTGAGCGACAACGTAGTTATCTTCTTCATCAGCAGTTAAGTAATCGATTCTTGGCGTCACTTTTCCTGTTTCAGGATCAACGCGGCGATATGGCGTTTCAATAAAGCCAAAACGGTTTACTTTTGCATATGATGATAGTGAGTTGATCAAACCGATGTTCGGTCCCTCAGGCGTTTCAATCGGACACATACGGCCATAGTGGGAGTAGTGAACGTCACGCACTTCCATTCCGGCACGCTCACGTGTCAATCCGCCCGGTCCAAGAGCCGACAGACGGCGCTTATGTGTTAATTCAGCAAGCGGGTTCGTCTGGTCCATGAATTGAGAAAGCTGAGAACTTCCAAAGAACTCTTTAATGGACGCAATAACAGGACGAATATTAATCAGCTGCTGAGGTGTAATTGTATTCGTATCTTGAATTGACATTCTCTCACGAACCACACGCTCCATACGGCTTAAACCGATACGGAATTGGTTCTGGAGAAGTTCACCTACAGAACGTAAACGGCGGTTTCCAAGATGGTCAATATCATCTGTGTCGCCTACTCCGTGCAGCAAGTTGAAGAAGTAGCTGATAGAAGAAATAATATCAGCAGGTGTAATGTTTTTAATCTCTTCTTCAACGTAAGCATTGCCGATGACATTAATAACCTGTTCTCCTTCTTGATCAGTAGGAGCAAAGATTTTAATGGATTGAAGCGTTACTTCGTCCTCAACAACACCGCCGTTCGGATACAGCTTTCTGAAGCCGATTCCGTTTTCTAAGTATGGCAGTACTTTATCAAGTGTTCTTCTATCAAGAATCTGACCTTTTTCAGCCAGGATTTCTCCTGTTTCAGGATCAACAAGCGTTTCAGCAAGTCTCTGATTAAAGAGGCGATTTTTAATATGAAGCTTTTTATTAATTTTATAGCGTCCTACATTGGCAAGATCGTATCGTTTCGGATCAAAGAAACGAGAATCAAGCAAGCTCTTCGCATTTTCCACTGTAGGCGGCTCTCCAGGACGGAGGCGCTCGTAGATTTCAAGCAGCGCTTTATCGCTGTTTTCTGTGTTATCTTTATCAAGCGTATTTCGCAGGTATTCGTTTTCTCCTACGAGATCAAGAATCTCTTGATCGGAGCCGAAGCCGAGAGCACGCAAAAGAACCGTAACCGGCAACTTACGTGTGCGATCAATGCGTACATAAACAACATCTTTCGCATCAGTTTCGTATTCTAACCATGCGCCACGGTTTGGAATGACAGTTGCGGTAAAACCTTTTTTACCGTTTTTGTCTACTTTACCACTGAAATATACACTTGGAGACCGAACAAGCTGGGAAACGATAACGCGTTCCGCACCGTTTATGATAAAAGTACCTGTATCTGTCATAATAGGGAAATCACCCATGAAGACATCTTGGTCTTTTACCTCTCCAGTTTCTTTGTTAATTAAACGAACCTTCACTCTTAGCGGAGCTGAGTAAGTCACATCACGTTCTTTTGATTCCTCTACTGGATATTTAGGCTCCCCTAAACTGTAATCAATGAACTCAAGAGAGAGGTTACCAGTGAAATCCTCAATTGGCGATATGTCTTGAAACATCTCTCTAAGACCCTCATCAAGAAACCACTGATAAGAAGAGGTTTGAATTTCAATGAGATTTGGTAATTCTAACACTTCGCTAATGCGAGCATAGCTTCTGCGCTGGCGGTGTCGTCCATACTGAACTAGTTGACCTGTCAACTGATTCACCCCTCAAATCATGCGTATTATATGTGTAATAAGCATCTCTTTCAAAGAAAGAAAACACTTTTACAAGACAAAAGAAAAAAGGGTTTCTAATTAAGAAAACCACATCCAAAAACAAATACCGATTTTATTAGCATTTCCATACTTGTATAATTTATACATAGATATTGACATTTCATCATATCAATCTAAATATATACATTGGCATTTTATAATATTAACATAGCTAAAATACCGAGTCAAACTTTTTTTGCTTTTATGATATAATAGCCTTTCTTTTTTTGAACGACAGAAACTTCTTCGAACAGTTCCTCAAGCTTTTCAATGGCAGAAGGCGCACCTTGTTTTTTCTGTATGACGATCCACAATTCACCTGAAGCTTTTAAGTGTTCAGCGCTTTTCTCAAAGATAGCATGGACAACTTTTTTTCCGGCTCGGATTGGGGGATTTGTAAGAATAGAAGCAAATGTTTGAGCAGAGTCAACGTTTGAAAACAAATCGCTTTGGTAAATCTCAACGTTTGTTATCCCGTTTTGTTCTGCATTTTCATTTGATAACTCTACGGCTCTTTCATTAACATCAATCATGTGGATGGTCCGGTCTTTAAAGTCACTAGCCAGCGATAATCCAATCGGGCCATAGCCGCAGCCTACATCTAAAAAGCTGCCCTCAACTTCAGGCTCTTCAAAAGATTCGACCAGCAGGCGCGAGCCAAAATCGACTTCCTTTTTAGAAAAAACACCGCTGTCGCTGGTAAACGTAAACTCCTTGTTTCGAAGCCTAAAAGACCATGTTTGTTTGTTGCTTTTTACTGAAGGTTTTTCTGAATAATAGTGCTCACTCATTATTAGAACCTCCTTTTTTTCATTACTTAAAGAATGGCAAAGAAAAAGCCCGCCTCATAAAAGCGAGCTTCCCCTACAGGCAAGTGAAGATTACTTAACTTCTACAGAAGCGCCAACTTCTTCAAGTTTAGCTTTAAGCTCTTCAGCTTCTTCTTTAGCAATACCTTCTTTAAGAGGTTTTGGAGTGTTGTCAACAAGTTCTTTAGCTTCTTTCAAGCCAAGACCAGTGATTTCACGTACAACTTTGATAACTTTGATTTTTTGTGAACCTGCACCAGCAAGGATAAGGTCGAATTCGCTTTGCTCTTCAGCAGCTCCGCCAGCAGCAGCTCCGCCAGCTACAGCTACAGGAGCAGCAGCAGTTACGCCAAATTCTTCTTCGATTGCTTTTACTAGGTCGTTCAATTCAAGTACAGTTGCTTCTTTAACGGAAGCAATGATTTCTTCGATATTTAAAGCCATTTGTAATTCCTCCATTTTGTTTTGATTTTTAAAAACTGATTAGATTAAGCGCCTTGTTCTTCCTTTTGATCTGCCACAGCTTTTGCAGCAAGAGCAAGGTTACGAACTGGAGCTTGAAGTACGCTAAGCAACATAGAAAGCAAGCCTTCGCGTGATGGAAGTTCGGCAAGAGCTTTCACTTCTTCAACAGTAGAAACTTTACCTTCGATAACGCCAGCTTTGATTTCAAGAGCTTCATGCTGTTTAGCAAACTCGTTAATAACTTTAGCTGGAGCGACAACATCCTCAGTACTGAATGCAATTGCATTCGGTCCAGTTAAGACATCATTCAAACCATCAAGTTCAGCTTGTTCAACCGCACGGCGAGTCATTGTGTTTTTGTAAACTTTGAACTCAACGTTAGCTTCACGAAGCTGTTTACGAAGTTCTGTTACTTCAGAAACGTTAAGTCCGCGGTAATCAACGATGATCGTTGATTTGCTTTCTTTTAATTTAGAAGTAATTTCTTCAACAACAACTTTTTTTGTTTCAATTGCGCTGCTCATGGTTACACCTCCTGTAGATTCTTGTGTAACACTTATACCGTCAGGTGATCACGACTGAGAAACGGATTCCATATAAAAAGCCTCCATGAGACATGGAGGCTGTATATACAAGCATACGTAACGTAATAGCTGTGATAATATACACCTCGGTAGGATATTAAGCTGTTAAGCCCCTACTGTCTACGGTATAAATGATATATTATATTTTACAACATTTTTAATCATATCAGAATGTTGATGTCATGTCAAATATTATTTTACGTTGAAAGTTGATGCGTCTACTTTGACACCAGGTCCCATAGTAGAAGTTACAGCAACGTTTTTCACGTAAACACCTTTTGCTGCAGCAGGTTTTGCTTTCAGGATTGTATCATACATTGTTGTGAAGTTCTCAACAAGTTTTTCATCCTCGAAAGAAACTTTACCGATAGGAACATGGATGTTTCCAGCTTTATCTACGCGGTATTCAACTTTACCAGCTTTGATTTCGCCGATTGCTTTTTCAACTTCGAAAGTAACTGTACCAGTTTTAGGGTTTGGCATTAAACCTTTTGGTCCAAGCACACGACCGATTTTACCAACTTCACCCATCATGTCAGGTGTAGCTACGATTACATCGAAATCGAACCAGCCTTGTTGAATTTTGTTGATGTAGTCAGTATCTCCAACGTAATCTGCACCAGCAGCTTCAGCTTCTTTCGCTTTTTCGCCTTTTGCGAAAACGAGAACGCGCTGAGTTTTACCAGTTCCGTTTGGAAGCACAACTGCTCCGCGGATTTGCTGGTCGTTTTTACGAGGGTCAACCCCTAGACGGAATGCAACTTCAACTGTAGCGTCGAATTTAGCTGTGTTTGTTTTTTTAACGAGAGCTACTGCTTCAGAAACATCGTACGCTTTCGCACGATCTACAAGCTTAGCAGCTTCTGCGTACTTTTTACCTTTTTTAGCCATTTTAAAATTTCCTCCTTATGTGGTTATAGCGGAATAACCTCCCACGAATAAGGGTTGCGAACTTGTGAAAACTCGCAACCCGACAAGAAACAAATTAATCCTCGATTACAATACCCATACTGCGTGCAGTACCTTCAACCATGCGCATTGCCGCTTCAACGTCTGCTGCGTTTAAGTCAGGCATTTTCGTTTCAGCGATTTCGCGTACTTTATCGCGCTTAACGGTTGCCACTTTATTACGGTTTGGTTCACCAGAACCAGACTCAATTCCAGCTGCTTTTTTAAGCAATACTGCAGCAGGTGGAGTTTTTGTAATAAATGTAAATGAACGGTCTTCGTAAACCGAAATTTCAACAGGAATGATTAAACCAGCTTGGTCAGCTGTACGAGCGTTAAACTCCTTACAGAATCCCATGATATTAACACCGGCTTGACCTAGTGCAGGTCCAACTGGCGGCGCTGGGTTAGCTTTTCCAGCAGGAATTTGCAATTTTACAACTTTTACTACTTTTTTAGCCACGAGACACACCTCCTTAAGTCCGTGATGTGGTAATAGGGTAAACCCTCCCACTCAAGGTTTCATTCTTTATATGAATGACGAAATATCAAGCTAGCTGCCTTGGATAAGTCCAAGACGTACCTTTGCTATATTATCATTTATATATAGCAATTTCAAGTTTTTTCACATTACAATTTGTCGATCTGGGTAAATTCCAGCTCAACCGGCGTTTCACGGCCGAACATATTAACGAAAACCTTAACCTTGCTTTTATCGTAGTCAATCTCTTCAATTGATCCAGTAAAGTTGGCAAAAGGTCCGTCTATCACTTTCACTGTCTCTTTTAATTCAAAGTCAATGTCAGTTTTGCGTTCGTCCATACCCATTCTCTTCAGAATGGTTTCTGCTTCGCCAGGAAGAAGCGCCGTCGGTTTTGAACCAGAGCCGGCAGAACCTACGAATCCAGTAACACCAGGTGTGTTGCGGACAACATACCAAGAATCATCCGTCATGACGATTTCAACAAGGACATAACCAGGGAATACTTTCTTTTTGACAACTTTTTTCTTGCCGTTTTTGATATCTGTCTCTTCTTCTTCAGGTACGACTACACGAAAAATCTTATCCTGCATCCCCATTGATTCAACACGTTTTTCCAAGTTGGCTTTTACTTTGTTCTCATAACCAGAATACGTGTGAACAACATACCAATTCTTTTCCATTCTCTTCAGGACTGTCCAGTCCTTCCCTCCCCGCATTTGGTTTTAGTGTACTACCATAACGCTTCATGCAAAAAATAGGCGGTAAGCCTATGATAACTTTCATTTTTAACCCACAATAAAAAACCCGCTGAACGGGTTTTGGCAAGTGATATTATGATCTATTATAGCACGTATTGCTGATCATTATTCAACTATTAAACGAATTAATTGAGAAATTCCTGTGTCAAGGAGGGCAAAAAAGATAATAAAAAAGATAACTGTTGAAATAACCGTGATGGTATAGCGAGTTAACTCTTTTCCTTTAGGCCAGCTTACCTTTTTCATTTCTTTCCCAACATCTTTAAAGAATCTCATAATACGCATGTAAAAGACCTCCACAATTTAAAAGCGCAAACACTATTTTGTTTCAAGATGAGCTGTATGTGAATTGCAAGTACTGCAGTATTTCTTTACTTCTAATCGCTCAGCCGCTGATGCAGAGCTCTTCATTGTCGTATAATTACGGTTTCCGCATGTTTTGCATGCTAACGTAATCTTTTTTCTCATGTCATTACACCTTTTTCTAAATAGACATTAGTTCTTATCTTAAGTAACATATCATAGTCGGAAAATTACTGTCAATATACCATAAATACCTATTACAAACTGATCTCACGAATTTCCAGGTACTTCTCCAGCTTGCGTTTCACTCGCTGAAGAGCGTTATCGATCGATTTCACATGGCGGTTCAGCTCATCTGAAATCTCTTGATAGCTTCTTCCGTCTAGATATAATACAAGTACTTTTCTCTCTAAATCACTTAAAAGTTCTCCCATTTTCATTTCAATATCATCAAATTCTTCCTGATTGATAATCATTTCTTCTGGGTTTAACGTTTTCGCTCCCGAAATGACATCAAGCAGCGTTCGGTCTGACTCTTCATCGAAAATTGGTTTATCTAATGAGACGTAGGAATTCAAAGGAATGTGTTTCTGGCGAGTAGCTGTCTTTATTGCGGTAATAATTTGGCGGGTAATACATAATTCTGCGAAAGCTTTGAAAGAGGTAAGCTTGTCCTCTTTGAAGTCACGAATAGACTTATAGAGGCCTATCATTCCTTCCTGAACAATATCTTCTCTGTCCGCACCTATTAAAAAATAGGATCTTGCTTTTGCACGAACAAAGTTTCGGTACTTCGTAATCAAGTAATCTAACGCATCACTGTCCCCAACATGAACCTTTTCAATGACCTGCTCGTCCTCCAACTGGCAAAACTGCTCTTTGTTGAATTTTCCCTTGTTGTTCTGTAGATTCACTCCGATCCCCCCGGCGCACGTAGATAGAAATATTATACATTACTGGACAAAAAAGCGTCAACTTAATCTAAGTCGCCCCTCCGCCATTTTTCAAACGTTTTCAAAACCTCTTCCGATAAAGCAATTTTACCCGCTGGCTTTTCGGAAGTGATCTTTCTTACCCGCCTTTCGATTCGCCTTTCTATCGCTTCTACCTCTCTCAAGAGCTCCCGGGCCGATTTTCGCAATGCCCCCTGTCCGAAAATCGCCCACTGCTCAGTATAGTCAGAGGTCGCAACATGAATTTGAGTCGCAATGTTATTCAGATCCTGTGCCAGCTTTTCTATCCGCTCATCCGCAGTCTCATTCTCTTTTGTGAAAATCACTTCAACTCTGTGATTGGTCTGTTTTTTCTCAAGCCCCTTCACAAGATGTGCGTCAAATACGACAATAACCCTGTTTCCTGTATACGATTGATATTCAGCCATTTTCTGAATCAGTACGTCTCTCGCCTCTTCAAAACTGTTCGCTTTTAAATCCTTCAGCTGCGGCCAGGCTCCAATCATGTTGTATCCGTCTACTAACAGGATATCCATTGATCATTATTCTCCCAGAGGATTTCGTTTCCGGTAGACTTCATACATCAAAAGCCCCGCCGCTACAGATGCATTGAGTGAAGTAACTTTACCGGCCATCGGGAGTTTAATAAGAAAATCACATTTTTCTTTAATCAGGCGTCCCATTCCTTTTCCTTCGCTTCCGATGACGAGAGCCAAAGGCATGCTGCCGTCCATTGTGCGGTAATCCTCCCGCGCGGATGCATCCGTTCCGACAACCCAGATTCCCCGCTCTTTCATTTCCTCTAGCGTTCGCGCCAAATTGGTGACCTTTGCCACTGGAATATGCTCAATTGCGCCTGTTGAAGCCTTTGCCACCGTAGTTGTCAGACCGACAGCTCTGCGTTTTGGAATCACAATGCCATGGGCGCCGACTGCATCAGCTGTTCTCATAATTGAACCGAGATTATGAGGATCCTCAAGCTCGTCCAGAATGAGAAAGAAAGGCTGTTCATTTCTTTCCTCTGCCGCTCTATATAAGTCGTCCAGTTCCGCGTACTCGTACGCTGCGACCTGCGCCACTACACCTTGGTGCTGCCCTGTCACCATTTGGTCGAGTTTTTTTCTAGGGACGTATTGAATGGTGATGCCCTGCTTTTTCGCAAGCTCAATCACCTGCTGTGCTTGTCCTTTTACGGTGTTTTCCGCCATCCACAGCTTATACAGCTTACGATCTGATTTTAACGTCTCGATCACTGCATTTTTTCCTATGACGTAATCATGTTGCTCACTCATTTGTTTTCCTCCCTGACCGTCCCGAATTGTATAGCTTCAGCAACAAGCTGATTCAGTCTTTCTTCTTTTTTCTCAAGAAAAAGATAGCCCAGCAGTGCTTCAAATGCTGTACTATAGCGGTACGTCTGCACATCTGTATTTTTAGGTATCGTTCCCGACTTGGCATTTCTGCCTCTTTTCAGCACAGCTTCCTCTTCTTCCGTGAAAAATGATTGATTCCGCAGAAAGAAAAGGATCTCAGCCTGTGACTTTGCCGATACGATCCGACTTGATTTTTTGTGAAGATCATTTGGTTTGGTAAATCCCTGCTTAAGCAGGTGATGCCTCACATAAACTTCAAAAATGGCATCACCTATATAAGCAAGCGCAAGACCGTTAAGCTGCTTTGAATCTTTTATCGTTTCAAAATCAAGCATCCGTTATTCTCCCCGTTTCCAGCGAGTGCCTTGAGCCGTATCTTCAAGAATGATATTCATGCTTTTTAGCTGGTCGCGGATCTGGTCTGACAGAGCAAAATCACGATTGCGGCGCGCTTCATTTCTTTTTTCAATCAAATCTTCAATCTCTTGATCCAGAAGCTCCTGCTCACCCAGTGAGAAACCGAGGACAGAAACAATTCGGTCAAACATGTCAATAAACGCTGTAATCACATGATCTGCCGTATGATCTTCCTGAAGATAATAGTTCGCATTTTTCGCCAAATCGAACAAAACAGAAATGGCATTTGCCGTATTAAAATCATCATCCATTGCTTCTTCAAATGCTTTTCGATGTTCTTCAATCTTTGCAACCCATTTATCATCGTCTTCTGTTAAATTCGTGCTGCTGTTTAAACGGTGCTGAAGGTTGCTGTACGCTGTTTTCAACCGGTTAAACGCGCTCTTTGTGTTCTCCAGAAGCTCTTCTGAATAGTTGATTGGGTGACGATAGTGAACAGACAGCATAAAGAATCTGAGCAGCTGCGGATCATGCTGTTTAATAATGTCATGCACAAGCACAAAGTTGCCGAGTGATTTTGACATTTTTTCATTATCGATATTGATATAGCCATTATGAAGCCAGTATTTCGCAAATGTTTTGCCAGTCAGCGCTTCAGATTGCGCAATTTCATTTTCATGGTGAGGGAAGGTTAAATCCTGGCCGCCTGCATGGATATCAATCTGATCACCTAAGTACTTTTTCACCATCGCAGAGCATTCAATGTGCCAGCCCGGACGTCCTTTCCCCCAAGGGCTATCCCAGGAGATTTCTCCTTCTTTAGCCGCTTTCCACAGAGCGAAATCAAGAGCATCTTCTTTTTTCTCGCCAACTCGGATGCGTGCGCCAGATCTCAATTCATCAATCGATTGCTGCGAAAGCTTTCCGTATCCCTCAAATGCTCTTGTTTTAAAATACACATCTCCTTCAGATTCATAAGCATAGCCCTTTTTCACCAGCTGATCTATGAAATCAATAATCGCGTCCATGTTTTCCATGACGCGCGGATGAAGGTCTGCTTTTCTGCAGCCAAGAGCGCCCACATCTTCAAAGTATGCCTTAATAAAACGCTCAGAAATGGTTGGAACATCTTCACCGAGTTCATTTGCCGCTTTAATTAATTTATCATCTACATCTGTGAAGTTAGAGACATACTGGACATCGTAGCCTTTATACTCCAAATAGTTTCGTATCGTGTCATAAACGATGGCCGGACGGGCATTCCCTATATGAATATAATTATAAACCGTCGGTCCGCACACGTACATTTTCACTTTCCCCTCTTCAAGAGGAACGAATGTTTCCTTCTGTCTGGTCAATGTATTATAAAGAGTGATTGTCATTTTTGATTAATCCTTTCTTTTCTGTCTTCAAGTTCCGCCTTCAGCTCTAAAATCTGCAGTTCCAAAGACTTAAACCGGTCAGCAACAGGATCGGGTAAATCCTGATGGTTTAGATCCCGTTTGATTTTCTTGCCGTTTTGAACGACAACCCTTCCCGGGATGCCGACAACTGTGGAGTAGTCCGGAACATCGTGCAGCACAACTGAACCAGCCCCTATTTTGGAGCCTTCACCGACAGTAATCGAACCGAGCACTTTAGCACCTGTTGCTATCAATGCGTCATCTTTAATTGTCGGGTGCCTTTTTCCTCTTTCTTTCCCCGTTCCTCCAAGGGTAACCCCCTGAAAAACGGTTACGTTATTGCCGATTTCACATGTCTCCCCAATGACAACCCCCATCCCGTGGTCTATGAAAAATCTTCTTCCGATTGTAGCCCCTGGGTGGATTTCAATTCCTGTAAAAAATCGGCTCACCTGAGATATAAGGCGTGCAAGGAAATAAAATTTTCGTTTATATAAAGCATGTGCAATCCGATGCGCCCATATAGCATGTAAACCTGAATAAGTTAAAATCACTTCAAAATAACTTCGTGCTGCAGGATCTTGATCGAACACCGTATCAATGTCTTCTTTGAGCATTTTAAAAAACACATGCTTCCCCCCATTCTACACGCTATCATCTATCTATTTCCTCTAAACACCAATAAAAAAAGCGCCCCTGCATGTAAACATGACAGAGACGCTTTAACCGCGCGGTTCCACTCTGTTTGAAAAGCAGACTCCTGCTCTCCCAACTTCAGCCTGTAACGGCGGCGGCCGCCTTTGAATACTGATTTCGAAAAACGTTCTTCAAAGGTCTTAAGGGCGCACTTCTAAAACCCGACTCCTGGATCTCTCTCAGCCAATGAAGATCCTTTCTGTATTGGTCTAAAGCTTTATACTCTTCCCTGTCAACAATCATCTATTTAGATATTTTTCAAACGCTGAATTGCAGATTCTTTTCCGATCAGTTCAATTGATTGCGGAAGCTCAGGACCGTGAGTTTGGCCTGTTACAGCAACACGGATCGGCATAAACAGTTTTTTCCCTTTATGACCTGTTTCTTTCTGAACTGCTTTGATAGAAGCTTTGATCTGGTCCGGAGTGAACTCCTCTAGCTCTTCAAGCTTCGCAGCGAATGTGCTAAGCACTTCAGGCACCTGCTCTTCTTCTAGAACAGCTTTTGCTTCTTGATTATACTCGATCTCATCCGTAAAGAACAAATCAGTCAGCTCAACAATTTCTGCACCGTAGCTCAATTGCTCATGATATAGAGAAATCAGTTTGCGAACCCATTCTTGTTCTTCAGGAGAAAGCTCATTGCCAACTTTGCCGGCTTTTTGAAGATGCGGAAGCGTAAGCTCAACAACCTGATCAAGCTCCAATTTTTTCACATATTGGTTGTTGACCCATTTTAGCTTATGCATATCAAACAGAGCTGGTGATTTAGATAACCGGTTTACATCAAAAATGTCAATAAACTCTTCTTTTGTGAAAAGCTCTTCCTCTCCCACCGGCGACCAGCCCAGCAGGCCGATAAAGTTAAACAGCGCCTCCGGCAAGTAGCCAAGCTCTTTATATTGCTCAATGAATTGAATAATGGATTCATCACGTTTGCTGAGCTTTTTACGGCTTTCATTTACAATCAGCGTCATATGGCCGAACTGAGGAATATCCCATCCAAATGCTTGATAGATCATGATCTGTTTTGGTGTATTCGAAATATGATCCTCACCGCGCAGCACGTGCGTCATTTTCATTAGATAGTCATCCACAGCTACTGCAAAGTTATAAGTCGGCGTGCCGTCTTTTTTCACAATAACAAAGTCGCCGATGCCATCAGATTCGAAAGAAATTTCACCTTTTACAATATCATTGAACGCAATGATTTTTCCTTCAGGGACGCGGAAACGAATACTCGGCTTTCTGCCCTCTGCAAGGAATTTTTCCTGTTCTTCCTGAGTCAGATCTCTGTGCTTCCCGGAATAACGCGGCATCTCTCCGCGGGCAATCTGCTCTTCACGTTCTTTTTCAAGTTCTTCTTCCGTACAGAAACATTTATAAGCAAGCCCTTTTTCAAGCAGCTCTTCATAGTAAACCTTATAGATATCATTACGCTCGGACTGACGGTATGGACCGTAATCTCCGCCGACATCCACACTCTCATCCCAGTCGATGCCAAGCCATTTTAAATAGTTAAGCTGGCTTTGTTCTCCGCCCTCAATGTTGCGTTTTTTATCCGTGTCCTCAACACGAATAATAAACTTACCGCCTTGGTTGCGGGCAAATAAATAATTAAAAAGCGCCGTTCTGGCATTTCCAATATGCAAATGTCCTGTTGGACTCGGTGCATAACGAACGCGTACTTCGTTTCCCATTTCAAATACTTCCTTTCATCTCATGTATGGCCTCAGGCTAAATGTATGCATCTATTCTACCACCAAATAGACCGGGCATCAAAACAAGTTAGCCTTTTTGTATCAGCACTGTCGCTTGAGCCGCTATTCCTTCCGCTCTTCCTGTAAATCCAAGCTTTTCGGTCGTAGTCGCTTTTACATTCACTTGGGAAACCTCTGCCTCAAGCCCTTCAGCGATTCTTTTTCTCATGTCTTCTATGTACGGCGCCATCTTCGGCTTCTGTGCAATGATCGTGCAATCAATATTTCCAAGTACATATCCTTTCTGTTTCACAATCCCCCAGACATGCTGAAGTAATTGAAACGAATCAGCATCCTTGAACTCAGGATCTGTATCAGGAAAGTGCTTGCCGATGTCGCCCTCCCCGACAGCTCCGAGGCATGCGTCAGCAACGGTGTGCAATAATACATCCGCGTCAGAATGTCCGAGCAATCCTTTTTCATACGGAATTTCAACTCCGCCGATAATAAGAGGCCGGCCCTCTACTAATTGGTGCACATCAAAACCTTGTCCGATTCTAAACATGTTTATTCCCACTTTCTGATTCCATGATAGCTTCAGCTGACGTTAAATCATCAGGAGTCGTCAGCTTAATATTTGTATAGTTACCTTCTACAACACGGACCGAACCGCCCTCAAGCTGTTCGACGAGACTGGCGTCATCCGTTCCTAAAAATCCTCTGCGCTCTGCCTCAGCGTGAGCCTCCATCAATAAAGAAAGACGAAAAGCTTGTGGCGTTTGGACAGCCCACAAGCTTGAACGTTCAATCGTCTCACTGACTTCTAAACCTTGAACGCGTTTAATCGTATCTTTTACCGGAACAGCCAGGATGGCCGCTCCTGCCTGCTCTGCTTCAACGATCAGTTCGTCAATCTGTTCATGCTTTATAAAAGGACGAGCGCCGTCGTGAACGAGCACAATCTTTTCTTGTTTAATGGCTTTAAGTCCTTTATAAACACTGTGCTGGCGTTCATCTCCGCCTGCTACAAGCTCGATAGCGGTTTGAAACGGATATTGGCTCAGCAATTGCTGAAAGTCTTCACGTTCGCGCTCGTTAATCACCAAAATGATTCTGTCGCACGGACGATGGCTGTCAAACACCCGTAAAGTGTGAATGATAACCGGATCTCCTTTCAGCTCGATAAACAGTTTATTTCTCCCTGCCTTCATCCGTTTCCCCTGTCCGGCCGCAGGAATAACCACATCATAATTCATTGTTCTTTCTCCCTTTACAGCGCCTTCTCCAACAGCTTAGGCTTGGCAAAAATCATTCGTCCCGCTGCTGTCTGCAGCACACTTGTGACGAGAACATCAATGTGTTTGCCGATATAATTCCGTCCTTCTTCAACGACAATCATAGTGCCGTCATCCAAGTAAGCGACTCCCTGATTATGCTCTTTGCCGTCTTTTATGACCTGAACATTCATTTCCTCACCCGGAAGCACAACGGGCTTGACCGCGTTGGCAAGGTCATTAATGTTCAATACTGCTACCTTCTGAAGCTCGCATACTTTATTTAAATTAAAATCATTCGTCACAACGACTCCGGATGTCAGTTTAGCGAGTTTGACAAGCTTGCTGTCAACCTCCTGAATATCTTCAAAGTCACCTTCATAAATTTCAACTTTAATATCTAATTCTTTTTGAATGCGGTTCAGGATATCAAGACCGCGGCGCCCTCTGTTGCGTTTTAACACATCTGAGGAGTCAGCGATATGCTGCAATTCCTCAAGGACAAACTGCGGAATCACGATGATTCCCTCTAAAAAACCAGTCTGACAAATATCTGCAATTCTCCCATCAATAATAACACTTGTATCCAGGATTTTCAGCTTTTTGTCTTGGACCTCGTGCTCTTCATCGGCTGCTCCTTTTTTCTTTTGCATTCTGGCGGAAATGGAGAATAGGCTGATCAGTTCATCCTTTTTCTTAAAGCCCACCTGAAAGCCAAGATAACCGAGAAAGAAAGCTAAAAACACAGGGATGATTGTGCTGAGTATGCGGTAAGGTATATTGTCTAAAGGAATAACGTTTACGATAAGATAAGCAATTATAAGTCCAAATACTAAGCCAAGACTTCCAAATAACAAATCTGGAACCGGCGCTTTTAATAATGAATCCTCTATCCACTTCACCCAGTTCACAACGTAATCTGTACCCCATATACTGATGAGAAAAAAGATAATTGCACCTATTGCCGCAGACGTATATGCGTTTGTTATTAAAGGTATGTCCTGTAAACTTAACAGTACAAACAATTCAGGTATTAAAAATATACCAACAACGCCGCCGAAAATAATGAAGAACGCCTGAACTATTCGTTTTAACATACCCCCACCTCCTTTAAAGAAAATTGTTATATTTCACAAGATTTTACGTAACCTACGAATATCAGAATAAACAAAAACCAACAATAATATACCCGTAATGATACGGTTTTAACCGAAAATCATAGCTGTCTGTCTAAATAATGCTTCTCTTGAAGGCGTTTTAAGCCCTTTTTGATTTTTTGGGCTCGTACTTCACCGATACCCTCTACTTCATCTAATTCTTCTGCACTTGCCTCAATAATTCTCGGCAGGACGCCAAATGCTTCCACCACATTTTCCACAATTGGCATCGGAAGGCGCGGTATCTTATTTAGCAGCCTGTATCCTCTAGGCAGAACATAGTCATCAAGATTTGTAGAAGCCGGGTAACCAAGAAGCTTATAAACAATGGAATCATCAAGCAAATCGTAGCTGGACATATCCTGCAGCTCTTTTAAAAGGACAAACGGATCTTTAATTTTTTCCTTCACGTAATCCTTAATAAATAAAGCAGCCTCTTCTTCCATATCAGTAATCAGTTCGATGACCTGCAGCTTAATCAAATGACCTTCTGTTCCCAGCTCCCTGATATACATGTTGATTTCATTTTTAATTCGCAGCACCATTTCATAACGGTGCATCACAGACAGAACATCGCTGAATGTAACGAGTTCCTCAAACTCTAATGCGTTTAGAGCATTAATCGTTTTGTCCAGAATTGTTTTATATTTTTCTAGAGTTTGAATGGCTTGGTTCGCTTTTGTTAAAATAAATCCTATGTCTTTTAGTGTATACTTCATACTTTCCTGATATAACGTTATGACATTTCTTCTTTCAGAAATTGCGATAACGAGACAGCCGGTTTGCTTAGCTACTCTTTCGGCGGTGCGGTGCCGCATTCCTGTTTCTGACGAAGAAATTGTGGCTTCAGGCATCAATTGTGTATTGGCATATAGGATCTTTTGACCAGAATCACTCAAGATAATCGCACCATCCATTTTAGCCAGTTCATATAAATGCGCCGGAGAAAAAGCAGTGTTAATGTGGAAACCGCCATCCACCACTTCTTTTACTTTATCATTATATCCAACAACAATCAGACCGCCTGTATTTGCTCTCAGCACATTTTCTATCCCCGCTCTGAGCGGTGTTCCAGGAGCAACAAACTGCAAAATAGAAGACAGATCTAACTCATGTTTCGCCCCTTTTTTCTCTTTTTCCATCTATTATCCTCCTAATGAAGTACGAAGTGCCTCTGAAACATTTGCTACTCCGATGACCTCAATCCCTTTTGGTTTCGTCCATCCATCCAGATTTGCCGCAGGTATGATCATGCGTTTAAAGCCAAGCTTTGCCGCTTCTTTTACACGCTGTTCAATTCTTGATACCCGGCGGACTTCTCCGGTTAATCCCACTTCTCCTATAAAGCAATCTGCAGGATTTGGAGGTGTATCTCTAAAGCTTGATGCGATACTTACCGCTATAGCAAGATCAATCGCAGGTTCATCTAGTTTGACGCCGCCCGCTACCTTCAAATATGCATCCTGATTTTGCAGCAGCAGCCCTACTCTTTTTTCTAATACAGCCATTAACAGTGAAACCCTGTTATGATCTATCCCTGTTGCCATGCGCCGCGGATTGCCAAAGCTCGTTGGCGAGATGAGTGCCTGAATTTCAACAAGAATAGGCCTTGTACCTTCCATAGAAGCCGTAATGCTCGACCCCGAAGATCCCGCCGAACGCTCTTCTAAGAAGAT
The DNA here is from genome assembly GCF_036765115.1 of Bacillus sp. 0909A. Lineage (NCBI taxonomy): Bacteria > Bacillati > Bacillota > Bacilli > Caryophanales > Bacillaceae > Bacillus > Bacillus sp. 0909A. The sequence goes on from NZ_JBAIZU010000008.1 coordinate 54,073, forward strand.
CTCTGAAGGATTCAGTACCTCAGTGAGCCCTTCTTCCCGCATTTCAAAAATACCCATTTCGTTTGTAGAGCCAAAACGGTTTTTTACAGCCCGTAAGATTCGGAAAGTATGGTGACGTTCTCCTTCAAAGTATAAAACAGTGTCAACCATATGCTCCAGCAGTCTCGGCCCCGCGATGGACCCTTCTTTCGTTACGTGACCCACAATAAATATCGGAATACCTTTTGTTTTTGCAATTTTCATCAGTGCGGCTGTACATTCTCTTACCTGTGATACACTGCCGGGAGCCGATGTGATATCACTTTGATAAACCGTTTGAATAGAGTCGACAACGACAAACGCTGGATTCATCTCTTCTATAGCAGACGAAATATACTCCATATCGGTTTCGGATAAAACATGCAGTGAGGGATTATTTATGCCCAGACGGTCTGCTCTTAATTTCGTTTGTTTTACCGATTCTTCTCCTGAAATGTATAGAACATGACGCGTTGAACCAGATAACTGAGCGGATACTTGCAGTAATAAGGTCGATTTCCCGATACCGGGGTCCCCGCCAATTAAAACAAGTGATCCCTTCACCACTCCGCCGCCGAGCACTCTGTTAAACTCGCCGAGCTGTGTTTTAACCCGGGGTTCTTCTGATGTTTCGATTGATGTTATGGGGGAAGGTTTCTGTACGGTTTGAACAGAATGAGAAAAAGCCGCTCTCCGATTGGCCGGTGCTTTTTTAATCATTTCTTCCACCATTGTATTCCAAGCACCGCAGCCCGGACATTTCCCCATCCATTTTGGAGACTCGTAGCCGCAGGATTGGCAGATGAATTTGGATTTTGTTTTAGCCATAAATAGTGTAAGACCTCTCCCTTGTTCTATTTCTTGATACGAAATTGAGGCATACACTTACATGCTGTATGCCTCATTTTCGTCTTCTATATTAATTCGTTTTAGCAGTCGTTTTTACGACAAATTCGCCATCTTCTACATCAAGAACGATATGGTGTCCTTTATGAATGTTACCCCTGAGGAGCTCTTCGGATAAACGATCCTCCACATGTTTTTGAATGGCTCTTCTGAGCGGGCGGGCACCGTATTCAAGGTCTACGCCCTCTTCCGCGACTTTTGCTTTTGCAGCTTCCGTCAATTCAATAGAAAGATCCTGTTCTTTTAGTCGTTTCGTTAATTGATCAGACATCAATGACACGATTTCAGCCAGATGTTTTTTCTCGAGTGAGTGGAAGACGATAATTTCATCAATACGGTTGATGAATTCCGGTCTGAACGCACGTTTCAGTTCACCCATCACTTTATCCTTCATGTCTTTATGATTTTGCGTCTCATCCTGAACGTTGAAGCCGACATATTTGTTGCGTTTCAGCTCACTTGCTCCGACGTTTGACGTCATGATCAGAATCGTGTTGCGGAAATCGACTGTACGGCCTTTAGAATCAGTTAATCGTCCGTCTTCAAGAACTTGAAGGAGGATATTGAAGACGTCAGGGTGCGCTTTCTCAATCTCATCAAGAAGCACAACAGAGTATGGTTTTCTTCTTACTTTCTCTGTTAATTGGCCGCCCTCATCATAACCCACATACCCTGGAGGTGAACCTACAAGTCTAGAAGTCGAGTGTTTTTCCATGTATTCAGACATATCAATTCTGATCATGGCTTCTTCATCACCGAAGATAGACTCAGCAAGTGCCCGTGCAAGCTCCGTTTTACCTACGCCTGTAGGGCCTAAGAAAATGAATGAGCCGATTGGACGTTTAGGATCTTTTAGCCCTGCTCTCGCACGTCTGACCGCTTTAGCAACGGCTACAACAGCTTCATCTTGGCCGATGACACGGGAATGAAGAATGCTCTCCATATTAAGAAGCTTATCTGTTTCAGTTTGAGCGATTTTTGAAACAGGCACCCCAGTCCAGCTGGATACAACCATCGCAATATCATCCACAGAAACCTCTGAGTTTTCCTGCCCCTGCTTCTCTTTCCATGATTTTTTCGTATCCTCCACCTGTTCACGTAAACGCTGTTCCGTATCACGCAAGGAAGCCGCTTTTTCAAATTCTTGGCTTTGCACCGCAGCATCCTTCTCTTTACGAACTTCATCAAGTTTCTGTTCAAGCTCTTTTAAATTAGGAGGCGTTGTAAATGAACGCAATCTGACCTTTGAGCCCGCTTCATCGATCAAGTCAATAGCTTTATCGGGAAGGAAACGGTCAGAAATGTATCTGTCAGAAAGCTTAACCGCAGCTTCAATGGCTTCATCAGTGATAGAAACGCGGTGGTGAGCTTCATATCGGTCACGCAAGCCTTTTAGGATTTGAATGCTCTCGTCTACCGACGGCTGATCAACCTGGATTGGCTGAAAACGGCGTTCGAGAGCTGCGTCTTTTTCAATATATTTACGGTACTCATCAAGAGTTGTCGCACCGATACACTGAAGTTCTCCGCGAGCAAGTGAAGGTTTCAAAATGTTGGATGCGTCAATGGCACCTTCTGCTCCGCCCGCTCCGATTAATGTATGGAGCTCATCAATGAATAGAATGATGTTTCCTGCCTGACGGATTTCATCCATAACTTTTTTCAAACGATCCTCAAATTCACCGCGATATTTTGTACCGGCAACAACTGTTCCCATGTCTAATGTCATAACGCGTTTATCCCGTAAAATTTCGGGTACTTCATTATTAATAATTTGCTGTGCGAGACCTTCTGCGATAGCCGTTTTACCTACGCCCGGTTCCCCAATCAGAACAGGATTGTTTTTCGTTCTGCGGCTCAGCACTTCAATAACACGCTGAATTTCTTTGCTTCTGCCGATAACCGGATCAAGACTGTCTTCCTTCGCAATCGCTGTTAAATCTCTTGCCAGGCTATCTAGTGTAGGCGTATTCGCATTGCTGTTTGTTCCAGCCGCTGATGAACCTGTTTCATTACTTCCAAGAAGCTGAAGCACTTGCTGTCTTGCTTTATTTAAGCTGACTCCGAGATTGTTAAGCACTCTCGCAGCCACACCTTCACCTTCGCGAATAAGACCAAGAAGAATATGCTCTGTACCCACATAAGAATGGCCGAGTTTTCTGGCCTCATCCATTGATAACTCAATGACTTTTTTAGCTCTCGGAGTATAATGAATCGTTTGAGACATTTCCTGTCCGCGCCCGATTAAGCTCTCAACTTCTTTTTGAATTTTATCTGAACCAAGTCCAAGCGCTTGAAGTGCTTTAGCAGCGATGCCCTCTCCTTCTCGCACCAGTCCTAATAAAATATGTTCAGTGCCGATATTGTTATGACCTAAACGAAGTGCTTCTTCCTGTGCAAGCGCCAGTACCTTTTGAGCTCGTTCTGTAAATCTTCCAAACATCATATCGATTCATCCTCCTGTCTATTCCCATTCATTTCTAAGTGAAGCCGCTCTCTGATAAGAGCCGCTCTTCGTATATCTCTTTCGTTCGGACGCAAAGCGCCTCCCGAGTACTGCTGTAAAAATCCCGGCTGTGTTAAAATCATCAGTTCATTAAGTATATTGCTTGAAAGTCCTTTTATAATGCCTAAGTCTATACCTAACCGAACATCTGAAAGGCACTTTGCAGTTTCTTTCGATTCAATCATCCGGCAATTGGACAAGACTCCATAGGATCGATACACACGATCCTCAAGCTCAATCTTAGAGGTTTGGTAAAGGGCTTCTCGAGCAGATCGTTCCTGTTCAATCAGTTGGGCAGCTACGCTGTTAAGGTCATCAACAATATCCTGCTCCGACTTTCCAAGCGTGATTTGATTTGAAATTTGAAAGATATTTCCTACTGCTTCGCTACCTTCCCCATAAATTCCTCTAACAACTAAGCCTAATTGATTAATAGCCGGTATAATTCGATTTATTTGCCTAGTTAAAACCAGTGCCGGAAGATGCATCATGACTGAAGCCCTTAGGCCCGTACCTACATTTGTAGGACAGCTGGTTAAGTAACCTCTTTGCTCACTAAATGCATAATCAACCTTTTCCTCAATCCAGTCATCAACTTGGTTTGCGGCTTTCATTGCTTGTGGAAGCTGAAATCCTGGGAAAAGACACTGAATTCTAATGTGGTCCTCCTCATTCAACATGACGCTCACTTCCTCATTTTCAGAAAGCAAACAGCCGCCAAAAGGAGACTCTGTCAAATTAGGGCTGATGAGATGCTTTTCAACAAGCACCCGTTTTTCTAAAGGCTGTGCGTCGTTCATTCTGATTAAAAGGAATTTGCCGACACCGGGAATTTCATGTTCTGAAAACTGTTCTTCAAACTGTTGCAAGATGGATGAGGCTTCTTCATTGGAATATCGCGTAGGGAACCGAATATTCTCAAAGTTCCTAGCTAAACGTATGCGGCTGCTGAGTACAATGTCACTTTCAGGGCCTTTCTGCTTCATCCAACTGCTTAATGCATCCTGAATAAAATGCTTTAGCGACATTACCCCTGTTCCTCCTCACTATCTGTACTTTTGAGTGAATGTTCTAATGAACGAATTTGATCTCTCACATGGGCTGCATTTTCAAATTCTTCTTGTTGTATTAAAGCTTCTAATTCTTTTTTCAGCATTTCGATCTGTCGTCTGACGTGCAGGTTGCCGCCTATACGTTTCGGTATTTTCCCGCCATGCACAGTGTTTCCGCTGTGAACTTTGCGTAAGATCGGTGTAATGTTGCTATGAAATGTTTTATAACATTCGGCACAGCCAAATCGGCCGGTTTTTCTAAATTGCTGAAATGTCATTCCGCACTTCGGACAAGCAGATATTTGCTCGGAATGGCTGAACATTTGAGTTCCAGCATTCTGAAATGAAGAATCCATGTTCAGTAAGCCTGATAGTAAATTATGAATAGAGAAACCATGACTTGCACTTATACCATATGAGTCGCTGTGTTCTTTTGCACATTGTTCGCAGATGTGAACCTCTTTTTTCTCTCCGTTAACAACCTTTGTAAAGTGAAAAGTGGCTGGTCTCTCATTGCACTCTTGACAAATCAATCTTTTCACCCGCTTATTTTAATTTTAAAGCGGTCAGCATAGCTTTCATCATTCTCGCTCTCAATTCATCACGTTCAGGCAAATCAATGTACAGTACTGAGCGATCCATCACGCTGACCATCATTTTTGCTTCTCTCTCAGAGATCACCTTGTCTTCTAATAGCCTTAAAATAATGTCATCAGAGGCTGCTTGAGACAAATGGGTATTAATTTGAGAAATAATATTATTGATTAGGACAACTTCATTATTCATTTTAATTTTAATGATTCTGATGTAACCGCCGCCCCCGCGTTTGCTCTCAACAATATATCCTCTCTCGCTTGTAAATCTGGTGTTGATGACATAATTTATTTGGGAAGGAACACATTGAAATTTATCTGCAATTTCACTCCGTTTAATTTCTAAAATTTCCTTGCCATTTTGATCTAACACTTGTTTCAAGTACTGTTCAATGATGTCAGAAATATTATGTCCCACTCAACCCCCTCCTTTATTGACTTTGACTATATTTGACTTTAATCTTACTATAAGGTGTTTTTCGAGAATTTTCAACTTTATCGCTCTATCTTAAGTATTTCCATTTTCTAAATCCATAAAACCTGATTATTCACTTAAAATTTCTCTGGGAAGTTATTATATTATATAACTAAATGAAATTTTATGATAACAATATAGGAGAACGCAAAAAGGACAGCTCATATGAGCTGTCCTTTTATTAAT
>NZ_JBAIZU010000009.1:0-55125 GCF_036765115.1 Bacillus sp. 0909A
TATAATAAAACTTGAATTAACAGGTACGTTTTGTCTTGTTTAGTTTTCAAAGATCATTTTGTCACTTCGTTTAAGCGACTTTATTATTATAACTCTTTGTCTTATTGAAGTCAATAACTTTTTTGAAGTTATTTTTTTGTCATCGCCTTGTTTAGCGGCAACGAATAATAATATACCACCTTGTAAATAATAGTGCAATAGTTTTTTTGAAGAAAAACCAAAGGAATTATAAAAGAGCGTCATCCTTCTATTAGAAAGGTTGACGCTCTTTAACATTAGCGCTGTCTCATTTGCGGGAATAACAGTACATCTCGGATCGAAGGTGCATTCGTAAGCAGCATGACGAGGCGATCGATTCCGATGCCTAAGCCTCCTGTTGGCGGCATGCCATACTCCAGGGCTTCAACGAAGTCTTCATCCATTAAATGAGCTTCATCATTACCCTCTTCTCGTTCTTTTAATTGGGCTTCAAAACGCTCTCTTTGATCTATAGGGTCATTTAGCTCTGTGAATGCATTTGCATGCTCACGGCCTACGATAAACAGTTCAAAACGGTCTGTGAAGCGCGAGTCCTCTGGATTTTTCTTAGCAAGAGGAGAAATTTCTACTGGATGCCCATATATAAACGTCGGCTGGATAAGCGTTTCCTCGATTTTTTGTTCGAAGAATTCGTTTATAATATGGCCCACTGTCATAGAGTCTTTAATCTCTACACCATGCTCTTTTGCATATTCACGGGCCTGCTCAACAGTTACCTCTTCCCAGAAGTCAACGCCTGTCGCTTCTTTGACTGCGTCAACCATATGGATTCTTTTCCACTCAGGTTTCAGTTCGATTTGCTCTTCTCCGTATTGGATTGTCGTCGTGCCAAGCACTTCTTGTGCGATATGCGCGACAAGGTTTTCAGTTAAGCTCATGATATCTTTATAGTCAGCATACGCTTCATATAATTCAATCATTGTGAATTCTGGGTTATGGCGTGTAGAGACGCCTTCATTACGGAAAACACGGCCGATTTCATATACTTTTTCTAAACCTCCGACAATCAAGCGTTTCAGATGCAGTTCAATCGCAATACGCATGTAGAGCGGAATATCTAAAGCATTATGATGGGTAATGAATGGACGCGCGGAGGCTCCCCCTGGAATGCTGTGCATAGTTGGTGTTTCTACTTCTAAGTATCCGTGATCATCAAGGTATCTTCTCATTGCTTGAATGATCTTGCTTCGTGTGATGAACGTATGTTTGCTGTCCGGATTTACGATAAGATCCAGGTAGCGTTGACGGTAGCGCTGCTCAACGTCTTTTAAACCATGATATTTATCCGGCAGCGGACGAAGCGCTTTTGTCAGCAAATCAAATGATGTTGCTTTTACAGACAGTTCGCCTACATTTGTTTTGAACACTTTTCCTGTTACGCCGATAAGGTCACCAAGGTCGGAAGATTTAAAGATTTCATATTGATCGTCACCGACACTGTCTTTTCTAACGTAGATTTGAATTTGACCTTCTAAATCCTGAAGGTGCGCGAAGCCGGCTTTTCCTTTACCGCGCTTTGTCATCATACGGCCTGCGATTGTGACTTCAATCGCTTTTTCTTCTAACTCTTCTTTCGTTAGATTTTGATATGCCGCAATAATTTGCTCAGATTGATGAGTTCTTTCAAAACGTGCGCCGAATGGATCGATGCCGTTTTCTCTCATCTGATTCATTTTGTCGCGTCTGACTTGCAGCTGGTCGTTTAATTCTTCATGATTATGCTCTTCTTGACTCATTGTTATCACTCCATTACAGATATTGTCTCATGAAAAAAGCAGAAAAACTGCCAGCATAAAACTGGCAGTGAGCAGCAAATAGAGGTGAGTATTATCCTACTTTTGCGTCTTGAAGCCCTTTTGCCTCAATTTCAACAGTAAATGCATCTAAAAGCTGTACAAACTCTTCTCTTGTCTCGCAATGATTGATTCCATTACGAACCTCCGCATTGCCTCTTACGCCTTTCAGATACCACGCAGCATGTTTTCTCATTTCTCTTACCGCTACATTTTCACCTTTTAAGTTAATCAAGCGGTCAAGATGCAGTTTGCATACCGCCATTTTCTCACGTACTTGCGGCTCTTCTTTTAATTCACCTGTTTCAAGGTATTGAACTGTACGGTAAATCATCCACGGATTGCCCAGTGCGGCGCGACCGATCATGACACCGTCCACTCCTGTCTCATCAAGCATACGCTTAGCATCCTGCGGCGTCTTGACATCGCCGTTTCCAATGACCGGAATCGATACAGACTGTTTTACTTCTTTGATAATATCCCAGTTTGCAGTTCCTTCGTACATCTGCACTCTCGTACGGCCATGAAGCGCAACTGCTTTTCCGCCCGCACGCTCAACAGCCTGTGCGTTTTTCACGGCGAAAATGTGGTCTTCATCCCAGCCCATTCTCATTTTCACTGTAACTGGTTTATCAACGGCATCTACTACTGCAGCAACCATTTCGTAAATCTTATCAGGATCCAGAAGCCATTTCGCTCCCGCATCGCATTTTGTAATCTTGGGTACCGGGCATCCCATGTTAATATCAATGATATCAGCAGTTGTGTTCTGGTCTACAAACTTCGCCGCTTCCACAAGGGTTTCCTTTTTTCCTCCGAAGATTTGAAGGCTGAGCGGTTTTTCACGTTCATCAATATAAAGCATACCCATTGTTTTGGCATTGTTGTAAAGGATCGCTTTGTCGCTGACCATTTCAGCGCATACCAATCCGGCTCCGAATTCCTTTACAGTCAATCTGAATGCTGAGTTGCAGACACCAGCCATAGGGGCCAGCACAACCGGATTTTTCAATTGAATATCACCGATTTTAAACATTTTTCCCCTCCTTTCATTTGTTATTATTTTCTGGCGGTGCTAATTCGTCCGCGCTTATATTTAAAACATCTGCTGCACTGTGAATGATGGCAGCTGACGGCAATCGGTTTCCGCGTTCAATTTCGCCGAGAATAGAAACTGATATACCTAATGCTTTTGCAAATCCTTCTTGAGTATAACCTTTCAGCTTTCTGAATGCACGAATTCGTCTACCCCAGATTTCTGCTTCCATACTCTTACACCTTCTTGGTCGGTTTCCGCGCTTTTTGCCTCTTTTTCAACCCGCTTGCATATTTCCGCAAGCGGCGCAAGGACAAATAAACGCTCATACATTCTCGGATGCGGAACAATTAGTTGCTCTGTTTCAATATTTTCACTATTAAACAGTAAAATGTCAAGGTCTGCCGTCCGCGGGCCCCATCTGACTTCTCTCGTCCTGCCCAATTCATTTTCTATATGCTGAGTTAGCTCAAGGAGCTGAAACGGATTCAGCGACGTCTCGATTTCAACTGCCATATTTAAAAATTCATCTTGAGCTTCGTATCCGACTGGGTCTGTTTCGTAAATAGAAGACACTTTTGTGACTGTTACTGCCTCATGGTGATGGAGCATCTCCACCGCTCGCCGTAAATACGTTTCTCTATCTCCAATATTAGATCCAAGTGCAATATAAGCGATATTGTTCATGATTTTTTTCTCGTGATTTCTATTGCTACTGATTTATAGTGGCCGGGAATGGGCGGATCTGGCTTAATCACTTTTACAGTACATTGCTGTACCTGATGAAATTTCTTCAGGACAGTGTCCGCAATACGTTCTGCCAGTGTTTCCACCAGTTTCACAGGCTCACCTTCGACGATATCTTTACATACATGGTAAAGCTCGGCATAGTTAATGGTTTGCTCAAGGTCGTCTGTTTGTCCCGCCTTGCTTAAATCCAATTCTGCAGTTAAATCGACTTTAAAACGCTGTCCGAGCTTGTTCTCCTCTTTAAACACACCGTGATAGCCATAAAACTCCATGCCTTCTACGTAGACTTTATCCATGATGCATCCCTCCCTTATTCAGCATTGCATCCATCATTTTTGCCATTCTTGCTATTTGTTTTACATCATGGACTCTCACAATGTCACAGCCCTTTTGAATGCCTAGACACACAGTTGCACCTGTGCCCTCAGTCCGCTCCTCAGGAGGAAGATCCAGCACGCGGCCGATAAATCTTTTTCGGGAGGTTGCAAGGAGAACCGGATAGCCAAGTCCGCTGAAAACCTCTAGCTTGTTCATGACTGCCAGATTATCGTGATAGTCCTTCGCAAAACCAATACCGGGATCGAGGATAATGTTCTTCTCCTCTACACCTGCTTCAACAGCAATCTTTACACTTTCCATTAAATCTGACAGCATATCCGGTATTAAGTCGTTGTAGTTTCTTTCTTTGCGGTTATGCATGAGAACGATTGGAACATTGTGTTCAGCTGCGACAGAAGCCATTTTGGGATCATACTTCGCTCCCCAAATATCATTGATAATCGAAGCGCCGGCTTTAACAGCTTCATCGGCGACAGAAGCCTTGTACGTATCTACAGAGATCGGCACTGCCAGCTCTTTTGTAATCCGCTCAATCACAGGAATTACTCTGGCCATTTCTTCGTCCTCGGACACATATTCGGCGCCGGGTCTTGTCGATTCGCCTCCGATATCAATGATATGCGCCCCGTTATCAATCATCTCTTTCGCGTGCAACAGGGCCTTGTCCAGGCTGTCATATTTTCCGCCATCCGAGAAAGAGTCAGGCGTTACGTTTAAAATACCCATCACCAGCGTCTTTTCTTGATATGATAATGCGCTGGGTTTGGTATGGATTACTTGTGTTTGGTCTATCGTTTGCTGCGCCATTCTCTTCCTCCCTGTCATGAATTCATGTTCTTTATTTCTTGGTGGTATAGCGTTTGTAAAGCGGAAGTTATTTCTCCGTTTCTGCCCGGATAGGTCACTTCTTCTATTTGAGAGAACGGAATAATCTCAAGAACCGAGTTGGTCATCCATGCTTCATCTGCCGTCAAAAGGGCTTCAAGCTGGTAGCGGCCGGTTTTGACATCCATTCCTATTCTCTTAGCGTTCTCCATGACAAAACGTCTCGTGACGCCGTCAAGAATTCCGGTATCAAGTGATGGTGTATAGATACAGCTGCCTTTTCTCCAGAAGACATTCGAAATGATGCCCTCTGCTACAGCGCAATCCTCCGTTAAAAAGATCCCTTCAAACCGCGGATCATTTCCGATCTCCCGTTTCGCATACATATTATTTAGATAGTGATGAGATTTTAACCGGAACGGCCCCTCCGGTGTGTTTCTCCGTATCGACAAAACCTTCCCTTCCTTTTGCAAAGGAAGACTTTCTGGTTTTAGCTGGTTAACAAAACATAAGACAGTCGGCTTATCGTAAGTTTGAGCAGCGAAGCCTTTATCACTGATGCCGGCTGATATGTTCAGCCTGACGCGGGCATTGCCGTCTTTGATATCATTCAGCCCGAGCAGCTTGTCCAGCATCTCAATAACCTCTTGTTTTGTCACAGTGTACTCGATCTGCAGATCCTTAAGTGCGCGTTCAAGCCGTTCTAAATGCCAATCAAGCAGGAACGGTCGCCCTTCATAAAGCCTGAAAGTCTCAAAAACACCGATCCCATATAAAAAACCATGGTCAAAAGGAGAAAGAACTGCATCTTTCTCCTCTATAAATCGGCCGTTTACATATATCATCACGCAATGACTTCCTTGCGGTACGTTTCAATAAAATTTCTGAGCATTTCTTTTCCAAAGGAAGTCATAATAGACTCTGGATGAAATTGAACGCCTTCTATCGGAAGGTCATTGTGCCGTATAGCCATGATTTCCCCCTCTTTCGTTTGTGCCGTTACTGTGAAACAGCTTGGCAGCGTTTCAGACTTTACGATCAGTGAGTGGTATCGTGTCGCTACAAGCGGGTTTTGCAAACCTTTAAAGATCGTCTTGCCGTCATGCTCGATTTCTGAGGTTTTTCCGTGCATCAGCCGCTCTGCTCTGACCACGTCTCCGCCAAACACCTGTGCGATAGACTGATGTCCGAGACATACGCCAAAAACGGGAATTTTGCCTGCGAAGTGTTTAATTGCTTCAAGGCTGATCCCAGCTTCATCAGGACTGCACGGTCCGGGTGAAATCATTAAGAAATCAGGTGAAAGCTCTTCAATTTGCTCGATTGTGATATCGTCATTGCGTTTTACAATCAGCTCTTCTCCAAGCTCGCCCAAATACTGCACTAAGTTGTACGTGAAAGAATCATAGTTATCAATCATTAAAATCATTTCTCTGCTCACCTCATCTAATTTTTGTCTCTACTTCGCTCAGCTCTAACGCCTTTTGCATCGCAAAAGCTTTTTTGAATGATTCTCTGTATTCATGCTTAGGGACAGAATCAATCACAACTCCTGCGCCGGATTGCATAAACGCCTGCCCTCCGGTTGCATAAATGGTTCGGATCACGATATTAAATTGAAGATCCTGATTATACCCAAACCACCCTATAGATCCAGTATAAAGCCCACGGCGTGTCGGCTCAAGTTCTTCTATAATTTCCATTGTCCTTACTTTAGGCGCACCTGTAATCGTCCCTCCAGGAAATACAGCATGAATAATATCGACAGCGTCGTATCCACCCTGAAGTTCACCTTGGACATTAGACACAATGTGCATGACGTGGGAGTATTTTTCAATTGCCATGAATTCATTGACCCGCACTGATCCGTAACGGGAAACTCTGCCCAGATCATTTCGTTCTAGATCAACCAGCATGACGTGCTCAGCGCGTTCTTTTTCATTATGGATCAATTCGTTTGCGAGCGCTTCATCTTCCTCATCCGTTTTCCCTCTGGAACGAGTGCCTGCAATCGGTCTTGTCTCTAACAGTTTGCCCTTTTTACTGACAAGAAGTTCAGGAGATCCGCAAATAATTTGGAAATCTGGTGTTTCTAAATATGCCATATACGGAGAAGGATTCACTTCTCTCAGCTTTTTGTAGATTTCATACGGGTGAGCAGACAGTGTCTGCGACTGCCTGATCGATAGGTTAACTTGAAAAACATCTCCGCTGGCAATGTATTGCTTGATTTTATCTACAGCTTGAGAAAAGCCTTCTTCAGTAAATGGCGCTGCAAAGGAACCGTCAGCTGTATATGTCATCTCTTGTAACGGCTCACCGGGATGCTCAGTCAGCCACATATGTTCGAGCTGGGACAGCTTTTCGTCCGCTGATTCGTTCTCGTCATTTACATGGGTGACCAGCCAAAGAGATTGTTCTTCATGGTCATAGACGGCTATATCATCAAAGACAAGAAAATAGATATCAGGTGTCTCCAGGTCATCTAATGAGAGCATTTTAAAGTTTTCAATGTAGCGGGCGTAATCATAGCTAAGAAACCCGATTGCCCCGCCTTGAAAATCTGGGAGCTCGTGATCTGTTTCTGTTTCCAGCGTTTTAAACCAGCTGTGGAAGGCGCGTAATGGATCACCTTCTTCAAACAGCATCTCATCCCCATGCTTAATGGTTGTAATTCCGTCTTTTCCCTTTACAGTCGCAATTGGATCAAGACCGGCTATACTGTATCTGCCGCCTCTCGCACTTTCAAGAAGCACGTGCTGTTTTCTGGATTGTGAAAGTTTCTCATATTGCTGCAAGAATGAATCTTTTTGAAAAGGTACTTTTCTGCCTGCCGGTCTGCGTTGTGCCATTTATATCATTCCTCTGTTTTCTTTTTCTGCTTTTTTTATTGTAAAGCAATATCATGAGTGAAAAAAGTGAATTTCTCTTCCAAGAATAAGATTCGTCGCGGACACGGCATATTTGATGCACAAATAAAAAAACTCCCGGGCACCGGGAGTTTGTCGGATTTTTTAATCGAATTGATACAGCGGCGTACTCAAATAACGTTCGCCGTTACTCGGAATGATAGCTAATACTTTTTTGCCCTTTCCGAGTTTTTTCGCTACTTGAATAGCAGCATAAATGGCCGCACCTGATGAGATGCCTCCGAGAATTCCTTCTTCACGTGCAGCTCTGCGCGCATATTCAAATGCTTCTTCATTCTTCACAGGGAAGATTTCATCGTATACTTCAGTGTTTAAGATGTCAGGCACAAAGCCAGCTCCGATTCCCTGAATCTTGTGGGGGCCTGGTTTTCCTCCTGAAAGCACTGGGGAATCTGACGGTTCAACAGCGTAGATTTTGACGGAAGGATATGCTTCCTTCAGGACTTCACCCGCTCCTGTAATCGTTCCGCCTGTTCCGATTCCTGCTACAAATGCATCAAGCTGGTCATCACCGAATTGCTCAACAATTTCTTTACCTGTTGTTTGGCGATGGATTTCAGGGTTTGATGGATTGTTAAACTGCTGCGGCACGAAGTATCCGTGTTTTTCTGCAAGCTCTTCCGCTTTCTTAATGGCACCTTTCATGCCTTCCGCACCCGGCGTCAGCACAAGCTCAGCACCATACGCGCGAAGAAGGTTGCGGCGCTCCATGCTCATTGTGTCAGGCATAACCAAAATCGCTTTTAAACCTTTAGCTGCAGCAACCATTGCCAGCCCAATTCCTGTATTACCGCTTGTCGGTTCAATGATTGTATCGCCAGCTTTTAAAGTCCCTTCTTTTTCAGCGGCTTCAATCATCGCTAAACCGATACGGTCTTTTACACTGCTTCCAGGGTTCATGTATTCAAGCTTCAAATATACATCCGCACTGTTTTCATCAACAAGGCGATTTAATTTAACGATTGGCGTATTCCCTATTAATTCAGTAATGGAGTTTGCTACACGTACCATTCTCGACACCTCAATTTCCGACTATTTGTATTGGTATTATGTATATAATCTATCAATTTCAAAATTTTTTGTCAATCATTTAGTTCTTTTTTCCCCATAGAACCAAGACACGTCAGCTTCTTTCCAAAGCGATTTTACAGTGGCTTTATCACCTAACTGATCCATGGCGATCTGCCGTTTAATCTGATTCTTCACTTCTTCGTATGAGAACGTTCTCGCATTTAACTTTTCTTTCAGTTGAATAATCGCATAGCCGTTGTTTACCTTGATCGGTTCGTCTGACCATTCATCTTGTTTTAGTGTCTTTGCTTCTTCAATGTATGATGACGGAATGTTGTCTGATGCTTCAGTGACAAACCCTAAATCTCCGCCGTATGGTGACGTATATCTGTCTGTGGATCGTTCCGCCGCAACAGCTTCAAAGCTTGAGCCGCCTTCAAGCTCTTTTAAAACTTGTCTGGCTTCCTCTTCATCCTTTACAACAATATGCCGAATACGATACGAATCATCAAACTGATACAGCTCTTTATTTTGATTATAAAATGATTTCATTTCTGTCTTTGAAATATCAATATCCCTTGTTAATAATTCTTCAAGAAGAATATTATAGCGAATTTGGTCTTTCCACTCTTTTTCAGTTGTATGCTCGTCTTCGTAAAATGAATTGTTTACCGCCTTAATCAGCAGAAATTCCCGATCAATTTCGTTCTTAGACACTTTGAGATCGTTCTTTTCTGCAAGCTGCTCAACCACGCGGACATTGATCATATCTTCAAGTGTTGATTTTCCGTATTCATCTTCCATTTCCTTCAGCCATTCTTCTCTTGTGACGCTTTTGCCTCCAATAGTAGCAATGGACTCGTTGGACGGGGAAGCGCTGGCTTGAGATTTCGTCAGTGTGTATGCTACCGCGATACAGCATACCAGCAGCGCGCCCCAAATGATTGTCCAGATTGTTCTTGATTTCAAATTTACTGTCAGCCCCTTTTCTTAAATTCAAAAAACCCGCTAAAGAGCTTAGCGGGTCGTTTGGTCTCGAAGCTCTTCCAGCTCTTCTTTTGTAAATAAGTACTTTTCATTACAAAAATGGCATACTGCTTCGGCTTGACCATCTTCTTCTATCATATCTTGAATTTCTTTTTTGCCTAGTCCTAAAACGGCTGTTTCAAAACGCTCTTTTGAACAAGGGCAATGGAATTTAACAGGCATGTTCTCCAAAATCTCAGGCTTTTCTCCTAAGACTTCTTCCAAAATTTCTTCCGGTGTAAGCCCTTTTTGAATCAGTTTAGAAATAGGTTCTACTACAGATAGACGCTGTTCAATTTTTGTGATGGTTTCATCATCTGTTCCCGGAAGAAGCTGAAGAATAAAACCTCCTGCCGCCAAAATGGTATTGTCAGGGTTAACAAGCACGCCGACACCTACAGATGAAGGAACCTGCTCCGATGATACTAGATAGTACGTGAAATCTTCTCCCAGTTCTCCGGAAACAATTTCTACTTGCCCTGTGAAGAATTCGCGCAGGCCTAAATCTTTTACAACACTTAATGTTCCATCTGTTCCGACAGCTCGTCTGACATCCAGCTTGCCGTGTTCATTCAAATCAAAATGAACATGCGGGTTTGAGACATATGCCCTGACTTCCCCTTTAGCATTCGCATCAGCAACAATCGCGCCGATTGGCCCGCCGCCTTCCACTTTCACTGTCAGCTTATCATCACCTTTCAGCATAGAACCAAGCATTAGTGAAGCTGTCATTGTACGGCCCAGTGCAGCGGATGCTGTCGGCCATGTATCATGCCGTCTCTGTCCTTCATTCACCATATCAGTTGTCCTTGCAGCATACGCGCGAACTTTTCCGTCATATGCCAGTGCTTTTACTAAATAATCCATTACAAAACCTCCTATACACTTCCCACGCGGTTTCGTTCATAAATCAATTCCAGCCCTTTTAGGGTTAAGAATGGGTCAACGATGTCTATACAATCTGATTCGTTTGCGATTAATGGAGCAAGGCCGCCTGTCGCAATGACTTTCGGTTCTTGTTTTGCCTGCCATTTCATTCGTTTTACGATTCCTTCCACTTGGCCGACATAGCCAAATAAAATTCCTGATTGCATCGCGCTTACAGTGCTTTTTCCGATAATATTGTCAGGCCGGGCGATTTCAATACGCGGAAGCTTTGCGGCACGTGAGTACAGCGCCTCTGTCGAAATTGTAATTCCTGGCGCAATCGCTCCGCCCATATATTGTTTGTTTTCATCGATATAACAGTACGTTGTGGCTGTACCAAAATCAACAACAATCAAAGGATTGCCGTATAAGTGAATTGCCGCAACAGCATTAACGATTCTGTCAGCTCCGACTTCTTTCGGATTGTCGTACTTTATATTTAAACCGGTTTTCATACCAGGACCGACAATTTGCGGTTCGATATGAAAGTATTTTGTGCACATTCTCTCTAACGAAAACATGATTGGCGGCACAACTGAAGAAATGATAATGCC
This sequence comes from Bacillus sp. 0909A, assembly GCF_036765115.1. NCBI lineage: Bacteria > Bacillati > Bacillota > Bacilli > Caryophanales > Bacillaceae > Bacillus > Bacillus sp. 0909A. The sequence continues at coordinate 11,231 of NZ_JBAIZU010000009.1, forward strand.
TTCTATTTGTTCAAACATGAGACCGGAGTGATCAAATAAAGAGCGCAGAACCATCCCAAACTCATCTTCTGTTTTATGCCTGCTTGTTTCTATACGCCAGTGATATTCTAATTCACCATCATGATATACACCAAGTACAGTATTGGTGTTCCCCACATCAATAACAAGTAACAACCTCTATCACCACTTTTGAATAGTTTCTCTATCATTACTTTTACAAACATTCTACAATACCATACACGATCGGCGGCTCATTTGTAAACAAATCGGTACTATAATTGGCTGATTGAAAAGGGGCAGCAGAGGCGTGATTCACATAAAAAAACTGCCAGCATCAGCCGGCAGTTTTTATCAGAAAGCGTTACTCTTTTGTATCGTCTTTCTTTTCTTCTGTTTTTGACAGAATGTTTACTTTCACATCATCGTTCTTCTCATCATCTGAGAACTTACGCTCAGGCAATGTTCCGTGATCGACAAGGTGTTTGATTTGTTCGGCATCCAGTGTTTCAACTTCCAGAAGCGTCTGAGCAATCAATTCAAGCTTGTCACGATTTTCTGTCAGGATTGTTTTCGCACGCTCGTAACACTCTTTGATAATGCGCTGAATTTCCTGATCAATTTCGTATGCAATTTGATCACTGTAGTTTTGTTCGTTGTTGAAATCACGGCCTAGGAATACCTGGCCACCCTGAGACTGTCCAAATTGCAGCGGTCCCAGTTTTTCTGACATACCGAATTCTGTAACCATTCGTCTTGCAATATTCGTTGCACGCTGGAAGTCATTGTGTGCTCCTGTGCTGACTTCGCCAAAGATAATTTCTTCAGCAACACGTCCGCCCAAGAGACCGACAATTTTATCAAGCAGCTCCGGCTTTGTCTGGAAGTAACGGTCTTCTCTTGGAAGCATAACTGCATAACCGCCAGCCTGACCCCGAGGAACTATCGTTACTTTATGAACCATGTCAGCCTCATCTAAAACGAGTCCGATAACGGTGTGTCCGCCCTCGTGATATGCCACGATATTGCGTTCTTTCTTCGAAATGACGCGGCTTTTCTTAGCTGGTCCGGCAATAACACGGTCCGTAGCTTCATCAATGTCGCGAGCATCGATTTTTTTCTTGTTTTGACGAGCCGCCACAAGAGCAGCTTCATTCAATAGATTTTCTAAGTCAGCGCCTGAGAAACCAGGTGTTCTCATGGCAATCGATTTCAGGTTTACCGTTTCATCCAGCGGTTTGTTTCTCGCATGGACTTTCAATACAGCTTCACGTCCAATTACATCTGGGCGGTCCACTGTGATTTGACGGTCAAAACGTCCCGGACGGAGTAAGGCTGGGTCCAAGATGTCCGCACGGTTCGTTGCGGCAATGATGATAATTCCTTCATTGGCACTGAATCCGTCCATTTCTACAAGCAATTGGTTGAGCGTCTGTTCACGTTCATCGTGTCCGCCGCCGAGACCCGCTCCACGCTGGCGTCCGACTGCGTCAATTTCATCAATGAAGATCAAACAAGGCGCATTCTTTTTTGCGTTTTCGAACAAGTCACGCACACGGGAAGCACCGACACCTACAAACATTTCAACGAAATCAGATCCGCTGATGCTGAAGAATGGCACACCGGCTTCACCGGCTGATGCTCTTGCAAGAAGTGTTTTACCGGTACCCGGAGGTCCGACTAAAAGCACACCTTTAGGAATTCTTGCGCCAAGCTCGGCAAACTTGCGGGGATCTTTCAGAAATTCAACAACTTCCACGAGTTCTTGTTTCTCCTCGTCTGCCCCTGCAACGTCTTTAAATTTGACGCGTTTCTTTTCCTCTGTATATAGCTTCGCCTTACTCTTACCAAAGTTCATGACACGGCTGCCGCCGCCTTGAGCTTGATTGAGCAGGAAGAAGAACAGAATAAAGATAATGACAAATGGGATGATGGTCGTCAGGAACGTCACCCATCCGCTTGTTTCTTGAGCGGGATCAACCTTTACATCTGTCTTTTTTAAGGCATTAAAGATCTGGTCTGCTCCCTTTCCTTCAGGAACATGAGTCAAAAAGTATTGATCCTTGTCGTAATTTTTCAGCTGTCCTTTTACCTCATAAACACCTCTGACAGGCTGAACCGACACGCTATCAACTTTCCCGTCATCCAGGTTTTTGATGAACGTGCTGTACGACATATTTTCTGTTTTCGGATTTGAGGTCTGGAAGTAGCTCACAACCCCGATTACTACTAATAAAATAAGTAAATAAAAAATGGTATTACGGAAGACCCGATTCATTCCTTACCTCCTCCCACAGTAAGCACAACTATGTTCAATAGTACCATAGAAAATCATTCCAATACAACCAATAACCATCTCGGAAGCAGGCTGCCGATCAGCTTTCATAAACTGCCGGTTTTAACACTCCGATATAAGGCAGATTGCGATAGCGCTCAGCATAATCAAGTCCGTAACCCACTACAAACGCGTCTGGAACTTTAAAGCCGACGAAGTCTGCTTTAATGTCCGCTTTTCTTCCGCTCGGTTTATCCAAAAGGGTAACAATCTTAATTGATTTTGCTTTACGGTATCGGAAGAGCTCTACTAGATAACTTAAGGTTAACCCACTGTCGATAATATCTTCAATAATTAAGATGTCCCGGCCCTCTACAGATGTATCCAAATCTTTAATGATTTTTACTTCTCCAGATGAAACCGTGGAATTTCCGTAGCTTGATACATCCATGAAATCCATTTCCAAATATGTATCAATATGTTTCAGAAGATCCGCCATAAAAGGAAGAGCTCCTTTTAATACACCAATTGCCAACGGAAATTTATCTTGGTACTCGCTTGTTAAGTCTGCACCTAACTCTTTTACTTTCTCTTGTATCTCTTCCTCTGAGATCAGAACTGTTTCAATATCATGTTTCATCATGATTATGCTTGCCCCCTACACTTTTCATGCTGTCTATATTGTAATACAATGCGGTCACTGTTTGGAATCACAAGATCTTCAAAAATGGATTTTTTCAAGCCCGGTATCCAGATAATTTCACCGCTTGCATCCGTCACAACCGGCCAGTTGTCTCTTTCTTGCAGAGGCAATTTTTTATCAATAAATATATCCTTTACCTTTTTCGAGCCGTTCATCCCTTTTAGTTTTATCCGATCGCCGGCTTTTCTTGTCCGGATCGTTAAGGGAAATCTCACCTTATCTTGACTTGTAATAAAAACTGAATTCCCGTGTCCTTCAAGAGATTCCGCGTTACGCTTTGCCTCTATCAGAAATCCGTTTGGAAGCAATGCCGTCTCATCGGCAGCTCCGCTTATTTGATATTCAAAGGGAACATTTTTGCACTGCCATTGTTCAAATGTAAACAAACATGTCTGATATGATTTGACCACCTTCAGTCCTTTCGGAAAGTCCAGTACTCCCGAAGGACCGCCCTTATCCGCCCAATTCAAAAACTGCTGAATATGATGAGCTGAAAAGGATGATGGAACGTTTTCATAAAGATAGTTTAATATTAGTTGAACTCCTCTTCTTTGTAAAGGCATCGGGAGGGCAAGCAATTGAGAGGAATTGATTTCAACTGATATTTTAGACTGGCTTGTGATTACTTTATTCATTTCTTCTTTCGTTAATGACTGTAAGAATTGCTCATCTTCAGTCAGTGCTTCGCTTACTTTCTGAAACCTTTTATGCACATCCGGTGATTCCTGTTTCAAAAAAGGGAGCACTGCTTTTCTGAATCTGTTTCTAGTGTAATCATCTTTGGCGTTGCTTTCGTCCGTCCGGTAGCTCAAAGCGTTTTCATGGCAATAATGGAGGATCTCTTCTTTTGTAATAGCTAGAAATGGTCTGATAATCCGTCCCGTTCCAAACCGCCTTACGGGCTGCATGCCGGCTAGTCCAGCTCCGAGCGTGCCTTTGGCCAGTCTCATAAGCATTGTTTCAACCTGATCATCTCCATGATGAGCAAGTGCAAGATAATCCGCTTGATGCTTGGACATCACTTCCTTTAAAAACTGATATCGGCAATCACGGGCAGCTGCCTGCTTATTGAGACCGTTTTTCTCAGCATACGCAGTTACATTGATTTGAGCCGTTTCACATTTGATCTGTTCAGCCTCACAATACGCTTGGACAAAACGCATGTCTTCCTCAGATTGCGCCCCTCTGAACCGGTGGTCAACGTGAGCCGCAATCACATTGGCTGAACGGCCGTATAACGCATGAAGCACGTGAAGGAGAGCCATCGAATCCGGACCGCCGGAAACGCCTACAATAATTGTCGCCCCTTTTAACGTAAGATTGTGTTTGATAAAAAAATCTTTGACACTGTTCACAATGTCCTCCTCACAATGAGCAGGTATTTTAAAGATATTCATATCCTATCACTTTCAATCCTTCCAAGCAAAGAAGAAGCATGGGTATTGCAGATTGCGGCTATCAAATAAGGAAAAAGATAATGTAAGCGAAATAAAACGCCAAAACACTGATTACGATAAGAGCAGTTTCGAATAACCCTCCGGACTTCGAGCCCTTCTTTTTAGGTGCATATCTCGTCTGTGTAACTTTTCCCTGGCGCATATTTTGCTGTCTTTGTCTTGAGATAGATTGCGTCGGAGTTGGTTTTTTTCCGGCTTGTTTTCTTTGCACTGCCTTTTGCCCTGCTGCGAGCATCTCTCTTTTCATCTCGTCAGCGGAATCATAATGGCTATTCAGAGCAGCAACAAGCACTTTTTTATACTTTCGCAGCACCGGACTGTCTTCGATTAAAGATTGCAGCTGTTCCTTTGGCTGGCTTGTTTTTTTGAATTCCTTTTTATGTACACAGTTGATCATAATCATAGCAACCGCAAACAAGTCGTAAGAGGGTTCTGCTTTTCTTGTCCCATACCCCCAATATCCTCTGTCGTAAAACTCGGTATACTCTTTTATTGCCCGGCCCTCCTTGGTTGTTCCGCCTACATCTATGCAGCGGATTCTTGCCGGCGGGCCAGTAACAATCAGATTATCCGGCTTAAGGTCGCCGAATATCCATCCTTGCTGATGAAGCACGGATAAGCTGGTTAACAGCTGAATCATCAAAACCGGAATCCATTCTGCTCCTTTGTCACTGACGAATTGTAAAAGCAACGGGCCTTTTATGTATTCCATTGCATAAAACGAAACCTTTGTATTAGCGCTGGGAATATAGGCATCATCAGTGTCAAAAAAAGAAGGCCCCATCGTTATGGACTGGGCCTTTGAAAAAGATTTTAAGACATTCACTTCAGAAGTAATAGACAGGCTGTCATCACTTACCTTTAAGGCAACATGTCCATCTGATGCTTCTGCCAAATACACAATTCCATTGGCCCCTTTTCCAAGCTGTTTACGCAATGTGTAAGTATTTCCGTTCCACTTGCCTTTCACTCTCGTTCCCGGCTTGAGTCTACATGCCAAACTCGTCAAAGTGTCGTTCATCATCTGCCAGCATGCTCCTTCTTGAGCGGATTTTTTCGAATTGCTGTGTTGCTTCACGAATCGCCGGTCCTGTCGGCGTGATGCCGCCTGTCGATAGCTTCGCAAAGAGTGTGGAAAGAGATTGCAGCTTCGGTGTCCAATTTAGCACAAGCTCGACCTCTTGTTTTTTCCCGGGAAATATACACATCGCAAATTCGTTATTCCCTATTCGGGAGTTAAGACTCACGGACAAGTCAATCAGTGCTTCTTTCACTGTAGGGAGCTTTGGCGCCATACTAGCGCTTGTATCAACGAGAACCAAAACCTGAAGATGCACCGTTTCTCCCAGTTCATCTACCACTTCCATAACTTCGCCGCGTTTTTCCGGAGAAAGCTCCTCCATTTCCACATTCTTTCCCAGGATTTGCTTCAGTTCTTGATTTACCACCCCTTGCAGGGTTTGCGTCATTGCTTTTTTTGTTACCATTTGAACCGTTTGCGAAAGCTGTGATGCATAAACGACCTGATGCACGCCGCCCCCAGCAAGCGCAATTCCTTCGACTTCTTTCATTGCCTCTTGGTCAATTTTGTTTTCTTCCATTATACCTATGACATTTACTGTAATCCCTTGCTCTTTAGCAAACGCAGCCATAGCAAGCGGGTCTTCACCGTGATTTGAGCAGCCATCCGTTATCAGCAGAATTTGATTTAAACGTCCGTTGTTCACATTCATTCCTCCTGGAGAATACGATGATTCTCAGATTCATATAGTTCCATCATCGCCAGAAGAAAATTGATTTATACGAAAGCGTTATGAAATTTCTTGTTTGCTTTGAAAGATGGCCGGAACTGGAATAGACGCCCACTTTGGTGTATTGTGATCAATTCGGACGACAACAACTGTCATATCATCATCAATTTGGCCTGACCTTGTGCGAATCACTTCCTCCATAAGTAAGTCAGCAATTTCCTGCGGATCATCTGTTTTTAACCCTTTCATTTTGCGCTTCATCCATAAATCATGATTTTCCACATGTTTAGGGCCTTCGAAAATACCGTCACTCATCATGATCAGGAGGTCTCCCGCCTTCAGCTGTTCACTCACAACCTCAACATCGAACTCGTTAATAATGCCGATTGGCAGATTGCTCGCTTGGACTTTCATCACCTGCTCCCCCCGTTTAATAAAGCTCGGTGTTGATCCAACCTTTAAAAATTTACAGCTCGCATCCTGCAGATCGATAATAGAAAGATCGAGCGTGGAATATATCTCATCCGTTGTCCGCAGAGACAGTATGCTGTTGATTGTTTTGATTGCTATTTTTTCATCTATTCCTGATTCAAGGATCTTTTCAAGAAGTTTAATCGTTTCATTGCTTTCAAAGTGAGCCCTCGCGCCATTGCCCATCCCGTCACTGATAGCAGCTGCATATTTTCTTGCGCCCAGCTCCATCATGCTGTAGCTGTCGCCGGAGACAAGGCCGCCGCCCTTCGCTGCATGAGCCGCACCCGTAGACACTCTGTACGATTTGGTTGAGCCAAACGCGACATGGCTGTATCCATTTGGATGGGGAGAATGCTGCTCGGCTTTCACGAGAACCTGCTCTTCCAAAATGTCAGAAAGCATAGGCGCTATGATTTTTTCACTTTCTCCATGTCCGCTGAATGGGATTGTCATTTCTATATCAATGTTCCCCTGTTCAAGGCTGTAAATCTCCACCTGCTGAATCTCTATTCCAAAATGCTGAAGCGCCTCAATAATTTGTTCTTCTTGGATAAAGTGCTGCTCCCTCTCCCTTTTTATTTCCCGAGAAAAGTCTGCCATGACCTCTGAAACACCTAAGAGCTGTTCAGCCACAAGCCGCCTGCTGTCCTGCACTTTCTTCTTAAGGGTTAAATGCGCATGATGATAGGCAAGTTCATCCTCTATCAGCTCTTCAACCTGACGCGATTTAGAGCAATACTGGTGAAACTCTTTTTTCAGCCTTCGGTTTGAAGCATACTGTTTTTCCTCTGTTTCAAGCATAACTTGTTTCATTAAATCATATGTTTTATCAAAGTTCTGAACCCAGCACCTGTTTTTCTTGTAGCACGTTTGACAGGAATGCTCTGTAATTTTGCTTAAAAACAGATCGACCTCGCTGTCATCTGTTTGTTCGTCAGACGCTTGATAAAAGGTTGCAAAGCTTTCTGACAATGCATGAAATACATTGGAGAACTGGTCCACCTTTTGAGCAGTGACATCTCTGATTTTTCTCGCGTATTGCTGCTGCTCCTGAAGATGTTCCACAGTGCCCGGAATATACCTCGCCACTTTTCTTGTAATGGACTGAGGCGTAAGCAGGAACAGGCCGACTGCTATTAATGACTCATAGAGTGTTGTCATCAGACCGGCAGAGCCTTCCCCATATAGAGAAATAAGAAGCGATCCGATAATCAGCCCGATTGCCGCACCTGCTTTTTTTCCTTCTTTCAGCAAACCGCCCAATAAGCCCGAAAAAGCGAGCAGACTCATTTGATAGAGATTTCCGATATTGGCCAAGCCGAGAATTAGGCCTGTCACGACACCCACTGTACAGCCGATGCTTGCACCGCCGATGAAGGAAAAGCTTAATACAACATAACGGGCCAGTATATGTTCTGCCTGCATCCCTTGATAGGACAAGCCTGCTAGTCCAGTCAGCACCGATGCAATCAAAATCATAAAGCAAATGATTTCTTCTATTTTTAAGGATTGTTTTACTTTCTTCACTGTAAAAATCGGAAGGCTCTGGAGGAAAATCAGCGTTAAAATAAAGGAAAGCCCCGCTTCTACAACAGCCATCACATAATCATAGGTTGTAAACGCGCCATTCTGGGCGTAAACAAACCCGAATCTTGCCGCCGCCATGGAGAAGAACACGACAATCGGAAGTGCTTTCACACGATCATCTGCGATAAAGGATGCTACTTTAGAAAACACGAAGAATGCAAGCAACGCCGCTAATATCAGTAATGAGTGCTTCGGAGAAATTGTCATTGCACCTGCAAGCACAGCCAGCACTGCATACAGCGCTTTGTCTCTTCTGATCAGAAGCATTGCCCCAAAGAAAGGAAGGGCGAAAGGAAGGACCTCGGATAATATGAAAGCTCGTCCAAGCAAAAATCCGATGACGACATAAATGAATCCTTTATAGAAAAACAGTGAATGCAAATGATGAGTCACCAGCTTCGCTCCCCTGTTAAAAAACGATTGGAGTTTTTCAAAAGCTTGTCCCGCCATTGGCCCGTTCACTCTTCTTTCTGCTTTTTCCATTTCTCTCATCTCCCACCTGTTATATTCGTTGCCTGTCATTATAGCGAAAGCACAGATAGGATTTTGTCAAAAGAAGGTAAGTATACCAAAGAAGTCTTCGACGGTTTCTGCCCTGAAATTCGTTTATGCGGAGAATTTCCAGAAAGATGTCTAAAAATGAAAAAATCGGCTTCTGTAACAGAAACCGATTTTCAGTATGACCCGTACGGGATTCGAACCCGTGTTACCGCCGTGAAAGGGCGGTGTCTTAACCGCTTGACCAACGGGCCTAACAAATATGGTAGCGGCGGAGGGGATCGAACCCCCGACCTCACGGGTATGAACCGTACGCTCTAGCCAGCTGAGCTACACCGCCATAATGTTTGGTGCTTCTAAGCACAAGTTATATAATACAAAGGTTTGTCCTTTTCGTCAACAGAAACTTTAATGTTATAATTTTCTGACTCTTACCTTGAACGAGCATATAAAAAAAGCACCCGTTGGGAAGAACGGATGCTTCATTTATTTATAGAAAGCAGCAAGTTATCCTCTTCTTGCTCCGCGCCCTCCACGTTTTGATTCCGTATTGCGTTTTAAAGATGACAAGCGATCTTCGCTATCTTTTAAAAACTTGTTCATTTTCTGTTCAAAAGATTCTTTCGGACGGAAATCATTTCTAGGTCTGGCTTGCGGACGGTCTTTAGCTTTTTTAATAGATAAACCAATTTTCCCGTCTTTTTCAACGTTGATGACTTTCACTTCAACTTGATCGCCGACTTTTAAGTGATCATTAATGTCTTTAACATAATTATCGGCTACCTCACTGATATGAACGAGACCGGTTGAGCCTCCAGGCAATTCAACAAATGCTCCAAAATTTGTAATACCTGTAATTTTCCCTTGCAACTTGCTGCCCACTTCAATCGACATAAAAAAAGTGCTCCTCCTTAGGCTTATAAAAAGATCGTTTGCTTAATTATACCTAAATAAAAATTTAAGTGTCAACAAGGCTACTTGTTCTTCTTCTCCACATTAAAGATTATTTCACCGTCTCCAGACATGAATAAGTCCCTTCTGGCAAGCTCTGTGACGTAATCTTCATCTTTTAATTTGGATATTTCTTCTTTTAAATCTGTTTGCTTTGTCTTTAAATTCTTCAGTTCTTTTTCAAGCTGTTCTTTCTTTTCTTCTTTTGCGCTAAGGGAAGATGTTTGGCTCCATACTGAGCTTGCCAGTACAATTGCCGTCAGAAATACGAGGGCGCCGAATACAGTCAACCGTCTGTACAGCCCTTTTCTTCTTCTTTTCTTCAGCTGATTTTGCCGCTCTACTTTTTCTTTATAGTCGTTTTGTATTTCAGTTATCGTTCGTTCCCTGGAAAAATTCAAATCAGACGGTCCTCCTTTCATCTCCTCAAAAAACGTGTAATGGTCGTTCTTATGGTTACCAATAGTTTCTTCTTCTTTTTTAGAAATCCTGCACCTTTTTGAAAATATCGTCTGAGAGTTAGACGCAGTTTTTCAGGAAGAAGTTTCATACATTGTTTAACGATAAAGCGGATCGGAAAACACAGAACCATGACTATTTTATAAAGACATAACAAGAGAAACACGATCAGGCGGTATGTTCTCTGAAAGAGAAACGTGACCAGCCAGATGATGACTCCGCATGTCCACACAATAGGACGAAATAACACGTGCTGAATGAGCTGTTTTAAGAATTGATAAACAGAAACAACAAGATAAATGACGAATTTCAGTATTTTTATATAGATTCGTTTGCAAAGGCTTTGATACGTCGCAATGCCCAGCAGAACCGCCAAAAAAATGTACAGCCTGAATTCTCCCTCATTTACATGAAGCAAGACATAAAAGAAGAGCAGCCCCTGCACAATCCAGAAAAGAATATCATGAATAAATAAAAGCCATCTGGCCGTTCTGGCACGAATGACAAAGAGCCTGTACGTATCAAGCGACGCGCCAAGCCAGAGGCCCATACCGGACATCGCCAGCATTGTATAGAATTGTGTCGTCAGCGTCATTTAAACAACTTGCTAAAAAACCCTTTAGCTTTATCCCCTTGTTGCTCGTCTAAATACACTAAATCAAATACCCTGCCTTTGATCGAAACAATCCCTTTTTCTACATCTAGATTTTTCATTTGAAGGTTTTCGCCTCTGACTGAGAGCATTCCCATCACTGTTTCCAGTAGGAATTCTTCGTTATCAAAGCTTTCAACATGCTTAACCCCAGAAATATCTAAATGTTTCCGGCCTTTCATTGTCACATCATGCTGTTCCGGAACAGACGAAGAACCTTTTTGCTCATAATATGAATTCATCTATTCAGCCCCCATATCCTCGATACTTTTAGCATTATTACTGCATTGTATGAGGCGGGGGATTCTTTTAGAACAAGCCTATTCGCCGAGTTTTTCTTCCTTTAGCACTGTATACATGTTTGCGGCTTCTTCTTTTTTCGTCGTGTCTTTGAGCTCATTTATTTGAACCGTTACAAGCTTTTGGCCGAAGCGGACCGTTAATTCATCTCCAGGTTTTACGTCTGAACTTGCTTTAGCCTGATTTCCATTAATGGAAATTCTGCCTTGATCAGCTACTTCCTTCGCTAGTGTACGTCGTTTAATCAGCCGTGATACTTTTAAAAATTTATCTAATCTCATTTTATGATCCCCTCTCAGTTTCTTTTGCTTCATTCCACAGTTTGTCCATGTCCTCAAGAGACATATTTTCCAGCTCGATTCCCTTTTCCTTCGCTGTTTGCTCAATATAAGAGAAACGTCTCCTGAATTTATCGTTCGTCATCGCCAATGCTTCCTCTGGTTCTATCTTGTAGAAGCGGGCTACATTCACCAAGGCGAAGAGAACATCGCCAAATTCAGCCTTGAGATTGTGTTCATGAGGGTCTTCAGTAACCTCCGAAGAAAATTCCTTTATCTCCTCATTCACCTTTTCCCACATATCACTCACATCTTCCCAGTCAAAACCGACTTTTGCCGCTTTTTTCTGCAATTTAGCGGCTTTAGAAAGCGCGGGGAGGGTTTTCGGAACGGTGTCTAACAAGGATCCATCAGATGTATGTTTTTCGGCTTTTTTAATATCTTCCCAATTTGCTAAAACATCGTTTTCATCCTGAACCTTAACATCTTTAAACACATGGGGATGTCTTCGGACCATTTTTTCACTGATCCCTTTAATGACATCATCTATTGTGAAATAACCATCATCTTCACCAATTTGCGCGTGAAGCAGGACCTGAAGCAAAACATCGCCAAGCTCTTCGATCATATGGTCTGTGTCTTCTTCGTCAATTGCTTCGAGAAGTTCATAACACTCTTCAATCATGTATTGTTTTAATGACTGATGAGTCTGCTTTTTATCCCACGGACAGCCGTTGGGCCCGCGAAGCTCTCTGATGATGCGCCGAAACGCGGAGAACTCCTGGTACAGCAGCTTCTCTTCTTTAATCGGCGGAATATACACACTTGTTAAGTTATTCATGGCGACATTGCGGTCCAGTTCAAATAAGGGCACTCTCCGAATATCCTCATCACGGCTTCCGGCTGCTGTTACAATCACAACTTCATAATCATCCGGCAGCTTCTCCATTAATGTCAGCTTCACTTCAGATGCAGTCATTTGATCGTATACCTGACAAATGATCAGGTGATGTCTGAGCTCAAGCTCATCCGCGCTCAATGTGCCGGCATCCACAAATTGAAAGCCTTCAATGGGATCAATTTGCAAGGCATTAAAAGTGGCATCAAGAAAGCTTTGTCCACCCGCGACTTTCACCTGAATGTTTTTTTCTTCCTGCCGCTCCGTCAGCAGCTGTACTGTTTTTTCTGCTACAAATGGATGCCCCGGAACAGCATAAACAACGTCCTGATGCTTCGCTTCTTCAAAGAGAATATCAGTAATTTCCTCGTATACCGCATCAAACCGGTCGTGTTTCTCATATATATCATCAAAATAGCGAATGTTCTGCGTTTCGCTTTCTAGCTCTTGAATTAAAGGATGGTCTTTGGTTCTGACAAACAGAGTGTCCGCCTTTGTCAGCAGCTTATGTATGCCAATTGTCAACTGGTCCATGTCTCCGGCGCCAAGCCCGACGACTGTAATATTACCTGCCATTTTGTTCTCTCCTTCTGGTGAGTTTGCTTAACTTACTGCCAAAAGGCACACTGTTAAGCTCTTCATTCGTAAATATTCCCAACTTCATCATACAATAAATAAACACCGCGCCTCCAATGGCGACAGCCGAAACACTTTCAACTGCCGCATATCCTCTTCCTTCCGCATCAAACAGAAAGGACCAAAGGCGTAAATAAGCAAGCAAGACAGCTGACATTAATATAGCTGATCCAATAATCGGAAGCATAGTTCTCTTTAGCTTGTCCATCCATTCTTTTTGCCGCAAGCGATAGAGATTGAGGCCTGCGACAGCCGCAAAAGAAGCCGCTGTTGCAAATGCCGCCCCTTCAATTCCATAGTGCGGAACCAAAAAGGTATTTAACACCCATTTCACAGCCACACCTGCGCCTACTGCTATTGCAGGGAACACCGTGTTTCCCGCTCCCTGTAAGACAGCGGCAGCCGTGACCGCCAAAGACGCAAACAAAATGGAGCAGCTAAATATCTGCAACGCAGCTGTTCCTTCGCCATTTTGAAACAGCATAATGTTGACCGGCTTAAGGATGCAGATGAGACCAGCAGACGCCCCAACGCCTATCGCAAGACACAGCTTTAAGGAAGACGTCACTTTTTGTTTCATCACCTGCACCTGATTCTCCTTTACCGCCTTTGAAATCAACGGTACGAGTGAGGTCCCGATGCTCATTGCGAAAACAGAACCGAGCTGCAACAGAGGCTGCCCCCGGTCATAAATTCCTTTCAGCCGCTTTGCCTCTTCACTTACCTCACCGCCAGACAGCAAAGAATATAAATTCAGTGCATCGACAAGCTGGATAAACAGAAGCAGCAGGCTGCTTACACAGATCGTTACTGAATATAAAAGCAGTTTCTTAATTAATTGATATGTTGTAATGTGATTTTCTTTTTCTATTTCCGCTTTTTCAGGCTTTTTCGTTTTGAACCAAAAGAAAACGAGGATGATAAGTGCAATCAAACTTCCGGCAAGAGAACCAGAAGCAGCTGCCGCTCCCGCAGTATAAAGCGAGGCACCTTCTTTGATGAGCCAAAAAGATAACCCTAAGAGCACCGCCACCCGCAGAAACTGTTCCATGATTTGCGATAAAGCGGATGGGAGCATGTCGTGCCTCCCTTGAAAAACGCCTCTGAGCAACGCGACAAATGGAAACAGAAGAAACGCATATGCAGTTACTTGAATTAACTGGGCGAGATGAGAATCACCCATAAACAGGGCAATCGGAACAGCCCCCATATATAAACACAGAAATAAAAGACCGCCTATTACCGATAAAACCAGCGCTGACATTTTCATTATGGTGTTATGGCTTTTTTCACTATAATCATTCATCAGTTTAGAAATAATCACCGGAAATCCTGATGTTGAAAGCATGACAGCAATACCAAGAAAAGGGTATACCTGCTGATATATATAAAATCCAACATCGCCGACAATGTTTTGAAACGGGACTCTGTAAACGGCGCTCAATATTTTTGAAATAACGCCTGCCAGAATTAAAACAAAAGCCCCCTGCCACATCCAATGCCGTTTGACGCGTATTGAATCATCCATCCAAAAACTCCTTCCCAACGTCAGGGGCAATGCAAAGTTTGCAATGGCCTTGGTACACATAAAAACGTGGTTATTATACCATATCCCAACCCTTGGAATCCTTTTTCGGCCTGCACAAAAAAGAACAGCATCCCAAGGAGAGCTGTTCTTTCCATACCTATTTTGATAATTGTATAAGACCTACTGTTCCATTTGACGAGCCAAAAACCCAGCTGCTGTTTCAACGGCTTTATGCTCAACTTCGCCCATCGTCTGATCCTTTGAAAAAATCACGACAGCACCTATCGGGTCGCCATTCGCGACAATCGGGCCGACAGTATACGAACTCATATCTTCATCTATGCCATTTACAAGCTGCACGGATTTTGTATCACTCTCAAGCACAGAACTTCTCTGATCCATTGTTCTTTCCAGCATTTCGCTGATCGGCTTGTTTAAGTAGTCTTTTTTGGAACTTCCGGAGACGGCAATGTAGACATCTCTGTCACAGATAAGCACTGAATGGCCAAGACTGTCATAAAGCGCGTCTGCATACTCCTTTGCAAAGTCTCCAAGCTCACTTATCGGAGAGTATTTTTTCAAAATAACTTCTCCGTCACGATCTACAAAAATCTCAAGCGGATCCCCTTCCCTGATCCTCAGCGTTCTGCGAATTTCTTTAGGAATCACGACCCGTCCTAAGTCATCAATACGACGTACGATACCGGTTGCTTTCATCTCTGGTGCCTCTCTTTCATTTGATGGTATATACAATGTGGGAAAGACCTAAAGCAGTTACTTTATGTACCTTCCGCCTCGCTTGAAATTAGTATCCGTCACATCAAATGTAATATACACCAGAGAGTAACAAAAATTTACGTTGATGAAATGGTTTGTTTTTTCACATCTTTAAGGCCCTTCAGCATGCCCAGCACGGTTTCGAGCCATTCATCCGTACTCTTGCCTTTCGTTTGAATGGAAATTTTGAGCTTTTTCCCTTCCATTCCCAGTCCGATTTGTCTGCCGTATTTGTTGCCAAGCTCAAACAGTTTCTGGCCGTCAATATCTGCACTAGCCTCTTCAGAAATGGTCATCCTGACTGCATCTTTATCTTGCTTAATCAATTCGACCCGTTCATTTCTCGCATAGACTTTCATTTCAGCTACGGTAAACAAGTATTCAACTTCTTTTGGATAATTCCCAAACCTGTCAATCATCTCATCTTGAAGTTCATTTTTTTCGTCAATTGCAGCCACAGATCTGAAGCGTTTATACATATCAATTTTCTGTTTGCCGTCTTGAATGTAGGTTTCAGGAATGTACGCATCAAGCTCAAGATCAATTTCTGTTTCAAATTGCTCCGTTTTCGCTGTATCGCCTTTTCGCTCTTCAATGGCCTCCTTCAGCATTTGCGAGTAGAGGTCAAATCCGACCGAATCAATAAAGCCGTGCTGCTGAGCACCAAGAAGGTTTCCGGCTCCGCGAATCGTTAAGTCGCGCATGGCGATTTTAAAACCAGATCCCAGCTCTGTAAATTCTTTAATCGCCTGCAGCCTTTTTTCAGCTACTTCAGTAAGCACTTTATCCCTGCGATACGTGAAATACGCATACGCTACACGGTTAGAACGGCCGACACGTCCTCGCAGCTGATAAAGCTGAGAAAGACCCATCTTGTCGGCGTCAAATACGATCAGCGTATTCACGTTTGGAATATCTACACCCGTTTCAATAATTGTTGTGCTGACGAGAACGTCTGATTCCCCTTCCAGGAAACTCAGCATGACACCTTCTAATTCATTTTCTGTCATTTTTCCGTGTGCATACGCAACCTTCGCGTCAGGGACAAGCATTGAAATCTCATCTGCTTTCCGTTCGATATCCTCTACCCTGTTGTATAAGAAATAGACTTGGCCTCCGCGTGCAAGTTCGCGCTCAATTGCCTCTCTGACAAGGGCACCATTGTATTCCACAACATACGTCTGTACAGGGAAGCGGTTTTCCGGCGGAGTCTCGATCACCGAGAGATCCCTTACGCCAAGCATAGACATATGCAGCGTACGGGGAATCGGCGTTGCTGTTAATGTTAATACATCCACATTGGCTTTAATCTGTTTGATCTTTTCTTTATGGGTGACACCAAAACGTTGCTCCTCATCAATGATGAGCAGCCCTAAGTCTTTATAAACAACATCTTTTGATAACAATCGGTGCGTCCCGATGACGATATCAACCGTTCCGTTTTTCAATCCTTTGATCGTTTCGTTTGCTTCTTTTCTTGTTCTAAATCGGCTAAGCAGACCGATATTCATCGGGTAGTCCTGAAAGCGCTCTGTAATGGTCTCATAGTGCTGCTGAGCCAAAATGGTTGTTGGGACAAGCAGTGCGACCTGTTTTCCATCAGCAATTGCCTTAAACGCCGCACGGATGGCAACCTCTGTTTTACCGTAACCTACGTCTCCGCAAAGCAGGCGATCCATCGGCCGCTCTCTTTCCATGTCTTTTTTGATTTCGTGAATAGAGCGGAGCTGATCCTCCGTCTCTTGATAAGGGAACGCCGACTCAAATTCACGCTGCATTTCATGATCAGGAGAAAACGCGTAGCCCTTGCTCGCTTCCCTTTCGGCATACAGTTTAATTAAATCATCAGCGATGTCTTGAACCGATGTTTCTACTTTTTTCTTAACCCGCTTCCATTCGCTGCCGCCTAACTTATACAGCTTCGGTTCTTTTCCTTCAGAGCCGACATACTTCTGTACCTGGTCAATTTGTTCAACCGGCACATAAAGCTTGTCGCTTCCTTGATAGTGAATGTTTAAATAGTCTTTGTGAATTCCATTGATCTCAAGGGTTTCGATCCCTAAATACTTTCCGATCCCGTGATTAATATGAACGACATAATCACCGATTTGAAGCTCAGAATAGCTTTTGATGCGCTCTGCATTCGTAAGCTTCTGTTTTCGAGGCTTCTTTTTCACGCGGTTTTTGAATAATTCCTCTTCAGTAATGACAGCAAGCTTCATTAACGGCAGCTCAAATCCTGATTGAAGCTCGCCCTCCATGATATAAACCTGTCCCTGAACAAGCGCTTTTTTGCTGTCCGTCACGGCAGCTTCGATTTCATAATCAGCCAGAACAGATGATAATTTTTGTGTACGTTCCTTGTTTGCTCCTAAGAATACAACGGTGAAATTTGATTTTTTAAAGCGCTCCATTTCACCCGAAAGTACGTTCATTTGGCCATGAAAACTCTGCATTTGTCTGCTTGACACATTGACGATATTTTGCGGACTCGTATGCTGTACGTGCCGCAGAAACAAAGAATAGTACAACAGAGGCCGTTTTTGCTCAGCCACTATTTTTTGGAAGCTGAATGACAAACTGATGTCATGCAAAATCTTCCCTTCCTCGAGAAGGTTTGTTATAAACTCCGCTTCTTCTTTCTGCAGCTGATCTTCCATCTCATGAATCCGGCTGACCTCATCCAAAATCAGAAGTGTGTTATCAGGTGTATAATCTAGTAAACTAGCGGGCTTTTCATAGAAATATGAGAGATACTTCACCAGTTCTTGATCTGTCTGGCCTTCAGATAAACGCTCTTTATCATGAGAAATATTCATATGCAGGATTTCTTTTTGCTTGTCGAGCTTTAATTTTTTCAAGCTATCGGCAAGGCCTTTATCCATCTTCTCTATTGCACGTGCTTTTTCTTCAGCTCTGATAATCAGTTCCTTTGCCGGACCGATACGGATAGAGGTCAAGGTTTCAATGGACCGCTGATCATCGGAGTTAAAGCTGCGGATGGAATCAACCTCGGTGTCGAATAATTCGATTCTGACCGGATGCTCAGAGGTCAGCGGATAAATGTCGATAATTCCGCCGCGAATACTGAATTCACCGGGTGCAGAAACCATATCAGACCGCTCGTATCCCACCTCTACCAGTCGGGATGCCAGCTGATCCGGTTCGATATCATGACCCACCTGAATGAGCATTTGGCTGTTTTTCCACACCTCTACCGGCGGCAGCATTCTTCTGATAGCCGCCACCGGAGCAACAACGATAGGCGTTTCTCCGTTTGTTAATCTATTAATGACATCTAAGCGCTGCGCCCGCAGTTCAGGGCTAGCCACCGCGATTTCTGATGATATGAGTTCATTGACGGGGTACAGAAGGACAGACCGATCCTCAAGAAGTGAAGTCAGATCATCCGTTACTTTTTGAGCTTGGTATAAATTATGGGTGATTAGAAAGATAGGCTTATTCGTTTCATTAGCCAGAGCTGAAGTAAAAACAGAACGCGCGGAACCTGAAAGACCCGCGAGCAGCTGCTCCTTCAGCCCCTCGTTTAAACCGTTGACGATGGATTTGAAGTCATCGCTTTCTTTAATAAAGGTTTGAATGTTGTCCATATGGCCCCTCCTCTCTGTTTTCTGTAAGAACAGAAAAACGCTTTGGTCTAGTGTCTACACCAAAGCTTTTTATTGAATAAATGTGTGATGTTCGTGGTAATGCGGATTTCGTTCAAGTGCCTCTTGGCAATCTTCACATATTGTATGAACATGGACATCTCCATTGTCTTTATATGAAATCATATCGTTTCTTTCCTCGTTTGTTAAGTGCTGAAATCCAAGTGAATTTGTCGATACCATGGAAGATTCCAGACTTCCAACTTTTACTCCACAATGACGACAATAATAATGCAAAGCCATACAAGGGACCCTCCTGATGAAAAAGTCATTTTGGTGTAGTATGGACTCTGATTATGTATTTTATACCTTCGCGTTGAATTCGTTCATAACCTCTAAAAACGGTTTGCTGAGAGAAGCCTCACAAGCCTTAACGGACCTTTCAATGGCTTCTTCAATTGCTGGTGTTTCATCCTTTGAAAAAGCGCCTAAAACATAATCAACCACCTTCATCCCGTTCACAGGCCGCCCGATTCCGATGCGGATGCGATCAAACTCAGGCGTACCGAGATGCTGGATCAGTGATTTGATGCCATTATGTCCGCCCGCACTGCCTTTCGTTCTTAGACGGATCTTGCCAGTCGGCAAATCAAGGTCATCGTAAATAACTTTTAAATCTTCATTGTCTACATCATAATAATCCATTAAAGGCCGCAAACATTCTCCTGATAAATTCATATATGTAAGCGGTTTAACAAGTAGAACCTTTTTGCCGGAAACAAATCCGGTTCCATATAATCCGTTAAATTTGCTCTGGTTCAGCTCAATATTCCATTCCTTCGAAAGCTGGTCTATTGCCATAAATCCGACATTATGCCGTGTATTTTCATAGTTCTTTCCCGGGTTTCCGAGGCCGGCAATTACAAGCATGGAAAATCCTCCCTTAGTCACATAAGCTCCCGCTCTAATACGGGCTATAATTCTTCTCATTCTAGCACAAAAGACGTAACCGCGGGAGGGTTACGCCTTAAGCTATTATTGATCTTTGTTTTCACCTTCAGGCTGAGCATCAGCTGTTTCCTCAGCGTCTGTTTCTGCAGCATCCTGCTGCTGTGGAGGAAGAATGGAAGCCACAACCTCATCTGATTCGTGATTAAAGGAGTAGTCACCGCCAGCAGGCAAGTCCTCAATCGTGAGTACATCATTTACATCAAGACCAGAAATGTCTGCCTCGATTGATTGCGGAATTGCTTTTGGCTTAGACTTCACAGTAAGAGTGTAAAGCGGCTGCTGCAATACGCCTCCATTTTTCACTCCAATTGCTTCTCCAGTCAGATGAATCGGCACTTCCACTTCAATTTCCTCACTCATATTAACGACTTGGAAGTCAGCATGAGTGACCTCATTTTTCAGCGGGTCCGTTTGCAGCTCTGTTACCATGACAGCGTGCTTCTCTCCGTTGACGTCAAGAGTAAGGACTGTATTCTTACCTTCATCCCTCAGTGTTTTAATAAGTTCCACACTGTCTAAAGATACCGGTTTGTTTGCCGTATCTTTTCCATATATGATACCTGGAACATGTCCTGAAGTACGGATATCCCGAAGAGACGAACGGGTGAAACCTGTTCTTTCTTTTGCCGTTAACGTTGCCATATTCAGCACCATCCTATTATCGTTTTATTGTCTTATTAGAAACAATACCCAAAACGATAAAGGTTTAAACCTTTCAGAACATCGGTTTAGCTGAACAGGTAGCTGACAGATTGCTGCTCATGAACGCGAATAATCGCTTCAGCCAGAAGCGGTCCGACTGAAAGCTGCTTAAACCGTTCAATTTTCTTTTCTTCAGGGAGCTTGATGCTGTTTGTCACAACAAGCTCTTTAATTGTTGAGTTATTAATTCGTTCTACAGCAGGTCCTGATAGTACCGGATGTGTACAGCATGCATATACTTCTTTTGCTCCGTTTTCAACAAGCGCATTAGCTGCAAGTGTAATGGTGCCGGCAGTATCAATGATATCATCGATAAGAATAGCGATCTTTCCTTCGATATTACCTACAATATTCATGACTTCTGCCACATTCGGTCTCGGACGACGCTTATCAATGATCGCAATCGGCGCTTTTAGTCTGTCAGCCAGCTTGCGGGCGCGTGTCACACCGCCGTGGTCTGGTGAAACAATGACGATATCTTCAAGGTTTTTGCCTTCAAAATATTCTCCTAAAATCGGAACACCCATTAAGTGGTCAATCGGTATATCAAAGAATCCTTGAATTTGCGGTGCATGCAGATCAAGCGCGATGACACGAGTCGCACCGGCAGTCTCAAGCAGGTTTGCGAAAAGTTTTGCTGTGATTGGCTCACGGGATCTAGCTTTTCTGTCTTGACGCGCATAACCGTAATAAGGAATCACAATGTTAATGGTCTTTGCTGAAGCGCGTTTCAACGCATCTACCATAATCAACAGTTCCATAATATGCTCGTTAACGGGGTCACTTGTAGACTGGATGATGTAACAGTCACATCCGCGAATACTTTCTTCGATATTAATTTGGACTTCCCCGTCACTAAATCTTGTGACAGAACACTTCCCTAATTGAACTCCAACTATATCTGCGATTTCTTTTGCAAGCTCTGGATTAGAATTCAAAGAAAAAATCTTTAAATTCTTATCTCCGTATTGATTAGACATGGATAAACCTCCGAATTTAGGATTATTTTTTATGAATTTTTTTCACATAATCGTCTTTATTTACTTGTCTCGCTCTGGCGATAGCAAGTGCTTTTCCAGGTACATCTTCCGTAACAGTTGAGCCTGCCGCTACATAAGCGCCTTCTCCGACTGTGACTGGGGCAACCAAATTGGAGTTGCAGCCGATAAATGCGCCGTCTTCAATTTTCGTTAAATATTTATTCTTTCCATCATAATTAACAGTAATTGAACCGCAGCCCAAATTGACGTCTGTGCCTACTTCGGCATCCCCGACATAGCTTAAATGAGAAGCCTTGCTTCGGTCTCCGAATTGCGTCTTTTTGATTTCAACAAAATTCCCGATCTTCACTTCATTCCCGATGACAGAATCAGGTCTGATGTGAGCAAAAGGTCCTATGTTTACATCATTCCCCACTTTACTGTTGTTGACTACCGATTGTTTAATCACAGTACGGCTTCCAATTGAACTATTCATAATCTCAGTATGAGGGCCGATAATCGTATCTTCTCCGATTTGCACCTCACCTTTAATCACAGTTCCAGGATAAATCACAGTATCGCTTCCGATGACAGCTTCAGGAGAAATATACGTATTCATCGGGTCAATCAGCGTAACACCATTTTGCATATGCCGTTTATTAATCCGCTCTTTCATAAACAATTCAGCCTGAGAAAGAGCAACTCTATCATTAACTCCGAGCGTTTCTTGGAAGTTACCAGTCTGGTAAGCGGCAACAGTTTCGCCTTCATTTTTGAGGATCTCTATCACATCCGGTAAATAATACTCGCCTTGAACATTATCGTTCGATACAAGGTCAATGGCCCGGAATAGAGCTTCATTATCAAAACAATACGTTCCAGTATTAATTTCAGTCACAAGACGTTCTTCTTCTGAAGCGTCCTTGTGCTCCACGATTTTTTGAACCGCTCCGCTCTCACCGCGAATGATTCGGCCGTATCCAGTCGGATCTTCTGCAACAGCAGTCAAGATTGTAGCTTTTGCTTCTTTTTGTGTATGTTCTTTCAGCATCGCTTCCATTGTCTCCGCTGTTAAAAGCGGCGTATCTCCGCAAATGACAATCGTTACACCTTTTTCGTCAGCAAGAAATGGCTGTGCCTGTTTTACAGCATGAGCAGTGCCAAGCTGTTCTGCTTGAAGCGCATACTCGCTTTTATCCCCAAGCTGCTTTTTCACTTCTTCCGCACCATGTCCGACAATCGTGACAAGCTTCGTTAAAGAGAGCTTTAAAGCTTCGTCTACGACGTGCTCTACCATAGGCTTACCACAAACTGGATGAAGGACTTTGTAAAGCTTTGATTTCATTCTCGTTCCTTGTCCAGCCGCTAAAACAACTGCAAACCGCTTATCCATTTAATGGCCTCCAATATCCCTTTTATCCATAGAAAAATATATCCTAAATATCAGTTGATTTCAAGGAGACTTCATGAAGTGCAAGAATTTTCTATTGGTGCATTTTAGTTTGAAAAATCAGAATTAAAAAAGGACTGCCGGAAAAAGGCTTGTCTCAGCCCCATCAGCAGTCCTTGCTTTTTGGTTATTTTTTAAGAAGCTCCAGCTTCTTCGAATTCTAATGCTTCAGTGTCACCCAGACGATGATACTCATTTAACACGGCATCTTGAATCTTTCCACGCGTGCTTGAATTAATAGGATGAGCAATATCGCGGAACTCTCCATCAGGGGTGCGTTTACTCGGCATCGCAACGAAAAGACCATTGTTTCCATCAATCACACGAATATCATGTACGACAAATTCGTGATCCAGCGTGATGGATGCAATCGCTCTCATGCGACCATCGGTATTCACGCGGCGTAATCTTACGTCAGTAACTTCCACAGTAGTTCACCACCTTTTCCCTATATAAAAGCATTAGTGTATCAATTCCACGATTTTCTCTGAATTCCTGCTGTTTTTTAAAATATTTTTTGAAAAAATAGGATATAAATACACAATTAGGTCATAACGCTTTTATTTCAGGCATAAGGTAAATAAAAAAGTGATTCCGAGCTTACCCAGAATCACTTTTCTTATTATTTTACTAACGCAATAACTTCAATTTCGACTAATGCATCCTTTGGAAGTCTCGCAACTTCAACGCAAGATCTCGCCGGTTTGTGCGTGTCAAAATATTGTCCGTACACTTCGTTTACTTCCGCAAACTGTTCCATGTCCGCGATAAATACAGTTGCCTTTACGACTGTTTCAAAAGAAGCACCTGCTTCTTCCAACACCGCTTTTAAGTTGCTGAATACTTGATGCGTCTGCTCCTTAATATCACCGTTCACCATTTCACCTGAAGGCGTCAAAGGAATTTGGCCTGAGCTGTAAAACATATTATTGACGATGATCCCTTGTGAGTAAGGTCCAATTGCCGCTGGGGCATGTTTTGTGTGGACTGCTTTTGTCATGATTCTGTCTCTCCATTCTTCAAAAGATTGTCTTTAAAAAAACGCAGAAAATTGCCATTCTGGATTTCAATGGACTTATCTTTCATGTTGATCGTTGAAAGAGTTAGAAGTGACATATATTCATCAACAAGACGTTCATTTACTCCTTCGGCTTCGACCAAGACGCCGATCCCCGCTACATTCGCATTAAACTCATCCAACAGGTTAATCATACCATTAATTGTGCCGCCTGCTTTCATAAAGTCATCAATAATGAGTACGTTTGAACCCGTTTTCATGCTTCTTTTTGCAAGTGACATCGTTTGAATGCGGTTTGAGGAGCCTGACACGTAATTAATGCTGACCGTGGAGCCCTCAGTTACCTTGTTATCCTTGCGCACAATGACGACAGGCACATTCAGATAACTCGCAGCTGCATACGCGAGAGGGATGCCTTTCGTGGCAACGGTCATGACAACGTCAATTTTGCGGTCTGCAAATACAGAAGCAAACAGCTTTCCAACCTTGGAGAGAACAGATGGCTTTCCTAAGATATCCGTTAAATACACATAACCGCCCGGAAGGATACGCTCAGGATTTGCCAATGACTGTCCAAGTGTCTGAACGAATTCTTCAGCTTCAGCCTGCTTCATTTTCGGAATATATTTGACACCTCCGGCAGCACCGGGAACAGTAAGCAAAGTACCGATCCCTTGCTGCTCAAAGGTTTGCTTTATAATTGTTAAATCTTCACTGATCGATGATTTTGCAGATTCATACCGCTCAGAAAAAAAGGTTAACGGTATTAACTCGTGCGGATGGGTTAACAAATAATTTGTTAAGTCCACCAATCTGCCGCTGCGACGAAACTTCATGAACTTACCCCCAAAATCCGAATATTTTAAGAACAATATAACTTAACATACGGATTTAATCAAGAGCGTTCTGTTCGCCGATCATTCTCACCGCATATACCTGATCGCAGAAGCCTCTTAACCCGTTATAAATCCTCTGTACCTTAGACTCATATTGAACCAGTCCAAACACAGTCGGACCGCTTCCGCTCATTAACACGGCATCTGCGCCAAAGCGTTTCATCTGGTTTTTAATCATCGCGACTTCTGGATGCATATCAAGCGTTACAGACTCAAGCACATTCCCCAAACGGCTGCACATGTTTTGAAAGCTCTTTTCCTCAATCGCGTCAATCATACCGTTTACATCCGGGTGTTCCACCTCATCAAGCTTCAGCTGTCTGTAGACCTCGGCCGTAGAAACTCCGATTGTTGGCTTCGCCAAAATGACCCAGCAATGCGGAGGCGGGCTGATGTGTTTGATCTTTTCACCGCGTCCGGTGGCAAGCGCAGTTCCGCCATAGACGCAAAACGAGACGTCTGAGCCAATTTCCGCTCCCAGCTCCGCCAGCGTTTCTGCAGAAAGATTTAAATTCCACAGTCTGTTCAGTCCTCTGAGCGTTGCGGCCGCATCACTGCTTCCGCCAGCAAGGCCGGCAGCCACGGGAATCACCTTCGTGATCATGATGGAAACTCCCTTTTTCACGTTGTATCTGTCTTTGACGAGCTTGGCAGCCTGATAAGCTAAGTTTCTCTGATCATCGGGCACAAAGCGGTTGTGGGATGAAACCCTTACTACATCTTCTGCCAGCTCCGTCAATTCAATCCGATCCGCTAAATCAATTGTCGTCATAATCATTTCGACTTCATGATAACCATCCGGGCGTTTTCGGGTAACGTCGAGTGACAGATTGATCTTGGCTGGCGCTTTTTCTAAAATACGCATAGCTTTCACCTACTTCTCCATCTAAACATAAGTATGAACATTGTATCACATTTGAAGTGCGGGATGAACATATCCATATTGGAGCTATTATGTATTTACAACCAAAATCAAAAACCGGGGAACCATACGTCCCCCGGGTCACATTCCTTATCGGTTATTCTGATTCTGAGCCATCTGCTGTTCGGCGATTTCAATTGCCCGTTTTACCATGTTACCGGCATCGCGGGCACGAATGCCTCCCCAACCTTCATTTTTTACAGTGTCGTAAAAACCAAGGTCCTTAGCCAGCTCATATTTAAACTCATCTGACATAACTCCACGACGTCTGCCCAAACGAAACAACCCCTTTTTTAGAGATGATAACGAT
Organism: Bacillus sp. 0909A; assembly: GCF_036765115.1. Taxonomy (NCBI): domain Bacteria; kingdom Bacillati; phylum Bacillota; class Bacilli; order Caryophanales; family Bacillaceae; genus Bacillus; species Bacillus sp. 0909A. Next base: position 37,349 of record NZ_JBAIZU010000009.1, read on the forward strand.
TCGTGCACGTCACGATAAAATGTGACCGTTTTTATCTTTTGTTTAATGACAGTGAAAATATCGAGAGAATTAATGGAAATCAAAAAAAGACAAAACAAAAAGCAGTAAACAAAAAGTTCACTGCCCGTTAAAATGCTACTGAGCTTGCTGCGTCATCATTAAATGTCAGTTCAACAGTCTCAGTCAAAATATCAGCATAACTGTATGAAACTCTTTCAAACGAGTTCTCGTCTTGATCTAGTTGTATCACAAAAACAGCAGGGTACGTCTCAGCTAAAATGCCCGAACGCTCAATCGTTTTTCGGCGGCCACCGTTTGCTTTTAACGTCAGCCTTCTACCTAAATTCCCATCAAGCGACCTTTTAATATCGGACAACGTCTTCGCCATTGCATCCACCTCACTACATTTATTGTACAACACGAGCCTATTTTTGTCAAATAAAATTTAAATTATATCAACGTTAATAAGACGTTGTCAACAAAATTATTTTGACAAAATTCTATGATTCCTCAAATATTTTCCGCAAGTTTCGGTAAATTATGTATCATTATGTAAAATAAAAACCCCGAATAAATCATCTATCCGGGGCTAATTGGACTTATAAGGCATTCCGACCCTCAATACTCCTCTTGTTTCAATGCCTCCAAGCCCTTTCTCTCTTGTCAGTGTATTCCGGAGCACTTCCCATACGTTGACTCTTTCCATAAAAGGCGTAAAGCTGATTTTCGCCACGATATATACAGGATCAAGAGCATGAATGTTTACTCTTGAAGGAGAACTGGCGAAATTGGCTCCCGCTCTTATAAGTGATTCAAAATGGGATTGGCAAGCCCCCGCAAAAATAACAAGCTGATCTAAGTGAGGGATTTTTTTTCGGGCATTCTGAACTGTTTCGACAAAGTGTTTCGAATGTCTGTATGCGCTCAAATCATCAATGCCGCCCTTTTGCTTGGAGTATGCATCATGGCCGGTAATCACCAGGATGTCAGGTCGATATTTGTCGAGCAATTCTTCTATAGAAGCAGACATTTTCTTTTCGTGGCAATGGATGCCGTAAACCGGCACACCGATCTTTTTATAGACACTCAGGCATTTTTTCAAATACGCCTCATCACCGTCCATATGAAGCACCTTGCCCGGCATATGAAAATAATGCTCCTGATGCTGGTACTGGCTTGTTGCATAGTACTCCTGTTTCTCTCTCAGCAGCTTATAATCCTGACGGAGCAGCTCAAGTGATTCATTCATTCTGCTCTCATCTTTCTTTTTTCGCATCAGCTGCTCATCTTTTTGCACAGCCACCAAATCAGAAAAATCCGCATCAGCAATCAGCCTGACTTCGTCACCATGCAAAATGGCGATTGAATTCCCTGTACTTGTTTGTTCTATCGCTAATATGCGAAACAAAACATCCATTTGATAGGATTTTCTGGCTACCATATCCCCTATTTTAAATTGCACGTTCCTCACTCCACACATAGACTAAGCCTCATCATGAAAGAAAGAGCCTTGAGAAAAGCGCCTTTTTTCGCTGAGTGCAAGTTTTTCTTATTATTGAATTTAAGGTCCTTCTCTAGCCTATGTAGCGGCAGTCCATGTGGTGCGAAAACAAAAAGCCCTTTTAGAAAAGGGCTTTGTACAATCCGTTAGACAGCGCAGCGAATTCCTCAATAGACAAGGATTCACCTCGGCGCTTGCCGTCAATATTCGTTTCTTCAAGCACTTGCTCAATCGTTGGTTTTTTTGCTTTACCATCAGGCAGATTGTTCACTAAGTTATTAAGCAACGTTTTGCGTCGCTGAGCAAAGCTCGCCTTAATTAACTGAAAGAAAAAGGCTTCGTTTTCTACATCCACTGCCGGGCCGTCGCGACGAATCAGCCGAATGACTGCTGAATCTACATTAGGCTGAGGAACAAATACCGTTTTCGGAACGATCATCACCGTTTTGGCTTCTGTATAAAATTGCACAGCAATAGAAAGTGAACCGTACTCCTTAGATGAAGGATCCGCTGCCATACGTTCAGCCACTTCCTTTTGCAGCATAACGACAATCCCTTTCAGCGGGAGGTTTTCTTCAAGCAGCTTCATGATAATCGGCGTTGTCACATAATAAGGAAGGTTGGCTACAACCATTACCTCATCACAGTCTTTAAATTGCTCTTCAATGACCGATTTCACGTCTGCCTTAAGTACGTCTTGATGAATGACAGTGACATTGTCATAAGGGGAGAGCGTGTCTTTAAGGATCGGCAATAAACGCTGATCAATTTCAAATGCCACGACCTTTTTCGCCCGCTTGGCAAGCTGTTCAGTCAAAGCCCCGATCCCCGGGCCGATTTCAATGACACCGGTTTTCTCCGTCACTTCGGCGTGGTCGACTATTCTGTCTAAAATGTTCGTATCAATTAAGAAATTCTGCCCCAAACTCTTTTTAAAAGAAAAACCGTATTTTTTTAGTATCTCTTTCGTTCTTATCGGTGTCGCAATATCTTTATTCATCCTGTTCCTCCCGCATGACGGTATCGAGCGCACTCATAAAATCACTTTTTTTAATTTGAAACATTTGCAGCCGTTTTTGAAGCTGTTTGCCATTTGTATATCCGATTTTCAGCAGATCACCAAGACGTTCACGGCGGCGTTTTGCTTCAGATCCGCCAATCAGCCCGGCGTGAATTAGGTCTTCAGCAGAAATTTCACTCGGCTGAGCTTCCATTTCTTCATGCACGTTTTCTAAACATGCCCTGATGCTTTCAATTGATGCGTGTTCTACGCCAATTCCCCGTTTGTTTTTAGGTTTCGCAAGGTGCTTTGGCAAAAATGCATGCTTACAGCCGGGTACAGCCTCGGAAATGGTTTTGCGTATTTTTTCTCCCGGGAAATCCGGGTCCGTTAAGATGATAACGCCTCTGGTTTCCTGAGCCAAACGGATTTGTTCAATCACATGATCACCGATGGCTGAACCATTTGTTTCAATTGTGTCTGCATCAACAGCCAATTTGATGCGGGCCGTATCGTCACGCCCCTCGACCACAATAATCTCTTTAATTTTCATTATTTCCTCCAAGACAAAAATAAAAACTTTTGTATATTGATGAAACTTTTTCATATGTCGAGCGTCTAATAAGCAGAAAATACACTTCGTCTATTATAACGAAAAAAACAGAGGGCGCAAAACCCTCTGTATAGATAAGTATATATTAATTCAAGATTTTAATTTTGACTGTTTTATTTCCCCATCGGTAAGCCGATGATTTCTCAGGGAAAAAGACGTCTATTTTATTCCCTTTAATCGCTGAGCCCGTATCAGCAGCAACGGCGTACCCATATCCTTCAACGTGGACTTTTGAGCCTAGTGGAATGACATTGGGATCTACTGCGATGACTTTTGCATTAGGATTATTTTTCAGGTTAACGCCTGTAGCCGTATGTCCTGAACATCCGCTGCAGCTTGCCGTATAAGCTGTAGATGATACTGTCATGACTTTACCTGTTGATTCATTGCTCCGAGACACAACTGGTTTTGAATCGCCGGAAGCACTGACCTTTTCAATCTTTGGACTGCTTTGCTTTGTGCCGATCGCAACCACTTTATCTTTGCTTTGCTCGGCTGTTTCTTCTTTTACAAGCTCTCTGGAAACTTCTTCGCCGTTTTCCTTTACGACTTCATAATGTTTTTTGAGCTTGCCTTCTTTTCCTTTTTGGACGACCTTTTCTTGCCCTTTTTCAAGAGAAGCGTCTTCTTGTTTTTTCACATCAAACGCTATTTTCTCTTCAACTACATCGGTGACCTTTTCGATACGAGTTATTGTAATATCAGCCTTTCCTATCGTTAGCTTTTCGTCTAACGCAGGCTTGATTTTATCTTCGTCTTTTATGTTCATCTTTTGCTGTTTTAAAAAGTCAGCGACCGTAGTCGAAGTCGTCCAGATCTTCTTTTCTTTTCCTGCATCATTCACAGTGACTTGGAACGCAGGTTCTATGTTAATTTTCATGTCTTTCGAAACTTCTGTATCTATTGCGGGATCAATCTGATCGTGTTCTTTTACATCAACATCTTGTTCGTCCAGTAATGCACCGACCGTTTTTGCTGTTGACCATAATGTCTTCTCTTTCCCGTTTAAAGTAAGCTTCACAGGTTTTGCAGCCTCATACACAACATTCATATCTGCTGTTATCTGTGTCTGTTTAGCAGGTGTGATCTTGTCTTCATCTCTTGTCTTTATATCAAGTGCTTCTAAAAGATCACCGACTGTTTTTGCATGTGTGCGTATATTTTTCTTTTTGCCGTTGATAGAAACTGAGACTGATTGTTTCGTCAGCTCATGAGCTGCGTACGCAGTCCCGCCTCCCGCCAGCAGCAAACAAGCAGCAACCAGAATGACTTTGCTTTTGCTAAGCTTTACGGAAAACAGCTTTTTCATTTTTTGTGTGATGAAAAACGCCTCCTTCTCCTCGGAGAGATTATATAGAGTATCTAAAAGGCTGTCAACCCTCCCTTCTCCTTCTCCTAAAAGCTCAGTGTCTTCTTCATTATCCTGAAACACACCGAGAAACGGAAGAAAGACTTGTCGACAAACCTATCCTATGAGGAGAAGAAAGCATGTAGAACATTTATGGAAAAACACCGGAACGGACAAGCTCTTACAAAACCCGCTAGCGTTTTTTGTCAGTTTATACGGAAAAGTCTTTTTGCATTTTCAGTCGTAATTGATGCAATTTCTTCAAAGGTTGTTCCTCTTAATTCAGCAATCTGTTCTGCCACATATTTCACATAGCTTGGCTCATTTCTTTTCCCTCGAAAAGGAGTTGGGGTAAGAAACGGACAGTCAGTTTCAATCAGCAGCCTATCATTCGGAATTTCCTTTACAACTTCCTTTGGTTTCTTCGCATTTTTGAAGGTGACAGGACCGCCAAATGACAAATAAAAATTCATCTTCATACATTCTCTTGCCACTTCAATACTGCCTGTAAAGCAATGCATGATGCCGCCGACTTCGTCTGCGCCTTCCTCTTTCAAAATGGTAACGACATCCTCTGTTGCATCACGGTTGTGGATAATAATAGGGAGATTGACCTCTTTTGCGAGGGCAATTTGTTTTCTAAATACTTCTTTTTGAACATCTTTAGGAGATTTATCCCAATGATAATCGAGACCCATTTCACCTATCGCTACCACTTTTTCATGAGCAGACAGCTCTTTAATCCAAGCCAAATCTTCCTCTGTCATGTCAATGGCGTCAACTGGGTGCCAGCCGATGGCAGCATATATAAAATCATATTCCTCAATCATTTCCATCGCCCGGGTAATGGTCGGCCGGTCAAAACCGACGACTACAATCCGGTCCACTTTTTCAGCTTTCGCCCGCTCAATAACCTCTTCTAGATCTGTATTGTATTGTTCTGCATTTAAATGCGCATGTGTGTCAAATAACATAAATGAAAAACTCCTTTCTTGTCGAAACACAAAAGGTGTTCGACGAATTGTTACACGTGAAACACCTTTTGTTTATCATTATTTAATTCTTGTGCCCTTCGGTAAGGACTGATCGATGGATACGACTTTTAAAACGCCGTCTGCTTCTCCTGCAAGGATCATTCCTTGAGAGAGCTCTCCTCTCAGCTTAACCGGTTTTAGATTTGTTACACATACGAGTTTTGTTCCAATAAGCTGTTCAGGTTTATAATGTTTTGCAATACCGGAAACGACTTGGCGTTTCTCAAAGCCAAGGTCAAGCTGGAGTTTCAGCAAACGATCTGCTTTTTTCACCGGCTCTGCTTCTATAACCTCTGCCACACGAAGTTCTACATTCATGAACTGATCAATCGTAATTTCAGGTAAATGTTCGACCTCTTGCGGCTCTTCTTCTTTTTTCTCTTCTTTAGCTTGGGCTGAGCCCTGCATTTTCCCTTTAATGTACGCAATTTCTTCTTCTGCCTCTAAACGCGGGAATAACGGCTCGCCTTTTTGTACTTTTGTGTCTTTAAGCTGACCGAAAGCTGTAATGCTGTCCCAAGCTTTTAAAGCATCATCTGTGATGCCCAGCTGCTCAAACATTTTTACCGGTGTTTTTGTCAGGAACGGCTGAAGCAGTACGGCTGAAATACGCAATGATTCAGCAAGGTGATACATAACCGATTGCAGTTCTTTTTCTTTTTCTGGATCTTTGGCAAGAACCCATGGAGCCGTTTCGTCAATGTATTTATTAGTTCGGCTGATCAACTGCCATAATGTTGAAAGAGCGACCGAGAATTCCATCTTTTCCATTGCTTTTTCATAGGATTTCACTGTTTCCTCAGCCACAGAAGAAAGCGTCTGGTCAAATTCCGTTACGGCACCTTTATAAGAACCGATTTGCCCGTCAAAGTATTTATTGATCATGGCAACAGTACGATTCAAAAGGTTACCTAAATCATTCGCTAAGTCATAGTTAATTCGTTCAACAAAACCTTCCGGCGTGAAAACACCGTCAGATCCAAATGGCACTTCGCGAAGCAGGTAATAACGAAGCTCGTCTAAACCGTAGCGTTCGATGAGTGTGACTGGATCAACAACATTCCCTTTGGATTTCGACATTTTTCCATCTTTCATCAAAAGCCAGCCATGCGCAAATACTTGCTTCGGCAGCGGAAGGTCCAGAGCCATTAACATGATCGGCCAATAAATGGTATGGAACCGTACAATTTCCTTACCAACTAAATGAACATCGGCTGGCCAATATTTTTGATAAAGCTCATCATTTTCTGTATCATAACCGAGTGCTGTTAAATAGTTGAATAGTGCATCGATCCAAACGTATACAACATGTTTTGGATTTTCCGGCACCTTCACACCCCAGTCAAATGTGGTCCGTGAAACAGCTAAATCCTCAAGGCCGGGTTTGATGAAGTTGTTAATCATTTCGTTTTTACGTGACTCCGGCTGAATGAAGGTTGGATTTTTTTCATAGAATTTTAAAAGACGGTCAGCATATTTCCCCATACGGAAGAAATAGGATTCCTCTTTGATCAATTCGACAGGGTGCCCGCTGTCAGGGCTTTTCCCGCCAATCACCTCACCCTTTTCATTTCGTTCAATATCTACTAGCTGAGTTTCCGTGTAGAATGTTTCATCAGGAATACTGTACCAGCCCTCGTATTCATCAAGATAGATGTCCCCGTTTTCAAGAAGCTTTTGGAACACCTTTTCTATGACAACTTTATGCCGTTTTTCAGTTGTGCGGATAAAGTCATCGTTTGAGATTTCAAGCTGTTTCCACAGTTTCTGAATATCTGCCGCTGCGCGATCCACATACTCTTGAGGCGTAATGTTTTCCTGTTCAGCTTTTTGCTGGATCTTCTGCCCATGCTCATCCGTTCCCGTTAAATAGCGCACATCAAAGCCTTTTAATCGTTTGTAGCGAGCCATTGCGTCGCCAGCGACTGTTGTATACGCATGGCCGATATGTAATTTTCCGCTCGGATAATAAATCGGTGTTGTAATGTAAAATGTATTGTTTTCTTGCGGCATCTTGAAACCTCCCAATCAGAATGTCAAAAAGCTCCCGCCCAAAGGACGAGAGCGGCGAAAAGTGCAAATCATATATGATTACCTATTTTATATTTATCCTTTATCTATGATACCATCTTAGCCTTTAAGATCAAGGATATATACGTATGCCCCTAAAAAGAATAATTAAAATTAAAAACCTTTAATAAAAATAAAAAAAGTCTGTTCATGTCGAATTTTGTCGTATATAATCATACGGTATAAAAAACCTTGGTTCGAAAGTCTTGATTTAAAAGGATTTTTCATAGGATAATAGCTTTATTAGAAAATTATAAAATGCTGTTAATCCGGTAGTTTCAAAGCCATTACTGACTATAAGAACTAAATCTTACAATCAATAGTAAACAAAAGGATTGACGATTATTGGAAACCTTGTTATGCTATGAAGGTAAGGATTTTGTCGAATAATGACGAAGAAAAATATAACTTAAACAATAATTATCTCTTGGGAGGAGAATGTTTATGAAATCTACTGGTATTGTACGTAAAGTTGATGAATTAGGACGTGTAGTGATTCCTATCGAATTGCGTCGTACTCTTGGAATCGCAGAAAAAGATGCTCTTGAAATTTATGTTGATGATGAAAAAATCATCCTTAAAAAATATAAACCAAACATGACTTGCCAAGTAACTGGTGAAGTTTCTGACGATAACCTTAAACTTGCCGGCGGCAAATTGGTACTAAGCAAAGAAGGCGCTGAGCAAATCATCAGCGAAATCCAAAACCAGCTTCAAAACCTTAAATAATCATTTTTTACACAAAAAACGTTCTTGTTATGACACAAGAACGTTTTTTTTATTGCTGAATATGGTATGCATCATACATTTCACGTTTTGGGACGTTACGATCTACGGCCGCTTTTTTAATGGCTTCTTTTGAGGTTGCTCCCTTTGAAATGTAATGCTCGACATGTTCTTTTGCAGAGAGGTTCTCCCACCAATGTGTTTCTTCATCTTGTTCCTCAGAGTTATTGCCCTCGACCACAAGACAAAACTCTCCGCGGATCTGATCCTCATTTGCCCAGTCTATCACTTCTGATATCGTTCCTCTTATAAATTCTTCATATTTCTTAGTAAGTTCACGCGTCACCGCAATGTCCCGATCTCCTAATATTTCTAACATCACAGACAGGGTTTCCTTCAATCGGTGAGGTGCTTCATAAAAAATAATCGTTTCTTGTCGTTTTTTGAGGACATCGAGTTCTTTCTTCTTTTCTTTTTTCTGCCTGTTGAGAAATCCGTAGAAAAAGAAAGGCTGCGGTACAATTCCTGAAGCGATAAGCGCTGTTAATGCGGCATTGGCCCCCGGCAGAGGAACAACATAACCACCCATTTCTGTAAAGTCCTTGACGATTTCCGCTCCCGGATCAGAAATTGTTGGCAGCCCGGCGTCACTGACCAGCGCTATGTTCTTCCCGGACTTCAGCCATTCAATGATTTTGTGGCCGCTGCTTTCTTTATTGTGTTCGTGATAACTGACAAGCGGTGTTTCAATTTCATATACATGGCATAGCTTTTTTGTTTGCCTCGTATCCTCTGCAGCAATCGCATCCACTGATTTCAGCGTTTCGATCGCTCGAAACGTCATATCCTCTAAATTTCCGATAGGTGTCGGAACCAAATAAAGAATCCCCATATCCGACTTACCATTAAAGCTCATCTGGCGCCTTAACATATACAGCCTCCTTGCTGTTCCGTTTTTCTTCTATATAAAGCTCTTTTTTTCTGCGGGTCAGTTTTTTAAAGTAATATTCCGCCTGCATGGCTTCCCGCTTCGTTGCAAATGCCTCAGCAAAAATTAAATCAACCGGGCGTCTCGCTTTTGTATACTTTGCGCCCTTTCCATCGTTGTGAGTTTTCAGCCGTTTCTGCAGATCGTTGGTATACCCTGCATACCAGGTGTTGTCTTTGCACTGTACAACATAAAAGAAATGGTTATTTGTCTCCATATAAAATGGTCCTGATTTCTTTTGTGTATTCATTTTGTTCGTTATACACGAACAGCGGAGGAAGTATTTTCAAATCTGGCCGCCCGCATTTTATGCCTTCAACCAAAATGGTATTGGCTTCCTTCCCTTGTTTCGGATAGACAAACTGAACACGCTTCGGCTCAATTTGGTGAGCCTTCATCAATTCAAAAATTTCGAGAAGCCGGCCCGGCCGGTGAACGAGCGCTGCCTTTCCGCCTTGCTTTAGCAATTTACTGCTGACTGAAATGACATCTTCCAATGTACAGTGAATTTCATGTCTTGCGATACGGAGATGTTCATTCAGATTTTGTTCGGCCTGTTTCGGTGTTTTAAAATAAGGCGGGTTGCAGGTAACAACATCATATCTATTATGCCCCAGCTTTTCAGGCATGTTTTTCAGATCATCATGTATGATCTGAATTTGATCCTGCAGCTCATTATACGCCACACTGCGGACAGCCATATCATGGAGTCTTTCCTGAATTTCAACTCCGAGAATTTCGGCTTTTGACCTTGTACTCAGCAGCAGCGGCACAATGCCGTTGCCGGTGCACAAATCAACAATTTTTCCTTTTTGAATCGGAACATAAGCAAATTTGGAGAGAAGCACAGCGTCCAATGAGAAAGCAAATACCGTTGGACTTTGTATGATCTTCATGTCCTCTGCCAACAAATAGTCTAATCTTTCATCGTCATGTAATGAAACCATTTTCTTATCCTTTCCAGCACCTTTGAAAAAGGCTTCCGTCTGATGCGGAAGCCTTTTTCCTTATTTTTTATTTAAGAATGACAGACAGAAAAGACAATCTTCTTTTCTGACGCTTCCATAGTGGACGTTACAGATATGGAACCCTTCCTGATACAGACGTGCCAGATTATCATATCCTTCCCCTATATCAGCTTGCTCTGTCTTCTGTGTTTTTGATTCTTTTTTATCAGCTTTAAACTTTTCAATCTGTTGCGTCGTATCGTCCAGCCGTTTACGCAAATGCTTATTTTCAAGCTGTAGATGATGATTTTCTTCAATCATCTCACCGATATGCTGCTTTAAATCCCCCAGCTGCCGGTAAAGCGAGCCGATTTGTTCTTCTAAGTTAATGACGGTATCAAATAACTCTTTTTTATCCAAGGTTCCACACCTCGTTAATCTGTGGTTTGTGCGGATACGACGCCCTCTTCCAAGAGCTCTTCCCAAGTATATTCTATCACTTTTTCACGGTTCATCAGTTCCACCTGAAGCACCCGTTCCAGAATATTCAGCCCGACGACTTTCGCAGGCCCGTTTGCTGTCGTAATCATTTCCCCTATATCCGGTAGCTGTTCCTTTGCAGTCTCATACTCATCGTTTTCGTATTTCAGACAGCACATCAGACGTCCGCAAAGACCAGAAATCTTTGTTGGATTTAAGGATAGGTTCTGATCCTTCGCCATCTTAATAGACACAGGTTCAAAATCCCCGAGGAATGTTGAACAGCAAAGCATTCTGCCGCAAGGGCCGATCCCTCCAAGCATTTTTGCCTCATCTCTCACTCCAATCTGGCGAAGCTCAATCCTTGTTTTGAAGATGGAGGCTAAATCCTTTACAAGTTCTCTAAAGTCTACTCGGCCGTCAGCAGTGAAGTAAAAAATCACTTTATTGCGGTCGAACGTAAACTCCACATCGACCAGCTTCATATCCAAGCCGTGATCTATTACTTTCTTTTGGCATATTTCAAATGCTGATAAAGCTTCTTGTTTATTTTCTTCTACAATGAGAAGATCGCGCTCGTCAGCCACGCGTATCACTTTACGGAGCGGAAGCACAACATCATGCTCATCCACCTGTTTATTCGCAACAACAACCTGGCCGTACTCAACGCCTCTGACAGTTTCTACAATGACGCAGCTGTCTTGTTCTATATGAAATCCATTCGGATCGAAATAATATATTTTTCCCGCTTTCTTAAAGCGGACACCAATTACATTGTACAAGCTTATCCCTCCTGCAACATTAACACCAAGTGCTCCATTAATCCCTGCACATTCACATTGGAATGAAGCCGTTTCTTTGCTTCTAAAACAGCAAGTATCTGGTTCGTAACGCTTTGTTGTGTTGATTGTAGCGCATGCTGTTTTATTGATTGGAATAAGTCTTGATAGATCAATTTATCTTCATTTCCTATTTGGATGGACAACACATCGCGATATATCAATAAGAGCATATCAAGACCCATTTCTTGATGGGTTTTTTCTTTGAAAAAGGGCATCCATTGATCTTGAATAAAGAAAAAGGCATGTCCTTTCCGCTGGTTTAAGACTTCATACAATTTTATCACTTTCGCTCTAGACTCTGCAAACTCATCATTTCGACTTAATTCGACTGCTTCTGCCACATTGTTGGTTATGTTCGCCAGGAGCCTCGCCATATAAGGCGAGACGTCCTGTTCTATCAGTCGGTCTTCAATTGCTTTAGGCTGCAAAGGCTGAAAAGGAAGGGTTTGGCATCTTGAAATGATGGTATCCAATAACCTTTGAGGCTGCTCAGTGATAAGGATGGCCATTGTGTCTCTGTTCGGTTCCTCTAAAAACTTCAGCAGGCTGTTTGCCGCATTAGCCGTCATTTGATCTGCATGTGATATGATGTACAGCTTTTTATGCGATTCAAGCCCTGTTTTAGAAAACTCTTCTTGCAGCGCTTGAATTTGCGCCTTTTTAATCGATAACCCATCAGGCTGGACCAGATGGAGATCAGGGTGGTTCCCCGACTCAATCCGCTTACAATTTCTGCAGTTCTCACAAGGCTCTGCTCCAGTTTCCAGACAAAAAAAGCTTTTCGCAAGAAGCATTGCGGCCTCCAGCTTGCCTGTTCCTTTTTTGCCCTCAAATAAATAAGCGTGTGATAGTCTGTCCTTCTCAATACTATTATATAAAAGCTTCATTACTCTGGGCTGAAGCTCGGTCATTTCCTTCCAGGATATTGCCATTGTATCACTCTCTATGTGTAAAGGTTAATCAATAAACCTTTTATTTCGCCAATACGCTCCAGCAAATCAATTGCCGGTTTTTCCAAATCCATCATCTCTTCTGTAAGCTTTATCAATTTCTCGTCTATTTCTTTCACAAGTCCCAGCGTTTTGCTGTTTCCGTAAAGATCAAAGCTTTTCGACGTTTCATGTGAAAGACCGCTGTCAACAGCTTCTTTGACAAAACGTTTCACAAGCCCTTTAAATCTTGCCAAGTCTTTAAAATTCCGTGATTTCGTCAGTCTTTTCCCAAATGCTTCTATGTCTGTTAACAGCCTGGTCAGTTGATCAAACTTTAATTTGCTGCTTTGGTTCTCCATTGATGTTTTAAAAGATGCTGAAATCTCAGCTGTTTTCATAGAAGGAAGCTGCTTATTATCTATAAATGTGCGTATATCTTTATTGATTTTCACAGTTTCAAATCCTTAAAATTGATGAAATTCATCGACTGGAAGGACAAATACTGTCGCTCCGCCAACTTCAACTTCGACTGGATAAGGGACATATGAATCAGCATTTCCGCCCATTGGAGATACAGGAGCAATCATCTGATCACGTTTCTGTCCGTTTTCTTTAATAAGACTCAATGCTTTATCGACGCGTATATCCTCGACACCAATCATAAACGTTGTATTGCCTGATTTAAGAAATCCTCCTGTCGTCGCAAGCTTTGTGACTCTAAAGTTGTGATCTGTTAAAGTTTTCAAAAGTCTGTTGCTGTCCTGATCTTGTACCACTGCCACTATTAATTTCATCTGTAAAGGCCTCCTTTAGATTGGAAACAACAATGATCTCGTTTACATTATTATATCAACTAATGAGAAACAGGTCACAATTGAATTTTTTTCAACGCTTCATTGATAACCTTTAGAACGTCCTGAACAACGAGGTCTTTCGATTGAGCGGCATCAACTGAATGGAATCTTTCTGGAAAACGCTTCATCAGCTCCCGATAACCTTCCTGAACTTTTGTATGAAAGCTCAACTTTTCCAGATCGAGCCGGTTTTTCTCCCGAGAGCCGTTCGCATCAATACGCTTCAGGCCCTCTTCCGGATCAATTGAAAAATATATTGTGACATGAGGCATCATATCCCCAATGGCGAATTGGTTAATTGAAAGAACCTCATCAATCCCAAGACCTCTTGCATATCCTTGGTATGCGAGTGAACTGTCAATGAATCTGTCACAAAGTACAATATTCCCCTGCTCTAAAGCAGGTTTTACTTTTTCAACTAAATGTTGACGTCTTGCAGCTGCATATAAGAGAGCTTCTGTTTTCGCATCCATTAAGGTGTTGTTCTCATTTAGAATAACTTCTCGAATTTGTTCTGCGATATCTATGCCGCCTGGTTCCCGAGTTGCCGTAACCTGAAGGCCTTCTGCTGTCAGTATCTTTTTCATTTCCTGTAATACAGTTGTTTTTCCCGCGCCTTCAGGACCTTCAAATGTAATAAATAAACCGCTCATGATTTCTCCTCTTCTATATAAACAAGTAATTGCTTCTCATTGATTTTCATATTCCCTTGAACATGCGTTTTCATGCTGATCAAGCGGCTGAGCTTTTGCACGCTTTCTCTTGTGATTCTTTCGCCTGCCATAATCATCGGAATTCCCGGCGGATAAGGTATAACATCCTCTGCGTTCAGCCGCCCTGCCGCTTCATTAAAATTCATGTATTCTTTCTGTAACGTGTTTAAAACCTTTTTTTGATAAGGCAAAACAGTAATAGGCTGTGCTACCCATTCTGCTGAAACATTTATCTGATCAGATGGAGTCTTTTCGATCTCATGATCAATTTTCTTAATTGTTTCCGCATCGATTCTCCGTTTTCCTCCCAAAGGGAGAACAAGCAAAACCTGATTTTCATCAGCAAGCTCTGTGAAAATGTTGACACGCTCTAATATTTTTTGCAGTGTAAAACCTGAATGTCCGCATTTGGAACGAATGGTGAGCTTCAGCGGATCAGTGGAAAGCCGTTGATTGGCCGGTTCAACCGTTTCAGCATATGCAAGTGAATCAAACGTTTGTTTAATCGACTGAATATGCTGCAGAACGTCAGAAAGCTTATGTTCCTCTATCATATGCTGCACATAAGCGCGGGCAAGATCCAATGAAGCCATTATCGGATAAGACGGACTGCTGCTTTGTAAACGATTCAAGTAATCCGTTACCCTGTTTCGTTTAATCCTGTTGCTATTGAGGTGCAAATAAGATCCCATCGTCATGGCAGGCAGCGTTTTGTGCGCCGACTGAACAACAATATCTGCTCCCATTTGCAACGCTGAAGCCGGAAAAGGCTCCCCTAAAACAAAGTGCGCGCCATGCGCTTCATCCACCAGCACAGGAATCCCGTATTGATGGGCCTCTGAAATGATTTCAGTCAAATCCACGCTATGTCCATAATAAGTCGGATTGGTCAGCACCAGTCCCTTCGCATCTGGATATGCCTTTAGAGCTTCTTTTATCGTATTAAGCGGGACATGCGTAGGCACATGCATGAATTCATCAATGTCAGGTGCGAGATAAACTGGCTCAGCTCCAGCCAAATCAACAGCATGAAAGACAGATTTATGGCAGTTTCTTTGGATCAGGATCGTATCTCCAGGATCACAAACTGATAAAATCATGGCTAAGTTGCCGACAGTCGTGCCGTTTACAAGAAAAAAACTTTCTGCCGCTCCATACAATTGGCTGACAAGATCTTGGGCTTCCTTAATTACTCCTGAAGGATGATGCAAATCATCAAGCCCCGATAGCTCAGTCAGATCAATTGTAAGAAGCGGGTTGTATATGGTCTTAGCCTCATCAAAAAAGACATCTCCATTGTGATGTCCCGGAACGTGAAATGAATGAGAATTCCTTCTCGCATGTTGAATCAGTGCATGATATAAAGGTGTGTTCATTAAAACAATCCTTTTGAATGTGTATTCTTACTCTTATTATATCGTTCCTATGACAGAACTTAAAGCTAAGTCTTACTGGTAAACTACCTTTCCTTTATCGCGAGCAGCTTTTGCTTCAAATCGCCTTCCATTATCATGAGCTCTTCTTCAGCCTGTCGGCGTTTGATCCGCCCTTCTTCTTGAATCGTCAGCGTTTCTTCAAGCGTACTGATTAAGCTTTCCTGTACCTTCTTTAAGGTATCAATATCAACAAGCCCTCGTTCATTTGCTTTCACTGTTTCAATCGTATTGGTTTTTAAAAGCTCCGCGTTTTTTACCAAAAGTTCATTGGTTGTATCGGATACTTTTTGCTGTGCATCCACAGCGTTTCGCTGCCGTAAAAGTGTCAATGCAATCGCTACTTGGTTTTTCCAGAGCGGGATTGCGGTTACAATGGATGACTGGATTTTTTCAGCTAATGCCTGATTGGTATTTTGAATTAACCTGATTTGTGGAGCGCTTTGTATAGTAATTTGCCTGCTCAATAGCAAGTCGTGCACCCTTTTATCCAATCGGTCAGCAAACTGGATCAAATCGTTTACTTCTTGAACAGCCATTTGATTATGATCGCTTGATTCGGCCTGTCGTTTCAGTTCAGGAATTGTTTTCGTTCTTAATTCATCCAGCTTCAATTCACCAGCAGCAATATAAACATTCAGTGCAGAAAAATATTCTTTGTTTTTATCATATAACTGCTCTAACAGCTTATTATCACTGATTAATGCATGTTTTGAATGCTCGAGTTTTAAACTGATTCTGTCTATCTGCACACTGGTCTTTTGATACTTTGACAGAACCTCCTGAAGAGAATGAGACACTTTCCCAAACATGCGTGCCAAGAAACCTTTTTTCTTAGTCTGCAGTTCATCTGGGTTTACTTGTTCCAGCTTTTTCATCAGTTCACCAAGGATTTCACCGATTTCGCCGACGTCCTTCTTTTGAACATGATCAATCATCGTATGAGAAAAATTCAGCAGCTTAGACTGGGCTTGTGAGCCGTACAAGACAATACTGTTCATGTTGTTATGATCAATTTGTTGAGCCAACTGGTATGCTTTTTCTTTGTTTTCTTCGGGCAGAACATCGACAAGACGCACTGGCTGCTTCTCTGATTCAACAGCCTCCCCCTTTGGTATTTTGATATCTCCAAATGGGTCTGCCAACACTCCGTCTATTTGAAGGTCACTTCGATCTTTATTCACCGTCCTTGCTCCCTTCCATTATTTTTTCAAAGAATGCTTCGCTGCATCTAATTCAAATTGCAGTTCACCAATTTCGTCGCCCATTAATTGAGTTAAATCTTCTTCTAAACGCTTCGTCAATTCAGCAAGTGTGATACGTGCTTCACTCAACGACATCGAAAGTTCTTTGTTTTTTTTCGGATGAGAAGAAAGAACGGCATATTTCTCCGTCAGTTCCACAACAGAATCTAGAGTCTGATAAAAGAAACGCTCAGCCCGATAAAACCGTTTTGGCTCTTTTTTGGTTAACATATAGATCCTTCTCACAAGTCTAAGCATCTCTGCATTCTGCTTAAACATCTGGATATTTTTTGCTTGAAATAAGGCTTTTCTTAGACGGATTATTTTTTGTCTTGCTTCCTCAAGATTTTTCTTAATGTACGCATATTCTCTACCCGTCAGTTCATGTCTTTTAAGAAATAACCGCCTAGAATTCCACAAACCCGCTGTGTATACGAGAGCTGCTGATGAGACGCCATATACAAAAGATAAAAAAAGTGATTGGTTAAAACCAAAAAAACTCAATAATCCTATAAAAACAAAAGTCGCACTGCTTGTAAAACTCCATATCAAAAATTGAAGAAATCTATGCATCAACACCATCGACTCCTGTAAGTATTTCATATTTAACATTATTATCTACTACGTTCAGTCCCTAAACAAGTTTCATGTTCTTTTATCGTATCCATTGCCTTTATATAAAGTGAAAAATGGTACAAAAAAAGACCTTCTCAGGTCTAAGAGTATAATGGCGGTGTATGAATGCTCTTTAGTTTCTTGACATAAAAGGCATAGTCAGGATCGGAAGTTGCAGTAGAAATTACTTTTCTCTCACAATCTAAGCATATGAATTTTGTATAAAGATGAATCCCTCTGCTTTTCTCTTGTTCGCATATAATACATGTTTGATGCTGTTTAACCGTTTCGTCCATCGTCCCCACCTCCGTACAATTAGCCTTTCCTGAAACCTGATATTGTATACATTATTTAGATCTTTTGGAATCTTGAGATCAGTATATGGGCTATATAAGCTGTCGGTGTTTGTATAGTTTCGATTTCACTTGTATATGGAC
>NZ_JBAIZU010000010.1:0-15352 GCF_036765115.1 Bacillus sp. 0909A
ATACATATTGCTGCAGGAATTTCAAAATGTATTTAGGGAATTTGTTTTCCGTTACCATTAAAAACTGCTGAATGAACACGTAATCATCACTAACATGCTGCGTTAATAGCTCATACCACCATTCTGTCTCATACCTCGCAATCATTCCTATGTTGTACAAAATTAAATAGTGGATTGTTATTTCAGGAAGTTTTAGAAATTGATCTCGTTTAGAAGGAATATAATATTGTCTTTTGTCCATATCAAATAATAGGCTGATTGAGGTCCATGGATTTATGTCTTGCCGTGAAAGATGGAACTGAAGATCATCTTTATCTTTCTTCAAAAAGGTCCATTGAAAATGATGAGACATATATTCAACAAATCGTGAATCGGACATCTTATAATGAATCACGATATCCTCTGGTATAGAAACCAAGTCCTTATCCTTCCGAATCTTTGTAATAAATCGTTCCTTTTTCTGGAAATAAAAAATATCACTTAACTCTGGTATAGCGGCTAATAACTTTTTCATAGTATACCGTTCATCTTCTATACCCGATTGACCAAATAAGTGTTTCATGAAGTGCATACATAATCCGTTGCGTTGTATTTTTACTTCATCATCGCTAAAACAATAATTTTGCTTCTTTCTTTTACGTGCTGTGACGCCATGTGCGAGAACAGATGTATGGCTTGGGTAGTGAGGATCCTGTGTGATGAGACAGGCTTTGATCAGCTGTGACATCCCGTAAAATAAAAGAATCGGTTTGATTTCTAAAGGCGAGCAAGAGGCTTGCTTATAAAATGATTCAGCATGCTTCAAGAAGAAAATAAAACGCTCGCTGTTTTTAAAAGAGTTCCGTTTCGCCTCATCTGCACCATTTAAGACATAGACTTTTTCTAGAAATTTCTGGGTTGATTCTACGGAATAAAATAGCGCTAAGTCTTTCCATTCATGATATGTCATATGTATTTCTAATTCCTTTCCGTTATCTAAATATTTCAACTCTTTTTGGGTTCCTTGACATGCTCTTGGCTTGTTGATAATCTACATATAATATTTTGCCGAAAAGAGGGGGATTTACTAATGTGGGAAAGTAAATTTTCAAAAGAAGGCTTAACGTTCGACGATGTACTGCTTGTACCAGCTAAGTCAGAGGTACTTCCGCGTGATGTGGATTTATCTGTTGAACTTACAAAGACGTTAAAGCTGAATATTCCTGTCATCAGCGCAGGTATGGATACTGTAACAGAATCAGCAATGGCAATTGCAATGGCTAGACAGGGCGGCTTGGGCATTATTCATAAAAATATGTCGATCGAGCAGCAGGCTGAACAAGTTGATAAAGTAAAACGCTCTGAACGAGGCGTTATTACAAATCCCTTCTTTTTAACTCCTGATCACCAAGTTTATGATGCGGAGCATTTGATGGGGAAATACAGAATTTCCGGTGTTCCGATTGTAGATAACGAAGAAGACCAAAAGCTTGTCGGAATTATTACGAACCGCGACCTTCGCTTTATTTCTGATTACTCAATGAAAATCAGCGATGTCATGACAAAAGAAGAACTTGTCACTGCACCGGTTGGAACGACACTAGACGAAGCTGAAAAGATTTTGCAGAAACATAAAATTGAAAAGCTTCCACTCGTTGACGATCAAAATAAATTAAAAGGTCTTATCACGATTAAAGACATTGAAAAAGTTATCGAATTCCCTAACTCATCTAAAGACATTCATGGACGTCTGATCGTTGGTGCGGCAGTTGGCGTAACTGGCGACACGATGACACGCGTGAAAAAGCTTGTAGAAGCCAATGTGGATGTCATTGTGATCGACACAGCACACGGGCATTCTCAAGGCGTGTTAAACACAGTGACAAAGATTCGTGAAACGTATCCTGAATTAAATATTATCGCTGGAAACGTAGCAACTGCTGAAGCAACAAAGGCACTCTTCGAAGCTGGTGCTGATGTAGTCAAAGTAGGAATCGGACCGGGTTCCATTTGTACTACTCGTGTTGTAGCGGGTGTTGGTGTACCTCAAATCACAGCGATTTATGACTGTGCGACTGAAGCAAGAAAACATGGCAAAACAATTATCGCAGACGGCGGAATTAAATTCTCTGGCGATATTGCAAAAGCATTGGCAGCCGGCGGACATGCTGTTATGCTTGGAAGCTTGCTGGCAGGTACATCAGAAAGCCCTGGTGAAACTGAAATCTACCAAGGCAGAAGATTCAAAGTATACCGCGGTATGGGATCTGTTGCTGCGATGGAAAAAGGAAGTAAAGACCGTTACTTCCAAGAAGAAAACAAAAAATTCGTTCCAGAAGGAATTGAAGGACGCACACCTTACAAAGGACCGGTTGAAGAAACAGTTTATCAGCTAGTCGGCGGTCTTCGTTCTGGTATGGGATATTGCGGATCTAAAGATCTTCGTGCTTTAAGAGAAGAAGCTCAGTTCATTCGTATGACTGGTGCAGGCCTTCGTGAAAGTCATCCGCATGATGTACAGATTACAAAAGAATCACCTAACTATACAATTTCATAAATAAATTGTTACAAATTAAAAACATTTGACAGGGTCTCTGACTCTGTCTATTTTTTTTATACTGATTATGATAAAATTTATACTGTTGTGCATTGAAAATGTCCTTAACGGCTTAATTATAGATGAAGAAAAATGAAATACGGAGGTCGTACGATTGAACATCAAGAAATGTAAACAGCTATTGATGTCATTGGTTGTTTTAACACTGGCTGTAACTTGCCTGACCCCAATGTCAAAAGCAAAGGCTGCCAGCGATCCAATTGATATTAACGCATCAGCTGCTATTATGATCGAAGCTTCTTCAGGTAAAATTCTTTACAGCAAAAATGCAGAGAAAAGACTGCCAATTGCAAGTATGACAAAAATGATGACAGAGTATCTGTTATTAGAAGCAATTGATGAAGGCAAAGTAAAATGGGATCAAACCTATACGCCTGATGACTATGTGTATGAGATTTCCCAAGATAACAGTTTATCAAACGTTCCGCTTCGGAAAGACGGAAAATACACAGTAAAAGAACTTTATCAAGCGACAGCAATCTATTCTGCAAATGCGGCTGCGATTGCCATTGCAGAAGTTATTGCAGGCTCTGAAACAAAGTTCGTTGAAAAAATGAATGCAAAAGCAAAAGAACTGGGATTAACAAATTACAAATTTGTTAATGCAACAGGTCTTGAAAACAAGGATCTCCACGGCAAGCAGCCTGAAGGGACAAGCGTAGATGAAGAAAGTGAAGTTTCTGCTAAGGACATGGCTATTCTTGCAGATCACCTGATTACTGATTACCCTGAGATTTTAGAAACTTCCAGCATCTCAAAAATGAAGTTCAGAAAAGGCACAGATGATGAAATGGACATGCCGAACTGGAACTTTATGCTGAAGGGTCTTGTCAGTGAGTATAAAGGTGCAACTGTAGATGGACTGAAAACAGGTTCTACTGACTCTGCGGGTTCATGTTTTACAGGAACAGCTGAAAGAAACGGTATGCGTGTCATCACTGTAGTGTTAAACGCAAAAGGCAATATTCACACTGGCCGTTTCGATGAAACGAAAAAGATGTTTGATTATGCTTTCAACAATTTCTCTATGAAAGAAATTTATGCTGAAGGCGATCAAGTAAAAGGCCATAAAACCGTTTCTGTAGATAAAGGTAAAGAGAAAGAAGTAGGCATTGTGACAAGCAAGGCATTTTCTCTTCCTGTTAAAAATGGTGAAGAAAAGAATTACAAAGCAAAAGTCACTTTAAACAAAGACACCTTGACTGCCCCTGTGAAAAAAGGGACGAAGGTTGGGAAACTGACTGCAGAATATACAGGTGATGAAAAGGACTATGGATTCCTTAACAGCAGCCTGGCAGGGGTAGACCTTGTGACAAAAGAAAATGTAGATAAAGCAAACTGGTTTGTTTTAACAATGCGCAGCATCGGCGGATTTTTTGCTGGTATCTGGGGAAGCATTGTTGATACAGTAACTGGCTGGTTTTAATGGATGAAAAGAGCTCTGATTAATGTTAGGGCTCTTTCGCTTAATATACTGAAAAAACCCAATTTTTAATAAAAAATGATTTTCAAAGTCCTAAAAACCGAATAAAATAAGTAATATCCATATGAATTATTGGATTTCTAGGATACAATAAGAAGTAGAAATCATATAACTATACCTTGATTAGGGGGACCAAAAAATGGCTCAAACAGGTACTGAACGAGTAAAACGCGGAATGGCAGAAATGCAAAAAGGCGGCGTCATCATGGACGTCATCAATGCAGAACAAGCGAAGATTGCTGAAGAGGCTGGAGCTGTCGCTGTAATGGCGCTAGAACGTGTACCAGCTGATATTCGTGCGGCTGGAGGAGTTGCCCGTATGGCAGACCCTACTATCGTGGAAGAAGTAATGAATGCTGTATCCATCCCTGTAATGGCAAAAGCGCGTATCGGACATATTGTTGAAGCGCGTGTGCTTGAGGCTATGGGTGTTGACTATATTGATGAAAGTGAAGTTCTGACTCCGGCTGACGAAGAATTTCATTTGAATAAAAATGAATATACAGTTCCTTTCGTGTGCGGCTGCCGTGATCTAGGCGAAGCAACACGACGTATTGCTGAAGGCGCTTCTATGCTACGTACAAAAGGGGAGCCTGGAACAGGTAATATTGTTGAGGCTGTTCGCCATATGCGCAAGGTAAACGCTCAAGTGCGCAAAGTAGTTGCAATGAGCGATGATGAGCTAATGACAGAAGCGAAAAATTTGGGAGCGCCTTATGAGCTGCTTCAACAAATTAAAAGAGACGGTAAACTTCCTGTCGTTAACTTTGCGGCTGGCGGCGTAGCGACTCCTGCAGATGCGGCACTTATGATGCAGCTTGGCGCTGACGGTGTATTTGTTGGTTCTGGTATCTTCAAATCAGACAATCCTGCAAAATTTGCAAAAGCAATTGTGGAAGCAACAACTCACTTCACTGATTATAAATTGATTGCAGAGCTTTCAAAAGAGCTTGGAACTGCAATGAAAGGGATTGAAATCTCAAATTTACTTCCAGAACAGCGTATGCAAGAACGCGGCTGGTAAGAATATAGGAGCGCTGCGACATGTTAACAATAGGTGTACTAGGACTTCAAGGAGCAGTAAGAGAGCATATCCATGCAATTGAAGCATGCGGTGCAGCTGGACTTGTTATTAAACGCCCAGAGCAGCTAAACGAAATCGATGGTTTAATTTTGCCGGGCGGAGAAAGCACGACAATGCGCCGTTTAATTGATACGTATCAATTCATGGAGCCATTGCGTGAGTTTGCTGCTCAGGGAAAACCGATGTTTGGGACATGTGCCGGGTTAATTATATTAGCAAAGGAAATTGCCGGTTCAGATAATGCTCATTTAGGTTTGCTGAATGTGGTTGTTGAACGGAATTCGTTTGGCCGGCAGGTCGATAGCTTTGAAGCTGATTTAACCATTAAAGGGCTGGACGAACCTTTTACTGGCGTATTCATCCGTGCGCCGCATATCTTGGAAGCCGGTGAAAATGTAGAAGTGCTTTCTGAGCATAACGGGCGCATTGTTGCGGCTAAACAGGATAATTTCTTGGGCTGTTCGTTCCATCCGGAGCTGACAGAGGATCATCGGGTGACAAAGCTGTTCGTTCAAATGGTTGAGGAATACAAGCAGAAAGCCCTTGTATAAAACAGTTGAAAGCTGTGGAAACTTATAGTACATTATAAACACAAATAAAGATCGAAAAGCGTTGATAGGAACTAGTAGGAAGCCTCTCTTTCTAAGAGAGCCGATGGTTGGTGCGAATCGGTGAAAGATGCTGTCTGAATCCATCCTTGAGCGAAATGCTGAATGAAGTAGGCATTTACGGGATAACCGTTATGTGTGAAAGCGGAAAACAAGTCTATGGCTTGTTTTCAATCAGGGTGGCAACGCGAGAGCTCTCGTCCCTTTCATGGGGATGAGGGCTCTTTTTATTTTCGATAATTCAATGATTTTAATGAAAAAAGGAGTGTTTCGCATGCTTGATACGAAAATGCTGAGAGCAAATTTTCAAGAAATTAAAGCAAAGCTTGTACACAAAGGCGAAGACTTAACAGATTTTGATAAGTTCGAGGAGCTTGATGATAAAAGACGAGAGCTTATCGGAAAAGTAGAAGAGCTAAAAGGAAAACGGAATGAAGTATCCCAGCAGGTAGCTGTTTTAAAACGCGAGAAAAAAGACGCGGATCATATCATTAAAGAAATGCGTGAAGTCGGCGAGGAAATTAAAAAACTTGATGAAGAATTAAGAACAGTGGAATCTGCACTTGAAACCATTCTTCTCTCAATCCCGAATATTCCGCACGAATCAGTGCCAGTCGGTGAAACAGAAGATGATAACGTGGAAATCCGGACATGGGGCGAAACACCTTCATTTGCATACGAGCCAAAACCGCATTGGGATATTGCTGATGAGCTTGGCATTCTTGATTTTGAACGTGCTGCGAAGGTGACAGGAAGCCGCTTCGTGTTTTATAAAGGCTTAGGTGCTCGCTTGGAGCGTGCGCTTTATAACTTTATGCTTGACCTTCATGTGGATGAGTATAACTATACTGAGGTCATCCCGCCTTATATGGTAAACCGCGCAAGCATGACGGGAACAGGCCAGCTTCCAAAGTTCGAAGAGGATGCGTTTAAGATCAGAGAAGAGGATTACTTCTTGATTCCAACTGCTGAAGTGCCGATCACAAACATGCATCGAGATGAAATTCTGTCAGGAGACAGCCTGCCGATTAATTATGCGGCATTCAGTGCCTGCTTCCGCTCAGAAGCTGGTTCAGCAGGGCGCGATACACGAGGATTAATCCGGCAGCACCAGTTTAATAAAGTGGAGCTTGTGAAGTTTGTAAAGCCGGAAGATTCTTATGATGAGTTAGAAAAGCTAACAAACCAAGCTGAGCGTGTGCTTCAGCTGTTGGAACTTCCATACCGTGTCATGAGCATGTGTACGGGTGATCTAGGGTTTACAGCTGCGAAAAAATACGATATAGAAGTATGGATTCCGAGCCAAGACACTTATCGTGAAATTTCTTCTTGCAGCAACTTCGAAGCGTTCCAAGCAAGACGTGCGAACATTCGTTTCAGACGTGAAGCGAAAGGCAAACCGGAGCATGTACACACATTGAACGGCTCAGGTCTGGCAGTCGGAAGAACAGTTGCTGCTATTTTAGAAAATTATCAGCAGGAAGACGGAAGCGTTATGATACCAAAAGTGCTTCGTCCTTATATGGGAAATAGAGAAGTCATCAAAGCGTAATGTTGAAAGGTGGGCCTGAAAAGGCGCGCCTTTTTGCTATTTAAATGAACATTTTTATAAAAACAAAAAAATTTTTTAAAAATGCTTGACCATCACAAAACATTCATGATATAGTAAGTCTTGTCGATACGGAGGAATACCCAAGTCCGGCTGAAGGGATCGGTCTTGAAAACCGACAGGGGTGTCAAAGCCCGCGGGGGTTCGAATCCCTCTTCCTCCGCCATATTGATTTTAATTCTAATGAAACTCAAGCATATATTGGAGATTGTTTTGTCCGTTGCATCGTTTGCAACGGATTTTTTAATATCATAAAAAAGTGAATCTCAGGTCATGAGATTCACTTTTTTTTCGTTTCATGAATAACAGTTGCAATTTGATCAACAATGTTCTCGATAGAACTTTCATCATTCTTCAGGTCATAATCCTCAATACGGATTTTCAGGACAGGACAGGCGTTAAAACCGCTGATCCAGTTTTCGTAACGTGTGTGCATTTCTTCCCAATAAGACCGGTCTGTTTGAAGCTCCATTTCACGTCCGCGTTCCTCAATCCGGGCTAATATGTTTTCCAAATCGCCTTCTAAATAGATCAGCACATCAGGATGCGGGAAATACGGTGTCATGACCATTGCTTCAAACAGGCTTGTATACGTTTTATAATCAATCTTTGACATCGTCCCTTTGTCAGCGTGCATTTTTGCAAAAATCCCAGTATCCTCATAAATCGAACGATCCTGTACAAACCCTCCGCCAGCTTCAAAAATATTTTTCTGTTCTTTGAACCGTTCAGCTAAGAAATAGATTTGCAGATGGAAGCTCCAGCGTTCAAAATCATGATAGAACTTTTCTAAGTAGGGGTTATGATCGACTTCTTCAAGAGAGGTTTTAAAGCCAAGCCGTTTAGCCAATGCTCTTGTTAAAGTTGATTTCCCGACACCTACTGTTCCTGCTACTGTAATGATTGAATTCTTAGGGATATGATGTTCTTTCATTTTATAAGCTCCTTTACATGGGCGGCAATACGTTCAAAATCGCTCTTATTCAAAACGAAATCCTTTGAATCGCCATCTATTGTTAACACCGTAAGACCTGGATCTGCTTCCTGCAGCTGCTTGATGGCGATGTCATAATCTGCGATCAGCTGTTCCAAATAGCTGGTTTCAATTTTTTTCTCAAAGGGGCGCCCGCGTTTTTCAATGCGGTGTAACAATGTGGGCAGACTTGCCTTTATGTAAATGATGACATTTGGCTTTGGAAGATCATCGGTAAGAAGATGATAAATCTTTCTGTATTTGTTGAGCTGCTGTTCAGACAGTGTTCGTTCCGCAAAAATCACATTTTTATAAATGTGATAATCAGCTATCACAGGCTGTCCTTCATTTAAAAAGTGAAGGCTGGTATCCTCAAGCTGTTTGTATCTGTGACAAAGAAAAAACATCTCAAGCTGGAAGCTCCATTCCTCTATATTGTCATAAAACTTATCAAGGTATGGGTTATCCTCAACAATCTCACTGATCATAGGGAATCCAAGCTCTTGTGAAAGCATCGTCGCGAGCGTTGTTTTTCCTGCCCCGATAGGACCTTCAACTGCGATAAAAGGGGCTGTATTCATTGGAATCCTCCTTATTTCTAAAAAACGTACGTCAATTGCTGACCTTCATATTGTATCACAACCCTTGGATTCCCCTATGAAAAAAAGACGTTTCCAAATTAACGGAACGTCTTTTTGACAACTTGAAATTGATCAGAAAGCAGCAGCCAGTTTTGAGGAAAGGAAAGTCCCAGCTTCCAATAACTAATGCCTCTTAAATTCAGCTCTTTAATCAGATTGAATTTGGCTTGGATCGATCGGGCATCCTCAAACCATACCTCATGCCTTCTGTTTTCTGCATCAGTATAGCGAAAGAAAGGGGCTTGAGCGGTTTCGTCATACTGGATGTCGGCATTGTTTTGATCAGCTATGACGATGGCTTGCTGAGGGCTTATCGCTCTTGCCGGATTTCCTCCTGCTGTATAAGGAAGTGTCCAGTCATACCCATATAAATTCTGTCCCATGACAATTTTATTCGCAGGCATTTCTGTCAAAGCATATTCTATGACGTCTCGAACAGGCCCAATTGGAGAAACAGCTTGAGCTGGCCCGCCGCTATAGCCCCATTCATATGTCATGAGGACAACAAAGTCGACAATTTGGCCGTGGGCTCTGTAATCATGAGCCTCGTACCATCTCCCCTGCTGTGTTGCGCTTGTTTTAGGGGCAAGCGCCGTAGAAATTTCTAAGCCTTCTCGATGGAAAAGATCCCTTGCCTCGCGGAGAAATTGATTATATGCCTCTCTATCCTGGGGCCGTAAGTATTCAAAGTCAAAATGAATAGCACGGAAGCCATATCTTCTGGCATTCTCGACTATTTCATTCAAAAGTCTTCTTTTCACAGTATTGTCGTTCAAAAGGATCCGGCCGAGCTCATCGCTGAATGCCTGGTTTTCTAGGTTTGTTATAATCATCATCATTGTCGTGTCTTGGTTCTCTGCAATGCTTCTTAAATTCGTTAAAGGCGGTGCGACTAAGGTTCCATCACGCTGTGCCTGGAAACTGAATGCGCCAAGGTACGTTAAGTAGGGCGACGCTTCTCTGGCCGCCTGCTGGAGATTTTCGCTGACTTGATTTCCGCGGGGCTCCAAATAAGCACTTGATTCGATGTCTCGTTTAGGAACTGGAGGAATATATAAACGGAAACCAATCTGCAGTACGGTATTTAACTGGATGCGGTTCACCCTGGCAAGCTCGGCTGCTGTCGTATTGAATTGCCGTGCGATGGATGTCAGGGTATCGCCTTGTTGAACATCATAAAACTGGCCAGCTATTGGAATGACAATGGTTTGTCCGACAACAAGGCTGCCGGGATTCGGTATTTCATTCGTTTCTGTAATTTCATTTACAGTTGTTCTGTATTGTGAAGCGATAGCAGAAAGAGTGTCACCTTGTTTCACAACATAAATTTGAATGAAAAACGCCTCCTTTCATATCGCTACAATGTATGTAAGGAAAGCGCTAATCATGTTTGTTTTTCAGTAATTTGTTCTTCCGTTGTAATTTCTGCGAAAAGAACATTTTCCATCATAGTTAGAGCAAATTCATTATCCTTATCGCTGTTAGAAGCAATGCAGTCCTTAGGTATCGTAATGCTGTATTCTCTCATGTAAGCATCATTAGCAGTAAATAGTACGCATATATTCCCCGCTATACCTGTTAAGACAATGCGTTTCACCTGTAATTCAGTAAGGAGGGTATGGAGGGCTGTTTCATAAAACGCGGAGTGTTTCGGTTTAATTAAAAAATAGTCGGCATCCTTGGGTGATATCTTTTCAATAATGGCCTTGCTCTTCTCGTTTTCACATTCTTGCTGGATATTTTGAATATCCGCTTGCCAAAGTCCGTAATGATCATTAATGTATATAATCGGCCAGTCATTTTGTCTCGCGTGCTTTTTTAATGATAAAATGTGAGGAACGATTTTTTCTGTTTTGTTGGCGAGGCTTTCTCCCATATCGAATTCAAAATTATTGATCATGTCGACAATGAGAAGAGCTGTGTCTGCTTTAGACATCGACAGTCTCCTTTCTGTTTAAGTTATAGTTAATATGTAGCCTTTTTAGGTAAGGAAAAAACTTTGAAAAGAGAGCTAACCTTATGAATCAAGATGAACTTTATATGAAAGAAGCAATAAAAGAAGCGAAAAAAGCTGAAGCGAAAGGCGAGGTGCCGATCGGAGCCGTGCTTGTCGTGAATGATGAAATCGTGGCACGCGCGCACAATTTAAGAGAAACAGAGCAGCGGTCTATCGCTCATGCGGAAATGCTTGTGATTGATGAAGCGTGCAAGTCACTTGGAACATGGAGACTGGAGGGGGCAACTCTTTACGTTACCCTTGAGCCTTGTCCGATGTGTGCCGGAGCCGTCGTGCTTTCACGCGTGGAAAAAGTGGTGTTTGGCGCTTTTGATCCAAAAGGAGGCTGTTCAGGCACGTTAATGAACCTTCTTCAGGAAGAACGCTTTAATCATCAGGCTGAAGTAGTGAGTGGTGTGCTAGAGGAAGAATGCGGAGGAATGCTCAGTACGTTTTTCAGAGAGTTGAGAAAAAAGAAGAAAGCTTCTAGGAAAAACTTGTCTGAGTAGTAAGGTTGCAATTTTTAGGGGAAAAGGATATACTTATGTGTGCATCGTCATAGATGCGACAAAAAATTTGATATTTATTTTGCCGTGCTAAGCGGGGAGGTAGCGGTGCCCTGTACCCGCAATCCGCTCTAGCGGGGCCGAATCCCTTCTCGAGGTTCGTTTACTTTAAGGTCTGCCTTAAGTAAGTGGTGTTGACGTTTGGGTCCTGCGCAATGGGAATTCATGAACCATGTCAGGTCCGGAAGGAAGCAGCATTAAGTGAAACCTCTCATGTGCCGCAGGGTTGCCTGGGCCGAGCTAACTGCTTAAGTAACGCTTAGGGTAGCGAATCGACAGAAGGTGCACGGTAAATCAATCATCAAATTTTCAAACTCACCTAATATTAGGTGAGTTTTTTGTTATGTAAAAGAGCTTTTGGAATCGATACACGGTTCATGTATAATGGGAATGATGAATAACGGAGGAGGGCGCACCCGTGAGTTACCAAGCTTTATATCGAGTATTCAGGCCTCAGCGCTTTGAAGATGTGGTTGGACAAGAGCACATTACAAAAACGCTGCAAAATGCCCTTTTGCAAAAGAAATTTTCTCATGCTTATCTGTTTTCCGGGCCAAGGGGTACGGGAAAAACCAGTGCGGCCAAAATATTTGCCAAAGCTGTCAACTGTGAACACGCTCCTGTTGATGAGCCATGTAACGAATGTGCAGCCTGTAAAGGGATAACAAACGGGTCCATATCCGATGTCATAGAAATTGATGCCGCTTCTAATAACGGTGTTGATGAAATTCGTGACATCCGCGACAAAGTGAAGTTTGCCCCGTCGGCCGTCACATATAAGGTATATATCATAGATGAGGTGCATATGCTGTCTATCGGCGCCTTTAACGCGTTATTAAAAACGTTAGAAGAGCCGCCTGAGCATTGTATTTTCATTTTAGCAACAACAGAACCGCACAAAATTCCTTTAACCATTATCTCCAGATGTCAGCGTTTTGACTTCAAGCGAATTACATCCCAAGCGATTGTCGGGCGTATGAACAAAATAGTTGATGCTGAAGAGCTGCAGGTTGAAGAAGGAGCGCTCGACATTATTGCGAGTGCTGCAGATGGCGGTATGAGGGATGCTTTGAGCCTTCTTGATCAGGCAGTCTCATTCAGCGGTGACGAGCTAAAAGTTGATGATGCGCTTCTGATTACCGGAGCCGTTTCTCAGTTATATATAGGAAAGCTTGCGCAATCTCTGCATGAAAAACATGTTTCTGAAGCTTTGGAAACATTGAATGAGCTGCTTCAGCAAGGGAAAGACCCGGCGAAGCTGATAGAGGATATGATTTTCTATTTCAGAGACATGCTTCTGTTCAAAACAGCTCCTGGCTTAGAGGGTGTACTGGAAAAAGTAAAAGTCGATGAAACGTTCCGGGAATTGAGTGAACAAATTCCGACTCAGGCGATATATGAAATGATTGATATCCTGAACAAGAGCCACCAGGAAATGAAATGGACGAACCATCCCCGTATCTTCTTTGAGGTGGCTGTGGTGAAGATTTGTCAGACGTCTCATCAACCAGCTGCTGCGGATCTGCCTGAAGTTGATATGCTGATGAAAAAGATCCAGCAGCTTGAGCAAGAAGTAGAACGGCTCAAAACCACCGGCGTAAAAGCAGCGGCGGAAAGTCCAAAAAAAGAGGGACCGCGTGCGCCAAAAGGCGGAAAATCCAATTACAAAGCGCCGGTAGGCAGAATTCATGAAATTTTAAAGGACGCAACGAGGACGGACCTTGATCAGCTCAGAAGCAGCTGGGGCAAGCTTCTGGCTCATTTGAAACAGCAAAACAAAGTATCACATGCTGCGCTGCTGAATGACAGTGAACCTGTTGCTGCAGCTTCTGCGGCATTTGTACTGAAATTCAAATATGAAATACATTGTAAAATGGTCGCGGAGGATAACAACGGAGTCCGGACTAATCTTGAACAGATTTTAGAATCAATGCTCGGTAAAAGAATAGATTTGATTGGCGTTCCAGAAGCACAATGGGGTAAAATAAGAGAAGAATTTTTAGTAGATCATCAGCAGGAAAATGAAGGATCAAATGAACCGGCTGAAGAAGACCCGCTTATTGCCGAGGCGAAAAAGCTTGTCGGAGCGGATTTAATTGAAATAAAAGACTAACAATATGAAAGAGAGTGAATGCTATGCGTGGCGGAATGGGAAATATGCAAAAAATGATGAAGCAAATGCAAAAAATGCAAAAGGATATGGCCAAGGCTCAAGAAGAGCTTGCAGAAAAGGTAGTTGAAGGAACTGCAGGCGGCGGTATGGTAACAGTAAAAGCAAACGGACAAAAAGAAATTCTGGATGTCATCATTAATGAGGATGTAGTTGACCCGGAAGATATCGAAATGCTTCAGGATTTAGTGCTTGCTGCAACAAATGAAGCCTTGAAAAAAGTTGACGAGATCACAAACGAAACAATGGGTCAATTTACAAAAGGAATGAACATGCCAGGTTTATTCTAGGGGGATAAAAGAAAATGCAATATCCTGAACCAATATCAAAGCTGATCGACAGCTTTATGAAATTGCCAGGGATCGGACCGAAAACAGCGGTTCGTCTGGCTTTTTTTATTCTAGGTATGAAAGAAGATGTGGTATTAGATTTTGCGAAGGCATTGGTAAATGCGAAACGCAATCTGACATATTGTTCAGTTTGCGGGCATATTACAGATCAGGACCCTTGTTATATATGTGAAGATACACGAAGGGATAAGTCCATTATCTGTGTTGTGCAAGACCCTAAGGATGTTATTGCTATGGAGAAAATGAAAGAATACAACGGACAGTATCATGTTCTCCACGGCGCCATTTCTCCAATGGACGGCATCGGACCAGAGGATATAAAGATACCAGAATTGTTAAAACGATTACAGGATGATCAAGTGACAGAAGTGATTCTCGCAACAAACCCTAATATAGAAGGGGAAGCAACAGCGATGTATATATCAAGGCTCTTGAAGCCATCTGGTATTAAGCTCTCCCGTATTGCCCACGGACTGCCCGTCGGCGGTGACTTGGAATATGCTGATGAGGTCACTCTTTCTAAAGCACTTGAAGGAAGACGTGAATTGTAAGGGAGGAAAAAGCGATCCATGGGTTTTCTTCGCAAGAAAACATTGAGAAGAGAGTTTGATGAAAAACTAATCGAGCAGCTTTTTAAGCAAAAGGAAGAGTGGAATAGGCAAAAGAAGCTGGTCGAGAAAAGCCTTGAGCCATCAGCTGAGGTTTTATGCGAGCTGAAAGTAGCTGAAGCGAAGTATTTTTTTTACTTGAGGGAAGCGAAACAGCGAAATTTGACAATCAGCCGGTGGAAGTAAGTGGTCTAAACTCCTGGATCTTCTCATAAGCTTGTACTAGAACAAGCGAAGGGGATGAGAAGATTCATGGAGCCTATTTTCATTGTAGGGATTATTTTAGGACTAGTTATTCTTCTGTTTTTATCAGGTTCACCTGCAAAACCTCTAAAGTGGATTGGTATAACTGCTGTTAAATGTGTAGCGGGTGCTTTGTTGTTGGTATGTGTGAACATGTTCGGAGGCAGCCTTGGCATCCATGTGCCGATTAATATTGTCACAACAGCCATAAGCGGAATTTTGGGCATACCGGGAATAGCAGCGTTAGTAGTGATTAAGCATTTTATTGTTTAATTCATATTATATGTTGACTTTAAGACGTAAGGGTGTTATTCTAATATACGTCGCTGATGACGG
Source organism: Bacillus sp. 0909A (assembly GCF_036765115.1). Lineage (NCBI taxonomy): Bacteria > Bacillati > Bacillota > Bacilli > Caryophanales > Bacillaceae > Bacillus > Bacillus sp. 0909A. Next base: position 15,264 of record NZ_JBAIZU010000010.1, read on the forward strand.
ATAAGCTTTTTAAAGAAATTACGAAAAAAAAGTTGTTGACGGAAACAGCAGAAAATGTTATGATAATAAAGTCGCTTAAAGAGTGATTA
>NZ_JBAIZU010000011.1:0-12886 GCF_036765115.1 Bacillus sp. 0909A
TAACAGCTCCCGTCGTATTATATTCAGCAACCATTTTCTGTGTTTTGTCTTTATCTAGTAACGTCATCCTTGAAACAGGAAGAGAAGGATCAGAGATGACAGCTGAAATCATATGCTGTAAATAATCTTTTATCTCAGCAATTATGCCAGGCTCATATAAACCTGTATGAAAATTGATGCGCACGAACAATGTGCGGCCTGGAATCACTTTGACGCTGCATCCATAATTCGTCTCCTCCGCCATCGCAAAGTTTTCCACTGAGAAACCGAACGATCCAGTCTGGTTTAGTCCTTCCATTTCTTGCTGGGTCGGCACGTTTTCAAACACGATAATATGATCAATGAGATCTTGTTTAAGAGCACTCTGCGCTTGAATGTCATATAGAGGGAAATAGCTGTATGCTTCTGCTTCAGTCATTTCCTTTTGCATCCGACTGACCAGGTCAGAGAAAGAAAGAGCTTTGCTTTGGACCCGGATGGGAATGGTATTAATAAAAAGGCCGACTATATTTTCTACATCTTCCAGCTCAGAAGGCCTGCCTGAGACGACTGATCCGAACACGGCATCGTCACAGCGATTGAATTTTTGCAGCAAAATCCCCCACAAAGCTTGGAAAACGGTGTTAAGCGTTGCACCGGATGTTGCTGCGATTTTCTGCAAATCGGACGTTTCTTTTTCAGAGATAGTAAACGTGACCTGCTGTAATTCACCTTCTGATACTTGCTCGTTTCTTTTTGGCAAAGAAGAAGCTTTCTCGAAGTGCTGCAGTCGCTTTTTCCAATACGCAGCTGCCTCTTCACGATCCTGCTGCATTAGCCATTTAATATATGTTCCGTACGGCTGAACTGGCTGCAAATATGGAAGCCGCCCTTCTCCCAGCGCTTGATAAATGTGGAGAAAGTCTTTAATGATAATGCCTAAGCACCACCCATCCATTAAAATATGGTGATGGCTCCAAATGCACACGTAACGCTCAGGCGCCCATTTTAAAACGGATATTCTCATCAGTACATCCGACTGAAGATCAAAGCCCCTTTTTTTATCTTGTTCCTTGAATGCTTCTGTACAATGTTCTTTCTCTCTCTCATTAAGATGAGAAATATCTTCAAAATGAACACGGCAAGAACGGTCTTTAAGCACCACCTGACGAGGTTTGGCTACATGTTTGTAGATAAAAGTCGTTCGAAAGATTTCATACCTGTCAAAAACAGCGTCCATACTTTTCTGGAAACGGTCTAAGTCAAGCTGCCCCTTGATTGTAAAAGAAGCCTGTTCAAAATAAGCTCTCGACTGTTCATCATACAGCGAATGAAAAAGCATCCCCTCCTGCATAAAAGACAAGGGATATATATCCTGTATTTCGGGTTGCTGCGGCATCAATGAATCTCCTCTCCTATAGTTTGTTGACGGCTCCCATAATTTCACTTAAATCCTCCAGCGTTAATTCCTCATCAGTAAAATCAGCGGCACTCCATTCACGGTTTTCTTTGCCCGCGCAATGCTTTATTATGTTTTCAAGCGCATGTTTAAAATGATCGGCTAATGCCTGTATGGTTTGTTTCTTAAATTGAAGTCCGTTATAAATGATGTGCATGTGCAGGCACCCTGATGAAACGGCTCCGCTGATATCAAGCACATAAGGCCGCTCCCAATCCGGGCTGATTTCATTCCCTGTCTTAATATCAGAAATCTCAAAAGCCTTTGATTGAACATCCTGATCAAACTGGCCTAAGTAATTAAAGCTGATTTCCGGGTCGCTGTACTCAGAATCCCATATCTTGTTGATATATTTCAGCACTCCATAGCCTGCGCCTTTATGCGGTATGCGGTGCAGCATGTCTTTTGTCTGTTTAATGTGTCGTCCTAGCCGCTCACCTTCATCCGTATAGTGAGAATCACTCATATCAAGCCATACAGGATAAATTGAAGTGAACCAGCCTACTGTTCTGTTCATGTCAATATTGTCAAGATAATCTTCTCTGCCGTGGCCCTCCATACTGATTTTGAAATGGTCAAGTCCCGTCCATTTCTGCAAAGCTAGGCCTAACGCAGTCAGAAGGACATCATTTGTTTCCGTGTTGTATGCGTTGTTAGCAGTAGTTAACAGCAATTCTGTGTCTTCACGGGACAGCTCGAAATCAATTACTTCTGTATCTTTGAATGAGTTCGAGGTGATCGAATGATCTTTGGGAATAGGTTCAATATGCCGATCCTCCCGCTCTTTCCAATACGCGATTTCACGCTGCAGACGCCGGCTTTTTGAATAGTCAGCCAAAGTTTGTGCATAGGTGAAATATGAATCTGTTTTTTCCGGCAGTTCGATGGGTTTTCCTGAGACTGCCTGTTCGTAAGCAATTGAAAAATCCTCAAATAAAATGCGCCATGAAACGGCATCAATGACTAAGTGATGAATCGTCAGAAACAAATGGTCTCCATCTTCGGCTTTAAACAAACCAGCATGAAGCAAAGGGCCAGTCTCCAATCGAATGGTTTGCTGAATTTGGTTTGCCATTTCTTCAATCTGTTTGCGTGCTTCTGCTGATAAGCCCTGTGAATCACCTGCTGTATTTGAGTGATGATCTCTTACATCAAACAGTTCAAAGGCATATAGCTCCTCATCTGGAAGATCTGGTCCTCTGTTAACCTGTACAGGCTTGCCATCTTTGAAACGGCTTATGATTCTCAGTGCGTCATGATGAGTCACCAAGCTTTTCAGTACCTTTCTGAGTGCAATGTCATCAAACCGTTCAGCCCGGTAGAGCATAACGGATTGATTAAAATGATGGGCTTCCAATGATTGTGAGAAAAACCATTGCTGTACAGGTGTCCAAGGCAGCTCGCCTTCAACTGGCGTTTGGTCAATTACGCGTACAGCTTTTCGAACGCGGGCCGACAGTTCACCAAGCGTCTGATGCTCAAACATCTCACGCACTGTCGTTTCATAGCCTCGCTGCTTCAGCCGTGCACACACCTGCAACGCTTTTATTGAATCCCCTCCAAGCTCAAAGAAATTCGCACTGACACCTATCTCCTCCGCTTCGAGCAGTTCCTCCCAAATGTCAGCCATCGCCTTTTCAATCTCATTTCTAGGGCTGATATCATTCTCAGCTAGAGCCCGCTTATCTGGTTCCGGCAGGGCGTTCTGGTCGAGCTTGCCGTTAACCGTCAGCGGGATGCTGTCAATCTGGATCAAACGGGCAGGCACCATAAAATCAGGCAGAACGGCTCTCAGGGCAGCACGGATATCTGCTTCATTTACAGCCTGTCCATCTTCCGCAACCATGTAAGCATAGACAGCGGATTGGCCTTGTTCATCACCTCTTGTAATGACAGCCGCCTCTTTAATTATTGGAAGCTGAAGCAGAGACGCCTGGATTTCACCGAGCTCAATGCGGTGTCCTCTCACTTTTACTTGATCATCAATGCGGCCCATATATTCCAGCTCTCCATTTGCCAGACGCTTTGCAAGGTCTCCGGTTCGGTATAATCTGTCTCCCGGAAGATAAGGATTAGGTACAAATCGGGCCCCGGTCAGATCATCTCTGTTCAAATATCCCCGGGCTACCCCTTCTCCGCCAATATACAGCTCACCTGGAACTCCTGTAGGCTGAAGATTCATATGAGCGTCCATCACATAAGCCTGAAGGGTTGCCAGCGATTTTCCGATATTTCTTTTATTTTTTTCTATATCAGCTGAGGACAATTTCTTATATGTCACATGTACAGTTGTTTCAGTAATGCCGTACATATTGATCAGTTCAGTATCTGGGTATTTCTCGTTCCAGGATACAAGCATGCCAGGCTGTAAAGCTTCTCCGCCGAAAATAACGTATCGCACATGTAATCGGTCCGAATGATTTCTTTCTTCATGAATGAGTCCGTAAAAAGCAGTTGGAGTCTGATTAAGTACTGTGACGCCTTCTTTTTTTAACAATAAGCGGAATGCATTCGGATCGCGGGCTGTTTCTTTGGAGACCACAACCAGCGTACTTCCATTCAGCAACGCTCCGAACATTTCCCATACTGAGAAATCAAAGCAATATGAATGAAATAAAGTCCAAACGTCCTCACTGTCAAAATCAAAAGGAAAATCCTGATGCTTCAATAGACTCATCACATTGCGGTGCTCGACAACGACGCCCTTTGGCTGCCCAGTGGTTCCAGATGTATAAATCACATAAGCTGGCTGGTCTGCTAATATTTCTTGAGCTTTCAAATCAGGCGAAATCAATTCGTTTTCGGCGTCATTCAGATATAAAATTTGCCCATGGTAATCCGCCGGTTTGTTGTGTCCGGGCTCTGTCAGGAGAATTCTTGCCCCGCTGTCATTCAGCATAAAGCTGATGCGTTCTTGAGGATATTCAGGGTCAATCGGCAAGTATGCTCCTCCGGCTTTTAGGATAGATAAAACGCCAATCACCATATCAGGCGATCGATCCAACAATAAACCGATGATATCCCCGGATTGGATCCCTTGTTTCATCAGCATAGCCGCTGTCCGTTCTGCTTTTTCATTCAGGTCACGATAAGTCAGCCGTATATGATCGCATACCACTGCAGTATGTTCGGGAAGTTCAGCTGCTTGTTTTTCAAATAAATGAACGATGCTTTCTTCTCTTGGATAGTCAGCATACTGACCCATCGTTTCAAGAAGCAATTCGCGCTCTGGAGCAGACAGCAATTGCATTTCCGAAAGCTTCATATGAATATCAGAGGTTATTCCTTTCACCAGCTCAATAAAATGAGAGGCCCATCTAGCAATGGTCTCTTCTTCAAACAGCGCGGTACTGTATTCGAAGCGGCAGCGAATGCCATCGGAATGCTCCTCAGCGTGTAATGTCAGATCGAATTTAGATACATTGTGTGACGGGGTTACAGACGAGATAGATAAACCGGGCAATTCAAACTGGAAATCTTCGCTGTTTTGAAGCACGAGCATCGCGTCAAACAGCGGATTGCGATTTACCTCTCGTTTCGTTTCAAGCTTATTGACGAGCTCTTCAAAAGGATAATCCTGATGCTCGTATGCAGTTAGAGCCAGTTCGCGAATTTCCTGCAAATAAGAGATGAACGTTTTGTGGCCCTCAGGCTGGCATCGCATAGCCAATGTATTGACGAACATCCCGATGACCCGATCCAGATCAGTGTGCGGTCTCCCGGCAGCAGGCGAGCCGACAACCATATCCTCCTGTCCGCTCAGTTTGGAAAGCATGATGGAATAGACAGACAGAAGGAGCATATACATCGTCGTTCCCGTTTCAAACATCAAGCGGTGCAGTTCTTCTGCCGTTCTTTTATCAATGTTTACTTCAAATGTCCCGCCGCTGAAATCAGGCAGAAGCGGCCTCGTTTTATCAAGAGGCAATTCCAATACTGGAAGGCTGCCGCCAAGCTGCTTCAGCCAGTAGGCCTCCTGTTTGCTGTAATGCGTTTCCGGGAACTTCTCTTGCTGCCAAACCGCAAAATCCTTATAATGCAGGTTTAAAGCTGGAAGCTCTTTTCCGCAATAAAGATCAGTGAATTCTTGGACGAGTGTACTCATAGAGATTCCGTCAGCAATGATGTGATGCATATCGAGCAGCAAATAGGCTCTTTCTTTTTCAAGAGATATCAAGCTTGCTCTAAAAAGCGGTCCAACCGTTAGATCAAACGGTTTGATAAAGGACGAGATCGCAGACTGCAGCATTTGTTCTGATTCAATTTCAAGCTCTTTCAGATCAGCTGTCAGCGCCGGATGAATCCTTTGCACTGGCTCTCCGTTGTTCAGTTCAAATGCAGTACGCAATGATTCATGCCGATTCACAAGCTCTGTGAGAATTTTTCTCAATCTCCCGCGATCCAAATGTCCTCGCAGTTCCAGTACTGCCGGCATGTTGTAGCCTGTGCTGTCATCTGCCAGCTGGTAAAGAGCGTATAATCTTTTTTGCGAGAAAGACAGCGGATAGACATCTCTATAATCCGCAGGTTCAATCTGCGTAAAAACATGCTCATGTAAACTCATCAGTTTGGCTGCCATGCTTTCCACGGTCGGATAAGAAAAAACGTCGCTGAGCGGCAGCTCGATATTCAGCCGTTTATGTATTCTCGATACGAGTGTGGCTGCTTTTAAGGACTGTCCGCCTAATTGAAAGAAATCATCGCGAATACCGATTTGATTTCTGTTCAGCACCTCTTCCCAAATGCGTGCCAGTTTAGTTTCCATTAAAGTGCGTGGCGGCATGTACGTTAAGCTAGTTGTGTTTTCTGGTTCCGGAAGTGCGGAACGGTCGAGCTTCCCGCTGGATGTTAACGGCATTTGAGTGACTTTGATGATGCTTGCGGGAATCATATAGGACGGCAATGTACCGGCTAGATGCTGGTGCAGATTCGGAAGGCCATTTCCCTTTTCCGGAACGATATAAGCAACGAGTTCCTTTTCCTCATCAGACACATCACGGGCAAGCACCGCAGCTTCCTTCACTCCAGGTGCTTGCCGAAGAACAGTTTCAACCTCACTCAATTCAATGCGATATCCCCTGATTTTTACCTGATCATCAAAACGTCCAATATATTCAATCGTGCCATCAGGCAGGAAGCGCCCTGCATCTCCGGTTCGATATAAGCGTTCCCCTTTGAGGAATGGATGATCTGTGAATGCTTTCTCTGTTAGCTCTGACCGCTTATAGTACCCCCGTGCGAGACCCGCGCCTGAAATACACAGTTCACCCGCCGCGCCTATCGGCTGCAGCTGATCTCCTTGTAAAATATATACTTTTGTATTGGCAATCGGGCGTCCGATCGTGATTTTCTCTTTTTCGTTCAGATGACGAAGGATTGTTGTTGCCACACTGTTTTCTGTCGGTCCATATTCATTTGCAAGTTCAGCGGAGGGGCAAATCTTTCTGCTGGACTCAAGCAGGTCGCGAGTCACTGCTTCGCCCGCAAATGTCACGATACGAAGACTTTGTGCATCTTCAGCTGTCAGCACTTCTAATAACACCCGGTACAAGGAAGGAACAATAAGCATATGACTGACCTTGTATTGAGCTATTTTCTGTCTAAGGGCCAGTACGTCCTTCGCTTCGTTATCTGTTGTCAGCAGCACGCATGCACCGGACAGAAGCGGAGTAAACAAGCTCGTCACGCAGCCGTCGAAAACATAGGAAAACAGATGAAGTGCTGTATCCCCTTCGCTCATGTCGTATTCTTCCCGTCTCCACTGCAAGGTATTTGCAATTCCTTGATGGTCAACGAGCACACCTTTTGGCCGTCCTGTCGTTCCTGACGTATAGATCAGGTAGGCAAGCTCACCAATCGATGCATCAGGTGAGTCCGTTTTGTAATGTGCTGTATGTTCTGATATCACAATACTGCCTTCATAGCCTGAGGGGATGGAAGAGATAAATTCTTCTTCTGTCAGTAAGAGAGCTGCTTGACTGTCATGCAGCAGAAAAGAAAGCCGTTCTTTCGGATAACTTGGATCAAGAGGCAGATAAGCGCCGCCGGCTTTCCAAATTCCAAGCAGGGCAGCAGCCATGTCCATTGACCGTTCCATCATCACTGCGACAATCCCGTTAGGTCCAGCGCCATTCTCTATCAGGGCGTGTGCAATCTGATTGGCTCTTTCATCTAATTGCCGATATGTCAGGCACTCATCTCCCATTTTCAAAGCAGCCGCGTCAGGTGTTTTGAGAGCCTGCTCCTCAAACAATTGAGATACCGTTTTGTTTGGATAATGGCGCTCCGTTTCGTTAAACGATTGAATGAGCTTTTGTTCTTCAGGAGGCACAATGTTGATGTTTCCGACAGCAATATCCGGATTTGACAAAATACAATCCATTGCCTGCATGAGGTGCCCCTGAATCCGAAGCACCTCTTCCCGTTCATAAACGGCGGCATTGTAGCTGAATTTAATATAAAATGATTCACCTGGAACGATGACAACGTTAAAGTCATAGTTGGTTTGTTCTGACATAGAAATGTCATCGAGCTTCAACGCGTTTTCGTCATTTTCGCTTTGCCTATTGACTGCCTGCTGAAGCTGTACAGGATAATTTTCAAAGACAAGAATATGATCGATCAATCCTTGCTTCAAAGCACTGCGGTTTTGAATCTCATAAAGCGGATAATAACCATGCTGCTCAGAGCGTAAAGTATCCTCCTGCACGGATTTGACAAGCGTAGAAAACGCCATTTTCTCTGCAGATCGAATACGCACCGGAACCGTGTTAATAAACAAGCCGACCATTGACTCGATCCCATCAATCGCTGACGGACGTCCGGAAACAACAGAGCCGAAGACCGCGTCATCGGTTCCGTTGTACCGATGGAGAAGAACACCCCATAGACTCATAAATAAAGTGTTTAATGTAACTCCCAAATTTTGGGCAGCTGCTGTCAATTTCTGAACGATAGCTTGATCTAAAGAAAAACGGATATGTGCGGCTTCATATTCCCCGTTCGCTGAGCGGTTTTTTCGGTTGGGAATAGAAGCGCTCTTGCCGTACTCCTGCAGATAATCTCTCCAGTATGCAGCGGTTTCTTCTTTATCTTGTTCTCCGAGCCATTCAATATAACGGCTGTACGGCACGGTGCTGTCGAGCTGCACAGGCCTGTTATTTTTAAGTGAGTCATACATGCTGAAGAATTCTTTGAGGATGATGCCCAAGCACCAGCCATCCATGATGATATGGTGATGTGTCCAGACACATGTATATGTGCTGTCTCCTCTATCAAAAAGCGTAAGCCGCATTAACGGATCTTTTTGCAAGTGAAACCCTTTTTCCCGGTCCTGCTGCATAAAGTCTTCTATCAGAGCAAGCTGCTCACCATGTTTCAGGTGAGAAAGATCTTCCCTTTGTACGGTCAATTCACGGTTTGTCAGCACAACTTGCTGCGGCCCAGTGAGATCCGGCACCTCCTTAATGAATATGGTTCTGAAAATATCGTATCGGGAAACAAGAAGATTTAAGCTCTTTTGAAACGAATCGATACACAGGCTGCCTGTAATGGTAAACGAGGTTTGCTCCACATAAGCTTTAGAGCTGAAATCAAGCAGTGAATGAAACAGCATCCCTTCCTGCATGTACGATAACGGATAAATATCTTGGATCTGTGTTGCTTGCGTCATCAATTCCACACACCTTTTCCAAAAGTTAAAGACCTTTAACGAGATTTTCGATGCTAGATAATGCGGATGGCGTTAATTCTTTGTTGCTGAAATCGCTCAGCGTTTTTTCTCGTTCTTTTTTCTTTGTACAATGCTCAATGATCTCGATAAGATGACTGTGAAAGCTGTCCATCAAACTCTGAATTGTGTTTTCGTGGAACACCCGGGTGTAAACTGCTTTGACTTGCAGACGCCCATCTGTTATCAAAGCATTCATATCGAGCTCGTACTCTCTTTCTCTCTCCCCAGCTATTTCGTAACGAGGCTGATAAGAAGACAGTTGAAACAAATCCGAACTCTCATCTTCGCTGAATTGTCCAAGATAATTGAAGCTGATCTCAGGCTCTTTATGCTGTATGGCTCCCTTTTGGACTAATAAGCCGTAGCCCGTTCCCTTATGCGGCACTCTTCTCAGCCTATCCTTTGTCGCTTTGATTCTGTACCCCAGCTGATCTTCGGATGAATGTGGTACACTCATGTCCAGAAGGATAGGATAAATAGAAGTGAACCAGCCTACTGTTCGTGAAATATCAATATTCGGAACATGTCCTTCTCTTCCATGGCCCTCAGTGCTGATCACAATTTGTTCGTGTCCGCTCCATTCGTAAAGCGCCATTCCTAAGGCAGTCAGCAAAAGTTCGTTGGCATCAGTACCATAGGCTTGCTGCGTTTCAAACAGCAGTTTTTTAGTCCAGTCACTGGCTAATACAAACGCAGCTGTTTCAGCACTGCTTTGATGCCTGTCCGACTCAGCCCTGTCCTTAGGCAGAAAAACGTTATGAGCATCCAAAATCGTTTGCCAATATGTTATTTCTGATAACAATTGCCGGCTTCCGGCTATCTGTGCCAGACCATTGGCATATGATAAATAAGAATCGCTTTTCGGCGGCAGTTTGATCTCTGTTTGCTCCAAAGACTGTTGGTAGGCTGCAGCTACATCTTCAAGCAGAATCCTCCAAGAAACGCCATCTACAGCGAGGTGGTGGATCGTAATCAGCAAATGGTCTCCCTCTAACGTTTTAAACAAGCCTGCTTGCAGCAAAGGTCCTTCTTTTACATTCATATTGCTTTGAAGCACGATTTCCTCAGCAGCAAATTTTTCTTCCAAGAGTGTGCCTTTTGCCTGTTCTGTTGTCCAATCTGCCACGTGTAATCCGAACAATTCGTTTTCAGTGATCTGAATGCCGCGATTGTACTGAACGACACGCCCGGCATGATCCTGTGTAAACACCATGCGAAGTGCGTCATGATGCTCAGTCAATTTGCGCAGCGCTTGGCGAAGTGCGTCAGCATGAAACCCCTTTTCGCTGAAAAGCATGACCGATTGGTTGTAATGATCACGAAAAGCATGACGCTGATCGAAAAATCTGTTCTGAATCGGTGTGAGATCCGCTTCACCTTCGATAGGCCTCTGTTCAGCCTGAGATGTCAATGGTGTGATATGGCTGCTCAGCTCATGAACTGTTGGATAACGGAATAAATCCTGTATAGTCATGCTCCAGCCTACAGCTGCCAGCCGGGCGGACACTTGCAGTGCTTTAATAGAGTCTCCTCCAAGCTCAAAAAAGGAGTCGTGAATGCCAACTCGAGACACGCTCAGCACGTCCTCCCAAATCTGCGCTGTCATTCCCTGCAATTCGTTGATCGGTGCAGTATACGGCCGCGAGAAAGCTTCATTTGGCGCCGGTAAAGCTCTTCTGTCCAGCTTCCCGTTTAATGTCAGCGGCATCTTTTCCAAAGGAATGATATGTGCAGGAATCATATATGCCGGCAGCATTTTTGATAGAGCACCGCGGAGAACCGTTGTATCGGCATCTGAAGGCAGAATATAAGCTGCTAAACGAGCCTGTCCATTCGTATCACTTTGAACCGTAACAACCGCTTCATTCACAAGTCCTGTTTGGAGGAGCACACTTTCAATTTCTTCTGTTTCGATTCTGTACCCGTTTATCTTTACTTGATAATCTATCCGGCCAAGAAGTCTGAGCGTGCCGTTTGGAAGCCAGCAGGCCAGATCTCCTGTTCTATACAGTCTTTCTCCAGGCACAAATGGATTCTCTGTAAATTTCTCTTCCGTTAATTCGAGTTTTCCGTGATAGCCCTTGGCAACGCCGGCTCCGCCGATGCAAAGCTCGCCGGCAATACCGAACGGCTGTATTTGATCAGTCTGGCTGAGTACGTACAGTTTTACATTGGGAAGCGGGATGCCGATCGGTACGCTGTCTCCCGAATACTCCTCACCCATATTCATTTCATAGTAGCTTGAATCGATCGTGGCCTCTGTAACCCCGTAACTATTGATTAACCGCATTTTGCCTCCGAAACGCTCCACCATTGTTTGGAAGTCATGGGCTTTCACCATATCCGAACCAAGAATAAGGATGTCTAAGTCAGAAAGACTAAGCTGATTGCGGTAGACATATTCCATAAATGGGACAATGAGTGCCGGTGTTGACTCCATGATCGTGATACGCTGGCGGTTCATCAATGCATATAATTCAGCAGGCTCAAGCCTTGTGTCATCAGGGCAAATGACTAGAGTCCCTCCGTTGGCCAGCGTTCTCGCCAAATCTCCTGAAAAGACATCAAAGGAGAAGCTCGCCATTTGAAGCAGTCTGACAGGCATTTGATCGAGCTGATATATGCTGCGCCAAGCAAGAACAGCATGAGCAAAGTTTCGGTGCGTAACGATAACGCCTTTAGGCGCACCGGTTGTTCCTGACGTATAAATGATATATGCCGAGTCCTCCGGGACAGGAGACGAAGCAAGATTGCATCTTTTTGCTTCATAGGAACTTTCATCATCAAGACAAACGCGAGAAATATCACCTATATCTGAGCCTGAAATCAAATGCTTTACTTCATTCTGTAAAAGAAGAATTTCAGCCCCGCTGTCTTTGAGAAGGTATTCAATCCGTGCTTTTGGATAATGAGAATCTATTGGAATATACACGCCGCCGGCTTTCATAACGGCTAAAATGCCAGCAATAGCATCAATGGATCGCTCCGCTAAAACCGCAACGATTGGCTGCGTCTCTTTTCCTTTTCTTCGCAGTGTGCGCGCCAGACGATTGGCTTTTTCGTTGAGATGGCGGTAGCTGATCTGTTTTTCACCGTCAATAACAGCTATATGCTCCGGTGTCTCTTCAGCCCTCTTTTCAAACATGCGATGAAAAACGGTATCAGTTTGAGAAAATTCAACGTGAGGTTTGTTGAGTTCTATCAAAATCTTTTGTTTTTCTTTTTCGCTGAGTATATTCACTTGTGAGAGAGTGGTATTAGGATTTGACGTGGCAGCACGCAAAAATTCGGTAAAATGAGCCGCCCAGCGTTCAATTGTCGTTCTCATAAATACGTCGGTACTAAATTCCATGTCACATTTGATGACTCCATCTGATTCAGCCGCAATCAACGTCATGTCAAATACAGAAATTTGATGAATGACATTTGCAGGCCGGGCTTTTATGTCTCCAAGATGAATGTCTTGCTTGTCCATATTTTGAAGAATAAACATCGTATCAAACACTGGATTTCGGCTCATATCCCGCGTTACGCCGAGCTTGTCGACAAGCTCTTCGAAGGGATAATCCTGGTGTTCGTAAGCTTCCAAGGCGGTCTCGCGCACTTCCTGCAAAAATTGCGCAAACGGCTTCCCGCCCTCCGGGCGTGCCCGCAGCGCCAGGGTGTTGACGAACATTCCAAGTATCGGCTCGAGGTCCTTGTGAGGACGTCCAGCA
>NZ_JBAIZU010000012.1:0-9974 GCF_036765115.1 Bacillus sp. 0909A
GATCAAAATCCGCGCCAGACGGTTCGCCTTCGCATTCAGCTCGCCGTACGTCCATGACTGCCCGTTATACGTGACAGCCGGGCGGTCCTTGTGGCGCTGAACGGTTTCTTCAAATAGCTGATGAACCGTTTTGTCTGTCGGCACAGGCAGTGTTTTTCCTTTCCAGGCCTCCAGAAACGTTTGTTTTTCTGTCTCGTTGACGAGCGACAGGCTGGAAAGCGGCTGGTTTGGATTTTCTGCCACAGCCTGCAATAAGCGGAGGACATATTCGCTCCATTTCTCAGCGGTTTCTCTTGAGAATAAATCAGTCGCATATTCCAGCTGCAGACCGATGCCGTTTTCGTCAGCGAAACCGCCTAATGTCAGATCAAACTTCGATGTTCCCTGATGGGCCTCATAAGGTGAAATCGTGAGATCTTGCAGCTCAAGCTGTTCTTTATCAGGGTTTTCTGTCGTAACCATCACATTAAACAATGGATTCCGGCTCATATCCCGAGGAAGGTCTAACTGGTTGACCAGACTTTCAAACGGATACTCCTGATGCTCAAGCGCTGACAGATTCGTCTCCTTTGCTTGCTCCAGAAGCTCTGCAAATGTCTGCTTTTCTCCTGCTTCCATTCTCAGTGCAAGCGTATTGACGAACATCCCCGGCATGTTTTGCACGTCGGCATTCGTGCGGCCTGCTGTAACCGAGCCGATCACGATATCCCGCTGTCCGGAGATTTTGCTTAAAAAGACATGGAAGACGGTGTGAAGCACCATATGCAAGGTCGTTCCCGTTTCTGCGAGCAGTTTTTCAATCGCCTTTGCCGTCCCGCTTCCCGCGCGGAAACGGACAGTATCCCCTTCAAAGCTTTGAACAGGCGGTCGGGTGTAATCAAGCGGAAGGTCTAGCTCCGGCAGTTCGCCTGAGAGAACTGATAGCCAGTATTGCTCATGCTCCTTCATCCGTTCTTTCTGCCCGGCTTCATTTTGCCAAACAGCGAAATCCTTGTAATGAAGCTTCGGCTCTGGAAGCTGTTCGCCTTTATAAAGCAGTGCCAATTCTTTAACGAAAATCCCTCTTGATACACCATCCGCGATAATGTGATGCATATCCAATAGAAGCAGATGTTTTTGGTCTGCAATTCGGAGTAATGCCGCGCGAATGAGCGGAGCGCCGCTTAAGTCGAATGGCCTGATAAATTCCTTAATCTTCTGTTCCGCCTCGCCCTCTTCTGCATCAAACACGTGAAGATCAATTGATGCCTCCTCAACAATGCGCTGGACAGGCTCTCCGTCTGCTTCCGTAAATGACGTGCGCAATGATTCATGACGGTTTACGAGCTGGTTAAGTGATTCTCTCAGGCGCGAAATGTGAAGCTCGCCTTCCATCAGAAGAACCGATGGCATATTATAGCTGATCGTCTTCCGGTCAAGCTGATTGAGCACGTACATCCGTTTCTGCGCGGATGACAATGGATACACATCCTGTTTGTCAGCCGGCTTCAGCATGTGATAGCCGCCTGATGCTGCCGATTCCTCCATATAAGCCGCCAGCTGGCGTACAGTCGGCTGCTCGAACAGCGCTTTAAGCGGCACGGTTTTCTCCAATTCCGCCTGTATATTGGCGATGAGCATCATTCCTTTTAGTGAATGGCCGCCTAAATCGAAGAAATTGTCATCGATTCCGATCGCTTCAATGCCGAGTGTTTTCTGCCAGATGCGGCAAAGGCTTTCTTCAAGCGCTGTTTCCGGAGCAGCTGACGCCTCATATCCGGATTGCGCCGCGTTCGGCTTCGGCAATGCGTTTCTGTCGGTTTTCCCGTTTGCCGTGAGCGGGATAGCCTCTACCTGCACGAAGAAGGCAGGAATCATATGAGACGGCAGTATGTGTGAGAGCTGTTTCCGGAGCTCTGCTTTTTCAATGGCTTGATCCGCCGTATAATACGCGCAAAGCTCTTGAAGCCCGCCCTCAGAAATCGCAAGCACTACCGCTTCTCGAATGTCGCTGAGGCTGAGCATGACCGTTTCAATTTCTTTCGGCTCTATGCGGTAGCCGCGGATTTTCACCTGGTCATCAGCCCGGCCGATAAATTCAACCGTACCGTCAGCCAGTCTCCGGACGACATCTCCGGTTTTATACATCAGGCTCCCCGGCGAATACGGGTTTCCAACGAATTTCTCGGATGTGAGCTGAGGACGGCTGAGATATCCTCTGGCAAGCCCCTGTCCCGTGATATATAACTGACCGCTCGCTCCCGGAGGTACAAGCTTCAATGACTCATTTAAGACAAGTGCGCCAGTATTGGCAATCGGCCGTCCGATTGTCGGCCGTTTCGCGAATGTGTCAGGTTCAGTCAGGTCAACCTTTCCGGCAATGGCGCCGATTGTTGCTTCGGTCGGACCGTAGTGATTGATAAATTCGGTATGCCGATATACCTTGCTGAACGCTAGAACATCAGCAGGGATGATTTTTTCTCCTCCCAACACAATCAAGCGCAGGGATTCAAAGTGCGGCTCCTTTGTAAAGCTGGCCGTGTTCACCATCGTATGGAACAGAGACGGTGTCAGCTTGATATACGTGATGCCGTGCTCCTTGATATAACGGCCAATCTGATCGGGCGCGGTATATGTCTCTTTCGGCACAATGTGAAGCTCACCGCCTGCTTGAAGTACAGGGAAAATGCTTGTATAACCCAAGTCAAATGCGTAAGACGAAAGCAAGACAGACTTATCCGTTTTTGTCAGGCCCGCCTCTTTGCTAAACCAAGAAACATAGTTTGTCAGATTGCGATGCTCAATCTGCACACCCTTCGGCTTCCCGGTCGTGCCGGATGTGTAAATAATATACGCAAGATTCTGAGGCCCAGACATCAATTCCGGGCGCTCCTTGTTTTCATTCCGCCAATCCGCTTGATCGATATTGATCGTGGTTCCTTGATATTGCCCTATGGCAGTCATATTTCTTTCATTCACGACTGTAAATCTCGCACCGCTGTCTTCTAATGAATAACGGATTCGTTCCTCAGGCGTGTCCGGATCAATCGGAAGAAAAGCAGCTCCCGCCTTCATGATCCCAAGAACAGCTGTCATTAGGTCAGCTGAACGATCCATGACAACGGCTACGATGTCTTCACTTCCTGCCCCGTGCGCGCGCAAATGATGCGCCAGCTGGTTCGCCTGTTCATCGAGCTCACGATAGGTTAGCTGGTTTCCGCCAGAAATGACAGCCGGATCATCAGGTGTTTGCTGCACCTGTTTTTCGAAAAGTGATACAAACGTGTCTTCGCCAGAATGAGTGGTTTGTTTTTTCTCTTCAAGCAAAGCTGCCGTTTCAGCCGGTGAAAGAATCTCCAAATCAGACAGCCGTACGTTCGGGTTAACCGCAGCTGCTTTGATCAAATTGACAAAGTGGCTGCTCCAGCGGCGGATTGTCTCGTCCTTAAATAAGGCAGTTGCGTAGTCAAAGCTTAAACCGATTTCTTCTTCACGTTCGACAGCTTCCAAGGACAGATCAAATTTCGCCACGTGATGAAGCATAGAATAGGAAGAAATCTTCAAATCTCCTAATTTCAAAGAAGGAATCTCCATGTTCTGCATGTTGAACATAACGCTGAAAAGCGGGCTCCGGCTTGTGTCCCTTGTGAGCGGCAGCTTTTCAATCAATTCCTCAAGCGGATAGCTTTGGTGCTCGAATGCTTGAAGACTGACCGTTTTGACTTCGTCTAGGAATTGCGCAAAGGTTTTGTCCCCCGCAGGCGCTGTCCGTAATGCCACCGTGTTGACAAACATACCCGGCACACCTTGCAAATCAGGATGTGTTCTGCCCGCAGTCGGTGAGCCGACGATGATGTCATCCTGTGACGCATACTTAGAGAGCAATACATGAAATGCGGCTAAAAGGAACATGTACATTGTTGTGTCTGTTTCTGACAGCAGCGATTTGATTTGAGCTGTGATTTGTTTATCAAGCCCGAACATGACGCGCTCCCCGGAAAAGCTCCGTTCCGCAGGCCGCGGGAAATCCGCCGGAAGGTCAAGAACCGGCAGCTCGCCTTTAAACGTATCCAGCCAGTATGCTTCATCTTTTTGATGATCCGCATGTTCTTTTTGCCAGACAGCGTAATCCTTATAGTGAATTGGCGGTAGCTCCAGATCTGCGCCTTGATAGATTTTGGCGAGATCGCCGATAAGAATGCCTGTCGAGCTGCCGTCCGTAATGATATGATGCATATCAATGAGCAGCAGATGGCGTTCTTCTTCAAGCTGGACAAGCTTCGAACGGACGAGCGGCGCGCGGTTTAACTCAAACGGCTGAACAAACGATTTGATCAGCTCTTCCGCGTCTTCTTCCCGTCCCTTGGCAGCCTCCAGCTGGAACGATATGTTTTTATGAACGGTCTGCACGACTTCTCCATCTATCATGTCAAACGACGTACGGAGAATTTCGTGCCGGTCGATTAATTGCTGAATCGCATGTTCAAGCCGGTCTTTGTTTACTTCTCCCTCCAACAAAAGTACAGCAGGGACGTTGTAGCTTGTGCTTGCTTGTCCAAGCTGATTGAGGATGTACATTCTCCGCTGGGCCGGGGATACAGGATAATGCTGCTGATAAGGTGCTTGCCTGATCGGTTCAAACGTCTGCTCCTCCTTGCTTTCGCTCTCTTCCAAATACAGTGCCAGTTCTTGAATGGTCGGCTTTTCAAAAAGCACTTTAATCGGTACTTCCTTGTGGAAATGCTCTTGAATTTTCGCCGTCAGCATCATCGCTTTCAGAGAATGTCCGCCGATCATAAAGAAGTTATCTGTAACACCTGCTTTAACGCCAAGTATCCCTTCCCAAATCTCGGCTAATTTCGTTTCACTCTCTGTTTTGGGTGCTGCATATTCAGACTGCACAGCATCTGATTGAGGCGCAGGCAGTTCTTTTTTATTGATTTTTCCGTTTGGTGTAAGCGGCAGGCTGTCCATCTGGATCAAATGGGCAGGAACCATATAGTCCGGCAATGATTGAGACAGCGTTTTTCTCAGCCCACTCACAGACACTTCGCGATCCGCCGTAAAGTACGCGCAGATTTCATTTTCATCCGCTTTGTTCTTGCGAATGATCACGGCAGCCTCTGTCACATGTTCGGCCATGTTCAATTTGTTTTCGATCTCCCCAAGCTCAATCCGGAACCCGCGCACCTTCACCTGGTTATCAATTCTTCCTAAAAACTCGATATTCCCGTCCGGAAGCCATTTCGCCAAGTCCCCAGTTCGATACATTTTTTCACCCGGTCTGAACGGATCTTCAAGAAATTGCTTCTCCGTCAGCTCTGGGAGGTTGACGTAGCCCCGTGCCACGCCGCTTCCCCCGACACACAGTTCACCAGGCGCTCCGATCGGCTGCAGACGCTGCTGCTCATCCATGATGTATGCAGTGGAATTTCCGATTGGCTTCCCGATTGGAATTGAACCGCTGTACTCGCGATCAATCAAAAAGCTTGTAGAAAATGTCGTATTTTCTGTCGGGCCGTACCCGTTCCACAGAGAAAGCGACGGCGATGCCTGTTTCACTTTACTTACAATATGCGGCACGAGCGCGTCTCCGCCGATGATTAAATGGCGAAGTGTGCCAAACATGCCGGCATCCTTTGCAGCAAGCTGGTTGAATAATGGCGATGTCAGCCACATCGTCGTAATTTTCTGCTCACGCAGGAACGCTGAAAACCGTGTCGCGTCAAGCAGTGTCTCTTTTTTCACCGGATAAAGCGCAGCGCCGTTCAGCAGCGCGCCAAAGACCTCAAATGTGCTGGCATCAAAGCTGACAGCTCCCGTTTGCGCCATGCGGTCTTCTTCATGAACAGGAACGTATCCTGCATTTTTGACGAGACGCAGAATGCTTTTGTGTTCGATCATGACGCCTTTCGGTTTTCCGGTCGAACCTGACGTGTACATGATGTAAGCCAGATCAGACGGATCGGCGGGCAGATGCAGATTGTCAGCCGCTTCATTCTCTTCAAAGACGCCTTCCAGCGGGAGAACCGGCACTTGCAGCTGATTTGCCTGTTTTGTATAGGCCTCTCCAGCTAAAGCGATCCGAATCGAGCTGTCCTCCGCCATGAAACGGAGCCGATCCTCCGGAAGTGCGGGATCAAGCGGCACATATACAGCGCCTGCCTTCAATACAGCCAGTATGGCGGCAACAGTCTCTGCCGAACGGTCATTCATAATGGCTGCTGTTTCACCCTTTTGAAGACCTTGCCCGATAAGCTTTCTCGCCAGACGGTTCGCCGCTTCGTTCAGCTCGCGGTATGTCAGTTCGGCTCCTTCATATACGAGGGCAGTACTTGCCGGTGTCCGCTTTGCTTGTTCTTCAAATACTTGATGAACAGCCATTCCTTCAGGGAGTTCTGATGAAGTGCTGTTAAAGGTCTCCACAATTTGCCGCTGCTCTTCTTCTCCCACAAGCCCGTGCTCACGAACAAAGGCGTCCGGCCGCTCGACAGCGGCTGTCATCATGCGGGTGAGATGTCCTGCTGCCCGTTCAATAAAAGCAGAATCAAATGCAGCGCCGTTATATTTGATTTTGACGGTCCAGGTTTTACCCGGGTAAACAATGAGGTTGAAATCAAAGCTTGTTTGTTCAAATGCGCTCTCAACCTTGATAGAGAACCCGAGCCTGTCTTCCATGCTGCCGTTTTCAAGCTCTTGATCAAGCGGATAATTTTCAAAAGCGACAAGATGGTTCAAAAGACTGCTGTCCAAGGCTGAACGTTTTTGAATCTCGTAAAGCGGCACGTAATCGTAGCGCTCCGCCTCCACCGCATGCTGCTGAACGGCTGTGAAAATATCAGCGAATGTAGACTGCCGATCAACCTTTACACGCACAGGAATGGTATTGATGAAGAGCCCCGCCATTGTTTCGATTCCGTTGATTTCAGACGGCCGTCCCGATACGACCGTGCCGAAGACAACATCATTCGTAAAGTTATATTTGCTGAGGACAATTCCCCAGATCGCCTGAAACAGGTTAGGCCCCGTCACTTGATGGCGGTTCGCCGTTTGCTGAATGCGTGCAACCAGTTCCTCATCCCATATAAATGAGTATTCTCTGTTCACATACTCGTCTTTCTTCTCCGGCAAGCGGCCCGGGAGCACGCTTGGCTGTTCAAAATCCGCCAAGCGTTCGCTCCAGTAGCCTTCCGCTTCTTCATTATCCTGTTTTCCAAGCCACTTAATATAGTCGGAATATGGCTTGCCCTGCCCATTTGCAGGTGCGCGGCCTGCTCTGAGCGCTTCGTAGTTTTGGAACAGGCTTTTCATTAGCACGCCCATGCTCCAGCCGTCCATCATAATATGGTGATTGCTCCAGACAAGATACAGCTGATCTGCATCAAGGCGGAAAACTGCCACTTTGAACAAAATGTCTTTTGCCAGGTTAAAGCCTTGGCGCTGAACGTCTTGTTTATAACGCTCAATGTGGTCTTTCTGGCGATCCTCGTCTGCATGACTGATATCTTCATAGTGCACCTTTGTCTTGCGTTCCGCTAACACAACCTGACGCGGCTTTTGCAGCTGCTGGTGTACAAATACCGTACGGAGAATATCGTATGACCGGATCAGTTCATTGACGCTTTTCTCAAAGATTTCAAGATCAAAAACACCTTGAATGCCAAGCTCTAATTGTGTGAAGTAAGAGGAAGAATGCGGATCAAGCATCGCATGATACAGCATTCCTTCCTGCATCGGTGTAAGTGCGTACACCTTTTGAATTGATTTTTTGCTCATATGCCACCTCTATTAGAAAATTTCCATTAATTTATCAAGCTCATCCAGCGTCAAATCGTCGTCGCCAAGGTCACTCGGCGTTAGTTCCGTGCCATCTTGAGATAGGCAATGTTCAATGATTCTAAGAAGATGGGCCTTAAAGCTGTCACTGAATGTCTGTATCGTTTTTTCATGAAATTCGAGAGAATGATAGGCCAGTGACATCGTCAGTTTTCCATTTTCAATATATCCGACAACATCAAGCGCGTTCGGTTTTTCCGTATCCGGGCTTAATGACTGTCCTGATGGCAGCTCTGATCTCGTGAATAAACCTGCATCCGACATTTCGTCGAACTGCCCTAAATAGTTAAAGCTGATATCCGGCTGAATGGAGAACGCCACATCTTCTTTATGCTCCGGCGCTGTCAAATAGCGCAAAATGCCGTATCCCACTCCCTTGTTCGGGATATGTCTGATGTCTTCTTTCATTTGCTTCAGCTGATAAGCCAGATCATCCGCATGTTTCATATCCAGCACCATTGGGAACATACTCGTAAACCAGCCAACTGTCCGGGAAATGGTCAGGTCTTCTACGATATCTTCACGTCCATGCCCCTCTAAATGAACACTCACTTGCTCCTGACCTGTCCACTCCTTCATCGCCAATCCAAATGCCGTCAGCAAAATATCATTCATTTCTGTATGATAAGCCTCATGCACCTTGGTGGTAAGCTGTTCTGTCTCTTCAGCAGTCAGCGAAAATCCGATTGTCTTTGTATGTTTCATTCGCTGATCGCTAGATTCACGGTCTTTCGGAAGCTTCACCGGGACAGTCTGTTCTTCAAGCTGTTTCCAATACTCTTTTTCTTTCAAAAAGGCCTTGGAATTTGCGAAGTCTTGTAATCTCTCTGCATATTCCGCAAACGAATGGGTTTTCTGCGGAAGAACCGGTTCGTTCCCTTGCTCCAGCTGAGTATAAACCGCGGCGAAATCCTCCAGTAAAATCCGCCACGATACACCGTCAACCACTAAGTGGTGAATCACAAGCAGCAAGTGGTCTCCGTCTTCTGCTTGGAACAAGCCTGCTTTTAACAAGCCGCCTTCCTTCAAATTGATGCTGCTTTGCAGACGCTCCGCTTCTCTCTCTATGCGGTCTTCATGATCTATAGCCTGCCCCTCAAGTTTGGTGATCTCTAAGTGAACAGAGACAGCATCAAGCCCTTTGTTAAATTGAACGATCTCCCCTTGCTCCTCGCGGTAGACCATGCGAAGCGTGTCATGATGCTCAATCAGTGCCTGCAATGTCTTTTCAATCCGTTCAGGATCAAAGCCCTCCGCGGCATGAAGCATAACCGACTGGTTCCAGTGATGTTTGTTCGTGAAGTTCTTTTCAAAGAACCAGCGCTGAATCGGCGTCAGGATAACCTCGCCCTCCACAGGGCCTTGGTCTGCCTGTTTGCCTTCGGCACGCTCCACATATTGTGTCAGTTCTTCGATCGTCGGGTGCTGGAAGAGATCCTTCATTTCCAGCTTCCAGCCGTGCTGGTTCAAGCGGCTTGCCATCTGGATGCCTTTAATGGAATCTCCGCCGAGCGAGAAGAAATTGTCGCTGACACCGACTTCAGAAATACCGAGCACGTCCTGCCAAATGCCGGCAAGCAGCTCTTCCATATCAGTGGACGGCGCTTTGTATTCTCCGCTTCCTGTTTCAATATCCGGCTCCGGCAGCGCTTTGCGGTCTACTTTGCCGTTTGCGGTAACCGGAAGCTCGTTCAACGCCACCCAGAACGCCGGGATCATGTAGTCCGGCAGGGTTTCCTTGAGCGCTGATTTCAGTGCTTCTGTGTCGACAGTTTCCGGTGTGACATATGCGGCAATTGCGGTATTGCCCGCTTTATCCTTCACAGCTGTTACTGCGGCGTCCTGCACCTGAGAAAGCTGGGCCAGCTGCACTTCGATTTCTGACAGCTCGATTCGGTAGCCGCGGACCTTGACCTGCTGGTCGATCCGGCCGATGTATTCGATGCCGCCGCCCGTCCATTTCACCAAGTCGCCCGTTTTGTACATGCGTTCACCCGGCACAAACGGATCTGAGACAAACCGCTTCGCGGTTTCATCTTCCCTGTTCAGATAGCCGCGCGCCAGTCCGCGTCCCGCCACACAAAGCTCTCCAGCCACGCCCTCCGGCTGAACCTGATGGCTTTCGCTGAGAATGTACACTCTCGTATTGGCAATCGCGC
>NZ_JBAIZU010000013.1:0-9276 GCF_036765115.1 Bacillus sp. 0909A
ATCCGGCGATATACAATTCTCCGATACATCCAGCAGGCAGCATCCTCTGCTTCTGGTTCAGAATATACAATCTGACATGGTGAATAGGTTTGCCAATGGGAATGCGGTCAAGTTTTTCATCAACCGGGCAATCAAAGAATGCCGCTTCTACAGTAGCTTCGGTAGGCCCATAGGAATTGGTTAATGTAACATCTGGCAGCAATTCACAGAACCGAGAGACAAGATGAGCCCCTAGCTGTTCGCCTCCAGAAAACACTCTCTTCAGCCTGTTCGTTTTGATCGGTACAGAGCCATTTTTTAGATATTCTAAAAACACATGAAGCATAGAAGGCACAAAATGCATCGCGGTAATCTGCTGTTCTTCTATGACCTTCAATATCATGTCCGGTTCTTTTTCGCCTTCTTGAGGAAGCAGATAAACAGAGGCGCCAGCGTACGGCCACCAAAACAGCTCCCATATCGAAGCATCGAAGGAATACGACGTTTTATGCAAAATGACGTCCGATTGATTCAAAGGATAGCGGATCTGAAGGGAATTCAAAAAATTCACTGCAGATTGATGCTCAACCTGTACCCCCTTAGGTCTTCCAGTAGAGCCGGATGTATAAATCATATAGGCTAAAGAATTGGGATTGACTTCAACATTTGGATTGGATACACGATGTTTCAGCCCGCTGTTTAATTGACTGAGATGAACGATTTCTCCATTAAAAGCCGGAATGTCTAGATTGTCAGATTGAATAAGGAGAATCCCAGAATCGCTGTCCTCCAGCAAAAAGCGAATCCGTTCCTCTGGATATTCCGGGTCAATAGGAAGATAAGCGCCGCCTGCTTTTAGAATCGCATAAATCCCGATCAGCATTTCAGGGGAACGCCTTCCCATAATGGCAACAGTCGTTTCGGCTTTTACTCCCCGGTCGATCAGCTCCCAGGCTACACGGTTCGCCCGTTCGTTCAATTCCTTGTAGGTTATCGCTCCGTCTTCAAAAATTACAGCCGGTTGGTCAGGTGTTTTTGCCGCTTGCTGTTCGAGTGTATGGTGCAAGGTCTGATTCAACGGATAGCCTGTCTCTTCAAGCGGATGGCATGAGTCAATGAAAGACCTTTCTTCTGCTATTGTAAGGATCGGAATATCGTCCAATTCCATCTCAGGACTGGAAGCCGTGTTTTCCACAAGTGTTGTAAAAAGGTCAGCCCATCTTTGAACGGTATCTTTTTCAAACAAAGCGGTACTGTATTCAAACTGACAGTACAGCTCAGCTTCATGCTCCGTGACATACAGGGAGATATCGAACTTAGATATCGGATGTTGCAAATCGTTCCATCTAAGCAGCAAATCATTCATTTTCAGTGTTTGCTTTTCCATATTTTGCAGCACAAGGGTTGTATCAAACAGCGGATTCCGGCTCATTTCCCGCTGCACACCGAGTTGATCAACCAGCTCCTCAAACGGATAATCCTGATGCTCATAGGCCTCCAGGGCAGTCTGCTTGACTTCCTTCAGAAAATCCGTAAATGTCTTATTGCCGGCTGGGTGCGTCCGAAGCGCTAATGTATTGACGAACATGCCAAGGACCGATTCAAGATCGGCATGCGGGCGTCCGGCAATAGGCGAACCGATCACGATGTCTTCCTGACCGCTTAACCGCGACAAAAAAGCTGAATACAATGCGAGTAGCGTCATGTACAGCGTACTCCCATTTTTGCGGGCTAGCTGCTTCAGGCGGGACGTGATTTCTTCATTCATTTGAAATAAAATTTTTCCGCCTGAGAAATTCCGTTCTGCCGGTCGGCGCTTGTCTGTTGGGAGCTCAAGCACCGGCAGCTCACCGCTAAACTGTCTCAGCCAGTAAGTCTCCTGCTTTTTGTATGTGTCTCCCTTTTGAAATTCCTGCTGCCAAACGGCGTAATCTTTATATTGGATTCGTAACGGCTTAAGCGTCCGATTTGCATAGCGCTCAGTGAATTCCCGGATTAACAGCTGAACGGATACACCATCAGAAATGATATGATGCATGTCCACCAGCAGCAAATGCTTCTCGTTTGTAAGCTTCACAAGGCCAGCTCTGAATAACGGCGCTTGACTGAGGTCAAATGGACGGACAAATCCAGCAGCAGAGGCTTCTTCACTTAACGCAAACGGAACCTCACTGTGAATACGCTGTACGGGCTCGGCGTTTTCTCCCGGCACAAAGGACGTTCGAAGTGGCTCATGCCGGCTGATCAGTTCCTTGAATACAGCAGCCAATTTTTCGCGATCAAGCTTCCCTTCAAGTTCTAAAACTGCCGGCATGTTGTAGCCGACACCGCCATTATCTAGATGCTGGAGCACGTACATCCGCTTTTGAGCTGATGATACTGGGTACGTCGGTTGTTCTTTTGCCTGTGCAATCGCCGCATAGGGATTTTCCTCTGCATTTCGAATGATGAAAGCCAATCCCTCCACTGTCGGATGGTCAAATACGTCCTTTAGCGGGACTTGCACATGAAAGTCCTTGGCGATTCGCGACACAAGCACCGTTGCTTTTAACGAGTGTCCGCCGCGGTCAAAAAAGTTATCGTGAATGCCAATCGGGCCTTCCTTCAGCACATCTTCAAACAGCTGTGAAAGCTTTACCTCTAACAAGTTCCGCGGAGCAGCGTATGTATGACTGCTGATTGAAGCTTCCGGTTCTGGAAGAGCTGATTGATCGACTTTCCCGTTCGGCGTCAAAGGAATGCTGTCAACCGAGACCCATTTGGCCGGAATCATATATTCTGGAAGCTCACTTGCCAGATATTGTCGCAAAGCCGAGGGATCCAGCCTGTGCATACTGCTATAATAAGCGCATAACTCATGTTCTCCGCTTTGATTTTGCCGGATAAGAATAGCAGCTTCTTTTACCTCCGGATGATTCATTAACGCGATTTCTATTTCTTGCGGCTCGATTCGATAACCTCTGATTTTCACTTGATCGTCGGCTCGACCGATATATTCAAAGTTGCCGTCTTCACGAATTCTCGCTACATCTCCCGTTCGGTACATAACTGCTCCGGACCTGAAGGGATCGGGTAAAAATTTCTCTCGCGTCAGTTTATCGTTATTGATATAACCTCTGGCGACACTTAAACCGGAAATATAAAGTTCTCCTGATACCCCCCGAGGCTGCAGTTGTTTTTGGTGATTTAAAATATACATATCAGTACAATCAATCGGTTTGCCAATCGGAGGAAACTCAGGAATTTGGTCACCCGGATATATGGTATATGCCGACACTACATGAGTTTCTGAAGGTCCATAATGATTATGCAAGTACATGTTGCGCTGACGCAAAACATCTTGGAGGAGACTGGAAACGATTAATTGCTCACCGGCTGTAATTAGGTGTTTTACATCACGAGGAAACGCGTTCGCAAATTCCTGTTCGCTGAAAATCATTTTGATAAAAGCTGTTGGGAGAAACACAATAGTCGTCTGATGCTCTTTTATAAATGCAAACAGCTGAGGCACGTCTCTTTTTATAGCTTCAGGTACGATATGAAGTGTGCCGCCTTCCAGTAATGTTGAAAATATTTCTTGATAGCAGACGTCAAAGGCAGGAGTAGCAAATTGCAAAACGTTATTTTGAAAGTCAATGCCAGAGCGAGTGAATTCAAACTGCAGCAAGTTCGCCATATTTCGATGTTCAAATTGAACGCCTTTTGGTTTTCCTGTTGTGCCTGATGTGTAAATCATATAGAGCAGATCGTCAGCACTATTCACTGAATGTAAGCAGCTGCCGTCTTCGATTTGAGTATCTTCCATATAGGTAACATTCAGGCCAGTCTCAAGCAATGGTGCAAAACGCGCTTGTGAAACGACATGAGAGCAGCCGCAGTCATTCAGAATATAATGGATTCTGTCAGACGGATAATGGGGATCGATTGGAACAATGGCGCCTCCAGCCTTCAATATACCGAGAACACCTGTAATGAACTCAGCTGAGCGTTCCATCATGATTGCGACAGGTTCCTGCCTCATAACGCCTTTTTTCCGCAAATGCCGTGCCAATCTGTTGGCGGATTCGTTCAATTCTTTATAGGTCAAAGAATGTGCTTGATCAATCACAGCCTGCGCGTCAGGCGTCTTCTCTGCCTGTTTTTCAAACATGGCATGGATGGTTTCATAAGCTGGTGTGTGATCTTTGATTTCCCCAATCAACTGCAGCTTTTCATTGTCTGTTGTGATATCGATGTCTGCTGGTGAGAGATGCGGATGATCTAAGATTTGGGAAACAGTGTTCAACAGATGCTCCTTAACAGAAAGCACAAAGGATCGGTCATGCAGTGCTGCATCATAGCTCATTTTTATATGGATTTCTTCCGCTGGCGCGACCATGAGATAAAAGCTGTAATTGGTTTCATCCGCCACTGTGAAGTTATGAATCTGAAAAAGATCGGAATCGTGCTCCTGGCTGTTCAGCATTTCTATTTCTTTCTGCACCGGATAGTTTTCGAATACAAGAATGTGATCTATCAAACCTTGCTTGACTGCTGAACGGGACTGTATCTCGTATAGAGGATGGTAGCTGTACGCTTCTGCAGCAAGGCGATCCTTTTGCATGTCTTTTACGAGCTGTAAAAATGGCGTTTTTGATCCGTGTAGCCGTATGGGAATTGTGTTGATGAAAAGTCCAACCATTTGTTCAATTCCTTCAATGTCTGAGGGCCTTCCTGACATGACAGAACCGAATACCGCGTCATCACTATTGTTATATTTTTGTAGGAGAATCCCCCACAGGGTATGGAAAATCGTACTGAGTGTGACTTCTTCTCTTACGGCAAGCTCTGACAGCCTGCTGCTGTCTTCTTTTGAAAATGAAAATGTAATTTGCTCCTGCCTGCTTGTGCTCTTTGTTTTTTTCTGCTTCGGGAGCAACGTTTGCTGCTCATAGCCGGAAAGATAATTGTCCCAATAGGAAACAGCTTTCTCTTTGTCTTGCTCCATCAGCCAATTGATATAAGTTCCGTATGGCTGAACGGGCTCCAGTGATAATGGAGCCCCTTTTATTTTTGATGCATAAATCTGAAGGAATTCTTTTAGTACAATGCCGAGGCACCAGCCGTCCATCATGATGTGGTGAAAGGTCCAAATACAAGTATATTGCCGCTTTCCGGTTCGAATAAGTGTGATGCGCATGAGCATATCCTTTTGCAGATGAAACCCTTTGGCGCGGTCCTTTTCTTTTATTTGTTCGACAAACGCAGATTGGCCCGCTTCATCTAAATGAGCAATGTCCTCCTCTAGTACACTGACAGTCCGTTCTCTCAGGACAACCTGCTGAGGTGAAGAGACATTTTGGCTGATGAAAATCGTTCTGAAAATGTCATGTCTTGCTACTAAAGCATTGATGCTCTCTTGGAAAAACTGTATATTGACATCTCCCTCTATCGTAAAAGAGGCTTGTTCAACATACGCCCGTGAATCTTTTTGCAGGAGGGAATGAAAAAGCATTCCTTCCTGCATATAAGACAGCGGATAAATATCCTGAATTGAATTCGCTTTTGTCATGTTCATATCTCCCTGTCACGATTTTCTACAAGTCTTCCACCAAGCTGGATATACTGTCCAAATCCTCTGCCGTTAACGATTGGCTGCTGAAATCGCTCAGCGTCTTTTCTGTGTTCTGTTTTTCAGCACAGTGTTTCATAATATCCTGCAGATAGCATTCAATTAGGTTGATAAGCCGCTCCATTGTCCCCCTGTGAAACCGTGCGGGTGCATAGCTGAGCTGAAAATGAAGCTGATTTTCTGCGGCCATCGCACTCATTTCAATAAGCTGCTCCCGCTTCCAAGTAGGAGTGATGTCCTTACCGCTCCCAAGACCAGACGGGCGGAAACGGTCTTGTCTTCCTATGTCGTTGAACTGCCCCAAGTAGTTAAAGCCGATTTCAGGTGTTTTTGAAAACACCATACTTTTATATTCGGGAGGTGTGATATATTTCAACATACCGTAGCCTACCCCTTTGTTCGGTATTCGGCCCAATGTATCTTTCACGGTTTTAACTGCGGTTCCAAGCTCATCAGCTTGATTTTCAAAGTCAATAAGGACGGGGTAAATGGATGTAAACCAGCCAACCGTGCGGCTGATGTCTAAATCCGGCAGAATGTGTTCTCTTCCGTGTCCCTCCATTGCCATACGGAGCTTGCTGCCCCCTGTCCAGTCACAAATCGCTAAGGAAGCCGCCGTCAATAGAATATCTTGTGTATCTGTGCCATAAGCGTGGTTTACCTTTTGCAGCAAGACCGCGGTGTCTGCCTCAGTGAGTGAAAAGCGCAATGTTGCCCTTTCACTGCTGTTCATATTCTCCATATAAGGCATTTCATATGGCAGTTCCGCTGCTTTTTCCTCTTCAACCGTCCGCCAGTACGTTTCCTCGCGAATCAGCTTGCTGCTTTGGGCATAATCTTGAATTCGCCGTGCGTATTCAAGATAGGAATCTGTTTTAGGCGGGAGCTGTATAGCCTGTCCTGAAGCTGCTTGATGATATGCCGTTGACAGGTCCTCCAGTAAAATTCTCCATGATACCCCATCAACGACCAAATGATGAATCGTGAGAAATAAATAATCTCCGGACAGCGTTTTAAACCAAGCAGCATGCAGTAATGGTCCTTGTTGGAGATTAATGCTTTGCTGAAGATTTGAAACTTCTTCTTTAATGCTCGCTTCCCAATCAATACCAGGATCTGAAACATCAGAAGTCCTTAAGCTGTACAGTTTGGATTCATGAATGTCTTGGTTGATTTGCAGCTGTTGTCCGCTATCATCCCGATAAATCATCCGCAGGGCATCATGATGCTCTGCCAGTTTTTTTAATGATGCGCGCAGTGCATTTTCCGACAAACAATCAGGACTAAACAGCATGACAGACTGGTTAAAATGGTGTCTATCTTCTATATCCTGAGAGAGGAACCAATGCTGAATAGGTGTCCATGGAACAGCTCCCTCAACAGATCCTTGGTCTATTACTCTTTCTGTCTTCCGGATGACCGCTGATAAATCTTTTATGTTCGGATGGCGGAATAAATCGCTTGCATGCAAGCTCCATCCATAACGCCCGAGGCGCGCGGATACTTGAAGTGCCTTAATAGAATCTCCGCCTAATTCAAAAAACGAATCTTCTATTCCGATCCTCTGCGTCTCGAGAACCTCCTGCCATATGTTTGCAAGTTGTTCTTCAAGGTCATTTCGAGGCGGGACGTACGTTTGTTTAGATGTGATATCTGGTTCAGGCAATGCTTTTCGGTTCAATTTTCCGTTGGCCGTGAGCGGGAGAGCATTCATTTCTATCATATAGGCCGGCATCATATAGCCAGGCAGCATTTGAGAAAGGTGAGTACGCACTTGTTCAGCATCTGTACCCTCTTTTACGCTTATATAGGCGCAAAGCTCCTTGCTGCCTAGTTGTCCTGTTCGCGCCAATACAGCTGCTTCTTTGACACCGTCTATATGACGAAGCGCAGATTCAATCTCACCAAGCTCAACCCGGTACCCCCTTATTTTTACTTGATCATCGACACGGCCTACGTATTCAATTGTGCCGTCAGGCAGCCAGCGTGCCAGATCACCGGTACGGTACATTTGTTCACCGGGCGCAAATGGATTTGGCACAAATTTCTCTTTCGTCAGGTCTGGGCGACCAAGATAGCCTCTTGCCACACCATCTCCGCCGACACACAGTTCACCGACAGCTCCGATTGGCTGCAGCATTCCCCATTTATTTAAGATAAATGCGGTTGAATTACCAATCGGCCGGCCGATTGGGATGGAATGATCATACGTTTTTTCAATGTGAAAGCAAGTCGAAAATGTTGTATTCTCAGTCGGCCCATATCCGTTCCAGATTGACAATTCCGGGCATGCTTGCTTGATTCGATTGACATGACTGGCTGACAGAGCTTCTCCGCCAATAATCAGATTTATGAGCCGGAAAAATATTTTCTCATTCTGTTCTGTTAAATGGTTGAAAAGAGATGCAGTCAGCCACATTGTGGTGATTCCGTTTTGTTCTATGTAACTCTTAAGCTGATGGGAATCCAGAAATGTTTCTTTATCTGTGAGATGCAAAGCAGCGCCATTTAGCAGCGGCCCGAGTATTTCAAATGTAACGACATCAAAACCGAGTGAAGAAGTCAGCAGAAGCCGGTCTTCAGGTGTAAATTCAATGTAATTGCTGTTTTTAACGAGACGGATCACACTTCGCTGTTCAATCATGACACCCTTCGGTTTGCCGGTTGATCCTGATGTATAGATGATATAAGCGAGTGAATGTGGTCCTGCTGGAGATTCAAAGCTCTTCGTTTCTCCTTGTCCTTGAATCTCTTCAATGACGATTTGCTCACAATTATGCTCTAAGTCTAATCGTTGACTATTTGTTTTTTCAGATCGAAGGAGTATTTTTGCACCGCTGTCTGACAGCATATATGATATTCGGTCAGCGGGCAGATCCTTAGCGATAGGCAGATAGGCTCCTCCAGCTTTCAAAATGCCGAGCATTCCGGCTGCAAGTTCTGGAGTTCGTGTTGTCAATAATGCAACTACAGTTTCAGGTCCGACTCCTTTTCTCCGAAGAACAGCAGCAATCCTGTTTGCCCGGCTGTTCAGTTCCTCATACGTTAATGTTTGTTCATCGCCGGCCACTGCTATGGCATCAGGCGTTTGTGCTGCCTGTAACTCAAACAGCCTGCTGATGGTTTCATGTCTCGGATACTCTCTTTTTGTACAATTGAGTTCATGGATAAGGAAATGGGTTTCATTCTCGTCCAATACATGTATTGTTCCAAGTGCCGCTTTGCTGTCTTGGATGATGGCGCGTAACATATTCATTAAATAGTGAAGCCACATTTCGATCGTTTTTTTCTGATAGAGATCCGTGCTATATTCCATTTGAAAAATCATAGATCCATTAGATTCCTCGTACGCATACAGGGTTAAATCGAACTTCGATACTTGATGTCTCATATTTGTTGCGGGCCGGAGACACAGGTCCTTCAGCTGCATGGATTCTTGGTCCATATTCTGAAGCACAAACATCACATCAAACAGCGGATTTCGGCTCATATCCCTTGTCACGCCGAGCTTGTCGACAAGCTCTTCAAACGGATAATCCTGGTGCTCGTAAGCTTCCAAGGCGGTCTCGCGTACTTCCTGCAACAATTGCGCAAACGGCTTCCCGCCCTCCGGGCGTGTCCGCAGCGCCAGGGTGTTGACGAACATTCCAAGTATCGGCTCGAGGTCCTTGTGAGGACGTCCGGCA
>NZ_JBAIZU010000014.1:0-6469 GCF_036765115.1 Bacillus sp. 0909A
GATCGCCCTTACTCCGGCCATTATAAAGGCCATACATGATGCCGTCGGCTGCTGGGTGAACAAGCTGCCGATTTCGCGTGAAGAGCTGCTTGATGCGATAGACAGAAAGGGGATAAAACAATGGACGTAAAAGAAGCTTTCTCTGCAAGAAAGCAGCGGTTCCGAATGACCGTGAATGGAATAGAGCAGGAGGTTGATGCGGTTCCTACAGCTCGCTTGAGTGACCTTCTGCGGACGGAATTCCAGCTGACCGGAACTAAGATATCCTGCGGAATCGGCCGTTGCGGAGCATGCTCCATTTTAATTGACGGAGAGCTGGCCAATGCGTGTATGACCATGGCTTATCAAGTAGACGGCCATTCCATTACAACAATCGAGGGAATACAAAAAGAAGAACTGGATATCTGCCAAACAGCTTTTCTGGAAGAAGGCGGCTTCCAATGCGGATACTGTACCCCAGGAATGATAATTGCACTTAAAGCACTGTTCGAGGAAACCCTGCATCCCACAGATGAACAAATAGAAGAAGGGCTGGCGGGGAATTTGTGCCGGTGTACAGGGTACGGTGGGATTATGCGGTCGGCTTGGAGGATCAGAAAAGAATTAAGCAATGAGAAAATTAAGTCCGGCTCTTAAAAACCGGACTTATTAGTCTGAGAAGTTTATTTCTAAAATTGTGAGACGATCAAGAGGTTTTCCTTCATTAACTTTCTCGACCACTATACTAGACACTGTATTTTGCAAAAGCTGCTTTTTTTCTTTGTCTGTCAAATTGCTCCATGACTCTATTAAATCACTGAACGCTCGGCGTTATTTCTTCAAGGGCCTTCAATTCCTCTTTTAGTTGTTTTTCCTTCTTATTTTCCCCGTTCATTCTATCTTTGAATTCTTCATCATTTAACAATTCATTAGCCCAAGCATATTGCCATTTCTTTTTCCGGGTAAGTAGTTTATCTAAATCATCCTGAATTTTTTTCTGTTTTTTTCATTTGAGAATTGTTCTTCAAGATTTTCAATTTCGCTATCTTCTACATCCTCTATACTTGTAAAATGAGGGGCTCTAAATTGTAATTAATTTGACTTAATCGTCCCAGTCTTCATCTTCTTCCCAGTTTTCATTTTTTCAAGCAATCTTTTATAGAAAAATTCAATAAAGCTATCGGCTAGCTTGTCCTGGTATCCAAGCACTCTATCCCAAATAAAAACAGGACATTCATTATTACTGTTCATTTTGTTAGTATCTAAGGCATATGCAAAGAAATCTATATCTTCTATTACAACAAGTCCCTCAGATAAATTAAAGTGATTACGATATTCTTCTGTGGTTTCAACTACAGAAGCTCCACTATAGTCAAACCCCAAAGTATCAATTCCGTATAAGCCACCAGAGCCAAAGTTTTTCAGAAACCATTTATAACTATCAGGAAGTTGTAATTGGAGCTGCTTCTCTATATTAATAATCTCTTCTTCACCTATTCCTCCAGTAAAATAACTGTCTGCTTTATTATCAGTTATAAATTCTATAGTTTTTTCATATAAGTCCATTGATATCTCTCATTCCTTTTATTTTTCATATTGTTTTGCTCTCCACTTCCAATACCTATCTCGGAAAAAGTTGAAGATTCGTAAGACCTTTACGATTTTTTTGATTAAGGTCGATATCTTTCATCGTATATACTCTACGACTTACATCTTTAATTTTCCCTTTCGCCTTTACAGTTCCCTTTATTTCATATGCTTCATACTTTTCTTTATTTAACCAAGGTGGATTTATCTTTTGCCCAGTAAACGGCTTTCTACTCTCATCTAATTTTTTAGCAAGCTGGAGCAGCCTGTCTTTTGCGCTAACATCGTTGATGACATTATAAGGCATGCCACCTGCTACAACTACATCTTCTCGTATGACAAACGGTTTAATTGCTGTTAGTGGATCAGGAGTTTCGTCTAGTTTTTTAGACACTTTTTTGACTGCAGCTTTTCCAGCTGTTTTCACTCCTATTTTAGCAACTGAACCAGCACCTTTTAAGCCAAAGATGTTTACTGCTGCATATGTAAACAATGAGCCTTTGATTCTGTGTCACTGTTCTTTACGTCTCTTACATAGGAGTTTATAATTGCATCTTTAATTGAATTAAATGTGGAATCATAGTGATAAACTGCAACTGCAGAATTAATAAGCATGTCGACAGGATGATTATGTGCCATATAGTCTAATGTTTCAGCTGTCATATCATAAAGAGCTGTAACAGTACCTTTGGCTCCAGCCATCAACTCACATGTGTTTTCAATTTGTGTGAAATACCTCTGTTGATCTTTAGTAAGATTTTCAAAACCAATGTTTTTTGCCATTGAGTAAAATTCATCGGCATCCGCATAATCGTAGTTTTTTAGTCTTTCTTTCAGTTTTTCAATTTCTCGTTCTTTTTCTTCCTTCTTCTTAATCGTCAAATAAGCTTCTGTACGTTTTTCAATATCGCCTTTTTTCTTATGTATGTCGCTTTCTCTATACGCTTTGGCATTATAGTGAATAGGTGTAGCATTTTCCCCTTTTCCTGTTGATTCTTGAAGTTTTTTAAAATCTTGTTGAATGAATTGTTCGTTAGGCTCTGTTAATGCATATTCAGTTGTTAAATCATCATCAACTTGTCCAATTTTATCAATTGTTTTTTCACGTTTCTTATCTGCACTGGCAAGTTCAACTTTAAAGTTTTCTGTTGAAAACAAATCAAGTGGTAGGATATCGTCAATATCATTCAGAATGTTTTTCATTGCTTTCTTCTGTTCAGACATAATAGCCTTTGATTTTTTATAAGCATTTGCGAGTTCATGCTCTAAAAAAGACTCCTCGACGTATGCATCTGACAAGCTGGCTTCCTCTATAACTCCAGAGACACTTGTAAGGAAAGCAAATTTCATATCGATAAGATCAATCCATTGATCTGTAACACCGACATGATCATGATAAAATGCTTTGATATTGTTTGCACCTTTACCTGAAAACTCGCTGTCATCTAAATCAGCTACGTCTTTAAATGCTTTTCTGAGCTTAACCATTTGTGATCTGAGTTCCTTGTACTCTTTTGCGCGTCTATCTGCTTCAGAAAGCAGTGATTTAGCTTCAAATACCTTCATGATCATATCCTTTCTTATCAAGCTTTGTGTTTCACTGATTAACCAAATTTCACCATATAAAGATATCGAGAAATACAAAAAACCTTTTATTGGGAAAATGAACTGCAACGAAACTAACCGAAGAAAATGTTTGCGGTTTTTTTGCGGCATAAACACTTTTTGGAAATGTTACAATATTACAAAAATAGACATAAGAGGGAGGGGTATGTATGGACCAAGTTTTACCGTCATCCCGAGTGGGAGTCAAGATCAATGAATGGTATAAAATGATTCGTCAATTCAGTGTTCCTGATGCAGAAATCTTAAAGGCGGAAGTGGAGCAAGAAATAGAGGAAATGGAAGAGGATCAGGATTTACTTGTTTATTATTCATTGATGTGTTTCCGTCATCAATTGATGTTAGATTCATTGGAGCCAGAAGACAGATATCGGGATCGTCCCACAGTCGATGAACTACTTGAAAAAATAGAAAAACCGCAAAAAAGACTTACAGGCCTTTTAAAATATTACTCATTATTTTTCCGAGGGATGTATGAATTTGATCATAAAGAATACGTGGAAGCGATAAGTTATTATCGTAAAGCTGAGGAAGAATTGACTGCAGTTTCAGATAAAATGGAACAAGCTGAATTTCATTATAAAATAGCAGATGCCTACTATCAAATTGATCAGCATTTTGTTTCCCTGAATCATTTAAAAAAAGCTAAGCATTTGTTTGAAAAAAATCAATTGTATAAGGTGAAAGTGATCGGATGCAATATGATGTTTGGAGCTAATATGTACGATATGTACCGGCTGACAGAGGCGGAATCATATTACCGAGAAGCTTTAAGTGTTGCTGAGGGAATGAGTGAGAAAAAGGCAAAAAGGATCATTGGAGTGATCTTTCATAATTTAGGCTTAGTTTATTTAAGGACCCAAAACCTAAGAGCAGCTGAAGAGCATTTCAAAAAAGCAATAGACATGAAAGAACATCTTGATACAGTGTATGGAGTAAGATCATTATATATGATGGCAAATGTACTTTACCAAAGCAACAAACCTAAGGAAGCACGTTTCTTTTATGAAACAGCTTTAAAACGGGCTGAAGATTCTAATGAAGAAGAATACATGGCGAAATTAAAGATCATTAATTCAATATATGAAGAATATAATGAAACAGAAGTAAATCGAAGCTTAGACTATCTGGAAAAGAAACGCCTGTGGTCTGATTTTGCAGAATTAACAGAAAAATTGGGTGACTTTCATTATGAGCAAAGAAACTATGCAGAGGGAAGAAGCTTCTTAAAGAGAACTATACATGCACAAACACAAATACTTAAGGTTACGGAGGCTATATAATGAAAAAATTTTTAATCAGCTCCGCTTTAATCGGTATTCTTTTTGCAGGTTTATTAAATGTGGAAAAGGTATATGATGCTATGAATGATTCTGGAACTTTCTATGTAGCCGAAAAAGCTATTAATATCTAAGTAATATTATCCTGTTAAACCCCATCTTTTTAAGGTGGGGTTTTTACACAATCCATTTATTCTTTTTTTTATCCCATTTTAACAAACGCTGCCTCATAAGATTCTTAACGGCTTCCCGTATAGCTCGTTCATCTTTTCCAGTCTTTCTCATCAATTGATCCAACGAGGGATTTTTTTCAAGCGGGTCATATTAAAAATAATCCGATACACTTTTTGTTCAAAATCATTCAATTCAATTTCCTCCTTGAGTAAATAATACCGGAACAAACATTCGTTTTTCAACTTGAGATAGAACTAATGTTCGTATAAAATAATGGTAAAGAAGGAGGAGGAAAGCATGGATTCGATTTTAAAACGTTCGTTAACTGAGAAAACAACATTAGATATGATTTATATGAGAAATGACGGTCTTATCACGAAGAGATCAATTATTGATTATTGTTCGGCAGATTAATCAGAGTTACATACGCGCTTATTGTTTCACCAGCCGTCAAACAAAGACGTTTACAATCGAAAATATCCTGGCTGTTTCTCTTGCAGCATATAAAAGAGGGGTCAAGAATTATGCGTAATATTACAGAGAGACAATATGAAACGCTTCAAGGTTATCGAAAAATACATTATCGAAATGGGGTTTGCTCCTACATATAGAGAATTGATGAATATGTAAGGGTTAACCTCACCAAGTACAGTGAAAGGGCTGTTAGATGCTCTGAAAAGAAAGGAATATGTAACTTGGGAAGCGGGGTCACCAAGAACATTAAAAATTATTAAATAAAGAACCCATCGTCATAGATGGGTTCTTTTGGTTATAAATTTAAAAGGAGGCTTTGTGTGGATTGATTAACTTTATTGCATTACTCTTAGTACGGCGAACCCAGCAGTATCAATATCCATTCTCAGTACATAGCTCCTTGTATAGTAGTCAGCTATGTTCCCGAAAGCATACAACGTAAACTGTCCACTTGTTTCTGTGATCCCCATTTTAGGGCTTGTAGCATTCTTTCGAATGATACGGCTGGACTGTTTATCGTTTTTAGCGAATGTACCTTGGAAACCATGGTAAGCTCTTCTTACAGTTAAGCTTCTTCCTTCATGTTTAATATCTGCTTTGACAGAAATGTTGGCATTTGCTGTGACATAGAAGTATTGTTTTCTTAAAGTGTATGTTTTGTATGTGGCTTGGATGTCAGCGTCACTTTTGGTAAGGTTCTTAGGAAGATTTTCTTTTGATGTAGGAGTTATTTCTAGGGAGTAGACAATTCGGCTGCCGTCATCAAATTTAACTTCGAGAGATTGTCCATCTTTGAATTGGAGTTTTTCTGGATCTTGTCCTAATTCTTTTAGTTTTTTCACTTCGAGTTCTGTGTCCATTGCTTGAGACATAGCAAGTTTGGCTTGCATAGCATTTGATGGGGTGTGGACTTGTGGTGTTTCTGACGCTGATGCTGGTGCAACAGGGATCAATAACAAAGCGGCGAGACTAGGCATTAATAAGGATCGTTTTTTCACTCATTCCTACCTCTTTCCTATTTGAAGTTTGATACATTCGTAGTATACTTGAAAAAATAGGAAAATTATAGGATTTATTGTAAAATAAAAGAAAAATAGGAGGAATTTACTATGGCGACTTTAGGTATCATTATTCCGATTATGGTTTGGTTAGGTATCATTTATTTAATTGTTAGATGGTTCTTGAAAAGAAGAAAGAACAAAATTTAACCATAGTAAATCCTTTTTTGCTCTAAGATGTTTGTTTAAGGTGGCAGGAAGGGCTACCTCGAACATTAAAACTTGCAGAGAGAGCCTATCAAATTTGATAGGCTCTTTTTTGTATTTAAAAAAGTAATGCTTTTCAAAACAACG
>NZ_JBAIZU010000015.1:0-3060 GCF_036765115.1 Bacillus sp. 0909A
TTGAGAGTGTTCTCTCAAAACTAGATAACAGGTGTGACATCATTAGAAATTAGGTTAAGTCCTCGATCGATTAGTATCTGTCAGCTCCATGTGTCGCCACACTTCCACCTCAGACCTATCAACCTGATCATCTTTCAGGGATCTTACTTCCTTGCGGAATGGGAAATCTCATCTTGAGGGGGGCTTCATGCTTAGATGCTTTCAGCACTTATCCCGTCCGCACATAGCTACCCAGCGATGCCCTTGGCAGAACAACTGGTACACCAGCGGTGCGTCCATCCCGGTCCTCTCGTACTAAGGACAGCTCCTCTCAAATTTCCTGCGCCCGCGACGGATAGGGACCGAACTGTCTCACGACGTTCTGAACCCAGCTCGCGTACCGCTTTAATGGGCGAACAGCCCAACCCTTGGGACCGACTACAGCCCCAGGATGCGATGAGCCGACATCGAGGTGCCAAACCTCCCCGTCGATGTGGACTCTTGGGGGAGATAAGCCTGTTATCCCCGGGGTAGCTTTTATCCGTTGAGCGATGGCCCTTCCATGCGGAACCACCGGATCACTAAGCCCGACTTTCGTCCCTGCTCGACTTGTAGGTCTCGCAGTCAAGCTCCCTTGTGCCTTTACACTCTGCGAATGATTTCCAACCATTCTGAGGGAACCTTTGGGCGCCTCCGTTACCTTTTAGGAGGCGACCGCCCCAGTCAAACTGCCCACCTGACACTGTCTCCCCGCCCGATAAGGGCGGCGGGTTAGAAGGTCAATACAGCCAGGGTAGTATCCCACCGATGCCTCCACCGAAGCTGGCGCTCCGGTTTCCAAGGCTCCTACCTATCCTGTACAAGCTGTACCAACATTCAATATCAGGCTGCAGTAAAGCTCCACGGGGTCTTTCCGTCCTGTCGCGGGTAACCTGCATCTTCACAGGTACTATAATTTCACCGAGTCTCTCGTTGAGACAGTGCCCAGATCGTTGCGCCTTTCGTGCGGGTCGGAACTTACCCGACAAGGAATTTCGCTACCTTAGGACCGTTATAGTTACGGCCGCCGTTTACTGGGGCTTCAATTCGCACCTTCGCTTACGCTAAGCGCTCCTCTTAACCTTCCAGCACCGGGCAGGCGTCAGCCCCTATACTTCGCCTTACGGCTTCGCAGAGACCTGTGTTTTTGCTAAACAGTCGCCTGGGCCTATTCACTGCGGCTCTCTCGGGCTTGCACCCTAACAGAGCACCCCTTCTCCCGAAGTTACGGGGTCATTTTGCCGAGTTCCTTAACGAGAGTTCTCTCGATCACCTTAGGATTCTCTCCTCGCCTACCTGTGTCGGTTTGCGGTACGGGCACCTCTCACCTCGCTAGAGGCTTTTCTTGGCAGTGTGGAATCAGGAACTTCGCTACTAAATTTCGCTCGCCATCACAGCTCAGCCTTATGGGAAACGGATTTGCCTATTTCCCAGCCTAACTGCTTGGACGCGGATATCCAATACCGCGCTTACCCTATCCTCCTGCGTCCCCCCATTGCTCAAATGGTGAGGAGGTGGTACAGGAATATCAACCTGTTGTCCATCGCCTACGCCTTTCGGCCTCGGCTTAGGTCCCGACTAACCCTGAGCGGACGAGCCTTCCTCAGGAAACCTTAGGCATTCGGTGGAGGGGATTCTCACCCCTCTTTCGCTACTCATACCGGCATTCTCACTTCTAAGCGCTCCACCAGTCCTTCCGGTCTGGCTTCACAGCCCTTAGAACGCTCTCCTACCACTGTTCGAAGAACAGTCCGCAGCTTCGGTGATACGTTTAGCCCCGGTACATTTTCGGCGCAGAGTCACTCGACCAGTGAGCTATTACGCACTCTTTAAATGGTGGCTGCTTCTAAGCCAACATCCTGGTTGTCTAAGCAACTCCACATCCTTTTCCACTTAACGTATACTTTGGGACCTTAGCTGGCGGTCTGGGCTGTTTCCCTTTCGACTACGGATCTTATCACTCGCAGTCTGACTCCCAAGGATAAGTCATTGGCATTCGGAGTTTGACTGAATTCGGTAACCCGGTAGGGGCCCCTAGTCCAATCAGTGCTCTACCTCCAAGACTCTTACCTTGAGGCTAGCCCTAAAGCTATTTCGGAGAGAACCAGCTATCTCCAGGTTCGATTGGCATTTCACCCCTACCCACACCTCATCCCCGCACTTTTCAACGTGCGTGGGTTCGGGCCTCCATTCAGTGTTACCTGAACTTCACCCTGGACATGGGTAGATCACCTGGTTTCGGGTCTACGACCACGTACTCATGCGCCCTATTCAGACTCGCTTTCGCTGCGGCTCCGCATCTTCTGCTTAACCTTGCACGGGATCGTAACTCGCCGGTTCATTCTACAAAAGGCACGCCATCACCCGTTAACGGGCTCTGACTACTTGTAGGCACACGGTTTCAGGATCTCTTTCACTCCCCTTCCGGGGTGCTTTTCACCTTTCCCTCACGGTACTGGTTCACTATCGGTCACTAGGGAGTATTTAGCCTTGGGAGATGGTCCTCCCGGATTCCGACGGAATTTCACGTGTTCCGCCGTACTCAGGATCCACTCTGGAGAGAACGAAGTTTTGACTACAGGGCTGTTACCTTCTATGGCGGGCCTTTCCAGACCTCTTCATCTACCTCGTTCCTTTGTAACTCCGTATAGAGTGTCCTACAACCCCAAGAGGCAAGCCTCTTGGTTTGGGCTAATCCCGTTTCGCTCGCCGCTACTCAGGGAATCGCATTTGCTTTCTCTTCCTCCGGGTACTTAGATGTTTCAGTTCCCCGGGTCTGCCTTCTCATATCCTATGAATTCAGATATGGATACCACTCCATTACGAGTGGTGGGTTTCCCCATTCGGAAATCTCCGGATCAAAGCTTGCTTACAGCTCCCCGAAGCATATCGGTGTTCGTCCCGTCCTTCATCGGCTCCTAGTGCCAAGGCATCCACCGTGCGCCCTTTCTAACTTAACCGTTAAAAAGAATCACTATGTGATATCTTGTCTTACTAATTGAATGTGATGTCTACTGTTATCTAGTTTTCAAAGAACACGTT
>NZ_JBAIZU010000017.1:0-1423 GCF_036765115.1 Bacillus sp. 0909A
AGGCAGCTCGCCTTCGAGCTGCTTCAGCCAGTACGCTTCCTGCGTCTTGTACGTGTCTCCTTTTTTAAAGGCCTCCTGCCATACGGCATAGTCTTTATATTGAATGTGAAGCGGCGGAAGCTTCTGATTGGCGTACAGCTTTCCGAATTCCCCAATGAGCGTATTCACTGAAACACCATCAGAAATAATGTGATGCATATCAACCAGTAATAGATGCCGCTCGTCGGATACCTTAACGATCCCCGCTCGGAACAGCGGAGCTTGGCTGAGATCAAACGGCTGGATAAACGCTGCCGCGGCTTCCTGTTCAGTTTGTTCGCCGAGCACAGAGGTGTGGAATGTAAACGGCACTTCGTCATGGATGCGCTGAACCGGCTCGCCGTCTGTGTCCGTTGTAAAGGACGTCCGCAGTGACTCGTGGCGTTCGATCAGTTTTTTGAATACGGCATTCATTCTTGTAAGATCCAGCTTTCCTTCCAGCTCCAAGACTGCCGGCATATTATAGGCTGTGCCTTCATCCTCCAGCTGCTGGAGCACATACATCCGCTTTTGGGCGGAGGAAACCGGGTAGGCCTCGCGTTTTTCAGCCGGCTTAATGGCTTCATACGGACTTTCCGTTCCTTCGCTGATGACAGAAGCCAAACCTTCTACCGTCGGATGGGCAAATACCTCCTTCAGCGGCATCTGGACGCCGAATTCCTTGGCGATCCGGGAGACAAGCGCGGTGGCTTTTAAGGAATGGCCGCCCCGGTCAAAAAAGTTGTCGTGAATGCCGACAGGTCCGCTTTTC
The DNA here is from genome assembly GCF_036765115.1 of Bacillus sp. 0909A. Lineage (NCBI taxonomy): Bacteria > Bacillati > Bacillota > Bacilli > Caryophanales > Bacillaceae > Bacillus > Bacillus sp. 0909A. Next base: position 791 of record NZ_JBAIZU010000017.1, read on the forward strand.
AGCACTTCCTCCCACAGCTGGGAAAGCTTCATCTCTGTCAGGTTTCTCGGCGCTGTGTAGGTTTCCCGATCTGCCGCTCCGTCAGGAGCAGGCAGCGCTTTTCGGTCGAGCTTCCCGCTCGGGGTAACCGGCCATTGTTCCATCTCAATGATATGAGCAGGAATCATGTAGCCTGGAAGCAATGTCTCAAGCTGCTTGCGCACTTCGTTTCTTCCGAGCCCTTCTGCATACGCACATAATTCCGTCTCGCCGCTTTCTGTACGAACAGTCACAGCCGCTTCCCGCACGCCTTCTATGCTTCTGAGCGCCGCTTCGATTTCTCCCGGCTCAATCCGGTAGCCGCGGATTTTCACCTGGTCATCCAGACGGCCGAGGAATTCAACCTGTCCGTCAGGCAGCCAGCGCGCCAAATCACCCGTTTTGTACATGCGTTCACCCGGATAAAATGGATCATCAAGAAAACGTTCTTCTGTTAATTCCGGGCGATTCAAGTAGCCTCTGGCGACACCGGCTCCGGCGATATACAATTCTCCCGCTACGCCGACAGGCTGTACGGCTACATGCGGATCTAACACATACAGACGCGCGCCAGGCACAGGTTTTCCGATCGGAAGGCGCAAGCGATCCCTGTCA
>NZ_JBAIZU010000018.1:0-1301 GCF_036765115.1 Bacillus sp. 0909A
CCGGCGTCGCCAGAGGCTACTTGAATCGCCCGGAATTAACAGAAGAACGTTTTCTAGATGATCCATTTTATCCGGATGAACGCATGTACAAAACGGGTGATTTGGCGCGCTGGCTGCCAGACGGACAAGTGGAATTCCTCGGCCGTCTGGATGACCAGGTGAAAATCCGCGGCTATCGTATTGAGCCCGGAGAAATCGAAGCGGCGCTCAGAAGCATAGAAGGCGTGCGGGAAGCGGCTGTGACTGTTCGTACAGAAAGCGGCGAGGCGGAATTATGTGCGTATACGGAAGGACTCGGAAGAAATGAAGTGCGCAAGCAACTTGAGACATTGCTGCCGGGCTACATGATCCCTGCTCATATCATTGAGATGGAACAATGGCCGGTTACCCCGAGCGGGAAGCTCGACCGAAAAGCGCTGCCTGCTCCTGACGGAGCGGCAGATCGGGAAACCTACTCGGCACCGAGAAATCTGACAGAGATGAAGCTTTCCCAGCTGTGGGAGGAAGTGCTAAAAAGTGGCCCTGTCGGCATTCACGACAACTTTTTTGACCGGGGCGGCCATTCCTTAAAAGCCACCGCGCTTGTCTCCCGGATCGCCAAGGAATTCGGCGTCCAGGTGCCGCTGAAGGAGGTATTTGCCCATCCGACGGTAGAAGGTTTGGCTTCTGTCATCAGCGAAGGAACGGAAAGTCCGTATGAAGCCATTAAGCCGGCAGAAAAACGCGAGTCCTATCCGGTTTCCTCCGCCCAAAAGCGGATGTATGTGCTCCAGCAGCTGGAGAATGGAGGCACAGGCTACAATATGCCTGCGGCCTTGGAGCTTGAAGGAAACTTGGATGTGGAAAGATTAGACGCGATATTTAAAGCACTGATCAAACGCCACGAGTCACTGCGCACGTCCTTTACAACGGACACAGACGGCGAGCCGGTTCAGCGCATCCATGAAGAAGTGCCGTTTACATTCCACACCTCTGTGCTCGGCGGACAAACGGAACAGGAAGCCGCGGCAGCGTTTATCCAGCCGTTTGATCTCAGCCAAGCTCCGCTGTTTCGGGCGGGGATCGTCAAGATATCAGACGGACGGCATCTATTACTGGTTGATATGCATCACATTATTTCTGATGGTGTTTCAGTGAATACGCTCATTCGGGAATTCGGAAAGCTGTACGCCAATCAGGAGCTTCCGCCGCTTCACATTCAATATAAAGACTATGCCGTATGGCAGGAGGCCTTTAAAAAAGGAGACACGTACAAGACGCAGGAGGCGTACTGGCTGAAGCAGCTCGAAGGCGAGCTGCCC
>NZ_JBAIZU010000019.1:0-931 GCF_036765115.1 Bacillus sp. 0909A
AGCTCAGGATCACACGTGTAAAATGCCGCATCAACAGTTGCTTCTGTCGGCCCGTAGCCGTGAACCAGCGATGTCTCGGGCAGCGAAGAAGCGAAACGGGCTGCCGTATGAGGGGCCAGCGGTTCACCTCCGGCGAATACACGCTTCAGGCTTCTCGGTGCTTCGATTTCCGCTTGGTCCAAAAAGCTGTTCAGCATGGCCGGAATAAAATGGGCCGTTGTAACGCCTTCCTCTCGAATGGCTTTTACCATCAATACCGGGTCTTTCTCCCAGCCGGACGGAAGCAGATAGGCCGAAGCACCTGAAAGCGTCCACCAAAACAGCTGCCAGACAGAGGCATCAAAGGAAAAAGACGTTTTCATCATAATGATGTCGTCTTCCTCTAAAGGAAACTGCATCTGCATGCCGGTCAGAAAGGAAACCGCCTGGCGGTGCTCAACGGCGACCCCTTTCGGCCGTCCAGTGGAGCCCGACGTATAGATCACATAGGCGAGAGAATCGCTGTCCGCTTGATGAAGAGAGTGACATTCGGATTCTTCATTCGCAAGAGCCGTCATATCCACATCAAGTATCTTTCCGGAAAAATCAGGTGCCTTTAATTCGGGCTGCGTCAGCAACAATGCTGCTCCGCTGTCTTTCAGCATATAGCTCAGCCGCTCCTCTGGATATGCAGGATCAAGAGGCACATAAGCTCCGCCTGCCTTTAATACGGCGAGAACGGCTGTCAGCATGTCCGGCGAACGTTCGCTGAGAACACCGACAATGCTTTCCTTCGTGACACCGTGCGCCGTAAGGCGCGCTGCCAGCCTGTTGGCGTACATGTCAAGCTGCGCGTAAGTCAGCGAGCCGCCAGAAAAGCGCAAAGCCGTCCGATCCGGCGTCAAAGCCGCCTGACGTTCAAACAGCCCGTGCAGCGTCGGAGCTAACGCTG
>NZ_JBAIZU010000020.1:0-459 GCF_036765115.1 Bacillus sp. 0909A
CTATCTATTTCTATTAAATAATGGCGCGCCCGAGAGGAGTCGAACCCCTAACCTTTTGATCCGTAGTCAAACGCTCTATCCAATTGAGCTACGGGCGCAATTAATGTTACAATATCCCGTTGGGATAAAATGGAGCGGAAGACGGGATTCGAACCCGCGACCCCCACCTTGGCAAGGTGGTGTTCTACCACTGAACTACTTCCGCATTTCGCAATAAAAAAAGCTTTCTCCTTTTTGAGAAACCTTGGTAATAAAGCACTTAATAAAGCTTCCAAGCGGGCTCGAACCGCTGACCTCTTCCTTACCATGGAAGTGCTCTACCTGCTGAGCTATGGAAGCAATGGCTCCGCAGGTAGGATTCGAACCTACGACCGATCGGTTAACAGCCGATAGCTCTACCACTGAGCTACTGCGGAATAATATAAGCTTCATAAACAAACATGGTAGAAATAATAAATC
>NZ_JBAIZU010000021.1:0-280 GCF_036765115.1 Bacillus sp. 0909A
AGTCAACCTGTGCTTCTGGCATCATGACGCGTTCGGCATGACGGAGGAGGACCGCAGTGCGAAGTACGCGGGCTTCGGGTTCGATGCTTCCATTTGGGAGATGTTCCCGACCTGGACGATCGGCGCTGAGCTTCACGTCATTGATGAAGCGATCCGCCTTGATATCACCCGCCTGAATGACTATTTTGAAACAAACGGCGTGACGATCACCTTCCTGCCAACGCAGCTGGCGGAACAGTTCATGGAGCTAGAGAACACGTCACTCCGCGTGCTCTTGACC
>NZ_JBAIZU010000022.1:0-280 GCF_036765115.1 Bacillus sp. 0909A
TGTCAACCTGTGCTTCTGGCATCATGACGCATTCGGCATGACAGCGGAGGACCGCAGTGCGAAGTACGCGGGCTTCGGGTTCGACGCTTCCATTTGGGAGATGTTCCCGACCTGGACGATCGGCGCTGAGCTTCACGTCATTGATGAAGCGATTCGCCTTGATATCACCCGCCTGAATGACTATTTCGAAACAAACGGCGTGACGATCACCTTCCTGCCAACGCAGCTGGCGGAACAGTTCATGGAGCTTGAGAACACGTCACTCCGCGTGCTCTTGACT
>NZ_JBAIZU010000023.1:0-265 GCF_036765115.1 Bacillus sp. 0909A
TCTGCGGAAGTAGTTCAGTGGTAGAACACCACCTTGCCAAGGTGGGGGTCGCGGGTTCGAATCCCGTCTTCCGCTCCAACTATACCATCCACGCCGGGGTGGTGGAATTGGCAGACACACAGGACTTAAAATCCTGCGGTAGGTGACTACCGTGCCGGTTCAAGTCCGGCCCTCGGCATTATCATTTGCGCCCGTAGCTCAATTGGATAGAGCGTTTGACTACGGATCAAAAGGTTAGGGGTTCGACTCCTCTCGGGCGCGCCAT
>NZ_JBAIZU010000024.1:0-255 GCF_036765115.1 Bacillus sp. 0909A
GACTGCGGCATCAGCGCGGATGAGCGCGTCGGCATTCTGACGAAGCCGTCGCTTGAAATGTCCGCCGCGGTGCTTGGTGTCCTGAAGGCGGGAGCGGCATTTGTGCCGATTGACCCTGACTATCCGGATCAGCGGATTGAATATATCCTACAGGACAGCGGTGCGAAGCTTCTCTTGAAACAGGAAGGCATTTCAGTGCCGGACAGCTATACGGGCGAGGTCATTCTTCTTGACGGCAACCGGACGATCCTGAGT
>NZ_JBAIZU010000025.1:0-212 GCF_036765115.1 Bacillus sp. 0909A
GTACTGGACCTGCCGGCTGATTACGCCCGGCCGCCGGTGCGAAGCTTCGCGGGTGATCAAGTTTCATTTACGCTTGATCAAGAACTCACAGCCGGGCTTCACAAGCTCGCACGCGAGAACGGAAGCACCCTGTACATGGTGCTCCTGGCAGCTTACACAGCGTTATTGTCGCGCTTAAGCGGACAGGAAGACATCATCGTCGGGTCACCTAT